>JADFUR010000086.1 GCA_015222055.1 Bacteroidota bacterium | reverse complement strand
GTTTCGTAGTAGTTTTTAAATATTGAATATAGTTGTATTAAACACCTTTGTGTAACTTTGAGTTTCCTTTGTGCAACTCTGTGACATAGCTTTTCCACGGAGTTTCCACAGAGCTTCGCAAAGAAAAAATTAATTATTATGATTGAAAATGAATTATCTAAAAAGATTATTGGCTGTGCAATTGAAGTACACAGACATTTAGGTCCGGGTTTGTTGGAATCTGCTTATCAGGAATGCTTGTTATATGAGTTAAAACTAGCAGGCTTAAATGTTAAAAAAGAAAAACCAATGCCCATTGTTTATAAAGAAGTAAAACTAGACCATGGATATAGAATAGATTTATTGGTTGAAGAAAAAGTAGTAATTGAAATAAAAACAGTGGAAGCACTTAATGATGTTCATACTGCACAACTACTTACTTATTTAAAGTTGGGAAACTATAAACTTGGCTTACTTTTAAATTTTCATGTAGCAGTACTTAAAAATGGTATTAAAAGATTGATAAATTGATTTCAGTACTTAAAACTTTCAATTTTACGAACTTTTAACTAATTATATGATTAACGATAAAAAAATAATTGTTGTATTGCCTGCTTATAATGCTGAAAAAACTCTTGAGCAGACTTATAAAGAGATTCCTTTCAATATTGTTGATGATGTTATTCTTGGCGACGACCAAAGTGACGATAATACTGTTGAGCTTGCCCATAAATTAGGTATTAAAAATATAATAAACCACTCGGTAAACAAAGGCTATGGAGCAAATCAAAAATCTTGTTACAACAAGGCAATTGAGCTTAACGCAGATATAGTAGTTATGCTTCATCCCGATTATCAGTACACTCCAAGGTTAATTCAATCAATGTGTTATCTCATTGCAAACAATGTGTATAAAGTTGTTCTTGGTTCCCGTATTTTAGGCAAAGGTGCTTTAAAAGGAGGAATGCCTTTTTATAAATATGTTTCAAATCGAGCATTAACATTCTTTCAAAACATTATGATGAATCAAAAATTGTCTGAGTATCATACAGGTTACAGGGCTTTTTCGAGCAATGTCTTAAAAGAAATTACTTATAATGATAATTCCGACGATTTTATTTTCGATAATCAAATTTTGGCACAAATAATTTTTGCTGGTTATGAAATAGGCGAGATTTCATGCCCAACCAAATATTTTAAAGAAGCATCGTCAATCAATTTTGTTCGAAGCCTGAAATATGGTTTTGGTGTTGT
Source organism: Bacteroidota bacterium (assembly GCA_015222055.1). Lineage (GTDB taxonomy): Bacteria > Bacteroidota > Bacteroidia > Bacteroidales > B39-G9 > B39-G9. The sequence continues at coordinate 60,033 of JADFUR010000086.1, read as the reverse complement.
TTTGGTTTCTTTATCATTTTTTTTGCAAAAAATAGGTTTGGCTAAGTTTAAGATGTTTAGAAAATTAGATGTCCATATATCTAATTATGATAATTAAAAAAAAATTGTCATTCCGAAGTGAGGCACGAGCGAGGAATCTCCTTTTTAATTGAAGGGGGATTCCTTCTCCGCAAGCTGGCGGAGCGGAATGACAGACAATAATAAACCTATTAGGTATTCATACGGATAATTATTTAGAAAGTAATAATTAGCAAATCGTATTATAGTCCCCAATGTTTTAAATTGACCAGAACAATTCATAGCAAATACATAAAGTTGTTTTTAAACATACTCCAAACATAAAAATAAACTTGACTTTCTCATTTTCTTGTTTGAAATTTGCTTTAAAACAATATAAAATTCAAACTTATGAAATACGCTACAACCATACTCTTTTTTGTGATGAAAATATGTGTTTTTGCACAACATACTAATGTTAAAGTTGCAAGAATTAATTCCCCTAATGAACCTTCAATAACACTTAATTCTCTTAACCCTGATGAAATGGTTTGTGGGTATAATATTAATAATTATTGTTATTCAAATGATGGTGGTAAAACCTGGACGCATAGCTTTATATCTTCTACTAATGGTGTTTGGGGCGACCCTTGTCTCATTGCTGACAATAATAACAATTTTTATTTTTTTCATCTTTCGAATCCCCAAGATGGTAGTTGGATCGATAGAATTGTTTGTCAAAAGTCGAGCAATGGTGGAGAAATATGGAATAATGGTAGCTGCACAGGATTAAACGGAGACAAAAATCAGGATAAATCTTGGGCAACTTTTGATATTGGTTCGCAAAATATTTATGTTACATGGACACAGTTTGATAACTATGGAAGTACATCAAAAGCTGACAGTACAAATATTTTATTTTCAAAATCTTCCGATTTGGGAGAGACTTGGTCTCAGGCAATAAGGATTAATCAAGTTCTAGGCGATTGTGTTGACGACGACAATACTGTTGAAGGAGCTGTTCCTACAACAGGAATCAATGGTGAAATTTATGTTTCATGGGCAGGTCCGGAGGGTATTGTTTTTGACCGTTCATCAGATTATGGAGAAACCTGGCTTGATAAAGATATTTTTGTTGTTGATCAGGTTGGAGGCTGGGATATGGATATTCCCGGAATACAGAGGTGTAACGGAATGCCAATAACTGTTTGTGATACAAGTAATACCAAATACAGAGGAACTATTTATATTTGTTATGGTGATAAAAAATATGGTGAAGATGATGCAGATGTTTGGATTGTAAAATCTACCGACAATGGCGATACATGGAGCATTCCCAAACGTGTAAATAACGATGGACCGGGTAAGCATCAATTTTTCCCGTGGATGACTGTTGATCAGGTTACCGGTTATGTTTATGTTGTGTTTTACGATAGAAGAAATTATCAGTATACTCAAACAGATGTATATATGGCAGTTTCAAAAGACGGAGGAAAAACTTTTTCTAATTTTAAAATTAGCGAATCCCCTTTTACTCCTGATGCAGGAGTCTTTTTCGGAGATTATAATAATATAACTGCTTATAACAATGTTGTAAGACCAGTTTGGACACGTTTTGGAACATCTGCTTCCCGCGGTTTAAGTATCTGGACTGCAATAATTGATACTGATAATATGGTGGGTATAAGTGAACCTGTAACTGAAAATTTAAATTTACAGCAAAATTATCCAAACCCGTTTTCAGCTCAAACATTTATTTCGTTTAAGCTAAGACAAAGAACTAATGTAAGTCTTGTAGTTTTTGATATTTTCGGCAGAGAAATTGAAAAAATTATAAACAATGAAAAAAGAAATCCCGGGAAATATTTAGAAAGTTTTAATGCAAAAACAAAAAAATTAAAATCCGGAGTTTATTATTTTAGTTTAATCACGCCAAGACAAAGAATTATTAAGAAAATGATAATTCAATAATTTAGAGTTGTTCAATTTTAAAATTTACCTGTATTCAAACGAATAAACCTTTAATTCATTTTGTCTGTCAGCGTCTGTTTCGGTTTGTTGTGTAGGGTAATTATCAGAATTATATTGGTATGCAATAGAAATTGCAGATTTATACACACTACTACCAAAATATGAAGCTGATTCTGCACTTATTTGATTGTTTTTTGATAGTATCTCTGGCTCTATAAGTGGCAGATTCATTATTGCTTTATATTTATTAATCTTGTCGTCATATTGATAATCAATTTTTTGACTTAACACAAAGTTGCCGTTTTGATTTGAGAAATAATTTTCACTCGTAACATTGTCGTTACCCCAAGTGAATGTAACATAAGATACAATTTCGTTGTCCCAATAACGTTTGTATTTTGATATTTGCGTGCCATTATACTCAATAGTATCGTAACTATTCGTTACATAAAGATCATTATTTGTTTTTGTATAATAAGATACCTTATTAACTTTTCCATCTAAGTATTTATATCTAGAATATGAATATAATGTAATATTAGCATCAGGATCTACAGTACCTTTTAAACGATTTTTTTCGTGAAATAGACTATTATTATAATCTAATAAATTATTATAACCAAGTTTATTAATCTTTACTACGTTTTTTTTTGTCGAACTGTAGTCGTCTAACTGAGCAAGCTTTCCATCAGAGTATTTAAACTCCTGATAGCGTATAATTTCACCTTGTGAGTTGTAATTATTGATTTTTTGCAACTGATTGCCTTGCCATTGATATTCTTCATTTAAGGAACTATTATCATAAACTTTAGTTAAATAACGAGTGTCATCATCATCATCTTTTTTGCATGAAGTAGACATAAATATTGAAAGTATTATTAATAAACCAGTATATAATGTTAGATTTTTCATTTTTTAATATTTTTGTTTAATTTATAAAACTATACAATTTCATTAAATATTTATATAAAATATAGGTTTTTTTTTATTTGCAATCTGAAAAAGGGTTTTAGCAATATATCAAAGCACAATCTGAATTTTAAACTTGATAACTCAAATAACTATTTGCTGCCCATCGTAAGCCAAAGCTACATTAGCCGGTAATTCATTTTTAACATCTTTTGTTAATCCCATTTGATGACCAATATGAGTTAAATATGCCTTTTCAGGATTTATCTCTTTAATCAGTTCAAGAGCTTCACTCAAACAGAAATGAGAAAAGTGTTTCTGCTTTCTTAAAGCATTAACAACTAAAATTTTAGATCCTTTAATTTTTAATTTTTCTTCTTCCGAAATAAAGCTGGCATCAGTAATATAAGTGAAATCATCAATTCTATATCCTAAAATTGGTAGTGAAATATGCATTACATTAATAGGCGTAATTGTCACATTATTAATTGAGAATTTTTCGTCATTTATATTATGTAAATTTAATTGAGGAACACCGGGGTATTTATCTTTCGAAAATACATAGGCATACTCTCTTTTTAAAGCCTCATTAACTCTTTTAAGAGCATAAACATCCATTGGTTTTTGTTGAATATAGTTAAAAGAGCGAACATCATCTAATCCAGCTACATGATCTTTGTGCTCGTGAGTGAAAATTACAGCATCAAGTTTCCCAACATCCTCTCTAAGCATTTGTTGTCTGAAGTCAGGACCTGTATCAATAACAATTGATGAGCCTTGTGTCTCAATCAATATTGAACTTCTTAATCGTTTATCTTTCTTGTCAGACGATTTACAAACGTCACATTTACAAGCTATTACAGGAACACCTTGAGAAGTGCCTGTTCCTAAAAAAGTTATTTTCAATTTGTTTTTATATTTTTATGATAAAGCAAAAGTAACAAAATTGTTTAACAATAATTAGTCATAATAAAAATTCTATATTTCATAGAGCTATAAAAATTAAAAGCATTATATTTGTAAGCCAAATCATATAATCTTTTTTAATGAGCGGCATTCTGTATCTTATCCCAACTACTTTAGGCGAAAGTCCTATAAATGATGTTATTCCAGACAATGTTAAAAATATTGTAAATTCAATAAATTTTTATGTGGTAGAGAATATCAGAACTGCCCGAAGGTATTTACGAAGGCTTGATATTAAAACTCCAATTGACGATTTAACATTTTACACATTAAATAAACATACAACAGCAAGTGAACTGACACAGTTTCTTGCCCCAATTTCTAAAAATAATAATGTTGGAGTAATTTCTGAAGCAGGAGCACCTGGAGTTGCCGATCCTGGAGCAGACATTGTTAAAATTGCTCATAAAAATAACATTAAAATTGTTCCTTTAGTAGGTCCTTCATCAATACTATTATCGTTAATGGCTTCTGGTTTGAACGGACAAAATTTTTCTTTTTTAGGTTATATCCCAATAAAAAATCCTGAAAGAATAAAAAAAATAAGAGCAATTGAGAAAAATTCTTTTTCATTTAATCAAACACAGATTTTTATTGAAGCTCCTTATAGAAACATAAGTTTGTTAACCGACATTTTACATAATTGCAATGAACAAACGCAGTTGTGTATTGCTACTGATATTACATTAGATTCTGAATTTATTAAAACACAATCAATTGCTGAGTGGAAAAAGAATATACCACAGATTAACAAACGCCCAACAATTTTTTTGTTACACAAATATTAGATTATTTTAAATTAAAATAAAAGATATGATTGAATTAACACGCGAATTTATTCACAGTTTGCCAAAAGCTGAACTACATTGCCATTTAGATGGTTCTATGAGAGTAGAAACAATTATGGAGCTTGCCAAAGACCAAAATGTTAAGTTGCCCAAAAATGATGTTAAACAATTAACAAAATATTTACAAGTAAGTGATAATTGTGAAGATTTAGTAGAATATTTAAGAGCATTTGATGTAACATGTTCAGTGCTTCAAACAAAAGCTTCTTTAGAAAGATCTACTTACGAACTGGCTGAAGATTGTGCAAAAGAAAATGTGAGATATCTTGAAATAAGATTTTCTCCAATTCTGCATGTGAAAAAAGGATTAACTCTTACTCAGGTTGTTGATGCTGTTTTACAAGGAAAAGCAAAGGCTGAGAAAGATTTTGATATTATTATTGGTGTAATTATTTGTAGCTTGCGTCATACTGACCCTGAGACTTCTTTAACACTGGCACAACTTTGTGTAGCATATAAAAATAGAGGTGTTGTTGGTTTCGATTTAGCTGGTGCCGAAGGTGGTTTCCCCGCAAAAGAGCACAAAGAAGCTTTTTATTTAATCAGTAATAATAATATTAATACAACAGTTCATGCTGGAGAAGCTTATGGACCGGAATCTATTCACCAGGCTATTCATTATATTAATGCAAACAGAATTGGCCACGGTACTCGATTACGCGAAGACGGTGATTTATTAAATTATGTTAACGACCATAGAATACCGCTTGAGATGTGTATTACTTCAAATGTGCAAACTAAGGCAGTAGATTCATTTACACATCATCCTGTTAAATTTTATTACGATTATGGTATTAGAGTAACTCTAAATACTGATAACCGATTAATTTCAAACACAACATTGACTAATGAGTATATGATTGCTATTGAAAAATATGGTTTTAAACCTGATGATATTAAATATCTGATTTTAGATGGTTTTAAATCAGCTTTCTTACCTCTTAACCAGAAAGTTAAACTTATTCACCGAATAAGTAAAGAAATGGAAGAAAAAGGACTTATTGTGAGAAAAGATTATATCTAGTCTTTGAACGATAAAGATTGTTTTTTATACTTAATTAACCCGAAAAATGTAAAAGTTTTTCGGGTTAATTTGTTTTATAATAAAATAGTTACGATATAATTTGTACATTTGGAATAGCTTAAAAAACTTTATTAAACTTAAATTATGCGTAAATATTTAATACTTTTTTTATTCGTTATCCCACTTTTTGGTAATGCTCAATATTTTTCATATATAAATAAAGCAGAGGAAAATATTATTGAAAAGAAATACAAAAGAGCAATTGTCAATTACCTGAATGCTTATGAAAAGTATCAATTTTTGAGGTCTAATGACTGCTATAATTTAGTTTTAGCCTCAACATTAAAAGGTAATTATAATCTTGCTTTTAAATATATTGATGATTGTGTTGCAAAAGGTTATACTATTGAATATTTTAAAAGTGATTTTTTTAAAGATTTACACGCAAGCAAAGATTGGACTAAATTTGAAGCCAAATATGATTCTCTGCATAATAGCTATTTAAACCAATTTAAATCTCAAAAATATATTGTATTAAAAGAATTGGAAGATATTGATCAGGAATCACTTAAAAAGTCTTATGCAGGCGATACTTTAATTTTTATTGATAGCATATTTTATGAAAATGGAAAGCGTATTGCTGAATTAATTCAACACGACAGTATTCCTACTGTTGAGCTTTTTGATTTTGAAGATATTAAAATGCGAAGTTATATACCTTGGGTTTTAGTAAGACATTATTTTGGATTGCTTAATAGAGCAAAGCATAATTGTAAAAATGACAATAAAAATGAAAATAGCAACTATCAGTTCTATCACAAAGTATTGAATGATAGCTCTCTTTATAATTTATTATTAGGACTTATTAATAAAGGCAAATTTTCTCCAACCGTTTTTAGGGAAGGCTTAACATATAGTAGACTTGAACCTTTTTTTGGAAGCACTCAGGTTAAAACCTATGTGAGATTTGAGGGGCCGATAATGAAAAAAGTGGAAGATTTTAATAAAATTAAAATAGTAGAAGAATTATGGTATAAAGAAGATTATACACCTCTGCAAATAAAGAGTTTTAATAAAAACAGGAAAACAATAGAACTTTCGACTTTTGGAAATGAGATAAAAACTATTACTTATAATGATAGTATAAGGAGTTTATATAAAGACAATTATAAGTATTGGTTTCAATTTTATTTAGGTACAAGAATTGAACAGATGTATTTACAAGCAAATAAATGTAGATTTGAAAAAGTTAATAAACCGGAAAAGGGGGTCAATTTTATTTCAGAATTTATGTATAAATCAGCAGATAAGATTTTTGAGAAGAGGAGTGATGTTGTTTTTATTCCACAAAGAAGAATTATAAGTCATATAAAAAAATAAATAGAGCGTTTATTATTAATGCAATAAGTTAACTGACTAGGAAATTGGGTGAAAAAATTGCAATGATATTGCTTTTTTGTGTAAAATTTAAATTGTTTTTTGATTAATCTCTTTTTCTAAATCGCAAATACCATCAACCATTGCAACCCAAGAAAATCGGTTTTTTTCAATTTTTATGTTTTTTACAAATTCAGCTTCTTTGTTGTTTTTGTAAAAGTCAAAAATTGCATTAGCAATGCTCTCAGGAGTAGTTTGAGTAACATAACCTACTTTATTGTTTGGTACAATTTCTGACAAACCTCCAACGTCTGTTACTAACATAGGTCGGTCAAAATTATATGCAATTTGTGTAACACCGCTTTGGGTAGCAGTTCTGTACGTTTGTGCGATAATATCGGCAGCCGAGAAATAATATTTCACTTCTTGATTTAATATATAGCTGTCTTTTATTATTATGTTTTCTTTGATTTTTAAATCGTCAATAATTTTTTCATATTTTAGCTTTGAATCATAAAATTCACCTGCAACTATTAATTTAATATTAAGCTTTTTTATTTTGTCGGTACCCATTGCATGTAAAAGCAAATCGAGCCCTTTATATTCTCTTATTAAACCAAAAAATAAAATATGTTTGTCTTTTTTATTTAACTTAAGAAATTCAAGAGCCTTTTCTTTTAGCACTTTATCTCCAAAAATATCATAAATTGGATGAGGAATAAATTTAAGATGGGTATTTGTTGTAAATTGCTTAATATCGTCTAAAACTGATTTCGACATCGCAATAAAGCCATCGCATGATTTGATAAAGTATTTAGTGAGTATTTTATCGTAAAATTTACTCTCGTGGGCAATCACATTATGAGTAATTGCAATTATTTTAATATTTTTTTTCTTTTTAATTCTTCGAATAATTGTTCCTAAAGCAGGAGCCATAAATGGCATCCAGAAATCAACAATAATATAATCAGGATTTAATTTTATTATTTTTTTTGCAACTTTAAACCAGTTAAATGGATTTATCGAATTAATATCTGATGAAATATCAATATTTTTAGGGGCATCACCATTATCCATTTGTGTTTTTCCGGGGAATAAAATTTTAGGATATTGTAATGAAAATGATATAATTTTCGAATCAATATTGTTTTTCAAAAAAGCATTGCATAAGGCAACATTAAAGTTAGCAATACCGCCGCGTAAAGGATAGGCAGGACCTATGATAATATTGTTCAATTTTTTTTGTTTTAATTATTTGATAATTATTGCTTTAGCTATTTTAGACACTTATTTTTTATTTAAATCATTTTCAATTTGATAAGAGTTTCTCTTAGGTGAATTTCTTGACACTAATTCAGCAACAAAGCCTGCTAAAAATAGTAGCGTACCCATTATCATAGTTGTTAAAGAGATATAAAAATAAGGACTGTCGGTAACTAATCCTGCTTCAAGTCCATTACCTAAGCAATAGAGTTTGTGGATACCCAACCAAAGGGCTGCAATAAAACCAAGAAAAAACATCAGGGTGCCAAGAGTTCCAAACAGATGCATTGGTCGCTTACCAAATTTTGTTATAAAAGTTATTGATAATAAGTCGAGAAAACCATTAATAAAACGTTCTAATCCAAATTTTGTAACTCCATATTTTCTTTTATAATGGTGTACTACTTTCTCTCCAATTTTATCAAAGCCTGCTTGTTTAGCTAAAATCGGAATATATCTGTGCATTTCACCATAAACCTCAATATTTTTTACAAGATCATTTTTATAAGCTTTTAAACCACAATTAAAGTCATGAAGTTTTATTCCTGTTAATTTTCGTGAGATAAAATTGAAAAATTTGCTGGGTATGGTTTTGGATATTGGGTCATGTCTTTTTTTCTTCCAACCGGAAACCAAGTCATAATCCTCATCAATAATCATTTTATATAGAGAAGGAATTTCATCGGGACTGTCTTGCAAATCGGCATCCATAGTTATAACTACATCACCTTTAACGACTTCAAAGCCTGAATATAAAGCTGCTGATTTACCATAGTTTCTTCTAAATTTTATTCCTTTAACAGAAGTGTTCTTTGCTTCTAAATTATTGATAATTTGCCATGAACTATCATTACTTCCGTCATCAATAATAATAATCTCATATGAGAAATTATTATTATTCATAACTTTATCAATCCAATCAACCAATTCAGCAATTGATTCTTCTTCATTATATAAAGGAACTACTACAGATATATCCATTAAAAAATAATTTAATTTTTAATTTCGTTCATTGCTTTCTCAAAAGGTTCTTGGTCTTTCTTAATAAAAAAAGATAATACTAAAGAAAGAAGTGTCCCATAAAAAGTAATCGAGAAAACATAGCCAAAAGCTAATAATCCGGGAGACATCGTTTTATTTAGTATTTCAATAAACATTTCAATTTGATCGTCAGCCATTCCTTGATTTAGCAAATTTTCTTCCATTGTTTGGATTAAAATTTGTATGCTGTTTGGATCGATAACTTTATAAAAAATATAAAAATAAAATGCTAAAATAAGAGAAGCATATAAACTAATAAGCACACCAGAACCTACTGATTTTGAATATTTCATGTATCCATCAAGAGATTTATCGCGAAAACTTTTTGTTCCAATATATATTCCTGCACCTAACAGTAGATAAGTAAAAAAGCCCTGATACTGTGAATTTTGTAAATTGAGTGAATAAAATAATAATGACATTAATACTAATGCAAAACCGGTGATAGCACCATATGTCATTGCATTTTTACCAAAAGTGTTTGTGTTTTCCTTTATTGTTTGTAGCATGATAAGTATTTAATTATGTTTAAAACACAAATATAATTAATTTGTAATTATTTTAAATAAAAATAAATATTAAGTTTCGGTTTTTATAAAAAAAAGTAAAAATTTAAATATATGATATACGTTATATCTCATATTTAAATTTTTAATGAAAAATTATTAATATTTAACTTCACAATTGTTTGAAAAGGTTTAATAAATTATTACTTTTGCCTCGGGTAAGTCTCATACGACTAGCTCCTATTGAACTCCCCCAGGTCTGGAAGGAAGCAAGGGTAAGATGGTTGAGCGGTGCGATATGAGTAGCTTACCCACTTTTTTTATCCCCAATCCATTTATGCTTACTAAGACTATTTATATTGACGGCGTTGGAAATGTTTGTTTAAAAAAAAGCAATAAAGCACGAAATGTCAGTATAACAATAAAACCATTCGAAGGAGTAAATGTTTCAGTACCAAGAATTTTGAGTTTTAAATCTGCAGAAAAAATTGTTAATAGAAAGCAAGATTGGATTATAAAACATCTTCCTAAAATAGAAAGAATTGAAGAGAAATTTACAATCTTTGATGAACTAACAAACTACAAAACTCGGACATACTCACTTCTGTTTAATCCTCAAGAAGTAGAATCTATTAAAATAATTACATCAGAAAATATTATAAAAGTTACTTATCCAGATGATGAAGATATTAGAAATATTAAATATCAGGTTGTAATAAGAAAGGCTATTGAAGAGGCATGGAGGATTGAAGCAAAACAATATATACCAAAAAGAGCCAAGCAATTATCTGAAATTCATGGATTTGAATATAATAATATTTTTATAAAAAATATTAGATCAAGATGGGGAAGTTGTTCTTATAAAGATAATTTGAATTTTACACTTCACCTTATGAGATTACCTGATTATTTAATCGATTATGTAATTCTTCACGAACTGTGTCATACGGTTCACAAAAATCACGGTAAAGAATTTTGGGCATTACTTAATAAGGTATCAGGCGATGCAAAGGGTCTAAGGAATGAAATGAGAAATTGGGAAATTAAAATTTATTGATTATTTTAAAAGGCAACTACTAAAAGTACATTTTCGTAATTGAGAACAATAGTGAAGAAGTTTTTATATATTGGTTATCAATAAATTACTTTGAATTTTGCCCTCGCAATTACAACTATGAAGTTTTTTTGTAGCGAACTTATTTGAAAATAAATTTTATAAAATTGTAGTATTGCTGTGAACCTTTTAAAAAGTAAATATTATGAACAAATTAGTTGAACGTTTTATTAAGTATGTAAAAATTGACACGCAGTCTGATGAAAATTCCAAATTTTGTCCAAGCACAAACAAACAGCTAAATCTAGCAAATAAACTTGTTGAAGAATTAAAAGATATAGGTTTGCAAGATGTTTCTTTAGATGAAAATGGCTACGTAACTGCCACTTTGCAAGCTAATATTAAAAAGAACGTCCCTACAATTGGGTTTATTGCACACATGGATACAAGTCCGGATATGACAGGAACAAATGTTAATCCTCAAATTATTGAAAATTATGATGGTGAAGATATAATATTAAATAAGGAGGAGAATATTGTTCTTTCTCCAGATGATTTTCCTCAATTAAAAAAATATGTTGGACAAACTCTGATTACTACCGACGGAAACACCTTGCTCGGAGCAGACGATAAGGCAGGTATTGCAGAAATAATTACTGCTGTTGAGTTTCTTATTAATAATCCGGATATTAAGCACGGAACAGTTAAAATTGGGTTTACACCTGACGAGGAAATTGGCAGAGGTGCAGATTTTTTTGACGTGAAAAAATTTAATGCAGATTTTGCTTATACTGTTGATGGTGGAGAATTAGGTGAATTAGAATATGAAACATTTAATGCAGCCGAAGCGAAAATTAATATTGCAGGAAGAAATATTCATCCAGGTGTAGCAAAAGGGAAAATGATTAATTCTATTTCGCTTGCTATCGAGTTAAACTCAATGTTACCCACAAATCAAAAACCCGAATATACAAGTGGATACGAAGGGTTTTTTCATTTAATTGATTTTAAAGGAAGCGTTGAAAATACAAAATTTAAATATATTATTAGAGATTTTGATAGAGAAAAGTTTGAAAACAAGAAAAAATTGATGAGCGATGCTGTTAAATTTTTGAATTTAAAATACGGGAAAAATATTATTGATTTAGAAATAAAAGACCAATACTATAACATGAAAGAAAAAATTGTTCCTGTTATACAAATTGTTGAAACAGCAAAAAAAGCTATGATTGAAGTTGGTGTTGAACCGAAGATTTTTCCAGTTAGAGGAGGTACAGATGGCTCAAAATTATCTTTTATGGGACTTCCAACACCTAATATTTTTACAGGTGCACACAATTATCATGGTCGTTTTGAGTTCGTTCCTATTCAAACTATGGGCAAAGCCGTTGAGGTTATTGTTAAAACTATTGAGTTGTTTGGTTTAGAATAATATGTTATAACCGATTATTATTATAATTTAATATAGTCGTTGGTGGCTATTGGTAGTCATTATTAGTTATTGATAGTTATTGATAGTCATTAGTAGTTAGGTAACGAAATAACATCAAAGTAAGTAACAATAAATGACACCAAAGCTAAATAGTAAAAAATTATAAATAGCATTAGGCAAAATTTAACCACAAAGTATATTTAATGGAATCGTTATTGCTTAAAAATATTGAAATTGATAATACATGGAATGATTTTGTATCAAACAAGAAAATTTTAAGTATTTTATCAAACATAGAAAAAGATATTTACCGTAAAAATATAGACATTACACCAAATAAAGAGAAAGTATTGCGATTTTTAAGCACATCGTTACACGATGTTAAGGTTGTTGTTCTCGGACAAGATCCTTATCCTCAAAAAGGAGTAGCTACTGGTCGCTCTTTTGAAGTAGGAACATTGAAATCATGGAAAGATACTTATAATAATATTTCGTTAAAAAATATTATTCGTTCAATTTATTATGCTTACACGTCTCAATATAAAAAATACAGCTTAATAAAAGAAGAGATTGAAAATGGTTTTAATATCTTACCACCCAATAAATTATTTTCTTCATTGGAAAAGCAAGGAGTTCTATTATTGAACACATCTTTTACATGTGAAATTGGAAAATCAAACAGTCATGCTAAAATTTGGGAGCCATTTACAGAGGAATTGTTAAAATATATTTCTGAAAAAAATAAAAATATTATTTGGTTCTTATGGGGTAATAATGCAATAAACATAACAAAGAATATTAATATTGAGAATAAGTTGGTTTCAATGCATCCTATGATGTGTTATAAAAAACAAGGACGTGAGAGTGATTTTTTATTTGGAGAAATAAATCATTTTAAAGAAACAAAAAATATTATTAATTGGACTGGGATTTAATAGGGGATTTCTGATTTATAAATCTTAAATCATAAATTTTATACAAAAAAAAATATAAAAATAACTACTTTTGCAAAATATAAATAATAATTAAAATAAAAACGAAATGAAATTTTTTGTTGATACAGCAAACCTTGAACAAATTAAAGAAGCACAAGATTTAGGTGTTCTTGACGGTGTAACTACCAATCCTTCATTAATGGCAAAAGAAGGAATAAAAGGAGAAAAAAATATTTTACAACATTATGTAGACATCTGTAATATTGTAGATGGTGATGTTAGTGCCGAAGTAATTTCAACCGATTATGAAGGAATGATTGCTGAAGGACAAAAATTAGCTGCTTTACACCCTCAAATAGTAGTAAAAGTACCTGCAATAAAAGAAGGTATTAAAGCTATTAAATTTTTAACAAGCAAAGGAATTAGAACTAATTGCACATTAGTTTTTTCTGTTGGACAAGCATTACTTGCTGCAAAAGCAGGAGCAACTTATGTTTCTCCTTTCATTGGCAGATTAGACGATACATCAACAGATGGTATTCAATTAATTGCTGAAATTGTTGATATGTTTAATTATTATGAATACGGAACTCAGGTTCTTGCAGCTTCTATTCGTCATACAATGCACATTGTTCAATGCGTTCAAGCAGGTGCTGATGTTGCAACATGTCCGTTAAAAGCAATTTTGGGTTTACTTAATCATCCATTAACAGATAGTGGTTTGAAAAAATTTCTTGAAGATTATCATAGTGTTAACGGATAGATATTTGTAATTTTGATTTTATATTAAAATTTATAATAAATATTACTGTCATTTCGACCGAAGGGAGAAATCCCTTTCATTAAAAAAAGGGATTCCTTGTTCGAACTTCGCTTATGAATGACGTTGGAGACTTACTCAATAATTAATAGTCAATGAGTTTATGTTATTAAAAATTTTTCAGGAAAATATTAATGATCGCCATATTAGAAAAGTGGTTGACGTATTACAGAGTGGGGGTATAATTATTTATCCTACCGACACTGTTTATGGTTTGGGTTGTGATATTAATAACCAAAAAGCAGTTGAGAAAATTGCTAAAATAAAAGGGGTTAAAACTGAAAACGCTTTATTTTCATTTGTTTGTCATGATTTGAGTCATCTTTCAGATTTTACTAAGCCAATAAATAATGATATTTATAAGTTGATGAGGCGAAATCTTCCAGGACCTTTTACATTTATTCTTCAGGCAAATAGTAAGGTGCCAAAATTGTTTAAAAGTAAAAAGAAGACCGTTGGTATAAGAGTGCCCGACAATAATATTGCTCTTGAGATTGTGAAAGAATTGGGAAATCCAATTATGTCAACCTCTGTTCATGACGAAGACGATGTTATTGAATACACTACTGACCCTGAATTGATTTATGAAAAATATAGAGATATTGTTGACATTGTTATTGATGCAGGATATGGAAATAATGAAGCATCAACTGTGGTTGATTGTTCAAAAGAAGAGATTGAAATTTTAAGAGAAGGTGCCGGTATTTTAAAATAATTTATATTTAGTGCAATTTGTATCTAACAAAAATAAGTTTTAAAAAAAAAGTATTTTTAGTATGTTTTGAATCCTCAAGCTTAAAAACCTTGAGGATTTTTTTATTTTTAAATTTGTATAAACTGTTGATTTAAAAGGAGTTTCGTTTTCTTCTCTATAAAAAATGAATAATAATTGTCCTAATATGATTATTTATTCTTATTTTTATTTATTGATATGAATTATTTAAAATTTATAGCAGTTGCATAATCCGTTACAAATTTAATTTTTGAAAAAATGAGTGAAACAATATTAAAAGCTTTAATGCGATTATTCGCAATAATTGCAAATGTTAATAAAGATGGAGTTTCTGAAACATCTCGTTCAATAGTTGAATCCTATTTAAATCAGCAGCTCAATCAAGAAAAAGTTAATGAATATCTTAAGTTATTTGATGAATATTTAGCCTTCCATCATCGAACTACAAAGAAAAAAGACGGATCATTCGTTAAAAAACGAACATCTGTTAATTCCGTTAAAGTATTAATGATATGCCAACAGATTAACGAAGAATTGCAACAGGAACAAAAGGTATTGGTTTTGCTATTATTACTTGAGTTTATTAGTTATGGTGCAGAAATTACCGACAAAGAGTTAGATTTTGTTAAAACTGTTTCTGATATTTTTAATATAGAAAAATCTGATTATTTAAACAGCAAAGCATTTATACTTGATACAATAAAAAATGTACCTGTAAAAGAAAATATTTTAACTATAAATAAAAACGAAAATCCAATAAGTGATGAATTTAAGCATATTGTGAATAACAAACTTAATGGGCATATATTCGTTTTGCACATTGTATGTACTAATATGTTTATTTTCAGGTATGTTGGGGAAGATAACCTATATCTGAACGGACATATAATATTGCTAAATCGCTCATATATTTTAACAAAAGGCTCTGCTATTCGTGGTTCAAGAATTAATACAATTTATTACAGCGACATTGAGAGTGAATTTTTACATTCAAAAATTAAATGTAAAGTTATTTTTACGGCTAAAGATGTAGAATTTCATTTTAAAAATAGCGAGAATGGTCTTCATCATTTTAATTTTTCGGAACAAGGTGGTGAGCTAATAGGCATAATGGGAGGTAGTGGTGTAGGAAAATCTACTCTTTTAAATATTTTAAACGGCAATTTAATTCCACAAAAAGGCAGTATTAAAATTAATGGATTAGATATATATAAAAATAAAGAAAAATTATCAGGAGTAATCGGATTTGTTCCTCAAGATGATTTGCTTATTGAAGAACTAACTGTTTATCAAAATTTATACTTTAATGCCAAATTATGTTTTGATGATTTTAGCGAAATTGATTTACAAAAAGCTGTTATTAAGATACTCGAAGATTTAGATTTGCTTGAGATAAAAGATTTAACTGTAGGTAATGTTTTAAATAAATTTATTAGCGGTGGACAGCGAAAACGCTTAAATATTGCACTTGAGCTTATTAGAGAGCCGTCAGTTCTGTTTGTTGATGAACCTACTTCGGGTTTGTCGTCAATGGATTCTGAAATTGTTATGGATTTGCTTAAGCAACAGGCATTAAAAGGCAAACTTGTTATCATTAATATTCATCAACCTTCGTCAGATATTTATAAAATGTTTGACAAATTACTTATTCTTGATAGAGGTGGATACTTAATTTATTATGGAAATCCTGTTGAGGCGGTTGTTTATTTTAAAACAATGACTAACCACGTTAACGCTCTCGAAAGTGAATGCTCTTCATGTGGTAATGTTAATCCCGAACAAGTTCTTCAAATTGTAGAATCAAAAGTTGTTAATGAGTATGGAAAATTAACAAGAACCCGAAAAATGTCGCCCCAAGAGTGGAATGAATTATATAAGGGAAATATAGAATCAAAGTTTTCTGAAAAACAATGTGAAGAAAAATTACCGGATAATAATTTTAAGATACCAGATAAATTTAAGCAATTTAAAATATTTAGCATTCGAAATATTTTATCAAAATTGACAAATAAGCAGTATATGCTAATTAATTTTACCGAAGCTCCTTTGTTAGCATTTATTTTGGCTGTAAGTATTAAATATATTAGTGGAACAGTTGATAATCCAAACGCTTATGTTTTTAGCGAAAATATAAATATTCCTATTTATATGTTTATGTGTATTTTAACTGCCTTATTTATTGGATTAACAGTTAGTGCTGAAGAGATTATTAAGGATAGGCAACTTCTTAAACGTGAGAAGTTTCTTAACTTAAGCCGGTTTAGTTATATAAATTCTAAGGTTCTCATAATGTTTGCTTTGTCTGCAATTCAAACAATATGTTTTATTGTGGTAGGGAATCTAATTATGGGCATAAAAGGAATGACATTAGCTTATTGGCTTATTTTATTTTCAACATCTTGTTTTGCAAATATTTTAGGTTTAAACATTTCATCTGCATTAAATTCTGTTGTAACAATATATATACTTATACCTTTCATAATTGTGCCTCAATTATTGTTTAATGGGACAACCGTAAGGTATGAAAATCTTAACAAACACATTGGTTCGCATCAGTTTGTACCTTTTATGGGTGATTTAATGACTTCTCGTTGGGCATACGAAGCAATGGCTGTTTATCAGTTTAAAAATAATAAATTTGATAAGAATTTTTATCCTTTTGAGAAAGAAAAAAGTAATGCTGCCTTTAAAAATTCTTTTCTAATTCCTTCACTTCAAACAAAATTAGAAAAATGTGACAGAAATATTGACCAGAGTAGTGAAAATGAAAATACGATTAAGGATTTAAGAATAATTAAAAATGAAATTAATATACTTGCTCAACAAAATAAGGAGCACAGTTTTAAATTCATTGATAGTTTAAATATAAATTCATTTAATAATAAAATTTCGTTTGCAGCTCAAAAATATCTTCGACAAGAAAAAAGAGTTTATTTGAAAAAGTTTAATCAAGCTTCAGATAATATTGATTATGTATATGAAGACCTAATTGAAAAGCTTGGAAGTAAACAAAATGTTGATAAATTGAAAAATGAATATCACAATGTTTGTTTAGATGCATTGATTAAAAACAAACAAGATATTCATAAAATACATGAAACAAACGATCGCTTGCTACAGATGATGGATCCAATATATAAAAATCCCGAATCAAATTATGGAAGAGCACATTTTTATGCTCCACAAAAAAATATTTTTGGATTGATTTTTGGTACTTTTTGGTTCAATATTTTTGTTATATGGCTGTTTGTTGTTGTTTTGTATTTTACACTGTTATATGATTTATTGAGAAAAGGAATTGAGGGTATTGGTCGTTTTAAAATTAAAAAAAAGCGATAAAGAAAATTACAGAAAGAAATTAAGAGACTAAGTTATGCCGTAAATTTTTATGAGTTTGATAATTCATCTTTCAGAAATTTTGCAGTATAACTTATCTTGTTTTCAGCAATTTCTTCTGGTGTGCCAGTGCAGATTACTTCTCCGCCATTTTTCCCGCCATCAACACCGAGATCAATAATGTAATCAGCCATTTTGATAACATCTATATTGTGTTCAATAACAATAATAGTATTTCCTTTATCAACAAGCTTATTCAATACTTTAAGTAAAACATTAATATCTTCAAAATGCAATCCTGTGGTTGGCTCATCAAGAATATATAAGGTTTTTCCGGTATCACGTTTTGATAGTTCCGACGCAAGTTTTATTCTTTGTGCTTCGCCACCCGAGAGTGTTGTCGATGCTTGTCCCAGAGTTATATATCCCAATCCTACTTCTTGTAAGGTTTTTAGTTTGATAAAAATTTTAGGAATATTTTTGAAAAATTCAACACCCTGATTAATAGTCATATTGAGTACGTCACTAATAGATTTACCTTTGTAACGAACTTCTAAAGTTTCGCGGTTATATCTTTTCCCATTGCACTCATCGCATTTAACGTATACATCGGGTAAAAAATTCATTTCAATGGTTTTTACACCAGCACCTTTGCAAGTCTCACAACGACCACCTTTAACATTAAATGAAAAGCGACCGGCTTTATATCCTCTTATTTGTGCTTCGGGTAATTTTTCAAATAATTTTCTAATCTCTGAAAATATTCCTGTGTAAGTTACAGGATTTGAACGAGGCGTTTTTCCTAATGGTGATTGATTAACTTCAACAACCTTATCAATAAACTCAACACCCTGAATTTTTTCATATTTTAAAGGCTGTTTTTGCGAACGATAAAAATGATGTGAAAGAAACGGATATAAAGTTTCATTAATAAGAGATGATTTGCCACTTCCTGAAACACCAGTTAAGCAAATAAATTTGCCAAGAGGGAAATCAACTGAAATATTTTTTAAATTATTTCCTTGAGCACCAATAAGTTTTATATGGTGGCCATTTCCTTCACGACGTTTTTCGGGCACTTTAATAAGTTTTTTATTATTCAGGTATTGAGCAGTTAAACTGTTTGATTTTAAAATTTCTTTGTATGAACCCTGAGCAACAACTTCGCCTCCAAGTTTACCAGCAAATGGCCCCATATCAATAATATGATCGGCACACTGCATCATTTCTTTATCGTGCTCAACAACAATTACTGAATTGCCTGCGTCCCTTAGTTGTTGAAGTGAGTGGATAAGTTTCAGATTGTCTTTTTGGTGCAATCCGATACTTGGCTCATCTAAAATATATAAAACATTTACTAATTGAGAACCAATTTGAGTTGCAAGTCTTATACGCTGACTTTCACCCCCTGATAAACTTCTTGCACTTCTGTTTATCGATAAATAATTTAATCCAACATCAATAAGAAATGTTAAACGTGTTCGAATTTCTTTAAATATTTCTTTAGCAATTTTATTTTGTTTCTCAGAGAGTTTATCTTCAACATTTGCAAACCATGCATAAAGCTCGTCAATATCCATATTTGAAAGTTCGGAAATGTTTTTACCGGCAATTTTAAAACACATAGATTCTTTTCTCAATCTGCTTCCATTGCACTCCGGACAAGTTGTTTTTTTAATAAAATAGTTAAAATTATTTTGTCTTTTTTTCGAAACGTTTTCTGTCTTTTTTTCAGTAATATAATTAATTATTCCTGAGAAACTTAAGAAATAGTTCGATGATGAGCCAAGAGGCGTATTTCCCAATTTGAATGTTTCTTCAGAACCATAAAGTATTATATTTAAAACATTTTCAGGAATTTTTTTTATTGGTGTAGATAAAGAAATTTTATATTTTGATACGATAGCTTCTAATTGCCAAAAGATAAGAGAACTTTTGTATTTCCCAATGGGAGCAATACCGCCTTTGTTTATGCTCAAACTGTCGTCAGGAATAATTTTGGAAATATCAATTTCATTAATTGTACCAAGACCATTGCATCTGGGACAAGCTCCTTTAGGAGAATTGAAAGAGAATGAGTGTGGAGCTGGTTCGTCATAAGATATTCCACTTGTTGGGCACATCAGGTTGCGGCTGAAAAATCTTGTAGAGTCACTATCATGGTCAAGAAGCATAATAATTCCTTTTCCATACTGCATAGCCATTTTTATAGATTCTTTTATTCTTTTGTTATCTTTGTTTTCGATTTTAAGTTTATCAATAACAATCTCAATATTATGAGCTTTGTAGCGGTCTAGTTTTAATCCATATGTGAGTTCTTTTATCTCGCCATCAATGCGTGCGTATAAAAATCCTTTTTTACGAATTTGCTCTAACAATTCTTTATAATGTCCTTTTCGTCCTTTTATTATTGGCGATAACAGAATAATCTTTTTATCGGCATAGTTGTGAAAAATAATTTCCAGTATTTTTTCATCGGTATATTTAACCATTTTTTCGCCAGACATGTATGAGTATGCTATACCTGCTTTAGCAAAAAGCAAACGTAAAAAATCATAAATTTCAGTAATTGTACCTACAGTAGATCGTGGGTTTTTATTCGAAGATTTTTGTTCAATAGCAATAACTGGACTTAATCCGGTTATTTTATCAACATCAGGGCGTTCTAATTTTCCTAAAAATTGACGTGCATAGGCTGAAAAAGTTTCAATATACCTTCTTTGACCTTCGGCATAAATGGTATCAAAAGCTAATGATGATTTGCCACTGCCACTAAGTCCGGTTATTACAGTTAACTTTTTTCTTGGTATGTTTACATCAATATTTTTTAGGTTATGAACCCTTGCACCTAGTACACTAATATTTTGAGAGTTATTGCTTTTTTTCGACAACTTTTTTTATTTTTTTTAAATATTACAAGCTCGCAAAGTTAATAAAATATAGTTCAAAAAATTAAAAGTTTATAAAGTTAAAAGTTTATAAACTTGAAAGTTCGTAAAGTTGAAAGTTCATAAAGTTAAAAGCACTTAATGAATTGTGTTCTTTGTGAATACTTAGAGCTCTTTGTGGTTTTTATTTTTTTTATTTTGTAGATTAGTTATTAATATTTGACAATAAAGTTGAAAGTTTATAATTCGAATTTCAATTTTTTAATTCTCAAAAGTTCTATATCTTTTTTTAGGAATAACAATTTCGTAAGTATTTTTGTTTTTATTAGTTAAATAATTTTCACGAAGCCAGGGGTTTAATATTTTTAATATTTTGTAATTTATTGAAAATTCTTTCGCAAATTTTGCAAAATCAGTAATAGAAGAATCAATTTTTATTTTAGATGTCGGTATTATTGGATAAAGCTCTTCTTTGTTAATATTGAAACCATATTTTTGGGGATTCGATAATATCATTTTAATAGCAATAAGTCGGAAAACATACCTCCCTGTTTCTTCGCCTAGAAGAAGATTATAGTAGTTGTCAGATTTTTGCCGATTGATTTGTTTATTTAAATTTTTACGGCCAAAATTAAATGATGCAGCTGCTAAGGTCCAGTTATTATAAATTTTATATGATTTATTTAGAAATTTACAAGCTGATTCCGTCGATTTTTCAATGTTATATCTTTCGTCAACTTCGTCATTTATTTCAAGTCCATATTCTTTTCCGGTACCTTCTAAAAATTGCCAATACCCTTTTGCTCCTGACGGAGAAACAGCATTCATTAATCCACTTTCGGCTACAGACATGTATTTAAAGTCATCAGGAATGTTATGCTTTTTTAATATTGGTTCAATAATAGGAAAAAATCTGTTTGCCCGTTTAATAAGTAAAATTGTTTGCGATTGCCAATATACATTTATTGAAAGCTCACGGTCGAGACTTTCGTAAACATCAAAATTTTCAACAGGAACTTTTTCTCCAGCAAATTCTAATTCGTCAGGTATTTGAATTGATTGAGTGAAAATAATATTTTTTTCACTCAATTTTTTATCTTGATTAGTATCCCAAAATATTGAAGTGTGAACAATGAGAATTATCGATAAAAGAAAAAATATTATTTTAACAATATTGCTTCTTTTGATTTTATTTAGAAAATTTATTTTAATCACTTTATTTATTAGGTTTTGATATTTTTGTTATTGAAAAAAGAGTTATAAATATTATTAAAGCATAGAAGCTATATAATACTACATGAATGGTTTTCCAAACAATAATATAATTAGCAATATATACAGAAATTAGTACTGATAAAAAAGATAGAAGCATCAAAATAATTGCAACTTGTCTATCAGAAAAGCCAAGATAAGAAAGATGATGAGTAGTGTGATCTTTACCACCAATAAAAGGTGATTTCTTTTTTAGTAATCGGTTAATAGTAACTGATGAAGTGTCGGTTATTGGAATAATAAAGGCAATAATTGTAATTAGTATTTGTTTTGATAAACTAATTGAGTGTAAAAACGAATTGTTATAATTCCAGAAAAATAGAATTCCTAAAATTGCTAATAATGCCCCCAGAAATTGGCTTCCATTATCACCCATATATAATTTTGATGGATGCCAGTTAAAAAATAAATAGCTTATTAATGAGGCAATTGTTGCAATTGTTATTAGTAAAGGGAAAAATGAAATGTTGGTTGATAAAATAATATTTAGGGCGACACCAATTAAAATACTTATTGATATAGATGAACTAATAGCATCCATATTATCAAGCATATTTATTGAGTTCATAATTCCTATTACCCAAAAATATGTGATAAAATAGTTTAGAAATACGTGTTGAGTAATGTTAATGTAAATTCCAAAATAAATAAGTACAGTGGCAATTAATAATTGGAAAAGGAATTTAAAATGTGGTGATGTGTTAAGCAAATCATCGGCAAGACCCATAAAAAAAGCAATTGAAATTACACCGACAATTACAATATTGTTGGTTGCTAATGAGGGTGATATAAAGAAATGATAATATATAACTGTTAATAAGAAGATCGTGTAGAATGTTATTCCTCCAAAAATTGGTTTTGTTTGGTTTTCCCAACGAATGGCAGAAATGTTTGATTTTCTAAAATTAATTTTTATAGATTTTTTTAAGAAAAATTTATTCTCAAAATAACTTAATATAAATGTTATTAAGAAGAATATGATAAAACTAAAAATGTTATTCATGTATTATTTTTTTAATATTTTTTTAATAAGAGAGTGTTTTTTTGTCTCATTTTCATCGTCATAATAACCATAACCGTATCCATATTTTATATTTGAAACGTGTAAATCAATGCCATTTAGGACAATAGAAAGACGGTTTAATTTTTTTTCTTTGAAAAGATTGTTTATATTATTTATAAAATATCTTTTTGATGAATTTGCTTTCATTACATAAATGGGATAGTCTGCTTTTTGAATATTATCCATAGCATCTGTAACTATTCCTATAGGAGGAGTATCAATAATAATGTAGTCATAATCATTTTTTAATGAATTAAGCATTTTATTTTTTTCTTCACACATAGTTATTTCAGAAGGATTAGGAGGGACAGGACCAGCAGTAATAAAATCAAAATGATTTTTATTTGAGTGTTTGATGCATTCTCCAATAGTGTTTTGATTAATAAGAATTGTGCTTATACCCTTATCATTATCAGTATCAAACCCTAGATGAATACGAGGCTTTCGTAAGTCAAAATCAAGTAATATAACTTTTTTGTCTGATATTGATAATATTCCTGCCAAGTTAATAGCAACAAAAGTTTTTCCTTCACCTGCAATTGTTGAAGTAACTGTAATTATTTTAGAACCTTTTTCGTGAGAAATAAATTGTAAGTTTGATCGTATATTTCTAAAAGATTCTGTAAAAATTGAGTTTGGTTTTTTATCAACTAAAAGTTGGGATACAGGTATTTGTTTTTTATAGTTTGGTATTGCCCCCAAAACAGGCACGGAAGTATAATTTTTAAGATTTTCAATTGAAGTTACTTCATCGTATAGTAAATATTTAATAAAAATAATTATTAAGCTTATAATAATGCCTATAAATAAAAATATTATTGTAATATTTTTTTTGATGGGAGAAATTGGTTTATGTGAAATGTCTGATTTTTCAAGAATTTCATTTAAAGACACATAGCCTGCTTGTGAGATTAAATACTCTGCTTTTTTTTCAATTAATTTATGATAAAATCTTTCATTAATTGTGTATAAACGATCTAATTTTGAGTATTCAACTTCAAACGATGCATTGTTAAACATTTTGTTTTCATATTCATCTATCTTTTTTTTATAATCTTTTTTTTGCTCACTTATCCTGCTTATTGTTGTGCTTAATAGTTCAATTATTAATTGCCTTTGGTTGTTTATTTGACTATCAATTGTTGTAATTTGGTAATTGTTTGCTGTTACATCGTTTAGCAATTGTTGCTTTTTTGTAATTAGTTTTTGAAGGTTACTTAATACATTTACAATAATTCCATCGAATTTTGTGCCCGATAATATTGCAATAATTTCATAAACATTAGAATCTTTACCTTTAATAATTTGCTCTTGAATTCTTTTAAGTGTAACTAGCTGAAAATCAATATTTAATATTTTATTTTGAAATTCATTGATTTTTGTTGTGAATATTGGGGAAGATGTTTTGCTTGATAGAATATTAAAATTTTGTTTGTTTTCTTTCTTAAATTCATGAAGCTGTTTTTCTGTATTATCAAGATTTTTGTAAACAGATTTCAGTTGTAAATCAATAAATGATAAAATTTTTTGGGCACTTTCTTTTTTCTTTTCAATATCATATTTCATATATTCTTCAGCAATAGTATTTACCATTTCAGAAGTTTTATTCGCATTATTGGCAGAACATGATATCTCAATGGTATTGGCATATCTGTTTAAGAGTTTTATGTTAAGGGTGTTCGCATGTTTTGAAAAAATATTGTCAGGCTTGTTTATAATAAACGAGTAGGCTGTTTTATTAAGATTACTTTGTTGTAATTCTATTCTTTTATAATTATTAATGCTTAATTTAATTTTACCACCACATATTAAATTCCAAATATTTGTTTTTAAATTGTATTTATATTTTTTTCCTGAAATTTCATATTGAATAGTAAAAGAAGTTTTATCGTGAAAATTAATAAAAATTGGCATATTGTAAATACAAGGGTTGTCAATTTTTGTTTCAAGCTTAAAAGGTGAAGTCCTATATAATTCAGTTGATTGGAAAGTTCCTTGTGTATAGTATTCAATATTAAGAGGGAGTTTATTATATACTCTTTTTAAAAATTCTTTCGATCTCAACAACTCAATAACATTCGATATGTCTTTTTTTTCATAAATATCTTCAATGTTTAGAATTTTTTGTGCCTGGCTTCCTTCGTTGTTAATTTGTATAATTGAAATCGATTTGTAAACAGGAGGTGTGTATCTTAAATATAAATATGTGCCAAAAATTGATAGACAAATAAAAAGAAGGAAAAGCCAAATATTTTTTTTTAAAATCAATAAGAATATTTGAAGGTCAAACTTTTCGTTTATTATTGGGATTTTATTTTGTTGCATTTTTGTTTAGTATTTTTTAGAGAAAACTTGCTATTAATAATATTGTAGTTAATAAACTCATATATGGAGCTATTTCAATCAATACTTTTGATGCGTATCTTGGTCTTGTTTCAACATAAATAATATCGTTAGCTTGCAGTAAAAAATTTGCTTTGTTCATATCTTTTAAGTCCGAAACATTAAATAAAAATACCTGAGGACTGTTCAAGTTTCCTCGTATTAATTTTATTTTATATGATTTACTGAAATTATCAATTCCTCCTGCTTGAGCCAAAGCTTCAATTAATGTGAAATTTTCATTTGTAATTGGTAATACAGAGCCATTTGAACTGCCTCCTGAAAAAATTATTATTCTTCGGTTTGTTACATTGATTATTACAAAAGGTTTTTTATAATATTGTGAATATTCTTTCTCTAGTAATTGCTCTGCTTCTCTAATAGTTAAGCCTGAAATTTTTATTCTGCCTAATGTAGGAACTTTTACTTTTCCATCATACTCAACAAGATATGATATTACGTTTTTGTTTTGCATATTGTTGCCAGCATTTGCTTGTACATCAATAAGACGAAATCCATCGTTAGTGAAAATTTTCACGTTCAATTTATCAAAAGCTTGGATAACGTATTCTTTTTTTGAAGCTTGAAACTCGGAAAATTTAAAATTTCTTTCTGTTTGAAACATTTTGCCTGGGTTAATAAGCCTACATGAGGCAAATAGAATAGTGATAAGTATAAAGATTAAATATTTTTTCATAAGTAATATGAATGTTTTGTAATAATGCAAAAGAAAATAATTTAATACCTCTTATGCAAATACAGAGTTATAATTATCAAAGATAAAAATTTCTTTTTAACAATGTAATTAAAATATTTAAAAAATTGATGAAAAGCTGTTTTATACTGACTAATTTGCAAATTTCTGTTATTGTGAAATTATAAAATGCTAAGTGTCATGAGAAGCAAAAAGTTCAGTTTAACTACACAAAAGCTTATAATATAAATTTTCGGTGTTACTCACTAGACGAGAATAGTGGAATTTGTTATGAACGTGTTGCCAACCTTTTTGAGATAAACTATACCTTAATTCATCGTTTTCTATTAGAGAGAAAAGTTTGTGTGAGAAGTCATTAACATCATCATTTTTTGACAGCAGGGCTGTTGTTTGTGGTATAACAACGTTTTCAATGCCTCCAACATTAGTGCTAACAATAGGCTTGTTTGCTGCTTGAGCCTCAATTAGGCTAACAGGTGTTCCTTCGTTTAGCGATGTTAATGTAACTATATCTAATCCGGCATAAGCAAAGTCAATATCTTTTATCCAAGATGTATATGTTAGAGTTGCTTTTTTGTTTGTTTTTGTTCCGTCAACATAATCTATATTTAACTCCTTTGATTTTTTTTCTAAATTATGACGGCTTTCTCCATCGCCAATTATAAAAGCTCTAATTTTTTTCGAGGTGTTTTTTTTAATATATTTAATTGATTCTAAAAATAAATTGTGATTTTTAATAGGTACAAGTCGTCCAACTATACCAATTGCCAGTTCGTCATCATCAATATTATATTTTTCTCTAAATGCTTTTCTTTTTAAAGCATTGTTTTGATGAAATCGATCTAAATCAAAACCGAGAGGTATAACCTCAATATTATTTGCAGATGTAATATTATATGTTTCGGAGAGTTCTTTTTTTTGCAAATCACTGATTGCAATAATTTTACTACTTTTTTTTGCTAATCCCTGTTCAATATTTTGAAATATTTTTGTTTTGTATGAATTAAAATAAGAATGGAAAATGTGTCCGTGAAAAGTGTGAATAATTATAGGAACATTACTTCGTAGAGCAGCTATTCTTCCAATAGTACCAGCTTTTGAGGCATGAGTGTGAACAATGTCCGGCTTATATGTCTCAATAATTTTTTTTAATTTTCGATAGGCTAGAAGGTCGTTTCTTGGATCAATTGAGCGATGCATTTCGGGAATAATTACTGGCTCAATACCGAGATTACGAATAATATATTCTGAACTATCTTCGGTTTCTTCTTTTTCACCACCAACTAATAATGTTTCAAAATCGTTTGACAAATATTTTGTCAAATATGCAGCATTATATGTAGGACCTCCAATATTAAACCGATTTATTATTCGTAAAATTTTTGGCATTTTTTTTTGAAATTATTATCAAATTTAGGCTTTTTTAATCAATTTTACCTAAGTTTTTATAATTAGTTGCAAATATATTACAAGTGTAGATATTTTGATGACTAATAAAAGTTTTTTTTCCACCAATATTGAAAAACTAGCAATCCCCATATCTGAGATTGAATATCTTGGGGATTTGTAGAGAATAATTTTAATTTCATTTTTTTTATTACATCAACATTAAAAATGTTTTGTTCTTTAATAAAATTATCATTTAAAAGGTCGTCGGTTATCAGTGATTTTAATTCGTTACGAAACCATTTTAACATAGGAACTTCAAAGCCATGCTTAGGTCTGTTGTATAACTCTTCTGGCAGATTGTGCCTGAATGAATCTTGTAAAATTCTTTTTTTCGTCGATTTGTTTATTTTGTAACTATCAGGTAATTGGAAAGCAAAATCAACAATATTATGGTCTAAAAATGGGGTTCTTACTTCGAGACTGTTTGCCATTGACATATGGTCAACTTTGTGAAGCATATCGCTTTGCAAGACTAAGTGCATATCAGAATATAGGATATTTGATATTGAGGAATCTTTATTTATATGTGCTAAAATTGAATTCTTAATTTTTTGATACTCTTTGTTGGCGTATTTTGAATTAAGCAAATTGCCAGCTTGTTGTTCATTATTTATTGAACACCATCGCCAGTATCTTTCTTTTTCACTTAGATTAAGACCTTCCGAAAAGCGATTTATTTGTCGTATGATGTTTCCAAATTTATTGTTTCTCGACTGAGGAATACCACCCCAAAATGGTGAACCAATCTTTATAATACTGTTAACAAAATTATTATTATTTGCTTTAAAATGTGCCATGTGTTTGTTATATCCAGCAAACATTTCGTCGGCACCATCACCAGAAAGAGCTACAGTTACTTTTTCCCTAGTGTGCATGCTTAAAATATTTACAGCTAGTGCCGAAGAATCTGCAAATGGCTCGTCAATGTAGTCTAATACTTTATACAAGTTATTAAACAAATCATCGTTTGATAAAGAGAATACTGTATGATTTGTTTTGTATTTTTTTGCTACTAAATCAGCATAGTAAGTTTCGTCATAAAATGGTTCATCTTTATAGCCAATCGAAAAAGTATTTAAATTTTTTGTAAACTGCGAAGCTAATGCCACAATAACTGAAGAATCTATTCCTCCGCTTAAGAATGCTCCTAAAGGTACATCGGAAATCATTCTTAATTTTACAGATTCCGATAATAATTCATTGAGTTTTTGCTGTGCTTGATTATAAGTTAAATCCGTTTTTTTATTTGGATATGGGATTTTATAATATTGTTTTTTTTCAATTTTTTTATTTTTAATTAAAATATAGGAGCCTGGTATTAGTTTTTCGGTATTTTCAAAAATTGAATAAGGTGAAGGTATATAGTTAAATTGCAGATAATTATAAAGAGATACATTGTTTATTTTTTTAGGAATATTGTAAGCTAAAATTGCTTTCATCTCTGAGGCAAATATCAATTTATCGTCATCATGATAAATAATTAAAGGCTTTATGCCAATTCGGTCTCTTGCAATTAATAATGTTTCATCTTTGTTGTCATAAATAGCTAGAGCAAAACAACCATTTACTTTATTTAAAAAAGATATCCCTTCATTAATATATAAATAAAGTAAAACTTCGGTGTCGCTGTTTGATTTAAACTTAACACCTTTCTTTTTTAAAATTGTTTGGTGTTCTTTAAAGTTATAAAACTCTCCATTAAAAATTATTGTATATCGTCCGCTATTATCGGTAAACGGTTGTGAGGCTGCTGAAGTAGTGTCAATAATAGCTAATCGAGAATGCCCCAAAGCAACATTATTATGCTTAAATGTTCCAGTGTCGTCAGGTCCACGAAAAGAAAGTGTTTTTATTGATTCATTTATTTTGTTAAAATAGGATTTGCCGTTTTCGTTAAAAGCATAAATACCTGTTATACCACACATTGCATGTATTTTAGTTTGAATTTTTAACAAAAATGCTCTTTCGGCTTACAAATCCGAAAGAGCGGATGCCTTTTATGACATTATTTTTAAAAGCTATCAATGCTGTTTGGGATTTGTAATCCCGAATTAATAAGCTGTATATTAATGCTTCCGGATTACAAATCCGAAAGATCATATTTTTTGAACTTTAAGCTTTCAACTTCACTAATTACTTATCAGGCGTAAACATTGGATCCCAAGGAGGAAGTTGTGTTGGTTTTTGTTTTAAAATTTTTAATGTTTTAGCATCAACAAATTTTTTGTCAACCACTACTCTAAACATATATTCATCAAACCATTTATCTGTAGCTGTTAAATATCCATTATAAGCAGCATTTGCTCCCCATGAATTTTCAATTAGCCATTTTGTTGGGTTCTCATTTTGATCAACATCAACTCCTACGAGAGCCATTCCATGAGAAGATCCACTTTGGCGACTTAGAATTCTTTCTTTTTTATTCATGCCAAAATCAATATTGTATAATGATGCATAATCATAATTGTTCATTGATAATAAACCGGCATCTCTGTTTAATTGTTTTCCAACATCGCAAGAAAAGTACATTGCCTCATTATTTTTAATTGATCCTAATGCAAATTTTTTAATTTCTGAAGAAGGAATATTAATGTAAACCCAGTTTTTTCCTTCTTGAACGTTCCTGTCATATTGAATTTCATATAATTTGTTATATGGCCTTGAAGGATCGTCCATAAGTAAAACATAGTCCTCAAGATTTACATCCAAAACTTCTTTTAAGAAGCTTTTTGGAGTGTAAGTTTTTTCTTCACTTATGCTATCTTTAGTATTTTTATAGCGCCAGCTAAATTCCGTTGGAGGTTCACCAATATTATAAGCAAGAATTTTATAAATATCGCTAAGCATTTCAAGCTTGCGTTTTTCAATTTTATCTACTTTTGTTTTATTAGCACTCATTTTACGAAGTTCTAAACCATCTTCACGAAGTTTAGTGTTTAAAATTTTACCCAAATAGCGAGTGTTGTTGCTACTTTGAGTTTCTGACATTGCTGATTTAGGAACAGCACCATATTTAATCAAAAGATTTGCTAATGAATTCCAAACACCGCCATCGTTCACTGGGTTTTTAAAAGCCCATTGAACAGTTCTGTCATCAATTGGTTTTTTTCCGGTTTTTATAATTATTTCTAGAAATAGATTCGCTTTTTCTAATTGATCCCAGAAAAATAAGTGGCTCTCCGAAAATTCAAAATTGCTTAAGTTGTATTTTTCAATAATTTTTGGTCTTAAAACATTTAAGCCTGAAAACATCCAGCATCTTCCTGAACTTTTTTGGTCAGTTATTCCTTTTACTTTCACTTTGTATTTAAAAAAATGATCAACTTGACCAATGTTTTCTCTGTTTAAAGCTAAACTATTTAACTTGTTATTTGAAATAGCATTAGTAAGGGATTTTGAATGAGAATCTTTTTTATAAGCTTCTTTAATCTGCTTAATAACATTCGGCGTAATTGCACCTTTATTTTGAGCTAAACTAATTGTACTGAAGCAACTTATTAAAATCAAAAATGCAATAAATTTATATTTATTCATAGACGTAAATTTTGGTTAATTATGTAATATAAAATTTTGAAACAAAGTTATAAAGTTATTTTAAATAACAATATCCTCATGTTAAAAGATTTTTTTTAGTTCTTTTTTGATTTTAAGTATAAATATAATATTTTTTTTTCGATTTTATATTTATATTTGTTAATTGAAATTTTATAGAAATTTAATTTTTATTTGAACTTAATTATATGGATAAATTTGAATTTGCAGGTACTGATGATAGACCAACAGTCTTATTAGATAAAGATAATAGCAAGTTTGAGTTTTCAGGCAAATCATTGCCTGAAGATGTTGAAGAGTTTTATCGCCCAATAATTAATTGGTTAGAAGATTATTCAGAAGATCCAAATCAGAAAACTGATATTGTTTTTAAGATGGACTACTTTAATACTGCTTCATCTAAAATGTTATTAGACGTAATGGGGAAGTTTGAAGATATTAAAGAAAATGGAAATGATGTAGTAATTCATTGGTTTTATATGGAAGATGATGAAGATATGCAGGAGGCCGGTGAAGGATATGAAGAACTTGTTGAAGTTCCTTTTGAGTTTGGAACTTTTTAATTGTCGTTTTGAGTGAATAATTATAATGAAATTTTTAACGAACTGAAAGATTGTACAGTTTGTCCACGCAATTGTCACGTAAATAGATTTACATCTAAGTTAGGTTATTGTAAGAGCGATGCAAGTTATAATATTGCATCAATAGTTTCGCATTACGGTGAAGAACCTGTTATTAGTGGAGCGAAAGGAATTTGTAATGTCTTTTTTACACATTGTAATTTGCAATGTGTTTATTGTCAGAATTATCAGATTAGCAGAAACTGCAATAGCTTACCGCAGTATAATTTAGAATTATCTGAAGTAATTGAAAAGATTTTAGCAATACTTGATACGGGTTGTAATTCAGTTGGATTTGTCTCACCTTCTCATTTTGTACCACAAGTAAAGATTATTATTAACGAACTTCATAAATTAGGCAGGTATCCAACAATAGTTTATAATACAAATTCTTATGATAAAGTTGATACATTAAAACAACTTGAAGATCTTGTAGATATTTATTTAGCTGATTTTAAGTATATTAATTCTAATATTGCAAAAAAATATTCAGATGCAAATAATTATCCTAAAATTGCATCAATGGCAATTAAGGAAATGTACAGACAAAAGGGATCAACATTAATTGTAAATGAAAATAATCAAGCAGAATCTGGCTTAATTATTAGGCATCTTGTTTTACCCAATAATGTTGATAATAGTATAAATTTATTTAAATATGTGGCAGAGGAAATTTCAACAAATGTTTATATTTCATTAATGTCGCAGTATTATCCAACAATAAAAGTACAAGATGATTCTTCTTTAAACCGAACGATAAGAAGCGATGAATATAAAAAAGTAGTAGATGTAATTCAAAATTTTGGTTTTCATAATGGATGGATTCAAGAGATTGAAAGCCAATCATATTACTTGCCTGATTTTAATAAAGAGATACCTTTTTAAGAATTTAAAAAATAAATCTTTTATTACCCTAATTTTAAATAAATAATCAATATTAAAATTAATTAACATATTTTTGTAACCAAAAGTTTCCTATCTTAATTAAAAATGAAAGGAGTAGGTTTTTCATTTATTCGTAATGCTTTAAAATTTGATTATTCAAATATTTTGAAGAAACTTATCCTTCAGTTATGTCTTCAAGAATAATACATAGCAATTGGAAATTTGATTATTATATTTTTTTTAAAGAATTTGTAAAAATTTTTATTGAAAAATCAACTAACTATCGAGTAGGAGAGTACAAGAATTATAAAATTGTTTGATAAAATAAATTTAAAAAAATGATTATAAAACAAGCCGATTTTGTTATTAGTAATACTAATCTTGATAAATGTCCGAAACCAATTATGCCAGAATATGCTTTTATTGGACGTTCCAATGTTGGGAAATCATCGTTAATTAATATGTTGACAGGGCGAAAAAAGCTTGCAAAAATTTCAGTCAAACCAGGAAAGACAAGGTTAATAAATCATTTTCTTATTAACAAAGATTGGTATTTGGTTGACCTTCCTGGATACGGATTTGCTAAAGTTTCAAAAACAAGCAAAGAGAAATGGCAAAAATTTATTTATAAGTATATTGACAATCGCGAAAATTTAGTTTGTCTTTTTGTTTTAATTGATTCTCGTCATGAACCTCAAAAAATTGATTTAGATTTTATTGAAAACCTTGGTGAAAAACAAATCCCTTTCGCTATAGTATATACTAAATCTGATAAATTGGCTAAAATTAAATTAGCGAATAACATACAAACATTTAAAAATGCGATGTTAGAAAAATGGGAAGAATTACCAAAAGAATTCATTACATCTTCTGAAAAAGTTGTTGGAAGAGACGATATTTTAAATTATATAGATAAGTTAAACAAATTTTATTACAAAAAAAAGTGAAAAAGGTGTTGTTAAAGATGTATTAATACTTTAAATATTTGTAATACTATTTATACTTTTACAAAAAAAAATAAAGGTCATGTCTGTACATAATTCAATGAAAATTTTTTCAGGTTCGTCATCTAAATATTTGGCTGAAAAAATAGCTAAAAGCTATGGAACCAAACTAGGTAGTTCATCATGCTTAAAATTCAGTGATGGAGAGTTTCAATCCTCTTACAATGAAACAGTTAGGGGGTCGTACGTTTTTATAGTACAATCAACATTTGCACCATCTGATAATTTGATGGAATTGCTTTTAATGATTGATGCTGCAAAAAGAGCTTCGGCTTATAAAATTGTTGCTGTTATTCCATATTTCGGTTTAGCACGACAAGACAGAAAGGATAAACCCAGGGTGTCAATAGGTGCAAAATTAGTAGCTGATTTATTATATGCTGCAGGTGTTTCAAGAGTTATGA
This sequence comes from Bacteroidota bacterium, assembly GCA_015222055.1. Lineage (GTDB taxonomy): Bacteria > Bacteroidota > Bacteroidia > Bacteroidales > B39-G9 > B39-G9. The sequence continues at coordinate 25,587 of JADFUR010000086.1, read as the reverse complement.
CAATGGATTTACATGCCGATCAAATTCAAGGTTTTTTTAATATTCCGGTTGACCACTTATATGCATCATCAATATTTGTACCTTATATTAAGAGCTTAAATTTACCAAATTTAACAATGGCGGCTCCTGATATGGGAGGATCAAAGCGTGCAAGTGCTTATTCAAAACATTTAAAAACCCCTGTTGTAATTTCACATAAGACGAGATCTAAAGCTAATGTAGTTGGCGATATGACTGTTATAGGAAAGGTGAAAGACCAAAATGTTATAATTGTTGATGACATTATAGATACAGCGGGAACAGTAACAATGGCTTCTGATATATTACTTCATAAAGGAGCAAAAAGTGTTAGAGTAGTTGCAACTCATGCTGTATTGTCTGGTCCGGCTTACGAACGAATTGAAAAATCTTCAATAACTGAGCTTATTGTTACTGACACTATTCCTTTAAAACAGAAGTGCGATAAAATAAAAGTCCTTTCTGTAGCTGATACCTTTTCTGATGTTATAAAAAAAGTCTATAATTATCAGTCAATAAGTTCTAATTTTATTTTTTAAATTATTATATTTGCAAACTCAAAAAAATAGTATTAACGTGTAATGTGGAAAACAATAGTTATTTGAATTAAAATAACTTATGTGTTTTTTTAGTAACACAGAAAATTTAAAAAAATGGAAACAATTGAGATTAAAGGAACAATTAGAGAAAATGTAGGTAAAAAATTCACAAAACAATTGCGAAAAGATTTACAAGTACCTTGTGAATTATATGGTGGTGAAAAAAATGTTCATTTTTATGCTCATGAAAACGATTTTAGTAGCTTAGTTTATACTCCTAATGTTTATATTGTAAAACTAAAAATTAAACGTAAAGTATATAAAGCAATACTTAAAGATATTCAATTTCATCCTGTAACTGACAAAATTTTACATATTGATTTTTTTCAGGTTGAAGATGATAAAACAATTGAAATCGGAGTCCCAGTTAAATTAAATGGTTTAGCTCCAGGTGTTAAACAAGGAGGAACCCTATATTTACTTAGAAGAAAAGTTTTAGTAACGGCTGTTGTTAAAGATTTGCCAGATGTTCTTAATATTAATATTGATAATTTAGGATTAGGTAAAACTATAAAAATTGGTGATTTGAGTTTTGAAAATCTTGAATTAGTAGCTCCAAAAAATACTGTAGTTGTTGAGGTTAAAGTTTCAAGAACTTCTGTAGAAGAAGACGCAGAAGAAACTGAAGAAGCAGTTAAAACAGAAGAAGCAAGTGATGCTCCTGCTGAAAAAAGTGAATAAATAAATTTTTATAAATTGAAATATTTAATTGTCGGATTAGGAAATATTGGTAACGAATATTTTAATACTCGGCATAATATAGGTTTTAAAATATTGGATGCTTTAGCTGAAGCATCCAATATTTGTTTTAAGCAAGAACGTCATGCTTTTAGATGTGAATATAAATTTAAAGGCAGAATATTTGTGTTAATCAAACCTACTACCTACGTTAATTTAAGTGGCAAAGCAGTAAACTACTGGTTGCAAAAAGAAAAATTATCAGCCGAAAATTTATTAGTTATTTCTGATGATATTTCTCTGCCTTTCGGAAAATTTAGATTAAAACCTAAAGGTAATGATGCCGGTCATAATGGATTGAAAAATATTACCGAAATATTAGGACATCAAAATTATGCACGATTACGTTTTGGTGTTGGAAATAATTTTAGAAGAGGAGAACAAATTGATTATGTCATAGGTCAATGGTCTGCTGATGAAGAGAAGCTCATACCCGAGCGTTTAAAAATTGCAATTGATGTTATTAAAGGTTTTGGAACAATAGGACTAGAGCGAACAATGAACCAGTATAATAATAAGTAAAAAAGCTCATAAAGTTGAGCGAGAGCGAAATACCAATTCCTAATTTTTAATTCGTAATTCCAAATTATTTTATCCATGCAAAAATTTTGCAGATGATGCTTTAAAAGAAATCCACACTTTTTTATCTTCAAAGAAATCATATTTTTTTAAAGTTTCTGCACTAATCAAAACAGAAATTAAAATTCCTATATCAACAATAATCTCAACACCAAATTTAGCAGGTAAAACATCTACAACAACACCTTGATAGTTGTTCATCGCACTTATGTTGGGTTTTATGTTAGATATAATAATGTTCTTATTTTTAATAATTACAAAACCTGTTCCTGTTTTTGCTTCTGTAAATAAACTTACTGAAACTTTATTATTAATAACAGCTTTTTTTAAATTTTCGTTTACCTCTGTTATTATATCTGCCTTGAAAAAATTTTTTATACCCGAAAAATTTGCTACAAATTTTGTTTTCGGATTTTTAAAAACTTCCTCGGGAGAACCGGTCTGAACAATTTTTCCATCATTTATAACTGCAACTTTATTTGCTAAAAATATTGCGTCTTCGTAATCGTGAGTTACATGAATTATTGTTTGTCCCTTTCTGTTTATTTTTCGCAACAATCCTCTTAAGTTATTTTTAAGTTGAATATCTAATGAAGAGAGAGGCTCGTCGAGAAGTAAACACTCAGGATTTAGAGCAAGTGTTCGTGCAAGAGCAACGCGTTGTAATTCACCTCCCGATAGGGTTGTTGGACTTCTTTTTAATAAATGAGAAATGCTCATTTCGTCAGCTAATTCGTTCATTCTGTTTTGAATTTCTTCTTTTTCAAGACCAACGTTTTTTAAAGGATATAATAAATTTTCTTTTACAGATAAGTGAGGAAAAACAGCATAATCTTGAAATACGAGACCAACTTTTCTTTTTTGGATTTTTTCGTTAGTAATATTTTTATTGTTAAGATGAATTGTGCCGGAATTTGGTTGCATTAAGCCAGCTATAATTTCTAGTATAACAGATTTTCCTGCACCTGAAACGCCAAGAATAACAAAGTAATCACCTTTGTTAACAGAAAAACTTATATCTTTAATGTTAAAATCATCTAATTTTTTTGATATATTTTTTACTTCAAGCATTTTTCCTTTCTTTTGAAAGTAGTCGTAACAAAATGAAGAAAATTAAACAAACTCCAATAAATACTATTGATACAGGACGTGCGTATTTTAAACCAAAAGCACCAAATCGTTCATAAATCAATACAGGAGTTATCATTGGGTGATATGCAACAATAATTACAGCCCCAAATTCACTCATGCCTCGGGCAAACATCATTATTAATCCGGAAATAATATTTCGCCATGCAAGAGGTAGCGAAATGGTGAAAAATACTCTGATAGGCGAAGCTCCCAGATTTAGTGCTGCCTTTTCTAGTCTTACCGGAACTGATGAAAACCCGTCACGGGCAGAATTTAATAAAAACGGAATGCTTACAAATGCCATTGCTATTGATATGCTTATTGGATGTCCTATAAGATTAAATCCAAAGTAAGAGGCTGTTTTTCCAATTACAGTATCTCTTGAAATAAATCCTAAAATAGCAATACCGGCAGCTGAGTGAGGAATTACAACTGGAATATCGATAATACCTATTATTAATTTTTTAAAATAAAAATTTTTTCGAGCAAGTAAATAAGATAGGGGTATTGCAAAAATAGAAAATACAACAGTTGCTCCCATTGATGTTAAAAGAGTTAGCCAAATACTGTTTTGTACTTCTACATCTTTAGTCGTCTCAAAAATTTCTTGTGGTGAACTAGCAAAAAACATGCTGAGGAGTGGTCCTAATATGAACAAAAGGACTATGCCTCCCAAAAAAGCAAATATTAAATTTACAGGTTCAATTTTTTTCATTTTAACGTTAAATCTTAAAAACTTCTAAAAGTACAAAAAAATGTTTTATATCCCTTAGGTTTTTTATCGCTAATATAGAAAAATTGCTCTTTCGAATTTATAAATCAAAAGAGCAATTTAAAGAAATATATTTATAAAACTTCAGACTTCAAACTTCAAACTCCAAACTCCAAACTCCAAACTTCCTAATGTTTTATTGTTCTAAAATGTATTTCATTTAAAGCTTTCATAGCCCTGTCTGAGAAAAAATCACAGCTAGGGAATATTGAGAAACGACCTGCATTTTCGTAATTGTTTTTGTCAATTAATAAAATTTCTGATTGGTCGTTACGGTTCATTACTTCGCTATAAGTGAAAGCAGATCTATAACCATCTTTTGAAGCAAGAACAAACATTCCATTTTGAATATTTTTTTTATTGAATTCAAAATCAGTTATTAAAAGATCTTTCAACTTGGCTCCAATAAAATCGCTAGTGCTATGAATACCTCTTCCTCTACCATAAAAAATTGTTGAAAAATTTTCTTCTTTTAAATTTTTTGGTATTTGAGTTAAGGTTTTTATTAATTCTTTGTCATTATAAATTTTTAAGTCTTTTGAATAAAGAGGTTTTATATCCCTTTTGATTTTGAATTTATCATCAAGACTCTTAACAATAATTTTAGTAGGATTAGAAATATTTCTTTCTGTAATTAAATCTGTTCCTACAATTAATTTTGTTTCTGTAGGTAAAGGCCATAAATCTTTACTTTTTGAAGGAACAATGTGCATAACTTTTGTAGCAATAATTATGTTATGACGATAAATAGGATAGTAAATTTCAGCCCAACTTAAAAGAACAGATTCTCCTTTGTCGTTAGAAATTTCAACATAAAGATCAATTATTGGAGGAAATTCTTCTTGATTTGCTTTTTTAAGAATTCTTTCGTTTAAGATATCGTAAATTGAATAACCATCGTAACGATAAGCACCTACAAATGCTATTTCATTATTGTCTTTTAATTTTGCCTCTTTAATAATTACCGACCGTTGCGGTAATTTTGAAAAATATACTTTCCCGGGATTAGCTACTTCGCCCAAAACTTCAACATCATTACCATTTAATTCGTGGGTAATTTCATTGTCGTAAAAATTATTTGTGGCATCTGTAGTATCAACTTTAAGTGTTGTCTCTTTTTGAGCGTTGTCTATTTTTGAATTGTTTGTGCAAGAAACTGTTATAAAGCCAATTGCAATTGCTAGAAATAAAATTTTTTTCATTTTTTTTGTTTTTAGATTATTTTTTAGTTACATGTTTTTAAAAAAGGTTCTATTAAATCGAATCTCCATCCAATTAATGAAAATTCAAATAAAGCAAAGTATACAAAGCTTGTTAGTAAGGCTATTGTCTTTTGTGCTTTATTATTTTTTCTTAGTTTAATAATTTTATATGATATTATGAATCCAATTATTGGTAGAGTTATACAAAGTAAAGTTACTAACCAAGGAATATATTCTGTTCTATTTACTAAAATTGTTTTGTTGAGTATTGCTGTTGCAGTATCAAATCCTATTGGGTCAGAAATTGCCAATGGAATGTAAACTGAATGTTCAATCATTATTAATATAGCACTTAATAGATGCATAATTATTATTATTGGTAAAATTGAAATAACAATATTACCTAAACAATCTTTCAAGCTTTTTTTCGAAAAATATTTCATTATTAATGAAAATATTAGAAATAAAAAACTGGGATAAATAATAAAGAAAAATAAAGCTTTGATAATTTTAAAAAAATTGTCGGCAAATCCAAATAGATTAGAAATAAAATAGAGAGGAGCAAGATAAAATCCTCTTGCAACTTCCCATTTGAATAATATTTCCCATAGTACAAGACCTGCTATTATTACAATAAATGATATCTCAGATGATGAAAAATTAATATTTGCAATTTTTTTTAATGATGGTTTACTATAACCGATTTTTAGATTATCGTTTGGACATGTTTTAATACATTGCCCACATAAGATACAATCATTCTGATATTTTAAATCAGGAGGATTAACATTTGAGGTGCATGAACGTTTAATAAAATTATAATGATTTTTTTTAGAAATACAGTCTCTCGTTTTACAGTTTTTACAAACTTCTTTACTCTTGTTTTTTATTCTTATTGTTGAGAATAAAGAGTATAATTTTAATAAAAATCCTATTGGACAAACATAATTACAAAACGTACGTTTTTCCCAAATAAGTGAGACTATTATAACAATACTTAATAATGACAACATGTATAATGCCATACGCATGGGTAGCCATTGTATAAGAAAAACATGAATCCCAAATATTAATATAATTGTGTACAAAATAGTAACAAGCCAACCAGACTTCATGAATTTACCTGGTTTTTTTTTCAATCCCAATCTATTAAAAATGCTAATTATTAACTCCATGGGACAAACAGAGCACCAAAATCTCCCAAAAATTATTGCTACAATTATTATTAATGAAAACCAGTAAGACCAAACCAACAAATTTGGCAAGTTCGTATGTTGAATTATTTTTGTTATTTTAAAATTATTGCCGGTATCTACACCTATTGATCCTATAATGAGAAGAGTAAAAGCTGTTATAGTGATTAATTGCATCACTATTAAGAAATACTTACTTTTAAATATTTTAGTTAAAAAATTATTTTTCATGCTTTTTTATTAATAAAGGGCTATAACGTTTTTTAATTTTGTCCTAGCCCTTTAAATTTATCTATTAGAATTGATAAGAAACTTGACCAGTAATAAATCTTCCAAGAGATTCGTGACTATGACTTTCGATGTATATATGATTTGTTACATTTTGTATATTCATGCTCATAGTAAATGACTTAATTGTTTTCCAGAATTTTAAATCGATAGATGAAAATGCATCAATTTTGTCAATGTTTTGATCGTCCATCCATTGGTCATCATAATAATGATAAGTTACATTTGTATTTAATATTTTATTCATCCATAAAATGCCACTTGAAGCCTGATTTTGAGGAACATAGGTTAAATATTTATCTGTTAAATCAAAATCTCCTGTAGAGGCATCAAAATTTGATATTTGAGAATTTGCAAATGTGTAGTTTGCGAAAACATTTAGATTTGAATTTATTTTGTAAGCAACATCTAATTCAGCTCCGTAAATATTTACTTTACTAATATTTTGTTTTATTCTTACAGGTTTTAATTTTCCACCCATCATTAATGAATCTCCGGTGCTTACATAATACATAAAATCGTGACCAATAGAATAATAAATTGAAGAAGAAATTTTTAATTTATTGTTAATATTAATATTCCCCCCAATTTCAAAATTAGCAAGAGTTTCTGCTTCTAAATCGGGGTTTGCTCGTTTAAATCCCCCAGCAATAAAACCTGATCGGCAAAGGTCATCTAAGATTGAAGGACGGAAGCCTTTTGAGTATGAAATATATGTTCGAGTATTTTTATTAAAGGAGTATTGAGCAGAAAATTTAGGACTTATTGCAGCCCATGTGTGCTCATTAAGATTTTCATTAACAAGATCTTCTAGTATTGAAGTTGCTCTGGTTCCGTCTGTTATGTAATATGATCCATCATAAAATCTTGCTACGTCGTATCTTAATCCTGCAATAATTTTAATTTTATTGTTTAAAAGACTTAATTCATCCTGAGCATAAAAAGCGAACGTGTTCATTTTTCCTTTGTTTGTTACAATATCGGGTGAGGTTTTGTAATTATCGTTACCATCAACACTTCCGTTTTTCATATCAAAACCAGTAGTTATTAAATTGTGTTTGCCAAATTTATGCGATGCATTAAACATAGTTCCCATATCAATTCTTTCAGAACTTACATCATAACATTTGTACATTACATTGCCATTTTTTATTTTAATAGATTCGTTTAGTCTGTAGAATGGCTCATTTCTATAATAAACAATAGCGTTTATTTTTGTTTTTCCCAATTCCCCCTTATAATTTAAGCTGCCTGAATATGTTTCATGTTGGAAGTTGCAACCATCTTCATCGTAAATTTTAACACCGGTGCCACGTTGGTCGTCAAAATAATTTAATTGAAGTTCAATATTATTAAATTTATTAAAGTCGTATCCTAATTTTGTTCCTACAGCATATTCTTGTAAATCTGATGCTACATCATTAGAATCTCTTTCATTTTCAGGTGTTGAATTATAACCGTCACTTTGTTTATAAAATCCATTAACATTCCAGTATAATCCATGATTAATATCATCGCCTTGTCTGCCAGAAAAATTTACTATTGTTCCAATAGTATTATAAGTTCCATATTCAGTACTAATTTGCCCTGTAATTTTTTCAGTTGGTTTTTTTGAAATAAAGTTGATAACACCGCCCATTGCATTACTTCCATATAAAGAAGAACCGGGTCCTTTTGTAACTTCTACTTTAGCAATTTGATTCATGTTCATAATATTCCAGTTTACAGAACCTCCATCAGATTTATTGATAGGAACACCATCCATCAAAATTAAAACTCTTGATTGCTCGCTTCCACTTAGTCCTCTCATACTAACATTTGCATTGTGGCTGAAAATTCCCATTGTTCGACTTACGTAAGTTCCTGATATTGATTTTAGTATATCATCGGCACTTTCAATAGGGCTTGATTTAATTTTTGCTAAAGAAATCAACTCAACTCTTTGGGGTATGTCTTCAATATTTTGCTGTGTTTTAGTTGCAGTAATCACTACTTCTTTAGTTTCTATACTGCTACTATTAACAGAAAAATTTAATGTGTAAGTTTTGTCCTCAGTAATACTTAATTTTTTATTAATTTTTTTATAACCTATAAAACTAACAGATAAATTATAAGTTCCTTTCTTTAGCTTTTCGAATTTATAAATACCATCAGTGTTTGTAATAGTTCCTGTATTAGTTTCAACTATCACAACGTTAGCTCCAGCAAGAGCTTTGCTTGTTGATGCATCAGTAATTTTTCCCGTAATTTCTTGTGAAATAGAAAAAAATGGCATTAATAATGTCAATAATACGAGTAAATGTTTTTTCATTTTTGTTTCGGTTGTGCTCTTTTAAACATAACGATTGCAAACATATTATTAAATATTTGCACATAATATGATAAATATCATCAATTGATTTTAAAAAGAAAATTTTTAATATGTAGAGACAAGATAATTATGAACTTGTCTCTACAATTTTTGAATTAAATTTTAGTTGGTTAATCAAATTATTTTTTCACAAATTGTTTGAACTTGTCAGGTATTTTAGAATAAGAAATCGTGTTTGAAGGAATAACAGATGGTTGTCCATTTTGTTCCATAATTTTAGCTCCTTTATTTTTACTTAACAAAAATTTTGTGAAAGCCTCAGCAGCAGGTTTATTTTTTGCATTTTTTAAAATTGTTACGCCATAAACCATTGGTTCGCCTTTATGAGCTATTTTTTCGCCGGGTTTTTTTCCGTTAACTTCAACAGAAACGGTTGAATAATATTCGCCTAATTCAGGATTTTTAAGATTTACAGAATCGGGTAATATTAAAAATTTTAAATTATGTTGTTCTGCTACAGAACGATAAAGGAAAATATAATCTATTGCATTAGCTTCAAGAAGGCTTATTAAATCGACTTCTTTGGGTCTCATATAGTTAAGATCTTTTGCTAAAATTTTTTTCACAATTCCATTCTGGTTGTAATATTTTTCTGCAAGCTTAGAAGTTAAAACAGCACGATAACCGCAAGGGTCAGAATTCGGGTCTGATCTGCCAAAGGCAACATCTTTTTTTAGCAATATATTATACCAATTATTTTTGTTAATCTCATTTGCATAATGTGATTTTTCGTTATACACAATTGACATCTCATTACTTGCAAATTTTATGTTCCAGTCTGCATAATCAGGTATTAGCAGGTTGTCGATTACTTTATAATCGGCAGAAGCCATAATATCACAATCTCGATTTAGATCTGTTATTTTTCGTGCACATTTTCGACTTCCTGCAGGTTCTAAAATAATTTTTACATTTGGATATTCTTTGTTAAATTCCTCAGTAATTTGTTTAAAAGGAACAGATAAACTACCGGCATGAAAAATTATCAATTTACCAGAAATAGTGTTATCGTCTTGTTTTTTTTGTTTGTTTGTGTTGTTACACGAAAAAGATAATGTTAAAACAAGCAATATTGAAATTAGTTGTTTAGTTTTTTTCATATTTTTTGGTATTGTTATCTCTCTTTAAGATATTAAGTATTATTATCTATTTAAAATCATTTATATGGTTAAAGAATTTTTTCACTGTTTTTTTTATTGTTTCATCAATTTCTTTATGAAGTTCTTCATAAGCTTCAATAAGATTTCTTCCTTCATCGGTGAGAGTTGTTGTTCCTCCAAATTGACCGCCTCGGTGTTTCTCAACTAAACTAAAACCTAAAATTTCTTCAGCTTTTTTTAGATTTCCCCATGCTTTTCTATAGCTTATCCCTATTGTGTTTACAGCTGATTGTAATGAGCCTTGTTTATCTATTTCTTTTAATAGATTTACTTTACCGTCTCCTAAAATATTTTCTTCTTCTCTAGAAACAAGCCATATTTTATATTTTAAGAAAACATTATAATATTTTTCTCCTTTTGTCCCTGCCATAATTATATAATTCGTTATGTATATACAAACATAACAAAATGTATAATAAAAAGAAAATATTGTTATACATAATATTGAATAATTGAGGTATGCAATATTATAATAATTTTATTAAATAGGGATTATTATATTATTGAAAATTGATTTTAGCTTAATAAAATCTCAATATATATTACAAATTGAGATTTATATGCCTTTATTTGCTTTATTATTATGCTGAAAATTATTTATATAAACAGCGATATGAAGTGTCTTCAGAAAGTTGAACTTTAAATTTTTTATCTTTAGCAACAATAAAAGTTTCAAATTCTTTATATTCTTTCCATTCATTGCTATCTGGTAACATAACTTTCATTATACCTGAAGTTACAGTCATGTGTTCAATTGTGGAAGTTCCAAATTCATAGTCTCCTTTAGCCATTACACCAATTGTAGCAGAGCCTTCAGAAGTTTCAAAAGCCATTGACATTACTTTACCGTCGAAGTATTCGTTTGTTTTGAACATAATAAGAATATTTGTAAGATTAAAAGAAAAAGGCTGTTAAATAAATTAACAGCCTTTTAAAAAAAATATTATTAGTATATGCCTTGATCAACCATTGCATTGGCAACTTTAAGGAAACCTGCAACGTTAGCACCTTTTACATAATTTGTATAACCATCTTTGGTACCATATTTCACACAAGATTTGTGAATTTCTGTCATTATGTGTTTTAATTTTTCGTCAACTTCTTCTTTCCCCCAGTTAAATTTCATAGAGTTTTGAGACATCTCAAGACCAGAAACAGCAACACCACCAGCATTAACAGCTTTACCAGGAGCAAATAATAATTTGTTCTCAATAAATGTTCCAATTGCTTCAGGAGTACAACCCATATTAGAAACTTCAGCAACCATCATAACACCATTTTTAACTAATTGTTTAGCATCATCACCGTTAAGTTCATTTTGAGTAGCACATGGTAAAGCGATATCACATTTTGCTTCCCAAGGTTTTTTACCTTCATAGAAAATAGAACCAGGGAACTCATCAGCATAAGGTTTAACAACGTCGTTACATGTAGCTCTAAGTTCTAACATATAGTCGATTTTTTCTCCAGAAATACCGTTTTTGTCATAAATATAACCATCAGGACCAGATATAGTAACAACTTTACCACCAAATTCAGTTGCTTTTTTAACAGCACCCCAAGCAACATTACCGAAACCAGAAATTGCAACATCTTTTCCTTTAAAAGAATCATTCTTTGTAGCTAACATTTCTTTTGCAAAATAAATTGCACCAAATCCAGTTGCTTCTGGTCTGATTAAACTACCACCCCAGTTTATACCTTTTCCAGTTAAAACGCCAGTATTTTCACGAGCTAATTTACGATACATTCCATATAAGAAACCAATTTCACGGCCACCAACACCCATATCACCAGCAGGTACGTCAGTTTGTGGACCAATAACTGTCCATAGTTCTAACATAAATGATTGGCAGAAACGTTGAACTTCGTCGCTTGATTTTCCTTTTGGGTTGAAATCACTTCCTCCTTTTGAACCACCCATAGGCAATGTGGTTAAACTGTTTTTGAATATTTGTTCAAAGCCTAAGAATTTTAAAATACTTAATGTAACACTTGGGTGAAATCTTAATCCACCTTTGTAAGGCCCAATTACATTGTTAAATTGAACACGATAACCAATGTTTACATGAACACCACCATTATCATCAACCCAAGGTACTTTAAAAGTTAAAATTCTGTCAGGCTCAACAAGTCTTTCAATAATTTTAGCGTTTTCAAATTGAGGATTTTCATTGTAAACTTCTTCAATTGATTCAAGAACTTCTTTAACAGCTTGAAGATATTCTAATTCTCCAGGATGTTTTTTTTCTAAATCGTTTAAAATTTGATTTACATTCATTTGATTTATTTTTTTAAATTGTTGATATATTGAATTTTAATATTATGCGAAATTAATAACACATTATTAATTTCATTTGGCAAATGTTATTTATTAATTTCATTTTTCCAAACAATTGTTTATGATTAATATCATATTTATGAAAATTATTTAATATTTTTTTATAGATATTTATTGTAGGTGCGTATTTGAGTGATAATCACCTAACTTACCTGGTTTTGAGATTGATTTAATTTTAATAATAATAACTGATAATGGTGATTTTGACAACGATGAAAAATTACAACTATTCTATTGTTTTTTTTGGTTTAAATACAACCCCTTTATTATTTTTTCCATCAATTTTAATTGTAATTTGCTCTTCAAAAAGTATATGACGAATTAATTTGCTTTCGTATTTTGCTTTTTGATTGTCTAAGAAATTTATATCGTAGAATCCATCATTAATAAAAGGATTAATTGTTAAATACCCAACTTTGAAAGAGGTAAGGTTTTGAAAAAAATGTGTGCCTTGGCTTGGGTCAATTCGATAGTTCTCGAGCCCAGCTTCAACAATTACTCTTGCCTGTGATATTTGTGACCATTTAACAGGAATTCCTAGCCAAGGATCGCTTGAGCCCCATCTGCCGGGACCTACTAAAACATATGACTTATTATTTTTAACAAATTGAGCATTGATTTCATCTATTTCATCTGCAATCTTTTGGCTATTTGCTGCGTTAAATTCTTTAGGTTTAATATAAATAAAGTCGTGTATATCTTTAATAGTACCGTTGCCTAGAGCCGAATTTGAAAAAATAATTGTTTTATTATGTGGTATATCGTCAATTTTAAAATTAATTGTTTCTTTGTCTTCAACAATTGGTCTTATTTGTAAAAAGTTGAATATTCTAGTTTTATTAGCAGTATTCAAATTTACTGCAAATTCAATTTCTATAGGATTATTCATTTCTTTTTGCCCAATTTCTAAGATAGTATCTAAAATTTGTGATAGAGGAAATGTATTATATTTTAATATGTTCGAAAAAGTAATAATTTTTTTTCCATTTAACCCTGTTCCATCTTTAATTACGTTATTTTCAAAATCATAAGTAGAAATTATATTTTTTAATGAATTATCATTTTCTACATCTTTAATTTTTAATTTTAATAAATTAACTTCCTCATTCACCGAAGGTTTAAAATTATCAATATTTAAGTCGAGAGCAAAAAATTTTTTTTGAGTGTTTTTTAAAGCCATTTCTGGAGATGAGAGTTGCAGGATTTTTTTAGGGTATTTGGGCGAAAATCTTAAAGTAATACCTCCATCAACAATAGTACGACCTAAACCAAATGCTATATTTGCAATACCGTCTTCAGGTTTTTCCGGTGAAATAGGATAGAAGTTAATTGAACGAGCTACTCCAGAAATTGTAGGATAAAATTTGTTTTCAAATTTTGTTCCACAGACTTCTTGTAATATTATTGCCATTTTTTCTTCATCAATAACATTTGAGGTTGCTTCCATATATGCCTTACTATTTTTAAAATAAACAGATGCATAAACACTTTTTATAGCTGTTGTTAAAGATTCTATCATTTTTTTTATGTTCGTTTTGTCGTTGGGAATCATATATGTTGAATATACTCCGGCAAAAGGTTGGTAATGAGAATCTTCAAGCAGACTTGACGACCTTATAGCTATTGGATTGTTAACGAAAGATATAAATGTTTTTAAATCATCGACTAACGATTTGGGTAGCTTCGCTTTAACAAAGCGTTTTAGTATTTTTTCATCATTATAATTTGACAATCCAAATTTATATAAGTTGTTACTTTCCATAAATTCGTCGAAGATATCTGTACATATAACCACAGTTCTTGGAATAGTTATAAATACGTTTTCGTAGTCGTAAAGTAATTGGTATTTTTTAATTAATGAATCGATAAAAGCAAGACCTCTACCTTTTCCTCCAAGGGAACCTTCGCCAATACGAGAAAAAATAAGATATTCGTCAAAATGGTCATTATCAAATTTGGAAATTATACCTCTACCTTTATTAAGTCTATACCTTGATATTTCTTCATAAATGTAGTTTCTTATTTCGTCAATGTTTTCAAAATCGTCAGCTACATATGGTTTAAGTATTTCAGCAAGAGAAAATAATGCTCTGGCATTTAACCATCGTGAAAAATTATTTCTATTGATATGATAACTTAATGAATTGTCTGGTATTTCTAATATTCTTTTTTGTAATTGTTTAAGGTCTTTAGCTCTTGCAATTTCTTTTTGTGATACTGGGTCTATAAATATAAAATCACCAAAAGCAAGGTTTTTGAATAAATAATTGCGAAGGTTTAATGAAAATAGTTTTGAATTTTTATTAATGAAAGTAACGCCTATTTTTTTTGCGATTTTTTCATTTTCGGTTTCTGACGACTGAAGTAGAAAAGGTAAATGTTTATCTTTAGCTCTTATTTTTTTGAATAATTTGATACCTGCTTGAGAATCTTTAATTCCATCTTTATTATATCTTGTATCAGAAATAATACCTAATAAATTATTTTTGTATTTTTCGTATAGTTCAATTGCTTCATTATAATTTGTGGCAAGAAGAATTTTTGGCCTTCCTCGTTTCCTTAGCATTCGCTGGTGCTCATTCAAGCCTTCTTTCATAAAAGATTGTGATTGTTTAAACACAATTTTATAGATGTTTGGTAGATAACTGGAATAAAATCTGATTGAATCTTCAACCAGTAATATTGTTTGAACACCAACAATTTGAACATCATGATCAACATTCATCTTATCTTCAATAAGCTTAATTATAGCAAGCAATAGGTCGGCATCTCCTAACCAACAAAATACATAGTCGATAGCACTAAGATTTTCTTTAGCAATTTTCATCCTTACTTCACGTGAGAAAGGAGTTAATACAACGATAGGAATGTTTTGGAATTTATCTTTTATCTGTTTTGATAAAGCAAAAGCGTCAATCTCACGAACACTAAGCATTGTTATTACAAGGCCAATATCTCCTTTTTCTAAAAGTCGAAAAGCCTTTTCTGCTGTACTTGCTTGAATAAATACCGGAGGATATCTCAAATTTAAAGAAACATATTCGTTAAATATTTGCTCATCGATTCGTCCATCTTCTTCAAGCATAAAAAAATCGTAATTACTGCAAATTATTAAAACTTTGTATATTCGTTTCTGCATTAGCAGTTTAAAAGAGGTCTCGTTTATGAAATATTTTTTTGATTCGAGAAATTTTTTATAAGGCAAAGGCATAGTTTTTCAGATTTTGTAACACGTAAAAATACAAATTTTCTTTTGGTTTTTACAATGTTTTGATTTATACTTGCAAAATAATTCCAACATTCTTTATTGGTATTAAAATCATTTTTTTTCTTCTATAATAATAATTAACCCATTTTTGTGTGTTATTTAATTAAATAAACTAATCAAAACTTTAATTTAATATAATTTTTATGTATGATATTCTTGAACTGAACAAGAAAGTTGTTTCAGAATTAAAAGAAATTGCCAAGCAATTAAAAGTAAAAAGAATTGATTCCCTCCGCAAACAAGATTTGATTTATCAAATTCTAGACCAACAAGCAATTACTGCTACTGATGGAATTAAAATTGAAAAAAAAGTCCATATTAACAACCCTAAACCCAAACAAAGGATTTCTGGACCTCGCCCCAGACCTCGAGCAAGAATACAAGAAAATGTAGAGACACAAGTTAATGCACCTCAGATAAAACCACCAGTAATAGAGAAAGTTAAAGAAGAAATTATTGAAGGTAAAGTTAAGGAAGAAGTTGTAGAAAAAAAAATAGTACCACAAAATTTCCCATCAAACAAAACTACAACTACAAGTACAAGTACAAGTACAAGTAATATTAGCCGACCAACGAATGTTGATAGACCTTATAGAAAAAGAAGTTACGACAAAAAGGACAATATAGATTTTGATTGTGTAATTACAAATTCAGGTGTGTTAGAAGTAATGCCTGATGGTTACGGTTTTTTACGTTCGTCTGATTATAATTATTTGAATTCGCCTGATGATATTTATGTTTCTCAATCTCAGATTAAGTTGTTTGGACTTAAAACCGGCGACACTGTAAAAGGAACAATTCGTCCTCCAAAAGAAGGAGAAAAGTATTTCCCCTTAATTAAAATCGAAGAAATTAACGGAACTAAACCTGATGCAATTAGAGACAGAGTTCCTTTTGATTATTTAACACCTTTATTCCCAAACGAAAAATTTCAATTAACAGGGCATGCAAAAGACAGTTTGTCAACTCGCATTATTGATATGTTTACTCCAATTGGTAAAGGACAAAGAGGTTTAATTGTTGCTCAGCCAAAAACAGGGAAAACGGTTCTTTTAAAAGAAGTTGCAAACGCAATTGCTGCTAATCATCCTGATGTATATTTAATAATACTTTTAATAGACGAGCGTCCTGAAGAAGTTACAGATATGTCTCGTAGCGTTAATGCCGAGGTTATTGCTTCAACTTTTGATGAGCCTGCAGATAAACATGTGAGAATTGCTAATATAGTGCTTGAGAAATCTAAACGTTTAGTTGAAAGCGGACACGATGTTGTTATTCTTCTCGATTCTGTTACACGATTAGCTAGAGCATATAATGCTGTTTCACCTGCTTCAGGTAGAGTATTGTCTGGTGGTGTTGATGCTAATGCTTTACAGAAACCAAAAAGTTTTTTTGGTGCTGCTCGTAATATTGAAAACGGTGGTTCTTTAACTATTTTAGCTACTGCATTAACTGAAACAGGTTCGAAAATGGATGATGTTATTTTTGAAGAATTTAAAGGTACAGGTAATATGGAGTTACAACTCGACAGGAAACTTTCTAACAAACGAATTTATCCTGCTGTTGACCTTAATGCATCGAGTACTCGTAGAGAAGACCTATTGCTTGATAAAGAGATGCTTAATCGTATTTGGATTTTACGTAATTATCTTGCAGATATGAATCCTTCTGAGGCAATGTCTTTTTTAAGGGATAGAATTAGAAAAACAGCCAGTAATGAAGAATTTTTGATTTCAATGAATGATAAATAATAGTTTATAATATGTAAAAAAAATGCGAGTTTTTAAACTCGCATTTTTTTTTGATTGAATTTGATTTATTCTTGTTCTTTATTTTTTATTAGATTTGCACCATTTTTAATGTCAATACCTTTTAAAGCAGGATTGCCTGAATATTTAATTTTGCTTTTTCCTTTTGCTTCTACATTTACTTCACTTTTAGAGTGTATTTTTGCAACTATATAACGTTATAAATTTGGTTTGTTTGGCATTTCAACGCTCCAAACTTTCAATTTACCACTATGTCTCTTTATTGCTATCATCTTCATTTTTAGCAGTATCAGACAAATGTACTATGTTTTTTGTTGTGGCTAGTTTTTTATTCTGAATATCACATCAAAAAACAAAACGAATTAGTAATAAGGTGCATTAAAACTGCATATTGAAATCCAAATTTAAGTCGCACATACCCATTGAAAATACCAGCAATAGTCTGAGGGATTGTTAGTGAAAACATATATAAAGATAACTCTCCAGGATAATGTATTATACCAAAAACAACAGCAATAGAATAGAATAAAAGTCCAAATTTATTTTTATAAATGTTTAATAATGTGTTCTTTACCCACTTTATCTTTAAAATTAATAAGGTTACAATAAACAAACTAACACCTATTACTGTATGAGTTATTATATATTCAAAATCATAATTTCCCATATAAAAATCTACTTTTGCCAAAAGTTTTAAAAGTAAATAAAAAGACGAAATTGAGAGTGCCAAATATAAATTATTAAATATTAGTGGCAGTCTAAAAATGATTTCTTCAATGATTGGTGCTAGAATTGCTGAAAGAAAGAAAATCTGATAAATGCTGAAAGTTTCAATTGCAAGTACTTTTCCATGGTTTACTACATCAGGTGGAACAATATTTAATTTTGTTAAAATAAGATTACTTAACACAAACAGGAATAATCCTGTAATTACAGAAACAATTGTTATACAAATAGTTATTAAAATCTTTTTTATATATAAAGCATTCTCGGACTTTAGCTTTATTCTTTGAGAATTTGGATTGATTAAAAATTTCAAAAAATCCACAAATATTATTTTTATCATCATCTTTTATTAATTAGACACAACAGTTTTTTACTAAAAAATTGTTAACCGAAAATTTTTGTTTGAAGTATTATCTAACTTTAAAGTTTCGACATTTCCGGTTAAATTAGCAATGCTCATAGATACCATTTTACAGTTAAAATATGAAAAGTTAATATTGGTATTTAACTTACATCTGTTACTAACTATTTAAAGTAATTGTGTCTCTTATAGTAGCATTTAAACCTTCAAATTTATTTTTTTGTGATAAGTGAATTTGATTTATTCTTGTTTTTTATTTTTTATAAGACTTGCTCCATTTTTAATATCAATACCTTTTAAATCAGGATTGCCTGAATATTTAATCTTGCTTTTTCCTTGTGCTTCTACATTTAGCTCTTTGCTTACATTTACTTCACTTTTAGAATGCATTTTGGCTTCTATAAAACATTTTTTTACTATAAGGTTGTTAGCTGAAAATTTACTTTTTGAATTATTTTTTAATTTTAAAGTCTCAACATTCCCCGATAAATTTACAATACTCTTAGATATTGCATTGCAATTAAGACATGTGAAATTAATATCAGCATTTAATTTACTACAGCTATTTAAATTAAAAGTAATTGTGTCTCCTGAAATTTTATTTAACCCTTTAAATTCGCTTTTTTGTGATAAATTGATAAAATTGATTTTGTTAGATGAAATTTCTACTATTATAGTATCATTAAAAGAATAATTTTTTGAAGTATAGATATTTAGAGTGTCATCTTTTACCTCGGTTTTTATCAATTCCATCAAGTTATTGTCTGCCGTAACAATAAGTTTTTGTTTTGAATCTTGTATGTATTTTACTTTTATTCGGTTTTTTATTTTAATTCCGGCAAATCCAGCAACTTGTCTTGTTTCTGTAATAATTTGTCCATCTCCTTTTATTTCATTAATATTTGATTTTATGTAGAACATGAATATCAAGGTAACTACAAATGCTACCAAAAATCCCGATAATAATATTTTATTGCTTGTTTTCATTATGTTTATAATTTAAATTACGTATTGAAAATTAATAATTATTTTGTTTTGCAATATTCTAAATACAATTTATTTAATTCATCAAAGCTAATGTTAAGCATTTTTATAGATTTAAAAATAAATGGTAAATCTGTATTAATAAATTTTTCTTTTTTTAACTCTAAAGTTTTGTTGTAAGCATTATCGCCAACAAAATAGCCAATACCTCTTTTGTTATAAATAATTCCCATGTCTTGTAAATAGTTAAAAGTCCGTAGTGCAGTGTTCGGATTTACTTCCATCGATACAGCAACTTGTCGAACAGAAGGTGCTCTTTCTCCTTCTTTCCATTTTTTTAACAAAATATTTTCGCAAAAATAATCTGCTATCTGGATATATATTGGTTGTGTGTCTTTAAATTCCATGGCTTTATTTTTTTAAATTTGTCTTTCTTTAAGTCTGAAATACGAAATAATTAAGAAAAAAGGAGCTGTTAGATACCAATAAGAGAAATTCAATATTTGAGATATTGTATTTTTGAGAGAAAATATAATATTAGGTGAAACATTATCAGTATTGAAACTGAAACCATGATTCCCAACATAGTCTGAAAATAGTATTCGACCCGCTAGTCCTGTCAATATTGCATATATTGTAAAAACAATAAATATTGATAGTATTGTTTTAAGAAAATTGTTTTTTCTAAAGTATATAGCTCCTAATAAAAATATTGACTGAAAAACAATATAACTAGCGACTTTTTTAAATAATTCAGCAACAAAAATATTGTCAATTTGAAGTTGAAAATCGAATAATTGAGACGATAAAATACTTACTAATATATGTATAATATAAATTGTGGCAATTGATGCAACTGAGAATAGTACAGAAGTTGTCAACCATAATCCTGTTAGCTTTTCTAAGGTTGATATAGGAAAAGTTAAAAAGCTACAACTTGATTTTGGGTCATGAAGTTCTTTAAAAGAAGAACTAGTGAATATTAAACCGCCTAAAAAAAAGATTGGCAGAAAAGTTGATAAAAGTATATCTGAATTATAAGAATTAGTGTTATAAGCTGTAAACATTAATATTGCAATAATTGTAGCAGAAACGCTTCCAAATTCAATACTTAGTTTCTTTTTATTTATAAAGATATATCTCTTTATAAATAAAAATAAGTTTCTTAAATTAATTAATTTATTTCTTGTCATGATTTTTTTGTTTAAAATTCGTTATTTATTTTTTCGGAATTATTTATTACTGCATTAAAAAGCATTTCTAAATCAATGTTAGTTTCAGAATTGTTTTTGTTTTTAAGAATTGCATACTTAACTCCAATAATTTCTTCTGAATACAGTTCGTTATCAATTTCTGTATCTTTTGCTTTTTTGAAGACTAATTTTTTCGAAATATCTTCAATATTATGATTAAAGATAATTTTGCCATTGTCAACAATAATTATATTGTCTAACAAGCTTGATAAATCGCGTATCTGATGAGATGATATTATGATGCTTCTTTCATCGTTAATTGACGAAGCAATAATTTTACGAAACTGACTTTTTGATGGTATGTCTAAGGCATTAGAAGGCTCGTCGAGAATAAGTAATTTTGTGTTTGCCGAAATCCCAAATGAAAGCAAAAATTTCTTTTTTTGTCCAAAAGATAAATTTTTAATATTATTATTTTCAGAAATCTCAAAGTCATTTATATATTCATAAAATTGCGTTTTGTTAAAACGAGGATAAAAAGGAGCCGTTAAATTTAAATAGCTATTTACAGTAATATCCGGGAGATCAAATTCTTCGGGAACTATAAATATTTCACGTAATAATTTTGCATCTCGTTTACTTGCGTGCTCGCCTAAAACAATACATTCACCCGATTGAGGGAAAAGTAAACCTGTTATTAGTTTTAAAAGAGTGGTTTTACCTGCACCATTTTTCCCTAATAAACCATAAATATTCCCTAAGGACAATTCAAGGTTTAGGTCATCAAATAGTTTTGCTTTCTTTTTATAAGCAAATTTTAAATTTTTTATTTCTATCATAGTCTTTTAGTTTAATAGTGTAATACTTTACTAATACACTGCAAATGTAAATAATTTTAAATTCAAAACAAATTTTTTGTTGATTATCTAATATTAATTAAATTCATTATTTATTATTGAAATTTGCAAAAAAAGCTTGTTCAATAATTTAAAAATTATAATGTTTATTGTACTTTTGTTGATTGAGTTAAAGTTTGATTTTTTAAATAAATAAAAACATGAAAAAGAATAAAAAGTTTATTACATGTGATGGTAATTATGCTGCTGCACATATAGGATATATGTTTAGCGATGTAGCTTGTATTTACCCAATTACACCATCGTCAACAATGGCAGAATACATTGATGAGTGGTCAGCACATGGTCGCAAAAATATTTTTGGAGATACAGTAAAAGTTGCAGAGATGCAATCTGAAGGTGGAGCATCGGGAGCTGTTCATGGATCATTACAAGCTGGAGCATTAACTTCAACTTATACAGCTTCTCAAGGTCTATTATTAATGATTCCAAATATGTATAAAATGGCAGGAGAATTATTACCTGCAGTTTTTCATGTAAGTGCAAGAAGTATTGCAGCTCATGCTCTTTCAATTTTTGGTGATCATAATGATATTTATGCAGCCAGACAAACTGGATTTGGATTTCTTGCAGCTGGTAGCGTTCAAGAAGTTATGGATTTGTCAGGTATTTCTCACCTTACAGCTATTAAATCAAAAGTTCCTTTTGTAAACTTTTTTGATGGCTTTAGAACTTCTCACGAAATTCAAAAAATTGAAGTTATTGATACCGAGGAGATGGCCAAACTTCTTGATTTTGATGCAGTTCAGGCATTTAAAGAAAAAGCTTTAAATCCAGAGCATCCTGTACAAAGAGGTACAGCTCAAAATCCTGATATTTATTTCCAGGCAAAAGAATCTGTTAATAAATTTTATGATAATGTTCCTGACATTGTTGAGAATTACATGCAGGAAATCACAAAAATAACAGGTCGTGAATATCATCCATTTGATTATTACGGAGCTAAAGATGCAGAAAATGTAATAGTAGCAATGGGTTCTGTAACCGATACTATTAAAGAAGTTGTTGATTATTTAGTTGCTAAAGGAGAAAAAGTTGGACTAATTGCTGTTCACCTTTATCGTCCATTCTCTGAAAAATATTTCTTTAAAGCATTACCAAAAACAGTAAAAAGAATTAGTGTTTTAGATAGAACTAAAGAGCCGGGAGCTACAGGCGAACCATTATATCTTGATATTAGAGATACTTTTTATGAAAAAGAAAATAGACCGTTAATAGTTGGTGGTAGATATGGTTTGAGTTCTAAAGATACAACTCCTTCTCAAATTATTTCTGTTTATGAAAACTTAAAACTTAACGAACCTAAAAATGGTTTTACTATTGGTATTGTTGATGATGTAACATTCAAATCATTACCTTTATTACCTGCAATAAATGTTGCACCCGAAGGTAATTTTGCCGCTAAGTTTTATGGATTAGGTTCTGACGGTACTGTTGGTGCTAATAAAAATTCAATTAAAATTATTGGTGGAGCAACCGATAAATATTGTCAGGCATATTTTGCATACGATTCAAAAAAATCAGGAGGTTTCACTACTTCTCATTTGAGATTTGGTGATATTCCTATTCGTTCAACTTATTTTGTAAATTCTCCAGATTTTGCTGCTTGTCATGTTCCTTCATATATTTATAAATATGATGTGTTGAAAGGCTTGAAAAAATCAGGTTCATTCTTATTAAATAGTATTTGGGATGAAGAAGAAACTAAACAGAATCTTCCTGACAAAATGAAAAAATATTTAGCTGAGAATGATATTAATTTCTATATCATTAATGCAAATAAATTAGGTGAGGAAATAGGTCTTGGTTCTCGAACAAATACCATTATGCAGTCAGCTTTCTTTAAAATTGCAGAGGTTATTCCTTTCGAAAAAGCAGTTGATGAGATGAAAAAAGCAATTGTTAAGTCTTATGGTAAAAAAGGTGAGAAAATTGTTAACATGAACTATGCTGCTGTTGATGCAGGAGGTCAAAATATTGTTAAAGTTGAAGTACCTAAAGAATGGAAAAATATTGAAGTTAAAGAAGTTAAACAAGAAAGAAACGTACCCGATTTCATTAAGAATATGTGTGATCCTATTAATGCACAAAATGGTGACAGTTTACCAGTAAGTGCTTTTGTAGGAAGAGAAGATGGTACTTTCCCATCAGGAACAACCGAATATGAAAAAAGAGGCGTTGCTATAAATGTACCTGAGTGGAACGTTGATAATTGTATTCAATGTAATCAATGTGCTTATGTTTGCCCTCATGCTGCTATTCGTCCATTCTTATTAGATGAGAATGAGTTGAAAAATGCTCCTGAAGGAACAAAGACTAAAAAAGCAGTTGGTAAAGGTTTAGACGGATTACAATTCAGAATTCAAGTAAGTACTCTTGATTGTACTGGTTGTGGTAACTGTGCTGATGTTTGTCCTGCAAAAGATAAGGCATTAGTAATGAAACATCTTGAAACTCAAGAAGCTGAAGTTGAAAGATGGGATTACATTGCAAATAATGTTACTTATAAAGATAATATCTTACCTAAAACAAATGTTAAAGCAAGTCAGTTTGCTCAACCATTATTTGAATTTTCAGGTGCTTGTGCCGGTTGTGGAGAAACACCATATATTAAATTAATTACTCAATTATTTGGAGAGAGAATGGTTGTTGCAAATGCTACAGGTTGTTCTTCTATTTATGGTGGTTCTGCTCCATCAACTCCATATTGTGCAAGCAAAAAGAACGGTAATGGACCAGCTTGGGCTAATTCATTATTTGAAGACAATGCTGAGTATGGTTTTGGTATGGCTACAGGTATTGATAAATTTAGAAGTAGAATTGAAGGTATGATGAAATCAGCAATAGAAACGAATGTTTCTTCTGATATCAAAAATGCTTTTAATGATTGGATTGAAGGTAAAGAAAATGCTGAAAAATCAGAAATCGCTTCTGCAAAAGTTATTGAATTACTTGAAAAAGATAATTCAGATACTGCAAAAGAAATTCTTAAGCTAAAACAATATTTAGTTAAAAAATCTGTATGGATTTTTGGTGGTGACGGATGGGCTTATGACATTGGATATGGTGGATTAGATCATGTTCTTGCTTCTGGTGAAGATGTTAATGTTTTGGTTGTTGATACAGAGGTTTATTCAAATACCGGAGGTCAATCATCTAAAGCTACACCAACAGCTGCTGTTGCTAAATTTGCTGCTTCAGGTAAGAAAGTTAGAAAGAAAGATTTAGGTAAAATGGCTATGTCTTATGGTTATGTTTATGTTGCTCAAGTTGCAATGGGAGCTAATCAAGCTCAGTATTTAAAAGTTCTTAGAGAAGCTGAAGCATATAACGGACCTTCATTAATTATTGCTTATGCCCCATGTATTAATCATGGATTAAAAGCAGGTATGGGTAAAACTCAGGCTGAAGAGAAAAAAGCTGTTGAGGCTGGATACTGGCATCTTTACAGATTTAATCCTGAAATGGAAAAAGAAGAAAAGAACCCATTTACTCTTGATTCAAAAGAACCTAATTGGAGCGAATTCCAAAACTTCTTATTAGGAGAAGTTAGATATGCTTCATTGATAAAATCATTCCCTGAAGAAGCAAAAGTTTTATTTGTTGAAGCTGAGAAAGATGCAAAATGGAGATATAACAGTTATAAACGATTACAAGCTTTAGATTTTTCTGAGTAAGAAAAGTTTAAGGAAATAATTATAATAAAAAAGAGGCTGAAAAGCCTCTTTTTTTTGGTTTAAATATTATTATTTCTTTAATATTTAAGGATCAATTTAAAAAATTGTGGAAATAAATTTATTAAAATTTTATATTATCTGTGTTTTTAATATTTTATGTAGAAGTTATATTGATTCATTTAAAGCAATTGAGAAATGTATTACGCCACGAAGTGGTAACTTATTTACCTTCGGTGAGCTCGCAAGCTCGGTTCAGCCCTAAGGCAACGCCTTGGGTAAAATGTGTATTATAAAAAATAT
>JADFUR010000085.1 GCA_015222055.1 Bacteroidota bacterium | reverse complement strand
TATTCAAACTCTATTCAAAGGCTATTATTTTCTATTCAAACTCTATTCAAAGGCTATTTGAATCTAATAAAATTTAAAAAACCTATCTAAATTATATTCGGAATTTTTTCGGGTCAAGTTTATAAATGTTTATAAAAGCACAATAATTTTTTGCACATAAATGTAAGTTAAAAATATAAAAGGAACTTTAAAGCAAAGTTTTGATGTAGTAATAATTGGAAAAGACTAATGTTGTAAGCTTTTAAAGCTTAGATTGGCATATAAAAATTTCAAAAAAAGCAACTTTAAACTTACTTTTATTGTCCTTTTTACATGCTTTTCATAAACTTTTAATTGCTTTAACGCTTTTAATCAACTTTAATATCATTTAACCTTTTTAAAATGTCTGCTTGACCCATTAAATCTATATAAGATAATGGTTTTGTATGTTTTCCCGTGATATATATACTTTAACAAGTTATGAAAGTCCTATTTTTTCAATTGCTTTTGCATGAGCTCTTAATCCGTCCACAATAAAATTAAATCGTTCTTGCATTGAAATTGAATTTTCTATATTTATTTGTCCGTTTCTCGAATTAAGATAATTAGTTCTTATCATTAATTAAACAAAAGAGAATACCTTTTGATAAAAATTTATATTTTCCCAGTAAATTTATCATTAATAATCTAAAAATCAAACAAATCGAATAGAATATTTAAACAACAATGCTGCTAAATATACATGGAATTATGTATATTTTTAATTATAGAAATATGTTTTTTGAAATAAAATGGAATTAAATTTTAATTTTTTTTCCCGTTTTTTTTAATACAAAAAATACGGGAAACAGGCATAAATGCATGATGGTTTGGTGTTTGCGTTTTTTTGATATTGAAAATGTTTGTTTTGTTGGATTTTATGGTGTTGCGTTGGCATCGGTCGGTGATTTTTGGTTCGGCGGTGGCAACGATGATTTTGTCGGGCAATGTAGAGACGGGTTTGAAACCC
The DNA here is from genome assembly GCA_015222055.1 of Bacteroidota bacterium. Taxonomy (GTDB): domain Bacteria; phylum Bacteroidota; class Bacteroidia; order Bacteroidales; family B39-G9; genus B39-G9. Next base: position 36,671 of record JADFUR010000085.1, on the reverse strand, counting down.
GTCTCTACGACACGACACAAAACAAAAAATACGAAACAATCCAATACATTACAACAATTATGTATAATTTTAATTATATAAATATGTTGTTTTAAAAAAATCACCATTTAATTTTAATTTATTTTCCCGTTTTTTTTTAATTCGAAAAATACGGGAAAGAGGCATAAATGCGGTGATGGTTTGGTGTTTGCGTTTTTTTGATATTAAAAATGTTTTTTTGTTGCGTTTTGAAGGTGTTGCGTTGGCATCGGTGTTGTTGGTTTTTGGTTGGGCGGTGATGTTCATGGCATCGGGATTGGCGGTGACGACGATGATTTTGTCGGACGATGGTACATGGTTTTGGCGGGTGGTATTGCGGGTTTGTCGGGCAATGTAGAGACGGGTTTGAAACCCGTCTCTACGACACGACACAATACGAAAAAAACCAAACCGAAACCACCACCGTAAACATTTTCATAAACGACAACGTCAATCCTGATCACAATTCACGTTAACGTTTCCCATCATCATTAAAAACACAAACGTTATAATCCCGTCGACGTTTCAATTCCCGTTAATATTATCATCCAACCAACATTCCCCAATTATTTAAATTTATCATTATCCCAATTTGCAGGGTTATCATTAATATAATTTTGGATTCGTTTCATTTCTGCATCGTTGCGAATAACACGGTCGTAAAAACGTAATTGCCATTGTTTTTTTCCTTTTGTTTTATCAATTTCGTTTATTCTACGTGACGAAAATGTTTTTAATGCACGAACAAATTCAAATATCCCGTGTTTTGAGACGGGTTTCAAACCCGTTTGTACAATACCGTTATTTTCAAATACGGTATTATCAATTATCATTATTCCATGAATATGGTTTGGCATTACAACAAATGCATCCAATATTAAATTGGGATAATGGTTTGGTAAATCGAACCAACATTTTTTGACAATATCGCCACGATGATTTAAAATCATTTTTTTATCTTTTATTTCACCAAATATCAATTGTCTGTTCTGAACACAAATGGTAATATAATATGCACCATTGGAAGAATAATCCCATCCTTTTAACCGGCAGGTATCTATACGATATTTATTTTGAAATAATTTTCTTTTCTGATTATTTATCATAATTAATAATGGCAATAATTACAAATTATTTTTTTAATCTTATTTAAATTATTCCTATAAATTTATCAATAATAAACTAAAAATCAAAAACAAATTACAATGGCTAATTTAAACAACAAAATTGATAAACACATATCCAATTATGAACAATTTTAATTATATAAATATGTTGCTTTTTTAAAAAAAACACTATATTGTATCAGAAATAAAATCTAAATTCTGCAAAATAAATTAAAAAAGATATTATTAACTAAATCAGAAACAGATGAAAATAAAAATTTTATTTATTTCCGTATTAATTTCATTAATCGGCATTTGTAATGTTACGGCACAAAATGCTACTGATGTTGTTGGATATTGGTTAACACAAGATGGCGACAGTCAGGTGAAAGTCTTTAAAGCTGCAAACGGCAAATATTATGGTAATATTAAATGGCTGAAAGAGCCTCTTGAAGAAGATGGTACTGTAAAAATTGATGATGAGAATCCTAATGAGAAATTAAGAACAAAAAAAATATTGGGTTTGCAATTATTAAAATCTTTTAAATTTAATACAAAAAAACAAGAATGGGAAAAAGGCACTATTTATGACCCAAAAACAGGGAAAACATATAGTTGCTTTATGTGGTTTGAAAAAAATGATATAACGATTCTCCACGTAAAAGGTTTTATAGGATTTTCTCTTCTTGGAAAAGAAGTTGAATGGATTCGCGAAAAAGAAATTCGAAAAAGTTAAACATTTTTTTAACTTTCCATTCTAGAATATTAAAAAAAAAAAATCCTGTCATGTTAATTAAACTTGACAGGATTTTAATATTTATTTTATAAAAAAAATTATAAGTGAAAAATCACTACTTCGTACAATACTTATTCTACACTATAAACTCCAATAAGTTAAATCTGAAATTTTCCCTTTATAAATACCTTTAATATCAACTAAAATTCCATTTTCACTAGTTAGTGTCTTAAAATAATCTTCATCAAAATCTAAATATTGCTTATGATTTACAGCTACAATAATAGCATTATAATCATTCTCTAGTTTATCAACTAACTTATAAGCATACTCATGAAAAACTTGCTTGGAATCTGCATATGGATCTGTTACACTAACATCAACACCATAAGTATTAAGCTCGTTAACAATATCTGCAACTTTTGAATTACGTATATCGCTAACATCTTCTTTAAAAGTAGCACCCATAATAAGAACCTTTGCTCCTTTTACATTATAATTGTTAGCAATAATTTTTTTAACAGTTTGTGAAGCCACATAACTTCCCATTGAATCGTTTATTGCTCTTCCTGAATTTATCATCTGTGCATGATATCCAAATTCTTTAGCTTTATATGATAAATAATAAGGATCAACACCAATGCAATGTCCTCCAACAAGTCCGGGAAAGAATTTTAAAAAATTCCATTTTGTTCCTGCTGCTTCAAGCACATCAAATGTGTTTATTCCCATTTTACCAAAAATCATCGAAAGTTCGTTCATTAATGCAATGTTTACATCGCGTTGAGTATTTTCAATAATTTTAGCAGCTTCAGCAACTTTTATTGTTGGTGCTTTATGAATGCCTGCCTTAATTATTTCTCCGTATATTTTAGCAATATTTTCTAATGCTTCATTATCACTTCCTGAAACAATTTTTTTTATGCTTGTAAGGGTATGTAATTTATCTCCAGGATTAATCCTCTCAGGGGAGAAACCAACTTTAAAATCATCACCGAATTTTAACTTAGATTCTTGCTCAAGAATTGGAACACAATCTTCTTCTGTGCATCCGGGATAAACTGTAGATTCGTAAACAATATAATCGCCTTTGCCAATAACTTTACCAACTGAGTGAGAAGCTTTCAGTAGTGGTGTTAAATCAGGCATTTTGTGGTCGTCAATTGGAGTAGGAACTGCAATAATATAAAAAGAAGCGGGTTTTAAATCTTCAATAGAAGATGTGAATAATATATCACAGTTGTCAAAATCGCTTGAAATTAGTTCATTACTTGGATCAATTTTCTTTTTCATCAAATCAACTCTGTCCTGCTTAATATCGAAACCAATAACCGAAAATCGCTTTGCAAATTCAAGTGCAATAGGTAATCCAACATAACCCAAGCCAATTATGGCAATCTTTTTTTTCTTTGTAATAATATCTTTATGCATGTTCTATAATTTAAAAACGTTTTATAATAAAACAAAGTTCTCTAACATTGTTTATTGTAATATTGCTATATTATTTTATTGTTGAGACCATGAAAAATTTATGTAGCATTAAATATAAGTAAATTAACCAATTTATTATACTAACAGAAACGTAACCTTTTAAAATAAACAATTAATATATTTATACAATTCATAATAAATTGTGAATAATTACAAAACTAATTTAACGGTTTGAAGTCTCAAAATTATTTTTCTTTTAACGAATAAATTCTTTCAATTATATCAACAACTTTTAATCCTTCTAAGGCATTTGTTGTTATTGCAGATTTCCCTTTAATAGTATCAATAACATTCTGAATAACGTATTGATGATTAGCTGCTGAGCCTTTATACTCGCCGTAGGAATTTGGAGGGTTAGTAGCTTCCAACTTAGGCATTTCATAATCTTTAATATTACAATAAACAACCTCATTCATATATTGTCCGGCAACCTTTATTGTTCCTTTCTCTCCAATAATTGTTATGCTGCTCTCAAAATTTGTATCAAAAACAGAAGTTGAATAATTCAAACTTCCTGAGCCACCATCGACGAAATCAAAAGATACAACACCGGAATCTTCAAATTCAGTTAATTGATTATGGCTAAAATCTTTAAAGGACGCTTTTATGTTAGTAATATCACCAAACAGCCAATACATCATATCAATAAAATGAGAGAACTGTGTAAATAAAGTTCCTCCATCTAAATCTTTTGTTCCATGCCAATTCCCTTTATGATAATATCTCTCATCACGATTCCAAAAACAATTGAGATGAACCATATATATATCACCAAGTATTTTATTATCGACAATATTTTTCAACCATATTGAAGGTGGTGAATATCTGTTTTGCATAACAGAAAAAACATGCTTTGAGACTTGCAAAGATTTAAAAATGATTTTTTCGGCACTCGCTTTTGTTAAAGAAATAGGTTTTTCACAAACTACATGTTTCTTATTCTCTAAAGCCTTTAATGATTGTTCTGCATGCACTCCGTTTGGAGTACAAATATTAACAACATCAAAATCAATTTTTGAATTTAACAAATCATCAATTGTATTAAAAAGAGGTACTTTAACAGTATCAATATTTAATTCCTCTTTAGCTTTAATATCACATAAAGCAACTAAGTCTGCCTCAGTGTTATTAATTATCATTTGAGCATGTCGTTTACCAATATGCCCAAGACCAACAACTGCGAATCTAATTTTATTACTCATTTATATTTTTTTACTTGAAACAAAAATAGTAAAATATATTTTTTATAATTCTTTTTATATTATAAAATATAATTTATGATATTTCATATTTTAAATTTAATATCTACTCCTAAATAATTATTTTTGGGGTCAATTAAAAAAGATCCTACCATTAATGTAAAATCATACCACATATGAGCAGAAACAGCCGGTCCAATTTTATAGCCTCTATTCTGCACATCTCTTCCCAAAAAATAACCAATAATTGAAGCCTCAGCTACCTGAAGCAATGTTGCACCATAATCAGGATTATTAGAAAATAAAACATTGGAAAAATGCATTGAACCAAAAGCCAAACTTGAATAAATCAGACCTTTTTTTTTGCCGTATTTATAATCTAGCAAAGGCATTACTGCATTTCTAAAATAATACTCTTCAGCAATGCCTGCTCCGTAACTTGTTGCAAGTGATGTTGCACCATAAATTGCTAATGCGGAATTTTTATCAATATAACGATTAAAAAAACTCATTTTATCAATATCACCATAATTGTTAGTATGCCTTCCACCTATAAACAACTCAGCCAAAGCAACAATAATAGCACCTCCTGTAATAGAAGTAAATATATTTTCAGCTTTAAAGGGAGCTTTTAATAAATCGTTGAATTTTACGGGATCGTATTTGAAATCAGGATAATAATATTTTAATAATTCCATTCTGTTTCTCATCCAATCACATTTGTCAATATTGTATGCTTGCATACCAATCAACAATGGAAAATTATAATAAGGTGTAGTACTGTTTGATTTTAATTTATCGTCATAAATAATACCTAAAGTTATACCACCAATCTCAGTAGCAGAAAACACCAAGCCTTCAAGAATCCTATTATCGTAAAAGTGTGTTGCTCCAGGAATTAATAATGTCCAGTTTGGATAATATTTGGGTTTAACTTTTAAAGAAGAATCTATCTGAGCACTTGCCGTAATTGAAAGTATTGTTAATATAATAAAAAACGCTTTTTTCATAAATCTATATTGATTCTATAATTTTACAACCTCATTATCAACAAATTGATATTTTTGATTAGTTTCCGAACAAATTGCTATACCCTCACAACTAAAAAAAAGCTTGTCGCCGTTTTCGCTTACCCATCCAATTTGTTTTGCAGGATTACCAACAACCAAAGAAAATGGTTTTATATCTTTAGTAACAACAGTTCCCGCCCCTATTAAAGCATATTCGCCAATTGTGATACCACAAACTATTGTTGCATTAGCTCCAATTGTAGCTCCTTTTTTAACAATTGTAGGTTTAAACTCACTTTTGCGATTAATAAAACTACGTGGGTTTAAAACATTAGTAAAAACCATTGAAGGACCAAGAAAAACATCATCTTCACAAATCACTCCTGTATAAACAGAAACATTGTTTTGCACTTTAACATTATTGCCTAAAATAACATTGTCGGAGACAACAACATTTTGACCAATATTACAACTCAATCCAATTTTTGCATCTTTCATAATATGCGAAAAATGCCATATTTTTGTTCCTTTACCAATCTTACATCCTTCGTCAATAACCGCTGTTTGATGTGAAAAATAATTTTCCATTTGTCTACATTTTAAATTTGAGTTGCCTCATTAACATTATCAACAATATAATTTAATTGCTCCTCTGTTAACTCAGTATGCATAGGCAATGAAATCACTCTCTTGCATAAATCTTCGGTAACAGGGAAATCATTATGTGAGAAAATATAATTTTTAAATGCTTCCTGTTTATGAATTGGAACAGGATAATAAACCATTGAAGGAATATTTTTCGATTTTAAATAATCTTGAATTTTTTCTCTATCAACATCTTTCGTAAGCAAAGTATATTGATGAAAAATATGTGTTGAATATTTAGCACGAACTGGTATTTGTAGTTTAGGATTATTTATAAAAGCCTTGTCATAAAAATCTGCTGCTTTTTGTCGTGCAAGATTATATTCATTTAAATGCTTTAGTTTAACTCTTAATATTGCAGCCTGAATATTATCTAAGCGTGAATTAACACCAATTAATTCATGATAATATTTCTTTTTCATACCATGATTAGCTATTGCAGATATTTTTTGAAATAAATCGTCATTATTAGTAAAGATTGCACCGCCATCGCCAAAACAGCCTAGATTTTTCGACGGAAAAAAAGAAGTACATCCGATATCTCCAATAGTTCCTGCCTTTTTTGTAATAGAATTATTTATATAGTAATTTGTTCCAAGAGCTTGGGCTGCATCTTCAATTAAATAAAGGTTATGTTTTTTTGCAATTATGCTTAATGTATTCATATCGGCACACTGACCAAATAGATGAACCGGTATAATTGCCTTTGTCTTTTCTGTTATAGCTTTTTCAACTTTAGTTACATCCAAATTAAAAGTATTTGGATCTACGTCAACTAAAACCGGCTTTAAACCTAATAAAGCAATTACTTCGGCCGTAGCAATAAATGTAAAACCCGATGTAATTACCTCATCTCCGGGCTTTAAATTCAACGACATTAAAGCAATTTGCAAAGCATCAGTACCATTTCCGCATGCAACTACATGTTTAACTGGAAGAAAATTCTCTAGCTCTTTTTGAAATTCTTTTACGTGGTTTCCTTTAATAAATGAAGATGTATCAATAACATTTTGGATAGCACTATCAATCTCAATTTTTATTTTATCATACTGACCTTTTAGGTCAACCATTCTAATTTCTTTCATATAAAAAAAACAAAAGTTTAGTGTTTAACGTTAACCGTTCTTTCAGATTTATATTCCAAAAGCCTAAATAAAAAAAGGAACATAAAACTTTCGGATTATAAATCCGAAAGAGCTAAAATTTAAATTTATATCACTGATAAAACAGTAATTATCTCTTACATGAAAAATTATTTTAAATTATCCCAATACCATTTTACAGCATTATTTATTCCCTGCTTAAAACTATATTTTGGATTATAATCTAACAATTTTCTGGCTTTTTCTATAGATGCTAAAGAATGTTTAACATCTCCCGGTCTCTCCGGACCATATATTGGCTTAATGTTTTGTATTTCACTATCAAAATCAGATAAATAATCTTTTAATGTAGTGAACAATTCATTTAAAGATGTTGCTTCGCCATAAGCAACATTATAAACTGTATTTAAAGCTTTTTTATTAGTTGCAAGTGCAGCTAATTGATTTGCCTGAATAACATTATCTATATAAGTAAAATCACGTGAAGTTAAGCCATCTCCATTGATTGTTAATTGTTCTTTATTTATTAATCCTTTAACAAATTTAGGAATAACAGCAGAATAAGCACCATTTGGATCTTGTCGTCTTCCAAAAACATTAAAATAACGAAGTCCTATTGTTTCTATTCCATATAAATCTGAAAAATTTTTAGCATAAAGCTCATCAACATATTTTGTAATTGCATAAGGAGACAGAGGATTTCCAATTATATCTTCGTGCTTAGGCAAAGCTGGATGATCGCCATAAGTTGACGAACTTGCAGCATAAACAAAACGTTTAACACCTTCGTCTTTTGATGCAATAAGCATATTAACAAAGCCTCCAATATTTACATCATTTGTTGTTTTTGGATCTTCAATTGAACGAGGTACAGAACCTAAAGCTGCTTGTTGTAAAACATAATCAACACCTTTTACAGCTTTTTTACATGTGGCTATATCTCTAATATCTCCTTTGATAAATTCAAAATTATTGTAAGATAAAAAGGGATCAATATTTTCTTTTTTTCCGGTTGATAAATTGTCTAAACAAACGACTTTATTATCCTGAGTTAATAACGACTCTATTAAATTTGAACCTATAAAACCAGCACCTCCGGTAACAAGGACTTTCGAATTATTTATTATTCTTGAACTCATTAAAATTGCTTATAAAATAATATGTCTTTAAAATTTCTAATTCTTCAAAATCATTATCTAAACAAATTAAAATTTTATTTAGCATAATTAACTGCTCTTGTTTCTCTTATGACAGTAACTTTAACCTGTCCAGGATAAGTCATTTCGTCTTGAATTTTTTGTGCAATTTCAAATGATAATTTTTCAGCATCTTTGTCGCTAGCTTTCTCACTACCAACGATAACTCTGAGTTCACGTCCTGCTTGAATCGCATATGTTTTCATAACACCAGGATATGATAAAGCTAAAGATTCTAAATTCTTAAGTCGTTTAATATACGCTTCAGCAACTTCACGTCGTGCACCTGGACGAGCACCTGAAATAGCATCACAAACTTGAACAATAGGAGCAATTAAAGTTGTCATCTCAATTTCATCATGATGAGAACCAATTGCATTACATATGTCAATTTTTTCTTTATATCGTTCGGCAATTTTCATTCCTAAAATAGCATGTGGTAATTCTGGCTCATCGTCTGGCACTTTACCAATATCATGTAATAATCCTGCTCTTTTGGCAACACGAGGATTTAAACCTAACTCGGCAGCCATAATTGCTGATAAATTTGCTACTTCGCGAGAGTGCTGTAATAAATTTTGACCATATGAAGAACGGTATTTCATTTTACCAATCAATCGTATTAATTCAGGATGTAATCCGTGAATACCTAAATCGATTGTTGTTCTCTTACCAACTTCAACAATTTCTTCTTCAACTTTAGCTTGCGTCTTATTAACTACTTCTTCGATTCTTGCCGGATGAATACGTCCATCAGTAACTAATTGGTGCAACGACAATCTGGCAATCTCGCGACGTACAGGGTCAAAACAAGATAATATAATTGCTTCGGGAGTATCGTCTACAATAATTTCAACACCAGTAGCAGCTTCTAATGCTCTAATATTTCTACCTTCACGACCAATAATACGTCCTTTAATATCATCATTATCAATATGAAATACAGAAACAGAATTTTCAACAGAATTTTCAGTTGCAACTCTTTGAATTGTTTCAACAACAATTTTTTTAGCCTCTTTATTAGCAGTCATTTTAGCTTCTTCCATTATGTCATTAATATAAGACATAGCTTCGGTTTTCGATTCTGCTTTTAAGGATTCAATTAGCTGTGATTTGGCATCAGAAACAGACAATCCTGAAATAGATTCTAACTGCTCAACTTGAAGTCTATGCAACTTTTCTAACTCTTCTTCCTTCTTATCAACAACATCAATTTGAATGGTTAAATTATTACGAATTGCATCTACTTCAGATTTTTTGCGTTGAAAATCTTCTAATTTTTGCGATAATGAAGAATCTTTTTGTTTAATTCTATTTTCAGCTACTAAAATTTTACTGTTTTTTTCATTAATAATTTTTTCATGTTCTGTTTTTAAATGAAAAAACTTCTCTTTGGCTTGTAAAATTTTTTCTTTTTTAATTACTTCTGCTTCAATCTCCGCATCTTTAATAATGTTTTTGCTTCTCGTTTTGAAAGCCTTTTGTTGCATAAAATACGTAATAGTAGCTCCTATTGCAAAGGACATTACTACTGCGATTATTATTAGAATATAATTCATATTTTTATATATTTTAAATTAAAAAAAAACCCGCATTAATTTCTTTATTCTTAAAAAAACCCCTGTAAACATGGGTGGAATCGCCATCCTATTTCTGACTTCCAATGTTTTCAAATTAATGAAAAACCCGAAGGTTGAGGCCTGTCATAGATATTATGAGCTAAACTCCAATTGTGATAATGTTGAGTTTTCTAAGTACAATAAAGAATCAATGCGGGCAATGATTTCTATATTTTAAAGAACGATTATTCCTCTTTTTCTAAATATTCATTTAATTCTTGCTCTATCTCGGCTAATTTTTCTACAATTGGTAATACATCTTTTTCTGCATCCATATCTACAACTTTTATTACAAATTGTAAAGCTGCCATAGCTAAAAAATCTTGACTATCCTTATCGGTATAAATTTTTTTATATTGTAATACAGTATCATTTATTCTTTTAGCAGCCCTTCTGACTTTTTCTTCGTCTTTTCTTTCAATTTTTAAAGGGTAATACCTATCAACAATATTAACTTTAATTGTAAATTTTTCATCCATTTATATAACCACTACCTATTTAAAAGAGCAATACAATTATCAATTTCCCGCACAATCCCATTTATCTTAAGCTTTGCATCATGAGTATCTTCACTCGATGACAAAAAAGCTTTTGTTAGTTCTAATTTTTTAAATTTAATTTTTAATTGTTCAAATTCATTTTTTTGCGATTCTAAATCCTTTTTTAGATCAGTATTGTCAGCTAAAAGAGAATTATATTTTTGTTTCTTATCTTCATACTTAATAACAAGCTTCTTTATTTTATTCTTTAGGCTAGTTATTAAGTCATTATGATCTTCAATCATTTCGTTACATTTCTATTACAAAGTTAACATTGCTTTGCTTAATTAACAAATATTTTTAATTTTATTATTTTTTATTATTTTTTATTATTTTTTATTAAAATCTTGCAAAAATATTAACTTATTTTGTGAATTAAAGATATAATTATTTTATTAAATTTCCTAAAGTTTTTCAAAGAATGTCTCAATTTTTTAAAAAAATAGCAGTACTTATTTTTTCTATATCAATAATTGGTAGTTCATATAGCCAAACGAATTTTTCTAAAAAATATTTTCGTTCACCTTTAGATATTCCATTAAGACTGACAGGCAATTTTGGGGAATTACGTGCAACTCATTTTCATTCCGGAATTGATATAAAAACTCAAGGTGTAATTGGCAAAAAAATTTATGCTGTAGCTAATGGTTATGTCTCTCGCATTAAAATATCACCCTTTGGTTATGGAAAAGCTTTATACATATCCCACGAAAATGGAACGGTTTCTGTATACGGACATTTAAATGAGTTCAATATACATATTGACAAATACGTTAAAGATAAACAGTATCTTGAGCAAACTTTTGCTATAGATATTTTTCCAAAAAAAAATGAAATTCCAATTCAAAAAGGAGAAGTCGTTGCATTGTCGGGAAATAGTGGATCATCTGCAGGTCCACATCTTCATTTTGAACTAAGGAATAAAAAAACAGAACATCCAATTAATCCTCTTCTATTTAAATTTAATATTATTGATAATATTAAACCTCGAATTTACAAGTTATATATTTATCCTCTTGATGAATATAGTTATGTGAACAAATCTAATAATAAAAATACATTTCAGGTAATCGGTAATAATGGGAAATATTTTTTGAAGCAAAAAAACGCAATAATTGCTCACAACAAAATTGGTTTTGCATTAAAGACAAACGATTTCCTAAATAATTCTCGTAATAAATGTGGTATTTATTCAATTGAATTAAGGGTTGACAGCAACTTAATTTTTTATAATAAGTTTGATGAATTTTCTTTTTCTGAAACTAAAAATATAAAAAGTTATACCGACTATAATGAAAATATAAGGCACAAAAACAGATTTCACAAATGTTTTGTACAAGCCAATAATAGTATAAGCATATATAAAAAAGTAAAAGACAGAGGAATTGTTAATTTCTCAGATAATAACATTCATAAAGTAAAATTTATTGTAAAGGATGTGTATAATAATACTTCAATATTAAATTTTGATCTCAAAAGTTCTTCGCAAGAAAAAAGTATTATTGATACTAGTTATCGTTTATGCACACAAATAATGCCTTACGGGAAAATTAATTTTTTTGCTAATGATGATGTTAAAATATTTTTTCCTGAAAATTCTCTTTATAGCACATTATTTTTTCAATATAGTAAATCAGAGCCAGTTAAAGGAAGTTTGACTCCTGTCTATCATATTCACAATTGCTACACTCCTATTAAAGAAAAATATTCGCTGTCGATAAAAATTGATAGTCTGTCTGATAGTTTAATTAATAAGACTATTATTGCATATGTCGATAAAAAAAACAAGATGTATGCTATTGAAAAAAAATGGAAACACGAACAAAATTTTATAGAAATAAAAACAAATAAATTGGGCAATTTTACAGTAGCTATTGACACCATTCCGCCCAGAATAATTCCTTTAAATTTTACAGAGAGCACAAACTTAAACACTTTAAAAAACATTAAATTCAAAATAACTGATAATCTTTCAGGTATAAATACTTATAATGGTTTTATTGATGAAAATTGGGTGTTGTTTGAATATGATGCAAAAAATCATTTATTAACTTATGTTTTTGACGAAAAAATTGGGAAAAAAAATATTCATTCTCTTATATTAAAAGTAAGCGACAGAGTTGGAAATATAACAACATATTCACATTCATTAAACTTTGTGAAGAAATCAATTGGTCAACAAAATGAGATGTAGGGTTTAGAAATTAAAAAATGACAAAATAAAAATATATGAAAAAATTTTCAGCTATTGGCGTTATGTCTGGCACTTCTCTTGATGGTTTAGACATTGCTTTATGTAATTTTGAGTTCGTATCTCAAAAATGGAATTACAACATCATTAAAGCAGAAACTATTCCATATACAAAAATTTGGAGAGAGAAGCTACAATCAGCCAACATCTTAAATGCTTTTAATTTTGTTGAACTTCACACAAATTATGGTCAATTTTTAGGCAGTAGTATTAATGCATTTATAAATAAAAATAAAATACAAAAAGTTAATTTTATATCATCTCATGGTCATACTATTTTTCATCAACCTAAAAAAAACATCACTTTTCAATTAGGAGCGGGTTCTGCTATTGCTGCAACAACACGAATAACTACCATTAGTGATTTTCGATCTCTTGATGTTGCAATGGGTGGTCAGGGAGCTCCTTTGGTTCCTATTGGCGACAAATTTCTTTTTCCCGAATTTGACTTTTGTTTAAATCTTGGGGGCTTTGCAAACATATCATTTAATGAAAACAAAAAACGAATTGCTTTTGATATTTGCCCCGTCAATATAATTATAAATTTTTTGGTAAATAGCATTAACAAAACTTTTGATAAAAACGGCGAAACAGCAAAAAAAGGAAATGTAAATAAAATATTACTTAATGAATTAAACAATATTGACTTTTACAGCAATCCGTTTCCAAAATCCTTAGCAAAAGAATGGCTTGTTAATAATTTTATTCCAATAATAGATAAATATGATTTAACTATTGAAGATAAATTAAGAACAATATACGAACACATATCTTTTCAAATTACAAATATTACAAATAAAAAAACCAATAATAATCTTCTAATTACTGGAGGTGGAGCCTACAATAAATTTCTAATAGAATTGATAAAACTAAAATCGAAAAACAAAATTATTATTCCAAATAATGACATCATCGATTTTAAAGAAGCTTTAATATTTGCCTTTCTTGGTGTTTTAAGATATGAAAAACAAATAAACTGTTTATCTTCAGTTACAGGAGCCACATATGACAATATTGGCGGTTCTATATACCAAATGTAAATTATTACACAAAACAGACTTTTAACCAACCAGTTAACAAATATTATCTTATTAATATTTAACCAAAGTGTCTAAATTGCTACATTGTTCAAGTTTATGAACTTTTTTACTTTCTAGGCTTTTTACTCTTAAGTTTATTTTATATTTTTGCAAGCCAAAAATCAAATAATTATGGAAGATAAAAAAAGAATTACAGAGCTCATTAATGGGATTAAATCAGACAATGCAGAGTTAGTATTAAGTACCTTAAAAGAAGTCAGAAAAGAAGGTAGTACGGCTATAATTCCTGAATTACTTTTGTTATTGAACAATACAAATAACGAAGAAATAAAGAAATCAATAACTAATCTTCTAAACGATTTAAAGGATAAAAAAGCTGTTCCTCATATTATTAAAGCAATAAAAAATAAAAAATATTTTAACATTTTGCACACTTTAATATCATCGTGTTGGGAATCTGGATTGGATTATAGTAAATATTTAAATATTTTTATTGATTTATGCCTGACTTCAGAATATCTTATCGCATTAGAAGCATTTACCGTAATTGAAAATATGCAAGAAATTGTTGATGAAAATGAAAAAAATATTGCCTTAAAAAAATTAAAAGATAGTATTATTCTTGAAAAAAATAATGAAAAACAAACGCTCCTAAATGAGTTGGTTAAAATTGTGAAAGATATAAATTTAGATAAAGAAGTAATTTAAAATTTATTTTATATTTGATAACTTCTTCCGCCAAATATTGAACTTCCTACTCTAATAATTGTGCTTCCTTTTTCAACAGCAATTTTATAATCGCCTGACATACCCATTGATAATTCTTTAAAATCAGGCTTATTATTAAAATATTTACTTTTCAACTCTTTAAGACAATTTGCTAAATATTGAAACTCAGAACCAACAACATCATTATCGTCAGTAAAAGTTGCCATTCCCATCACACCTATAATATTTACATTTGTCAAACTACTAGCCTCTTCTTTTTCAAGCATTTGACTTACTTCATCTAAAGAAAAACCAAACTTTGTTTCTTCTTTGGCGATATGAATTTGCAATAAGCAATTAATTATTCGGTTATTTTTTAATGCTTCTTTATTAATTGTTTTTAATAGCTTATAATTATCAACAGCATGAATTAAAGATACAAAGGGGGCAATAAATTTTACTTTGTTTGATTGCAGATGTCCAATCATGTGCCACTCAATATCTTTTGGTAATACCTCAAATTTATTAGATAGTTCTTGAACTTTATTTTCACCAAATATTCTATAACCGCCATTATATGCTTCTAAAATATCTTCAACAGGTTTGGTCTTTGAAACAGCTACAAGTTTTACATTATCAGTAATTTGAGATAAAATTTGATTAATATTATTTGAGATGCTCATGATGAAATAATTTTATTTAAATGTGTTTAATATTTAAAACAAAAAAGGCAAATTAAGTAAAACCTAACTTGCCTTTGTGACCCCGGAGGAATTCGAATCCACAACCTCCTGATTCGTAGTCAGGTGCACTATCCAATTATGCTACGGGGCCTTTTTTTGTGTTGCAAAGGTAATTAAAAAAAGCAATCTTGTAAATAAATTTAGATTTTTTTGTTAATAATTTTAAATACAATTTTTGTATATTGCAAAATATAATAAAAAAAATAAAATCGCATCAAATGCAAAAATATATTTATTTATTAACTATAATTATTTTCACATTATCATGTAAAAATAATACCGACACAAAAAATTATAAATATTTTAAAAATAACTCTTGGTATATTAGCAATGACTTAATTTTTAGAAATGATTCGAGCATGTCGACAAAAAAATATGACAAAGCTCAAAACAAAATGATTGACGACACTTTATTATTTCCAATTTTTATATCAGACTCAACAATTCGTTACAAAATGAAAATTGATATAGGAAAATATGACGATAATATGACTTACCATGTTTCCGGTGACACAATAATTGAGAATAATGTTGGATACGATTTAAAGTATATAAATAATGAACCAAAACTTATTTTATATAAAGCTAATTTCCCTGTAATTTGTTCTTCAAAAAACAAAAATATTCATTTTATTGAAACAAATCATTTTAAACACGTGAATTTTCTGATGTCAGGTTTTACTATTGGCGATAAAATTGAGAGAACTATTTTAAAGACAAAAGGAATTTATAATTATAAAAAATATACTATTGAAGATTGTGAGCTTATTGAAAACCCTGATATAAAAATTAAAATTATTGGTTATAACATAATATATTCAATTGAACGTCAAAATATTTCTGATAATAAAATTAAAGATATTATTAAAATTGTAAATAATAAGCTGCACTTTAATCCTGAATATAGTCCAATGAAAAAATGGACAGAAAACTCAGACTATGAATACGAATTTTACCGTTGGTCACTTCAAGGTGTTGTAATAAGTTTGTCGAGAAGCAAATATATTGGTAGTATTGCTTACAAAAATCTATTAAATAATAATAAATGGATACTGAACTATGATGATAATGTACAACGTGCAATTTTAATAGAAACTTACCAAAACGAAAAACCGAAATCGACTCTTATTAAGTAGGTTTGCCATGGGGCGACTTGGAGATGGGGAGACAAGTCAAACACCGCTCTTTCGGATTTTTAATCCGAAAGTATAAATTTGGTTTCAATTTCTTCAATAATTGTATTATTCCTTAAATTTAATTACCCAACAATCCCAACCTCCTTCTCCTTTTGATTTCGTACAACCTACAACTGCATATCCGCCATCTGTGGTTTGGATAATTGACTTAGCTATATCCCAATTATCACCACCAAAAGTCCTGTCCCATATTTTATTGCCGTTTTCATCAAGTTTTATTACCCAAAAATCATCTCCCCCTGCTCCTTTTGAGTAAGTGTAACCGGCAACCATATATTTGCCATCAGTAGTTTGTATAATAGAATTAGCCATATCACTATAACTGCCGCCAAAAGTTTTATCCAATTCTATAGAAACACTAGGATTATCTGTTGTACATGTTTCTAATCTAAATAATAAAAGAATTGTGTTTAATAATAATTTTAATATGAGATTATTAAAAGTTATAAGAGAAAGACAAAAAGTTTTTTGAGACTTGGGCGATGGGGCGATAGGCGAGACGAAAGCTTGTGTCGGTCAACAGATAATTTTTTCAAAAATAATTAGCAACGACATTCATGTCGTTGTATACTGTTGTGGGTATTATTGGGTTTTATTGGGTTTTAACCCAAAATTATTTTCGGCTAAAGCCGGTTTAATTTACATTTTCGTTTCAACGGCATAAATGCCGTTGCTAATGACAGGTATAAACAAAAATCGGTTTTTTTTGACTTTTCATAGTCCATCAGTTGACAAACATTAAAACTTCTAAAAAAAGCATAAAAAAACGTTGTTAAGTACTACAGACAATGAATAATTTTTTTCCAGAACTTTCTAATTACAAATCTGAAAGAGCAAATCTTTTAGGTTCATCGGCTTGTAGACTTTGCTTAAAACAAAAAAAGGGTGTCGTAAAATTTACGACACCCTTTTTTGTTAATTTATATTTTTGATTAATATCTTTTTTCTTTAATTCTTGCTTTTTTACCTGTTAATTTACGTATATAAAATATTTTTGATCTACGTACTTTACCAATTTTATTAATTTCAATCTTATCAATTAAAGGTGAGCAAATAGGAAATATTCTTTCAACACCTACGTTGCCAGATATTTTGCGTACTGTAAATGTTCCTGATACTTTATCGCCTTTACGTTGAATAACAACACCTCTATATTGCTGTATTCTTTCTTTGCTACCCTCTTTAATTTTATAGTGAACTGTTATTGTATCGCCACTTTTAAAATTAGGTAAATCATTTGCTACTGCAAACTCGTTCTCAACAACTTTCATTAAATCCATCCTGTATGATATTTTGAATTATTTTCAATTTTTTTTCAGACCGCAATATTACAAAATATTTTTGATATGTAATAATTTTTTTGCAATTAATTAGCCTTATTATTAACAAACAAAAAATATTTTCAACTTCTTGATTTTAAATAAATAAAATAAAAAATGATTGTTTTATTAACAATAAAAAATTGAAAAAAGCACACAGTTTTTATATAAATTATGTGCTTTTTTGTTAATGAAACTCCTCGCAGCAAGCTGACGAGGTATCTCAATGGAATATTTTAATTTACATACGCACCAAGGTGCGGGGAATATAACCATTGAGATCCCTCGACTACCGCTCGGGATCAGTTCGGCTATATGATTTTGTAATCAAAATCATAGTCTCACTGATTTAAAAATTTATCATAAAAATCGTGAACAAACTTTATACAAACTTACTCAATAACTTTAAATTGATCACCTGTTTGTTTAATAATTTCGCGATACCACCATTCAGGATAACCTGGTTGGTTAGGTCCAGCAGCTTGTCCTGATCCATTTGTTTTAAAAACACCGTTTTCTTCCTTCATCTCATTACCATCTTTATATTTTAAAAATAAAAATTGGTAAAATTCTTTCCATTCCTTAACAGTATTATTGCCTTGTGTTACAGAATAATCAGTAATAAACTCACAAGCAAGTTCTTTATTAGAATTATAAAGTTCAACAGCTGCTTTATCAATTGCAGGAGTATATGCAATATATTTTGTTTCCAACAGATTTTGCTTTTTTCTAACATCTTTCATTATGACATTATATTTTAAATAAGCAAAATTTGCAACTTGATTAAATACCCAAAAAGCTGAATTCTCAGAAAATTTCAACATATTTCCGTTTCCAACTGCATAGGTTTCAGGAATTCTTGTCATACCACAATACATAGGGGTGTAAACGCTACTAGCAGCATCGTCAACACTAAACCAAAAAATACCTCCAATTGGATTTGGCAACCATGAACGCGATTGAGCAACAAAAGAAAATCCTGTTTGTTGTGTAGCAGTTGCTCTTTCGTTACAATACTGAACATCGTCAACTTTCCATGTTAAACCTCTCCAACGATATGGTAAACCATAAGGTCCTGCACCAATGTCTTTTGTCATATCTAATTCAGAACCTTCAAGGTGATCGCGCATAAGATTCATAACGTCATGAACAGAAACTTTTTTATCTGGCTTAATCCACAATGGCATTCTGTTTGTTGCATAACCATTTTTACCTTTTTTTACAATTCCTTTAGCATAATCAAAATACTTATCCATTTTGCTGTTAACGGCTCTAAACATAGCCCATACTCTAATTTCGCAAAAACGAGCTGCACCAAAATCTACAGGAGCATAAGTATCAGAAAAACTAAAGTCTTTATCTTTTCCTTTAAAAAGCTCTTTTCCTCTAGCAAAAGAAATTACATCAGCTGAATTATAAGTATTTTGAGTTTTGGATGTAAAATCATTTACTTTTTGAAATGGGAAAGTTGTAATTCTTGCCTGATTAGCATGAGCACATACATAACCATCAGGAACTAGACGAGCAACCCAAACAGCACCTTTTTGGCCATCACCTTTTCCTATCATATCTACTACCCAAACTTCGTTAGGGTCAGAAATAGAAAAAGATTCTCCCTCACTATAATATCCAAACTCTGCAACTAATTCAGTCATAACTTTAATCGCCTCGCGTGCAGTTTTGGCTCTTTGTAAAGCAAGATACATTAAAGAGCCATAATCAATAAGAGCGTTTGGCTGATGATGAAGTTGCTTAATTCCTCCATAGGTTGTTTCTCCAACTGCAACTTGATATTCATTCATATTTCCAACTACTGAATAAGTGTGGCTTACTTGAGGAATTTTTCCTAAAAACTTTCCTGTATCCCACTCATAAACATCATACATAGCTCCTTCAGAATAATCAGCAGCTGGAGTAAAATATAACTCACCAAATAAAGTGTGAGAATCTGCTGCGTAAGTTATCATTGTTGAACCATCAGTACTTGCTCCTTTTGTAATTAAAAAATTAGTACATGCATTTAATTCACTATTCATTAATAATGAAAAAGTGAAAAAAATTAAATAAAATATTTTTTTCATAATTAATTCTTTTATAAAAGTTGGATGAAAATTAAAAGTTAATTAAAAATTAAATAATAGACCTGCAATTAAAACTTAAACAATTATTTTTTCATCCCAACCTTAAGTTTAATACTATGAATATAAAAGCAGGTTTTAGAAAATTATTTTTAAATTTGTTTGAAAGCAAAATTAGGAAAAAAATTGAACAGACAAAACAATTAAAATCATTTATGAGATAAAAAAAATACGCTTAATTTAATACTAGTAAGTCAACTATTCCGATTATTTCTAAAAAATTGCTCTTATTGCTTACTATATATGATTATTGGTGTGTATTTTTTTCAAGCACATAATATTAAAACGATTTTTTTTTGATATATTATTGAATTAATATAAAAAACGCGAATAAAATATTTTTTAAAATCTTTAGGCTTTTTTTTTAATGAAAAATATATTATTTTTACTAAAATATTATATTTGCTATATAAAATATGAAAAATATGAAAATTTCGAAACTTAGCTACAAGTTAATTTCAATATTAACATTACTAACAATATCATTATTTATTTTTTCTTGTAAGTCTGATGAGAAAGATAAAAAAATAAACGATAAAGTTCAAAAATCAATTAATGAAGATGAAAAATTAACAAATGATTTTAATAAAGCTAAACAAATATTTTATGCACTACCTTCTCCCATCGAAACAGCTATGTTAATTAAACGAGCAGAAACGACATTCGACGAAACAATATTAAACCCAACAGAGAATTCTACTAATTATAACACAAGCAAAAGCAAAGCATTAAACTTAGGTATTTATGGTGCGGACTTAAGTTACGCAAGTTTATTTGACCAAACACAAACCTCAATTAAATATTTATCCACATCCAAAACTCTTGCAGAAGATTTAGGATTGATGAATCTCGTTGACGAAAATTTTGCCACCCGACTAGAGAATAATGTCAATAATAGAGATTCTTGTATGGGAATTATTTCAGAAATTTTCACAAATTCAAACTCTGTATTAAAAGAAAACGGAAGACCTGAAATAGCTGCTATGATTATTGTTGGAGGATGGGTAGAAGGTCTTTATATTGCTACTCAACTAACAAAAAAATCACAAAACAATAACGAATTAATCGACAGAATTGTAGATCAAAAAATCTCTCTTAACACTCTCATAAATTTGCTTAGCGAATATAAAGACAACAAATCTATTAATTCTCTTCTTATTGATATGAACATTATAAAATCGGTTTATGACGAAATTCAAATTGTTAGCACTAAAATTGAGCCAATAACTGACAATGAAACGAAAATTACTACTTTAAAAGCCAAAACTGATATTTTTATGAGTGATAAAATTTTCAACAAACTTTGTACTAAAGTAGACAGTATTAGAAATATTATTGTTCAATAAACAATTTACTTTTCATTAAATATTTACAAATTATTACTTTTAAATGAAATTATCACTAAAAAAAGTACTCCTATTATTTTTATTGCTAAATTTATTTTCATTATTGACTAATGCTCAATGCATTCAATTTGCTAAACAAGACATCTTTAAAACGAAATTGAAACCATATACTCACAATGGTATTTATGTAACACAAAAACTTACCCAAGGAGAAACTATTGAATTATATAAGACTTTTTTTTCTAATCAAGATTATAGAATTTTAGTTTGTTCAGATAATAATCTTCCAAAAATTGAGTTTAAAATCTTTGATATAAACAGAAATATTATTTTTGACAATAAAAAAAATAATTTAAGCAATATTTGGGATTTTTATTTCAACACAAATTTACAAACCATTATCTCAATTCATGTTCCTAATACTAAGAATGAAAGTAAAAAATCTGGATGTGTCGCTGTTTTGATTGGTTATTTAGAAAATTAATTATTATGCTTTTAAAAAAGTTTCTAATCTTTCAATTTATTTTCCTTTTAGGTTCAGGCTTAATCGCACAAAATTCTGACTTTATGCCAATTATGGTAAATACTACCGATACTTCTCTTAATAGTATTAATAATAAACCCAACTCCATTTTCAAAAATAAAAAACTGAACTATTCTGTTACATTAGGTACTAGTATATCATCAGTAAACGACAATACTTTTTTGAATTATTATGTAGCTCCAAATTTTAATTATTCCGTTAATGATAAATTAAATTTATATTTTGGCACTGCATATATGAATGGTTCGTTAAACTGTTGCCCCATTTCAAATAAAGAAATTCAGCATACTTTATCGACAAACATTACAAGATATACAATATTCGCTCAAGGGCAATATCAACTTAGTAGCAAAATAGCACTTACGAGTAGCGTTGTTTATAGCACCAACAATTTTAGAAGTAATAAATTAAATTCGGATGCGTTTAATTTTAACGAAAAAGAAATGACTTTGGGTATTAATTATTCTATAAATAAGAATATGCATGTTGGAGCACAAATTAGCATTTCTAATAGATACAACAACTTAAACAATCTAAATTATTTTCCTCAATATGATAATAATCGCTTCTCGTCAAATTTTATTTCACCAAACAATTATTTTTTTACTGAATAAGCTTACTTTATATTTTTTTATTTTTGATTTTTTATTTTATTTTTACACTTTTAAAAACAATTATATTCATATAATAATTATTTAATATTCTAACAAATGAAAAAAATAACACTTATTGCACTTCTAATATTCAGTATTATCAGCCTAACAGCACAAGAAAAGAAAAATGCAAATGCGTTTATTAAAGAAGGAAATGAAGCATACAAAATCAAAAATTACGATGAAGCTTTCAGCTCCTTTAAGCAGGCTATAGTATTATTAGAGGCAGAAAACAAAGTTGATACTCCATTAGTTTATAATACTGGTTACTGTGCTTTCAAATCTAAAAAATATGACGAAGCTTTGCCTTATTTTAATAAATCAATTGAATTGAATTATAAAAAATCAAAACCATTTATTTATAAAGCTCAAATTTTAAGCAAAAATAAAAATTATAAAGAAATGGAAACAACTCTGAATAATGGCTTGAAATTATATGGGGAAGATAAAAATTTAAACAAATTAATGTCTTCGTGTTTTTTCAAACAAGGTTTAGTATTTTATAAAGAAGGAAATAAAATTAAAAAAGCTGCAAATGAAAGTGGGATGAATAAAACAGATCCTGAAAAATTCAAAGCTGAATATGCAAAAGCAAATTTAAAATTTCAAGAAGCATTAACGTTTATGGAAAAAGCTTATACATATAACACAAAAAACAAAACAGTTCTTAAAGCTCTAATAAATATCTATTCAAACATTGAAATGAAAGATAAGGCTGATAAAATTAAAAAAGAACTAGAATTATTATAATTTTATTTCTATAAAAATATATAAAAGAGTAAGTTATACTTACTCTTTTTTTTGTGCTATTTTTTATATTGTTTTAAAAAATTTAAGTCATATCAAAAAAAAAAATTGACTTTTTGCTTTTTTTTTCTTAAATTTAACTAAATATTCACTAAAAAATATAGCCATGTCTAAAAAAAATATAGTTGTTTTAATTCTTTTAGTTTCACTATCTTTTTTTAGTTGCAACAAATCAACAAAAAATAATGATTGTGCTAAAAATATTCATAAAAAATTATCTGAGTATGTTGAAGTAAAACTCACATCAGATATTAGCAATCTTACTGCAAAGGAAAAACAAATGCTTGGTTTGTTTATTGATGCTGCAAAACATGCTGATAATATTTTCTGGAAACAATCATTCGGAAATAAAGAAAAGCTAACTAACGATATTAAGGACAATAAAATACAAAAATTTGCTTTATTAAATTATGGCACATGGGACAGACTAGATGGCAATAAACCTTTTGTTGAAAAATACGGCATTAAACCTGTTGGTGCTCGTTTTTATCCATCAAACATGACATTTTGGGAATTTGATGCCTTAAATTCAGATGACAAATATAGTATGTACACAATAATAAGACGCAAAAAAAACGGCAATCTAATAACAATTCCTTACCATAAAGCCTACAAGAACGACGTAAATAAAATTTCAGAAATATTAAAAAAAGCATCTGCAATAACAGAAAATAAGAATCTCAAAAATTATTTAACATTAAGAGCAAAAGCAATCTCAACCGATAATTATCTGGCAAGCGATATTGCATGGGTAGATATGAAAAACAATCGCATTGACATAATTATTGGACCTGTTGAAACTTACGAAGACCTTCTTTTGGGTGCAAAAGCATCTTACGAAGCCTACGTTCTTGTGAAAGATGAAAAATGGACTAAAAAATTAAATAAATTTGTTGACATATTGCCTGAATTACAAAAAATGCTTCCTGTTGATGAAAAATATAAAAACGAAATACCAGTTGTTAATTCAGATATTGGTGTTTACGATGTAGTTTATGCTGCGGGCGATTGCAACGCAGGAAGTAAAAAAATATCTGTTGTCTATCCTTTTGTTGGACAAGAAGGCTATAATAAAGGAAGTCGTAAATTACAATTTAAAAATGTGATGAACGCAAAATTTAAAAAAATTTTAAAACCAATAAGTAATGAAATGATTGATGCCAATCAACTGAACAATGTTAAATTTGATGCTTTTTTTGAAATTTCAATGTTCTACGAAGTTGGTAACAGCTTAGGAATAACAAACACAATTAATAATAGAGGATCTATAAAGCAAGCCCTTCGCGAAAAATATAATATCGCAAACGAACTTAAAGCAAATATACTTAGCCTTTTTTTTATTACTAAACTTCAAGAAATGGGCGGTATATTAAACGATAAAGACATAATGGATAATTACGTTACTTTTATGGCAGACATTATTCGTTCGGTGCGTTTTGGTGCTTCAAACTCACAAGCTATTGCAAATCTTATTATCTATAATTATTTTAAAAAAAATAATGCCTTTACTATAAATAGTAATGGAAAATATAAGATTGACTTTGAAAATATGAAAAATGCAAGTTTAAATCTATCTAAAAAAATACTAATAATTCAAGGTAATGGTGATTATGATGGAGCGAGCAAGCTAATTGAAAAATATGGCAAAATAAATTCCGGATTACAAAAATCTCTTAACAATATTGCTAATGCAGGAATTCCTGTTGACGTTACTTTTTCTCAAGGTAAAAACGTAATTGGGCTATATTATTAATAACCTCAGTTCGACTTACTAAAAAAATTATTAATTTTAAAATAGAGATACACATTTGTATTTCTATTTTTTTAAAATAGACTTTGTAAATGATAAAGATTTAAAAAGTTTCTTTTAAAAAAAATAATTAATTTGATAATTAAATAAAAAAAATTAATTTTGATAATACTATTATAATTAATAATTATTTTTAATAAATAAAAAATGGAATACAATCAAAGCCTATATGGGCATTTTAAAAAATCAAAGTTTCAAATAATTTTCGGCATATTACTGATGTTAATTTCATTCACATTGATATTTATTATTATTTGTGAAAAATATCCAATTAGAACTTATTCCTTGGCTCTTTTGTTTCTCTTTCTATTATATGGTTTAATATTTATAACACAAGGAAAAGGCTATATATTTAATGATTTTTTTGGTCGCAAATCATTTGTGCACATTAATGAAGAACAAATTAGAATAAAAACAATAAACAAAGAAAAACAAATATTATGGAAAGATATTAAAAAAATAAATTTGACATTTCGTAGTGGATATATAAAAATAACTACTGAGGATAAACCACAGAATCTTATATTAGTCTCAATTATTGATTCTGAATATGTGATGCAAATAAAACTGATAATAAAAAAGATTGCCGAAAGAAAAAATATTGAATTAATTGAAAGTGAATTAAAGAAATAAAAAAAAGTTGCTTAACATTGTATTGAATTATAATAAATAATTATTATGGAAACAGTTGCTTTAGTTGCCCACAACAAAAAGAAAAACATTCTTTTAGAATGGGCTAAGGAAAATGAAAAAATTTTAAAACACTATAAACTAATTGGAACGTCACACACAGCCGAATTGCTAAACAATGTGTTAGAATTAAATGTAGAAGGGTTTGGACATGGTCCTAGTGGTGGTGATATTTTATTAGCTGCCAAAATGTTAGAAGGAAAAATTGACAAATTAATATTTTTCATTGATGCACAAACACCTCATGGACACGAGCATGATATTCAAACATTAATTAGAACTGCAGTAATTAATAATATTCCAATAGCATTAAACCGAAAAAGTGCTAATTTTATTATTTCTGAAAAAATATAAAGATTTTTTTTAATTAAAAAAGGCAAATAAAAATTTACTTGCCTTTTAAATTATTTATTTGATTTTTGTCTAATCTAAACTGTGAACAATTAATCCACTTCTTAACTTAGGTTCAAACCAAGTTGTTTTTGGAGGCATAATATTACCTGTATCAGCAATATTAATTAATTGATCCATAGAAACAGGATAAAGAGCAAAAGCGACTTTCATTTCACCATTGTCAACTCTTCTTTTAAGTTCTCCCAAACCACGAATACCACCTACAAAATCAATTCTCTTATCAGTTCTCAAATCTTTTATACCTAATAAGCCACTCAATACATGATTATAAAGAATTGTGACATCAAGTACTCCAATAGGATCTTTATCATCGTAAGTGCCTTGTTTGGCTTTCATAGAATACCATTTACCACTAAGATACATACTAAAAGTATGAAGTTCCTCAGGTTTAAATACATCTGATCCTTTTTCTGTAACATCAAAAGCCTCATTTAATTTTCCGAAAAATTCTTCTTCAGAAAGTCCATTCAAATCTTTTACAACTCTGTTATAGTCAATAATTGATAATTGCTCAGCAGGAAAATGAACAGCTAAAAAATAATTATATTCTTCTTTTCCTGTATGATTTGGATTATTTTTCTTTCTTTCGTTTCCAACCAAAGCAGCAGCAGCAGTTCTGTGATGACCATCAGCTACATATGAAGCTGGCACTTTTGAGTATAATTCAACGATACGATTAATTTTTTCTCTATCGCGAATAACCCAGAAGTGATGACCAAAATTATCTTCAGACACAAAATCATACTCAGGCTCTGATTTTACAACGTCAGCAACAATATCATCAATTTCTTTAACAGCAGGATAAGTAAAAAACACAGGTTCATAATTCATTCCGCTTACGCGAACATGATTCATTCTGTCTTGTTCTTTATCTTTACGAGTTAATTCATGCTTTTTAATCACATTATTCATGTAATCTTGAACAGCAGCACAACCAACAATACCATATTGAGTTTTACCGTTCATTGTTTGAGCATAAATATATAAATATTCTTCATTATCTTGTTGAAGAACTTTCTCGTCCATTAGCTTAAAAAAATTCTCTTTCCCTTTTTGATAAACAGCATCAGAATATTCATTAACATCATCAGGTAAATCAATCTCTGGTTTAACTACATGTAGATATGAATATTTTGATTTTGCTTCTTCTCTTGCTTCTTCTTTATTTAAGACATCATAAGGACGTGAAGCAACTTCTTTAACTTTATCCTTAGCTGGACGAATTCCTTTAAATGGTTTTATTACAGCCATAATTATATTAATTATAAATTATTAATTATAAATTATTAATTGTTAATTTACTTACTACCTACCTAATTAAAACACCTTGAAAAATCCTACTGACGTTTATATTTTTAGTCGGAACTCAGTAAATTAACAATTAAAATACTAAATATTATGCTATTTATTTACTTGAAAAGTTTTGTCGCCTTTTTCGATATAATTTATAATCTGATTAATAGCAGCTACACCGGAATTAATATTTGCTTCGGCTGTTTGTGCCCCCATTTTTTTAGGTGTAAAGAAACATCTTCCTTCATATTTTTCAGATATAACATCTTTACAATCTGGTGCTATATCAGAGATGTAATTAAAATCATCTCTTTTGTCAAAAATCTTCAATAAAGATTCTTCACAAACAACTTCTTTTCTAGCAGTATTCACCAAAGTAGCCCCTTTAGGCATTTTTGATAATAAATCAAAATTAATTGAATTAATTGTTTTTTCGGTTGCAGGAATATGTAAAGAAATATACTGACAAGTTGAATACAAATCTTCTACAGAAGATAAAGCAATAACTCCATCTTTTTCAATTGCTTCTTTTGAAAGAAATGGATCAAAAGCATAAACTTTCATCCCAAAACCTTTAGCAAGGTTACCAACAATTCTTCCTACATTACCATATGCATGAATACCAATTGATTTTCCTTTAAGCTCTTTACCTGCTTTACCATTAAAGCCATTACGAGCATTAAAAATCATCATTCCTATTGCAAGTTCTGCAACTGCATTAGAATTTTGTCCGGGTGTGTTCATAGCAACAACACCTTTCTCGGTAGCAGCCTCTAAATCAAGGTTGTCATAACCGGCACCTGCACGTACTACAACTTTTAAATTATTTCCTTTTTCAATAACTTCTCTTGTTACTTTATCGCTTCTAACAATTAGTGCATCAACATCAGCTACTGCATTAACAAAATCAGACTGGTTTGCATACTTTTCAAGTAATTGAACATCATATCCGGCTTTGTCTGCAATTAATTTTATTTGCTCCACAGCTGCTGGTGCAAATGGTTTTACTGTTGCTACTAAAACTTTTGCCATAATAATAAAATTTTAAATTAATTAATTAATTAAGAAACAGTCACTACAGCCAAATCGAAGTAATTTCATATTACTTTAGTCGTTCCTCATGCTTGTTGACTAAACAAAAAATTATGCGTTTAATTTTTCAAATTCATTCATTGCATCTACTAATGCTTGTACATCTTCTAGTGTAACTGCATTATAACATGATGCTCTAAATCCACCAACTGAGCGGTGTCCTTTAATTCCAATAATGTTTTTTTGTGCAGCAAAACTAATAAATTCAGTTTCTTTTTCTTTATACTCATCATTCATTACAAAACAGATGTTCATTCTTGAACGGTCTTCTTTTGCAACTGTTCCTTTAAACATTTTGCTGTTATCCATTGCTCCATATAATAAATCAGCTTTTTGTTGTGCTCTTTTGTCCATTTCTTCAACACCACCAAGCGATTTAACCCATTTTAAAGTTTCTCTTACAGCAAAAATATTGATACAAGGAGGAGTGTTAAACATTGAACCTTTGTCAACTTGAGTTTTATACTTTAACATTGTAGGAATTGGTCTGTCAACAACTTTGTTAAGCAATTCATCTTTAATAATAACAAAAGTAACTCCAGCTGGCCCTAAATTCTTTTGGCAACCACCATAAATCATATCATATTTTGCAACATCAACAGGTCTGCTCATAATATCTGATGACATATCAGCCAAAAATGGAACAGGTGAAGTATAATCTTCTCTAATTTCTGTTCCTTTAATTGTGTTGTTTGTTGTAATATGGAAATAATCTGCATCAGCAGGTACTGTATATCCTTTAGGAATATACATAAAATTTTTATCTTTTGATGAAGCAATAACTTCAACTTTTTCGTCGCCCCAAATTTGAGCTTCTTTTATTGCTTTTGTTGACCATGTACCTGTGTCAAGATAGACACCTTTTTTATTCAAAAAATTATAAGGTATCATTGCAAACTGTGTGCTTGCTCCACCACCAAGAAATAAAACAGAATAACCTTCAGGAATTTTAAGTAATTCTTTAAATAAATCAACAGCATCGTCAATTACAGCTTGGAAATCTTTACTTCTGTGAGATACTTCCATTATTGATTGACCAATACCGTTTAAATCTAAAACTGCTTTTGAAGTATTCTCCAAAGTAGCATCAGATAACTTACAAGGACCTGCATTAAAAATATGTTTTCTCATAACCATTTATGTTTTAATAAATTATAAAATATTATTTAAAAAAAATTTTTCTCTAAAGTTATGAAATAATTAATGAATTAATAAATGATATTTAACATGTTTTGCAACAATCTTTTCTTGCCTTAATTAATACGCTATTTTATTAAATTTTGCTGTTATTTAACATAAAAAAAGAGACGCATTTTGGTACGTCTCTATAACTTAATAAACTTTTCATTCTATACTTGCAGACTTACTCCCATTCAATTGTAGCAGGTGGTTTTGAGCTAATATCAAAAACAACTCTATTAACACCTTTTACATTATTAATAATTTTATTAGATATGTTGCTTAAAAACTCATAAGGTAGATGAGACCAGTCAGCAGTCATTCCGTCGGTTGAAGATACCGAGCGAAGAGCAACTACATTTTCATAAGTTCTCTCATCACCCATCACTCCAACTGATTGAACAGGCAAAAGAATGGCACCTGCCTGCCATACAGTATTGTAAAGGTTACTTTCTTTAAGTCCTGAAATAAAAATATCATCAACTTCTTGGAGAACTAAAATTTTTTGTTGGGTAATTTCACCTATAATCCTTATTGATAATCCCGGACCAGGGAAAGGATGCCGATTAAGAAATTCATCGCTAATGTGTAAAGATCTACCAACTCTTCTCACCTCATCTTTAAATAATAATTTAAGAGGTTCAATAATTTTAAGCTTCATTACATCAGGCAAACCACCTACATTATGATGCGACTTAATAGTTGCTGAAGGACCTTTCACAGAAATTGATTCAATAACATCGGGATAAATTGTTCCTTGAGCAAGCCATTTTACGTTTTGAATTTTATTTGCTTCTTTATCGAAAACTTCAATAAAATTACGTCCTATAATTTTTCTCTTAGTTTCAGGGTCAGAAACACCTTCTAAATCAGACAAAAACTTATCTTTAGCATCAACTCCGATTACATTTAGCCCCATTGTTTTGTATGATGTCAAAACCTGAGAGAATTCATTTTTTCTTAATAAGCCGTTATCTACAAATATACATGTAAGATTTTCACCTACAGCCTTCTGCAACAATGTTGCAGCAACTGTTGAATCAACACCACCAGATAGGCCAAGAACAACTTTATCGTTAGTAATTTTATTTTTCAATTCTGTAACTGTAGACGAAACAAATGAATCGGGAGTCCAATCTTGTTTTGCAGAACAGATATCAACAACAAAATTTTTAATTATTTTTTTTCCTTCTACAGTATGGTAAACTTCTGGATGAAATTGAATTCCATAAGTTTCCTCATCAATAATTTTAAAAGCACCAAACTCAACATCATCGGTACCTGCAATAACTTTAAAATTATCAGGCAATTTTGTTATTGTGTCGGCATGCGACATCCATACTTGAGTATTTGCTGAAACATTTGTAAACAATTCGTTTTTATTGTCAATAAATTTCATATTAGCTCTACCATACTCACGTTTATCTGATGGAGAAACTTTTCCTCCAAAAAAATGTGCTAGATACTGTGCTCCGTAACAAACACCTAACAAAGGTTTCTCTCCTTTTATTTTTAACAAATCTGGTATTAAAGCATTTTTATCTCGAACTGAGAATGGACTTCCCGACAAAATAACGCCTTTAATGTTTTTACCAATTTCAGGAATTTTATTATATGGAAAAATCTCACAATAAACATTAAGTTCTCGAACACGACGTGCAATCAATTGTGTATATTGAGAGCCAAAATCTAGAATTAAAATTTTATCTTGCATCTGTTTTATATTAATTTATTTTGCAAATATATAAAAAAAAAGTCCTCATATTGTTGAGGACTTTTATGAAATTAAATAAAATTATTTAAACTTCTTCAAAATGTCTTTTACAGCATCTTTGTGAATTGTAAATCCCATCATTTTAAGTTTAACATAATCTTCATGGAAGAAATAATATCCAAATTCAGGAGCTTTTTCATCGTTATTTCTTGATCCTGAGCTTGAATCTTTAATAAGGTACCAATCTTTGCCATCTTTTTGCATATATCCAACAAGATGCATTCCATGATCGTCTGTGGTTGTTCTATTTGAAAAACGGAACTGACGAGCATCGCCATTAATGTAAGCAGAAGGAATATCAAAAGAAGGAATTAAAGCACAATTAGTACTTCTAACAAAGCCTGCTTCAGAAACATCTCCACCAATACTCATTGTATAACCATTTCTAACAGCTTTTTTCAAGACTTTCATATAATCTTCTAAAGGTATGTTATAATATTCTTTACTATGCCACCAGTTATCTTCAACGGTATATTCAACTTGTTTCCAAAATGGTTCTTGCTCGTAAGATAAAATTTCAACATAATCATCAGGATTAATTTTCAAGTAATCGTTCAAATATGTTGCAGGTGTATATGTTTTTCCATCAATATTAAACTCTGTTGGAGGAATTCCAATATAATGTTTCATAATATCTTTAATTGTTGAAATAACTTGCTCTTCATTCCAAGCACTAGTTTTTTTAACTGTTTTTAGATATTTATTCATTTCTTTATACATAGCAGCATGAGAATGGAATTTGCGATCATTCAATAATCCTGTATATTCACTTTGAGGAACTGCACCATATTTTTTAAACATTCGTGCTACTGCATTCCCTTCAGAACCTTCAGCGAATACTGAATTTCCTCTTTCTGTAACAAATCCTCTAGCCTTTTCAACATACTCCCAATAAACTGTATAAATTTCGGAAATTTTCACTTTTTTATTTGTAAGACGAAAAACTTCAGATTCATAAAATGACATTGTAGAAAAACACCAGCATGTGCCCGCATTACCTTGTGATATAGAAGGATTAGACCATTGCTTTTTATACAAACTAATTTTTTTAGGCAAATCTAATCCTGAGTGATCCATTTGGAAATGTTTGTATTTCTCTTTTGAAGTCATTTTTTTCTTGACTGCTCTAACGTCTTTCAAGATAGAATTTTGGTAATAACCAGGTTCGTATTCTTTGAATTTACTTTTGTCGTTTTTCTGTTGTGCAAAAGCAAAACTACTAATGAAAAGTAGTGCTATACTTATACTTATTATACGTTTCATAACTTGAGATTAAATTAATTTACAATATTCTAAGCAATAAAAGTACAATTTTTTATTAATTATCCAAATGAGATTAGTTTATTAAATTAAAAGCTAAAAGTTTATATAATAAAATATTGGCATTTGAAAAAATGAGCCTTCTTAACATTTAATATTATTAAATGTGAACTATCTACTTTACACTAACAAGCATTCCATCGTCAGCGGCTATAGTATTTGGAAAAATTTCTTTTGCTTCATTCAAAAGAGGTTCAATATTTTTATAGCGAGCAGAAAAATGCCCAATAATAAGTTGTTTAACATCGGCTTTTTTTGCGATTTTAGCTGCATCTACAGACGTTGAATGAAGAGTTTGTTTTGCCCTCTCTATCATATCATTCATAAAAGTAGCTTCATGATAAAGCAAATCAACATTTTTAATTACAGGAATCACATCTTCATAATAAGCTGTATCTGAACAGTATGCATAAGAACGGGGTTTGGATGGCGGAAATGTTAAGTCTTCGTTTTTATATATTTCACCATTATTTGCGACAAAATCTTCACCTTGTTTAATCTTAACAATATCTTTTATTGGGATATTTAAATGCTGAATTTTCTCTTTAATTATATTTCTTGGTTTTTGTTTTTCCTCAAATAGAAATCCACAAGTTGGTATTTTATGTCTTAAAGGAAAAGATTTTACTGTGAGATTATTATCTTCATAAATAATTTCAGGAATATTGAAGTTTAATGGATGATATATTATTTTAAAATTTAAATTGTTTTCGAAATAATTAAATTGACAATTTAAAATATTTTCTAAATCCGCTGGGCAAAAAATATTTAAATCACTCTCTCTATTAAGAAGATTAAAGGTTGAAATTAATCCTAATAAGCCAAAAAAATGATCTCCATGAAGATGACTAATAAATATGTTGTTAATTTTCCCAAAAGGGATTTTAAATTTACGCATCTGTATTTGAGTTCCCTCACCACAGTCTATTAAAAAAAACCGCTCAAGCATATTTATAACTTGAGCGGTAGAAAATCTTTTAGAAGTAGGAAGAGCAGAGCTACATCCTAGTATAGATAGTTTAAAAGACATTGTTAGATACTTGTATCAATCTTTTTGTTCTTTTTTTATAATATCTTCACCTTTATTTATGTCGGCAGAAATATTAAGAACAGTATCTAACTGTGAAATAGTAATAAGTCTTTCGACTGCAGTTTGTAAACCAGAAAGAACAAAAATACCGTTAGCATTTTTACATAAACGATTTGCAACTAAAATAGCACTTAAACCTGAGGAATCGCAATATCTACAATTATTTAAATCAAGTATAATATTTTTTTCTCCATTACCTGCAATCAAAACTAATTCTGATTTCAGTGATGGTGCAACATGTGTGTCAAGTTTATCAACTAATACCTCTATTAAAGTATAATATCCTTTTTTTTCAATTTTAAATTCCATTTTATTTTTTTATTAAGAAATTTAACCTTTCTGATTTTTCCTTTACTTTAGTCAAATATACTATTTCTTTTCTTTATCTACATCATTTTTCTCTTCTTTTTTAGAAATATTTTTTTCTATTTCTTCTGCTTTTTCTTCTACTTTCTTTTTAGCCTTTGCTTTAGCAGTCTTTTTTTCTGCTTTAGCTTCAGTTTCAAATTCGTCTTTAAGAGCTACAAGTTCTGCGATATCGGCAAAAGTAGTTTTTTCAATTTTTTCATTTATCTTTTTAGTTGCTTTAGAAGCAGTTTTTCTTTTTGCTACTTTATCAGCTTTTACATCATCTTCAAATATTTTTGTATGAGAAACAACAATTTTTTTAGCTGATTTGTAAAATTCAACAACTTTGAAATTTAATTCTTCATCAAGTTTAGCAAGAGTTTTGTCTTCTTTAATTAAATTTTTCTTACTTACAAAACCTTCAATACCATAAGGTAAAGCAACAACAGCACCATTCTCTTTCATTGCGATGATTGTTCCTTTGTGAATTGAGTTAATAGTGAAGATAGTTTCAAATACATCCCATGGATTTTCTTCTAATTGTTTGTGACCAAGACTTAATCTTCTATTTTCTTTATCAATATCAAGAACAACTACGTCAATATCACTTGCAATTTTGGTATATTCTGCAGGATGTTTAATCTTTTTAGTCCATGATAAATCTGAAATATGAATTAAACCATCAACGCCTTCTTCAATCTCAACAAAAATACCGAAGTTAGTAAAGTTGCGTACTTTAGCTGTGTGTTTTGAACCAATTGAATATTTTGCATCAATATTTTCCCAAGGGTCTTGTTTAAGTTGTTTCATACCCAAAGACATTTTTCGTTCTTCTCTATCAAGAGTTAAAATTTGTGCTTCAAGTTCATCACCAACTTTTAAGAATTCTTGTGCACTTCTTAAATGTTGTGACCATGACATTTCCGAAACATGAATTAATCCTTCAACGCCTGGTGCAATCTCAACAAATGCTCCATAATCAGCCAAAACAACGACTTTACCTTTTACATTATCACCAACTTTTAAGTTAGTATCTAAAGAATCCCATGGATGAGGTGTTAATTGTTTTAAACCTAAAGCAATTCGTTTCTTAGCATCATCAAAATCAAGAATAACAACATTTAATTTTTGATCTAATTCAACGATTTCACTTGGATGATTAATTCTACCCCATGACAAGTCTGTGATATGAACTAAACCATCAACTCCACCTAAGTCAATAAATACACCATAAGAAGTAATATTTTTAACAGTTCCCTCAAGAACTTGGCCTTTTTCAAGTTTAGAAATAATTTCTTGTTTTTGTGTTTCTAATTCAGCTTCAATTAATGCTTTGTGAGAAACTACAACATTTTTAAATTCTTTGTTTATCTTAACAACTTTAAATTCCATTGTTTTACCAACAAAAATATCATAATCACGTATTGGTTTAACGTCGATTTGTGATCCAGGTAAGAATGCTTCAATGCTAAATACATCTACAATCATACCACCTTTTGTACGGCATTTAATAAATCCTTTAATAATTTCGTTATTTTCAAGAGCTTGGTTGACTCTATCCCATGAACGAAGTGCTCTTGCTTTTTTATGAGAAAGAATTAACTGACCATTTCTGTCTTCTTGACTCTCAACATAAACCTCAACTGTATCACCAACTTTTAAATCAGCATTGTATCTAAATTCATTAATATTAATTACTCCTTCTGATTTATAACCAATATTAATTAATGCTTCTCTTTTGTTCAAACTTACAACAGTACCGTCAATAACTTCATTTTCAGAAATTGATGATAATGTTTCATCATACATCTTTTCTAAATCATCTCTTTCTTTTGAAGAATAAATATCCTTTTCTCTTTCGTATTCATCCCAATCAAATTCTTCTGATTTTTTTTCTTTAACAACAGGTTCTTCAACTTTTTCAGTTGGTGCTTGTTCTGTTTCTTTTTCTAGAACTTCTTCTTTAGCTGAGCTTTCCTCTGCTTCAGATTTAGTTGCAGCCTCTTCGCTTTTCGCAACAAGCTCTTCTTTTTCTAATTTGTTTTCTTCTTTTTCAATCATTTAATTATTAATTAATTAGTTAGACATTATATATATTTTGCAAAATAAATCTTTATTATTCAAACTAACAAAAGTTATAAGCATTTTTTTATAAAAAATTGCAAATCAATTGTTTTAATTAATTTATAGCAAAAATAATTAAAATTACATCTATATTAATTATTTTTTTTACTTATTGGTTTATAATAATTGT
>JADFUR010000084.1 GCA_015222055.1 Bacteroidota bacterium | reverse complement strand
GAATAATTTCTTTCATCATTTTTTCAGATTTTTCTGTAACGGCAAGACTTGATTTTGATAACACATCAATTTCTTGAGCTGCAGTTTTACTTCTCTCTGCAAGTTTACGTACTTCTGAAGCCACAACAGCAAATCCTTTACCATATTCACCTGCACGAGCTGCTTCAACAGCTGCATTTAATGCCAAAATATTGGTTTGAAAAGCTATTTCATCAATTATTGAAATTTTATCAGCGATTTCTCTTATTGATATTAAACTATTTTCAAAAGCTTTATTTACATTTTCCATACCATTTGAAGATGTAAGGGCAATTTTTTCTGTTTGTTGGGAATTGTCTGTATTCTGTTGAATATTTGATGCCATTTCTTCCATTGATGATGAAATTTCTTCGGTAGATGAGGCTTGTTCTGAAGCTCCTTGAGACATTTCTTGCGATGTTGAACTCATTTGTTCGCCGGCAGATAAAATATTTTCAGATCCTTCGATAATATTGTTTATCATCTCTCTTAATTTAACTACCATATTATGAAAGGCATTAACTAATATTCCGATTTCATCTTTTTGTTTTAATAAATCATCTTCAATTTCTACTGTTAAGTCTCCTTCTGCAATTTGATTTACAATATTTATACTTTTATTAATTCCTGTTGTAATTGCTTTGGTAGTAAAATAAGATATTAAAAAACCAAAAGCTATACCCAATAAAATAAATGTTATAATCATTGAAGTTGCCTTTTCTTGGCTTTGAGCCATAAAGGCTTCATTATTTTTTTCTATATTTTCTGTTGTTTTTATCAAATTTCGAGCAGAAGTTACCATTTTGTCAGCTTCTTTTTCTTGCATATCTATTGTAGCCGATAAATTTTTCATGGCGTTTTTGTAGTTGCCAACAGCACTATATACTTCTTCTAATTGTTTAAGATTTTCTCTTAGTTTTACTTGCGATTTTACTTTTTCAACGTCTTTAAGTAAATCATTTAAATCTTCAATTATCTCATCACCTTGTTTTTGATCCTGATTATTTAAAAATTCTTTTGATTTAATGCGAATTTCCGAGAATGCTTCAGCTATATTGTTAACTTTATTATTAACAATATTATATTTTATTGCTAATACAGAACCTCCATTGTTTTTTAATTCACTAAGCATTTGATCATTTAAAGAAGTTCTCAATAGGGCAAGATTTTTTATATTTGTTTGGCCTTCTTTAACACTTTTTTCTACATTAGTAGTAAAATCTTCGTTATGAATTTTTATATAATTGTAAAAAGCATTGTAATAAATTCTTGTTTTATCTTTTATTTCTTCAAGGTTTTTAAGTTCATTTTGCTCTTTTGTGTTAGCTTCTGAATTTTCAATTTTTTTAAAAATATTTTGCATAACATAATCGCCGTCCTTTACTGATGTTTCATCATGTCTGAGCATGAAGTTTTTTTCTTGGAGACGTACGTTTAATATGTTTTTATGAAAAAAAACAGCGTTAGAAGTTCTTTCAACGCCTTTTTCTATGTTTTGTATTCCATTGTATCCAACAAGTCCTATAATAGCACCAATAATGATAACAACACCAAATCCTATAGCTAATTTAGCCCCAATTTTTAAATTTTTCCAATTCATTTTTTTTAATTTTAAATTAATAAATAAGTAAGTCTAAATTTTATTTTTTATTCTCTGTTTTATTCTTTGTTTTGCTCTCTGGTTTGTTCTGATTCTCTACAATTTCTTTTATATTAATTAACTCGGTTGACGAAAATATTTTATCAATATTAAGCAGAATAATAAATTTGTCATCATCTTTAATCATGCCATTAATAAATTCGTTTTGAAATTTACCACCTATGTTAGGAGGAGGCAAAATATCACCTTTTTCGATTTCAATAACAGAGTTAACAGAATCAACCAAAGCACCAATTTGTACAGTGTTATTGTCAATGTTTGCTTCCATAACAACAATGCAGGTGTTAACGGTAAATTCTGTTTCTTTTAAACCGAATTTTATTCGGGTATCAATAACTGGCAAAACATTGCCACGAAGATTAATAACCCCTATTATGTAATTAGGTGTTTTAGGAACTTTGGTGATTTTAACCATTTCTTGAATTCCGAGAATTTTACCAACATTAGTTGAAAAAAATTCGTTGCCAATCTGAAAGACAAGGTAAGAATTCAAATCAGCCATAGTTTTAGTAGTTGACGTTTCTTCGTGCATAATTTTATACCCCCATAATTTTAATTTGTTAGACACTAATTTCGCGAATTAACACGAAAAGTTTATTGTTAAGTTGATGATACCCTTCGAGGTTTGAAAAACCCAAAGAGTTTAATTAATTGTCATTATTTCAAGTTTTTAATTACATGATATCATCAGTCATTTATATGTCAATTTTTAATCTCAAACTGTTGTTGAATTAAATTTTTTATTGTAATTTGAAAATTGTGAAATTATTTTAGAAGTATCAAGAACAAGAGCAACTGTACCATCGCCAAGAATTGATGAGCCTGAAATAAATTCATTATTTTTAAAAAATGAGCCAAGTGATTTTAAAACAGCCTGATATTCTCCAATAACATAATCAACAACTAAACCTATATTATTGTTTTTGTAATTTACAATAATAAGTTGTTCTAATTTTAAAGAAGTCTCGGGTAAGTCGAACTCTTTTCTTAAATAAAAAAATGGAAATTGAGTATTCTCAATAGTAACTACATTATTAAATGTATTAATTAATTTTGAGTGCTCAACTGCGTAAATTTTTTCAATTGAAGATATTGGAATAATAAACATTGTATCTTCAATTTTTGTTAATAAGCCGTCAATTATTGATAATGTAAGAGGTAGCTTAATAGTTATTGTTGTCCCTTTACCAAGGGTGGATTCAACATCTACTTCTCCTCGGATTTCTTTTATTTTTTGTTTAACAACATCCATCCCTACACCACGTCCAGAAATATTTGTAACAGTTTCCGAAGTAGTAAAACCCGATTTGAAAATAAGATTTAATATTTCTTGTTTTTTCAGATTGCTATTTTTTTCAATTAATCCTTTTGTTATAGCTATTTGTTTAATTTTTTTAACATCAATTCCCGCACCATCATCAATAATTTGAATAAAAATGTTTGTACCAGAATAAAAAGCTTTTAGCGTTATTGTTCCTTGTTCAGGTTTGCCTGATTTAATTCTTGTTTCAGGATCTTCTATTCCATGGTCAATACTGTTTCTTAATATGTGCATTAAAGGTTCTGTTAAACCCTCCAAAATATTTTTATCTAGTTCTGTTTCTGTGCCTTCAGTTTTTAAGACTATATTTTTTTTCAAGCTATGAGATAGTTCT
The DNA here is from genome assembly GCA_015222055.1 of Bacteroidota bacterium. Classification (GTDB taxonomy): domain Bacteria; phylum Bacteroidota; class Bacteroidia; order Bacteroidales; family B39-G9; genus B39-G9. Next base: position 7,334 of record JADFUR010000084.1, on the reverse strand, counting down.
CGAACTAAACGATAGAATCGAGTTAACGAAGTTTCTAATGGGATAAGTCTAATACTGAAAATATCGTCGCGTAAAGAGCCTGAAATTTTTTCTATTTCTTCGGTAACAGCTTCTAACTCATCGTTTTGGTGTTGTTTGGTAAATAAACTCAAATGAGCTTGAATAGTTATTAGCTCACTTACGCGATTTATTAATGTGTCTATTTTTTTTGCAGATACTCTTATGCTGGATATTTTACTCTCAGTAATTTTTTCAGATCTATATATATTTTTTTCTTTCTTTTTATCCTCTTCAAAAATAATTTCCAATTCGTGAGTTAAATCATTAAGCTTATCAATATTAATATGCTTTTGTGACTTTACTGTTTCCGTTATAATTCCTAAAAAAGAAGTTATATTAAAAAGATTAATTTCTGATATTTTTCGTATTTCAATTTTTGATAAATCATCAATAAAAATAAAAACATCAATAATGGCATTAATCCCTTTGTTCGTCGCAATAAAAATATCCCAGTAAACATAACAATCAGAGGCGTTTATGTCATTAATATCAGGGACACTATCAAAATGAGGGAATACTTTACAGTCACCGAGGCTGTACAAGTCGTCAACTAAAAATAGTGGGTTTGAACCAGATTTCAGAACGTCTTTTTTTGGTTTAAATGAGATGTAATAAGTTCTAGTTTGCTGATTTCGTTCAACACCTTTAACTATTGATATATTTTTTTGATTTACAGAGTTTTCTAACGCATTAACAGGAGTAAGAATGTTCTGTATTTTATTGTTGATGTTTGTAATAGAATTTTTCAGATTCGTGTCGTCTTCATTTTCATTTAATAAAGCTCTTAAAATATCAACAGATGCTAGAGTTACATCTAATATATCTGTATTAACTTTTAATTTTTTATTCCGAATGAGATCGTATATATTTTCAATATTATGAGTGAATTTACTAATTGTGTCGAATCCAAACATTGAGCCTTCGCCTTTGAGCGAATGCATAATTCTGAAAATTTTTTCAATAATTTCAGCGTCAGACGGATTCTCCTCTAAAGCCAAAAGAGCTTTTTCAAGATTTTGAATTAGTTCATTAGCTTCATCAATAAATTTATCTTTAAAATCTTTCATAATAAGAATAGTTTTAATTTATTTATCTCGTAACTTTATTAATAGCTTCGAGAAGTTTGGCAGGCATAAAAGGTTTTACAATCCAACCGGTAGCTCCTGCATTTTTTGCTTCCATTTTTTTTTCGGCTTGCGATTCTGTAGTTAAAAATAAAATAGGAGTGTATTTATATGGATCGCTTTCACGAACTTTTTTTATCAGTTCTATTCCGTTCATATTTGGCATATGGAGATCAGTAATAATTAAATCATATTTATCTCCATTCAAAAAAGTTAACGCATCTTCTCCGTCAATAGCCTTGACTACATCGTGTCCTGCGTTTGCAAGAGTGAAATTAACGATTTCTCTTATGCTTTCAGAATCGTCAACAATTAAAATTTTTTTACTCATGATTGTTCCTTTTTATTATTTTCTGGAATTATGTTTAAACCTGAATGTTCTAATAATTCAGTTGTCTCATTTGAAAAACAAGTACTTAAATTTATTTTTTTGTTTTTCTTTTTACATGTTTGATTTAGAGAAACGATTAATTGAACAACAGAAATGTCAATAGCATCAACATCTTTTATTGCAATAGTTAGTTCGTTAAAGTTATCCAAAGCCTCAATGAGTTCATTTTTTATATTATTACTGTTGTTAATTGTTAAATTGCCTTGCAGTTGGATATTAACAGACTTATTTTTTTTATTTGTTTTTTTTATTAATTTAAAATCAGGCATCTGTTTTTTAATTTAAAATAGTTCAACATCATTTTCATTGTTTTCTTGATTATCCATAATGGAATTTGGTTTACTAATAACATTATCGTGAACATCCCTTTCTGTCTTTGTTGAGTAATTATTAAAGTATCTAATTTCTTCGCAATCAGTCATTTTATTCTGATTGTTTAGTTCAGATAATTGAATAATGCTGTTTAAATCATTGTTAATATCAGAAATTGTTTCTTCAAAAAAATTATAATAATTTATTTTTTTAGTTATGTTTTCAATGTTTGATAACAAACCATTAATGATTCTTGAATTCTGATTTCCTATTTTTAGAAAATTTTCATTAACTGAATTCATTTGATTAAAATTTTTAATTATTGCAGAAATATTTTCCTCGAATTTATAGTTAAAAGATGAATTTGTTAATGACTTTATATTATTAAAATCTGAAATAGAATTATTTAAAACATTTTCAGTTTTTAAATTGTATTTGTTAATATCTTGATAGGTTGAGTTTATTTGTTCCTTAAGTGACAAAAAATCATCCTTTTCTGTCTCATTTAAACTTAACTTTTTTTCTATAGTGGTTATAATGTTGTTAATTCCCGAATTTAATGATTTGAACAATTTAAAGCTGTCGTTGATTTTTATTAATGAGTTTTTAATTTCAATAAATTTCGAATCTATATTGCTGTCAGATACTAATAAACTATGTAAAAATGAAGAATTTGATTTGTGCTTTTTTTGAAAATTATTAAAGGCTATTTTTTTAAAATTAAAATAAAAATAAATAAAATCAAGGTTTATTGTTTTAACAGTATAAAGATTATTATTTATTTGTAATAAATTTTTATTAATAATATTTATTGTGTTCTGATAATCTTTATTAGTAGTTATTAATTGATTAGCTTGAATTTTTGCAATTAAAGCTAATTGAGATATATATTTAAGATTTTTAGTAGGTGCTGAATTTTCATCTGGTAATTGTTTTAAAATATTGAGCTCTTCAACAATTTGTTTGTAGGTGTCTTGTACGTGCTGAATTTTTTGATTAATTATATCCTGATATTGTAAATTTGTAATCAAAATATTAATGCTATTTGAACAGTTGTCTGAATGTTTTTTTAAAGATGAATAATCGGGTTGTAATTTCTTTTTAATTCCATCAACATTTGAGATATATAAATTAATAAAATTCAATAATTCTTCACAATAACTTAGATTGTGAGATGATTTTTTAATTATATTATTTGTTTCTGAAAAAATACCCTTTAAATTATTAATTTCAGGAATAATGAAATCGTATTTGTTTTTAGTTTTATGAATTAGTATCTCTAATTCGTTAATTTCATTATTTATTGAAGTGTTCGAATTGTTAAGAGAAAGTTTCAGCTTCAATTGGGTAGTTAAAAATAAAAGAGTTAATAAATTTTGTTTAATATTGTTTAACGGAACAAATAATATTTGGATATTTGTTGATAGATTTTCATATAAACTATTGTTCTTCGATGTGTGTGTTTTTCTTTCGAAAATAAATTTTGACAAATCATTTTTAATATTATTGATATTTTCGTAGAAATTAACATTTATCTCATCATTAAATTGATTAAACAGTGTTGATGAATTTTTGTTTAATTTTTCAACATTGCAAAAAATTTCTTTTGTTAATTTATATAATAAATCAAAATCTTTAGAAGACGAATTTTTAAGACACAAAATCTTTTCATCTATTTTGGAAAATAAAAGAATGATGTCTTTAATATTTTTTCTTTGTGGGAAATTATTCATATTCTATTTTAGCTTAAATAATTTTTAATAATAGGGTAAATCTATAATTTATTTGATTATAAACCAAGGAACACAAATAAAAGATAAGCGAAAAAGTTATAAATTCAAATGTTTTATCGAAAAAACATTTTTCCTAAATGATTAAATTTTTTTTATTGTTCGAACTCCATTTAATTCAATTTCAATATTTTTGGGGAATTAATTAAATGGAATATTTATAGAAAATAAACTGATATTTAATTAAAAAATAATTTTGTTTCATTTATTGTTTTTTGGGGTTTTTAATATTTAATTTGGAATAATTATTATTGAGGCTAATTTTGTTGTGCTATTTTTGTTATAATTAAATTTGATTTCGTTCTAGATATAAGCGAATTTTTGATTATGTCTTTTGATTATTTATAATTATAGTTGTAATTTAAGGGGTTTTTGTTTTGTAATTTTTAGTTTAAAAAAAATGTTTTTTTTAGGATTCGCATTTTTTTTTAGACCATATTGTTTATAATTAGTTCTTTTTTTTTTTTGCATTGGCTTTAAATTATTGTAAATTTAACTACTCTATTGTGAATTTTCAACAATAATAATAAAAAAACAATATGTGTTTTTTATAAGTGTATGATGAAAGTATTTTTTATGTGTAAATTTCAACAAATAAATATTTCATGCAATTTTTTTTAACAATCAATTTATAACCCAAATGTTTACATAATGAGGCTATAATTAAATAATTATGCAAAATTTTAATCAAAATATTATAACTAAAAGATTTGTGGTTATATTAAAATATTTAAAGCTGAATAAATCTATTAAGTCTTTTAGTGAGTTTTGCAGAAATGTTGGTTTATTACCACAAAGCTTAAATGAAATATTTAAGCAAAAGAGAGATGTCCCTATTTTGGTTATACATAAGATGGTAATAATATACAAAATTGATCCTAATATTTTATTTAAAGAAAAACAAAAAGATGAGAAGACTTTTATTAATAATTATATTCAAAATTTAGATATAAATACAAAATCACCTGAAGATGTAATTTTTAATGAATCTGATATGTATATTAAAGATGATATAATTGAAGCTAAAGAAGAGGTAATAAGAGCATTGAAACAAACTGTAAATCTGCAACGGGAAATTATAGAAAATGTAAAAACAATTTACGAAAAAATTTACAAAAAATAATAATTATGAATAATGAAAATTGAATTTATTTTATTCAAATTTTTTCCATAAATATTCAGAAACTTTTGTCCTTAACCCCACAAGAAACCAAAAGTTGTTAAAAATATTATCCATTAATAGCCATAATTTCAATAAAAAATAATCAAAAAAAACACTTACATTAAAAAATGCAAGTGTTTTTAAGTCGGGGTACCAAGATTCGAACTTGGGACCTCCTGCTCCCAAAGCAGGCGCGATGACCGGACTACGCTATACCCCGAAAAAGCTTTGCAAAAGTATAATATTTTTTTACTTATCCAAAATAATATTAACTTTTTTTTGCGGAGAGGGGGGGATTCGAACCCCCGGTACAATTTCTCGTACGCAAGTTTAGCAAACTTGTGGATTAAGCCACTCTCCCACCTCTCCTTGCCTTAAATTTGAGGCACAAAAATATACAATTAGATAATAATATAAAAATATATTGTCACATTTTTATATTATTTTTTCCTAGGCGTTGGAGGCTTGGCAATTGCATCTCGCATTGTTGTGTCAGCCTCAATATTTTTCATCTTTAGATAATCTAAAATACCAAGATTTCCTTCTCTGAATGCTTGAGCCATTGCTTTTGGCACTTCTGCCTCAGCCTCAACAACATGAGCTTTGGCTTCTTGTGTTTTAGCTTTCATCTCTTGTTCAGAAGCTACAGCCATTGCTCTACGTTCTTCGGCTTTAGCCTGTGCAATATTTTTATCAGCATTTGCTTGATCCATCTGTAATACAGCACCAATATTTTTACCTATATCAATATCAGCTATATCAATAGATAAAATTTCAAAAGCTGTTCCGGCATCAAGTCCTTTGTCTAAAACAAGTTTAGAGATAGAATCGGGATTTTCCAAAACTTCTTTATGTGAACCAGCAGAACCAATAGATGAAACAATACCCTCACCTACTCTGGCAAGTACAGTTTCTTCACCGGCACCACCAACTAATTGTTTAATGCTGGCTCTAACGGTTACTCTTGCTTTACAAATTAGCTGAATACCATCTTTAGCAACAGCTGTTACAGGAGGTGTGTCGAGAACTTTGGGGTTAACAGACATTTGAACGGCTTCAAAAACATCACGCCCTGCTAAGTCAATTGCAGTTGCCATTTTAAATGATAAATCAATATTTGCTTTTTGTGCAGATACAAGGGCATGGGTAACACTAGGAACATGACCTCCTGCCAAAAGATGTGCTTCTAACTCATTCCTGTTTAATGTCAACCCGGCTTTGGTACTTTCAATTAACGCCCTTACTATTACAGAAGGCGGTACTTTTCTAAAACGCATCAATACTAATTGTATTAATGATATTTTTACACCTGAGACTAAAGCTGAAAACCATAGTCCGATAGGGAAAAAATACAAGAAAATTATAGTTACTATTACAATAGCAAAAATCACAATCACATACATAATTATTTATTTTTTAGTTTAACAATAATTTTATTATCTAAAATCTTTTCTACTTCAATTTCAACATTCTGATCAATAAATTGTTCAGATTTAGCTTCAACATTTTCATCATTTATCAATACTCGTCCCATTGGAGCCAAACGAGTTATAGTAATACCCTTATCACCTTTTTTAACTTTTTCTTCGTTAATAATATTTGTTTTACCATCAATCGTCGATTTTAGCATTAATTTATTCCACGTTTTTGATTTTAGGGATAAGTAAATCGATAGAACTATAAACAATATTACTCCCAAAAGAATATAATGACCAATAGTTGTTCCAAAATTAGCGTATGAAATATATATTCCTCCACCTAAAAATAATATACCTCCAACTCCGGCAACAGTGGTTCCGGGAATAACTAAAATCTCAAGAAATACAAGTAGTACTCCTAAAACTATTAACAATACTACAGCAAAAACAGTCATTTATTCAATTGTTACGATTAATTCTTTTTCAAGCAATTCTTGTTTCATCACATTAAGTTTATCAAGCCTTCCTTTTTTTATATCACACTTACCCTTATAATGTGTGATATAAGTGCACTGTTCGGCTTGAGCAGTCTCGTGATTACATATTTTCACCAATGCATCGACAACATAATCAAAAGTATGAAAGTCGTCATTATGCAAAATCAAAAATTTATTAAGCCCATCAATTTTCGATGATGCTTCACCCATCTTCGGATTATTTATATAATCTGCATTCATGGTTTCTCTTTTTAATTACAAAGTCAAAGATATTATATTTTTTTTTATAAAAAAACATATACTATTTAAACATGTAATAATCTGTAAATTTTCATACTTAGTAATTAATCAATACTTTAAAGTGTGCTAAAGTTAAGAGTGCCTAAAATTTTTAAAGCCGGGGAAACTCAATTTAGTAAACAATTAAAATTAAGACCCAAGAGATGGGTCAAGTAATATTTTTGTGGACTATCTAATAAAAATTAACTTTGTAGAATAAATAATTAAATAGAATAAAAATGGATATAGAATTAATTTCTTATTTATTCCCAGAAGGTATCATGGAATATTTTGAGGTTTT
>JADFUR010000083.1 GCA_015222055.1 Bacteroidota bacterium | reverse complement strand
TGTTTCATTATCACCCGTTAATAAAGTTTGAAGATAGTAAAAAGCTCGCAAACCACCAAAAACCCGCATGTTTTATGACCCGATGTTAACGATTGAGCAATTATTTAGGAGGAATTATATCCATTAGATACAAAAACAATTTTTTTGGTAGTCTTGTCTTATCTTGAACAGAACCTGATATAAATATTCCGATAGTACTCATAGCAACTAAATATGCTTCAGCAAGATAAGAAGCTTTTGAATTCAGAAGAATAAAATCTTGAATTGAAATTGTTTCATTTTTTTCTGTCTTATCATTCAGGTAAGTAACAATTTCTGTTTCCTTATTATACCAAATTGTTTGATGTCCAATAGCATTTCTAATCTCTGGCCTCATTAATTCAAAAAATAAATTATAGTTCTCATCTGAAGGATTAAGTTCTTTAAGTTGATTTACCTTATTTCCATACTTCATTGTCAAAGTATTTAGCTTATAAGGTTTCTCAATTGATGCTCGATAATTAATTAATATAACACCAATCAAAATATTATAAAATTCATTATTTGCAAGAAAACTATTCTTTGCAAGCTCCCAGATTATCAAAGGGTTTTTTGAATTAATCGATTGCTTAAATGCATGTCCTGCTTCTAAAGAATTTAAATACTTGTTTTTTATACATGAATTTTTGAAACCATCTATATCACGTTGGAAAATAAGTGTAAAATAATCTGCTATTTCAGTATGTTCCTTATTATTCTTAAAGAATAACGATAAAATTATTTTAATTAATGCTATTGGATATGGTCTAAATATTGAATGAATTTCTTTGGAATAAAAGTCATTAATATTTTTCAAAAAAACTTCGGATGAGTTACCTTCAATTCTATCATATTCATAAGAACCTTTTGAAGCTTCTTTTCCAAAAATTCCCTGTTGAGTCAGTCTTTTAATTAAATCGTCTCTTTTGTTTTTTTTATCCATCGTGTTGGAAAATAATTGCTTTACGGTTAACGTCTTAATAAGACCCACAAGTGTGTCTTATTTTACTATATGGATACTAATTTATTTCAAAGTTAGCAAAAAAAAGCAAAAAAGATATAAATTACTATTATAGTATTTTTTTTAAGTACTGAAAAAACACAGACAATGTGTTGGTGCTAGATCGATGTGTAGTAGAAACTAGGACAAGTGGTTTTTTTTTGTTGAAAAATTAAGAGGCTAAAATTTTAAATTTTGAAAAATAAATTTTTAGGAAGTTAATCAAAATATTTTGTGAAAATTAAAACTCGTTACAAAAACAAAATTTTGAAAATTACATACTAACTCAAATTACCCTCATAATAAACAATCCACCTCCTTTGGTTTCGCTCAAGGTCGAATATAAAAGCTGTAGAAGATTTTGTTTTACAGGTCTTTTATATTCTTAGGTGTTGGGCAATTGTTGCTTTTAATTAAACAGCAATAATATTTTCCATATTTTTTTTTGTATTCATCAAACTTGCGTTACGAAAGTGTTTATTTACTTCGTTTACAAGTCTATATGGACGATTAAAGACATCTTGAGAAACCTTAAAGTATTGAGATAACTTTCTTATAGTATCTTTTGAAAGTCCTTTGTGATAATTTAATATTTTACTTACTGTTCCCTTAGACAAATCTAAAATTTCAACAAGGTCTTTTGATTTTAGTTTATTTTCATCCATTAAGCCTTTGATTAATTCTATCGGGTCTAAGTCTGTGAATGAATTATTCTCAATATCCCATTTCTCAATCAATAAATTAAGTAGTTCTATTTCATCTTGAACATTTTTGTTGTCTGCTAAAACTAAACGTTCTAAGTCGTTACAATACTTATCATATTGTTTTGCGTTTTTTATTATCGTATATTTTAATAATTCCATGTTAATCTATTTTTAAGTTTTTACAATCTAAAATGCTCTCACATCATATTGTTTTTTTTCGTTACAAAGCTTTGTATATTGAGCATGAGTCCCAATCCATTTCACAAATAGATGAACTCTATTATTTCCAAAGTGGTAACGACAAATCATTCTATATTTGTTACCTCCAATATTAAAAACTACTCTTTCCGAACCATTCCCTAATATATCAGCACTATTAAATGTTGATATGATGTCATTTGGTTCATTCCACTCAATTCGCCTTATAACAGAAAACCATATTTCAAAAGGCACTCTACTTTGAACATTTGTTTTAACATAGTCCTCAACAGTCTGCTTTTTTATTAAATGGGCTTTCATATATGAGTGCAAATATACGAATAAAGTTTCACAATAGGAAACTTTATGTGAGTTTATTTATAACGGATATCTTTAGGTGTCGTACGGCAATATTGCATAACGCTTTGTGGTATGTTGTCGTGCGGGATTACGAGGTAATTTTTTGTTAGTTTACACCGACTTTTTTCACGAGTCAGGAACCTTAGTAAATCGCTGAAGCCGGCATGCAATATTCCATTTGTTATGCACTGGCGGTTTTACAATTTTTACTTTCTGAGAGAATCTATTCAATTTGAATATTATAAATTCCATTTACCAATAATTTGCTTGAAGGGAGTTGTTCTGTCAATTCAATATAATTATTGACCTTGCGACCTGTTTTTACTTTTATTTTTTTGAAGTAATATTTTGAATTTACTTCTTTTTCATAAATTAATATATATGAATTATTATCGGAATAGATTATTGCTGTTTCTGGAACAGATAAGACCGAATCAACAGCAGTATAAACAGAGCCTTCTACAAATTGATTGCCCACCATATTTATGCTTTTAGGATTATCTATTACTGCAAAACACTCAATCGACTTAGAATCTGGTATAATAGTTTTGCCTACACCGTTTATAGTTGCTTTATGTTTCACAGATTTATTGCCGTTTAAATAAAACGCTACCGTTTGTCCGGTTTTTATTTTGATAATATTTTTCTCAAAAACGGAGAGTCTTAATTGAAAAGATTTATCGTCGATAATTTCTGCAATTTTTTGTTGAGGCTCAACATATTGACCAATTGTTGCATTAATAGATGAAACAAAACCATTAATAGAAGATTTTATAGTATAAGACGAATAAAACACACCCTTTTCAATTTTTGAAACATCGAGCCCCATGCTTTCGAGTTTAATTTTTAAAGCTTTATGTTTTGCATTTTCAGCATAATAGTTACTTTCGGCATAAGTAAAATCTTTTGGGCTTGCGATATTCGCTTCATATAATTCCTTAGCCCTTAAATAATCACTTTTTAACCTCGAAACAATAGCCGACGATTCTGCAAAATCTTTTTGCTGGTCGATAAAACCATTACCGGAGACTTCAAACATTATTGAACCCTTGCTAATGATTTGTCCCGGTTTACAATGAATTTTATCTATTATCCCAGGCAATGGTAAACTGATTTGTGCTTGCCCATCAATGGACGGAATAATAGAACCTGTGAAATTGACCTCGTCGGTAAACGGGTTTAATATAGGCTCACCAATCACCATTTTTTCCGATTCAAATTGTGCTTTTGATATTTCAATAAAGCCTGAATCGTTATCGGTAATTTGTGTCGATTTATTTTTGCATGATACTAATAACACACTAAGAACAAATATTATAATTAAGTTTGTTTTCATACTGCTTACTGTTTATTTTGAGAAATATTTTATTTCCGAAATTGTTTGGTTGTATTTCAATACATTATCTAAGTGTTCGAATTGAATTTGAACTGCGGTTTCGTAACTGCTTACAAATTGATAAAAAGTTATTTCCCCTAATTGATAAGATTTTAATGCAGTTTTCATTATCTCATTCATTAAAGGTTCTCCAGATAAATTAAAATTATCAAGCAATGCTTTATATTTGAGATATTCACCGAACAATTGGTTTAATTGATTACTTATTAAAGTTATTTCGTTCTCGTTGAATAAGTTTTTAGCATTAGCTGAAAGCTTTGCTGCATTTATTTTGGCTTTGTAGCTTCCAAAAAACAGGGGTACAGCAAGACCAACTTGAAATCCATGGTAGTACTTGCCATTTTCGTACTGATTAGAACCTAAAAAATAATTCACATTAAAATCCGGCAGTATTTTATTCTTTTCAATACGAATAAGTGAATTAAAATAATCGTTCTCATTGTTCAAAAAATCAAAAATTGGTAAAGCATTGGGTGTTTCCGTAATTTTCGGCAACAGCTCTAATGCTATTGGAACAGTAAAATCGTTATCGTAATTCATCAGCACTTTTAAGTGCTGATATTTATTTAATATATCAACTCTTAATGAATTTAACTGAATTGAAGCCTGACTTTTTTTTGCCTTTATATTCAATACTTCAAGCCGGCTAACATCGCCCATTTCAGCTCTTTTTTCAGAATTGGCAAGTAATACATTATAAAGACTATCTAAGGTTTGATACAATTTTTGCTTATTCAAAAGAATTTGATAATCGAAATATGAATAGGAAATATTTTTTATAAGGTCGTTTTTTTGAATATTCAAATTTGCTTCAGCTATTGAAACTTCAATTTGCCTTGATTTGCTTTCTGCTGAATAAAGTGTTGGAAAACTAAAATTTTGCTCCACACCCCAAATTTTTAATGGGTAACCTTCTTCAGCAATATTATTTTGGTCGGTATCATAGCTGAATATTGTTTTATCAGGAGCAAAAGCGGTCTTTTTTAATGCTTTACTTTCTTCAACTTTTAGTGTGTAAGCAGCAATTTGCTTGTTGTTACGCAGACCTATATCAATAGCATCGTTTAATTTCATGTTGGAATTCTGCCCAAAAACAGAAACTGCCGGAATAATAATCAGAAGTAGCGTAATAAAAGCATTGGAACGAATAAACCGCAAAGGGAAAAATTTTATGTTTTTAACATTATAAAAAATTTCAAAAAACAAAGGCAAAGCAATCATGGTTAACATAGTGGAAGTAATTAGCCCGCCAATTACTACGGTAGCAAGTGGCCTTTGTACTTCGGCTCCTGCACCTGTTGAGATAGCCATTGGCAAAAAACCCATGGCATCTGTGGCAGCTGTTAGCAATATTGGTCGCAAACGGCTTTTCGTTCCGGTGAGTATTAATTCACGCATATTTGTTATTCCTTGATGCTGTAACTCTTTAAAATACTCAATAAGGACTATGCCATTTAGCACTGCAATGCCGAAAAGAGCAATAAATCCAACTCCTGCTGAAACGCTAAAGGGCATTCCCCTAATCCATAGAAGGAATACACCGCCTACCATGGCTAAGGGTATTGCTATAAAAATCATAACTGCATCTTTTAATGATTTGAATGCAAAATGCAGAAAAATAAAAATTAACACTAAAGCTATCGGAACGGCAATCATTAAACGGTTTGTAGCATTTTTTAAATTTTCAAATTGGCCGCCATATTGAATATAATTGCCTGCTTTCAATTTTATATTTTTATCAATTTTTTGTTGAATATCAACAATAACAGATTGTAAGTCGCGGTTATGCACATTAACACTAACAACCACTCTGCGGTGAGCATTATCGTGCGAAATTTTGGCTGGCCCTTTCGTGTACTGAATATCAGCAAGCTCACTTAAAGGTATCATTTGCCCGGTTGAAATGGGTATAGGAAGTTGGCAAATATCGGCAATATCCGTTCGGTTTTGTTTATCAAACCGCATCACTAAATCAAACCGTTTTTCGCCTTCAAAAATCACACCGGCTGTTTTACCGCCAAATGCTGCCGATAAATATGTGTTCAAAGTAATGATATCAACACCGTAATGAGCTATTTTACTTCTATTGTAATTAACTTTTATTTGTGGCAACCCATCAGTTTTTTCTACAATTATATCACTTGCTCCGGGTACATCGGCAATAAGGTTTTTTATTTCAAAAGCTTTGTGACTGATGTAATCGAGGTCTTCGCCGAATATTTTAATGGCAATATCGGAACGTACCCCGGTGATTAATTCGTTAAAACGCATTTCGATGGGTTGTGTAAATTCATATTCCACACCCGGGATTATTGAAAGTTCTTCTTTGAATTTATCAGCAAGTTCTACTTTGCTATTTGCCACAGTCCATTTATTTTTAGGACTAAGTTTAATAATCATATCAATTTCTTCCATCGACATGGGGTCGGTGGGTACTTCAGCAGCGCCAATACGAGAAACAATCTGTTCCACTTCGTCGGGAAATTTTTCTATTAAAATATTCTCCATCTTTGTAGTCATTTCCACCGTTTTTGTGAGCGATGTTCCGGTTTTTAATACCGGTTGTATCACAAAGTCGCCTTCATCGAGCGTAGGAACAAATTCGCCTCCAATTTGTGTGAAAAGAAATCCCGTAAATATCAGGGAAACAATGGCAGCTCCAAGCACTATTCGTTTATGATTGCATGACCATTTAATTACGGGGTAGTATGATTGGTAGACTTTGTCCATTATCCAATCGGAAATATTTCGTTTTTTGGATTTGTTTGGTTTTAAAAAAAGCGACGATGCAACGGGTAACCATGTAAGGCCTAATATAATAGCACCAAGCATGGCAAAAGAAAATGATAATGCCATTGGGTGAAACATTTTACCTTCGACACCGGTTAACGACAAGATGGGGATAAAAACGATAATAATTATAATTTGACCGAAAATGGCCGATTTCATCATTTTCGAAGCACCAGAAATAGAAATATTGTCCATTATAGTTTGACGTTCATCGTCCTTAATTGACAAAATTTTATCTTTTTGCAAGCTCATTTTTATGACAATAAATTCGACAATAATTACTGCACCATCGATAATTATCCCAAAATCGAGAGCTCCAAGACTCATTAAATTAGCATCGACACCAAAAATAAACATCATGCCAAAGGTAAACAACAATGATAAGGGTATCATAGACGTGATAACCAATGCCGAGCGGAAGTTACCCAAAAGCAAAATAACAATAAGCAGCACGATGATTGCGCCAAGAAGAAGGTTCTCAACTACAGTATATGAGGTTTCGGAAATAAGTTCGCTCCTTTCAAGAATAGGATTGATAAATACGCCTTCTGGTAAGTTTTTTTGAATATCAGCTACCCTAGTTTTTACTTCGTTAATTACAACATTTGAATTGGCGTTTTTTAGCATCATAATCTGTCCAAGCACACTTTCGCCCTTGCCATTAGCAGTAATTGCACCAAAACGGTTTGCAAATCCGAATTTAACCGTTGCTAAATCTTTTATAAGGATTGGCGTACCTGAATTATTACTTACTACTATATTTTCAATATCTTCTAAAGTCCTTGCCTGTCCATCGCCCCTAATAAAATAAGATTGATTTGTTTTTTCTATATAAGAGCCACCCGAAATACCATTGTTGTTTTCTAGTGCATTAAAAATTTCCATTAAACTAATATTCAAACTTTTAACTAGCGATGGATTTACCGAAACCTCATATTGTTTTAAATATCCGCCCCAGCTGTTTATTTCAACTACGCCATGTATACCCGATAATCGTCTTTTTATAATCCAGTCCTGAATTGTTCTTAAATCCATAGGCGTATACTTGTCCCTAAATTCAGGCTTTACATCAACAATGTACTGGTAAATTTCGCCTAATCCTGTGGTTATTGGTCCCATTTCGGGAGAGCCATAAGCTTCTGGAATGTTGGCCGATGCTGTTTTTATTTTTTCAGCTATTAGTTGTCTGGGTAAGTAAGTTCCAATGCTTTCGTTAAAAACCACCGTAACCACTGAAATACCAAATTTCGATATAGAACGGATTTCCTTAACGCCTGGCAAATTAGCCATTTCCATTTCTACCGGAGTTGTAATAAATTGCTCTATTTCTTGGGTTGATAAATTACCTGATGTGGTAATTACCTGAATCTGATTATTTGTAATATCGGGTACTGAACCCACCGGAATATTTAAAACGGCATACAAACCAAAAGCTGCAATAGTAAGCGTAAATAGTATGACTATCAGTTTGTTTTTTACGCTAAAATCAATTATCTTTTCTAACATTGCAATGCAATTTTTATTCAATAAATGAAATTATTTGTGAATTTAATTCATTTTTCTGAATAGTGCAACTATAATTATTATAAGCAAATTATTCCGTTTGTGCATCTTATATCAATTATAGTAATACAAATGTTTGTCTTTATATAAGAGACAAGAACTCTAAAGCTGTAAGAGAAATTGGTTTTTTTTGTTTATGGTATTTGGGTTTTGTTATTTTCAGAAAATAAAAAGATGTAGTCAGAGATTAGGACAAGCTTGGGTTCTGCTTTGGACGATGAAATTGATTGTATCAGAGACATCTGTTTTGTGATTTTTCCTGTCAGATGATTCCATTTTCAGTTGACTACAATTTGTAGCCAACTCACTCCCTGCGATCCCTCAAACAGCTTTTATTTTTTAACGCTTCGTTACGTTTGAAAGCTACAAAATTTCTTTGAGGTCGGAGTCGCAATATTCAAATTAACTTCATAACAAACAACCCGCCACCTTTGGGTTCGCTCAAGGTCGAATATAAAAGCTGTAGAAGATACCGTTATTCTTTTTTCAATATTATATTTTTTGCTTTCGCCACGCTCAGCAGCTACGGCTGCTGA
>JADFUR010000082.1 GCA_015222055.1 Bacteroidota bacterium | reverse complement strand
GGCAAAGGTAAAAGCTACTTCAGCTTTTACAAAACTTTTTTAATGGGTTTAGTGGGGATTTTATAAAACCTTATTAATTAATTCGTTGTGAAAAATACATTTTAAATTTTCATCAATTAATATAAAAGCATTATCTTCGCTGAGTATTATAAATTAAAAAGTAAATAAAAGTGAAAGACAGCATTGTAATTATACCTACTTATAATGAGAAAGAAAACATTGAAGAAATGATAAAAAAAGTTTTCTCATTAAATAGAACTTTCGATATACTTATTGTTGATGACAACTCGCCTGACGGGACTAAAGAAATAGTAAAATCATTACAAAAAGAATATTCAGAGAGACTTTTTTTGATTGAAAGGCAAGAAAAATTGGGACTTGGAACAGCATATATAGCTGGATTTAAATGGTCTATTGAAAAAAAATATGATTATATTTTTGAGATGGATGCTGACTTTTCTCACAATCCTGAGGATTTAATACCATTATATAATGCATGTTCAAACGGTGCTGACTTATCAATAGGTTCAAGATACATTTCAGGCGTTAATGTAGTAAATTGGCCTATGAATAGAGTCATAATGTCATATTTTGCATCGAAATATGTTAGATTTATTACAGGCATGAAGATAAAAGACACTACTGCAGGTTTTAAATGCTATACTCGTAAAGTTTTAGAAGCGATTGATTTAGATAAAATTAAATTTAAAGGCTATGCTTTTCAAATAGAAATGAAATTTACTGCTTGGAAACTTGGTTTTATTATTAAAGAAGTTCCAATAATATTTACAGAACGTAATAAAGGAGCATCAAAAATGAGCGGAGGTATATTTAATGAAGCTGTTTGGGGTGTAATGACAATGAAAGTTAAAAGTTTATTTAAAAAGTATAAAAAGTTATCATAAATTAATAATGCAAAAATATACATTAATTAAAGATGGTATAATAGTTAATCAAGGGCAGAAGTATAGAGGAAGCATCCTTATAGAAGAAGGAATCATCAAACAAATATTTAAAAAAGACCTTCCCCAGAATATAATTGAACAATCTGCAATAATTAATGCTAAAGACAAAATCGTTTTGCCAGGTATAATTGATTCTCATGTACATTTTAGGGATCCAGGATTAACGAATAAGGCAAATATATATACAGAATCGAGAGCTGCTGTAGCCGGAGGAATTACATCGTTTATGGATATGCCAAATACCATACCCCCTGCTACTAATCATAAACTTTTGGAACAAAAATTTGAAATAGCCTCAAAACAATCATTAGCAAATTATTCATTTTATCTTGGTGCGACAAACAGTAATATTGAGGAAATAGTAAATACTAATCCTAAAAATATTTGTGGAATAAAGGTATTTATGGGTGCCTCAACAGGAAACATGATGGTAGATAGAGACAAACTGGAATTAATATTTTCAAAATCCCCATTGCTAATTGCAACCCATTGTGAAGACAACGGAATTATTGAACAAAACATTATAAAATATAAAAACATATTTGGCGAAAACCCACCTATTAATTACCATACAAAAATCAGAAATGAAGAGGCTTGTTTTAAATCGACATCTTTAGCAATAAAATTAGCAAATAAGCATAATACCCGATTGCATGTTTTACACATATCAACAGGCAAAGAGTTAGAATTATTTGATAATAAGCTTCCATCAAAAAACAAACTCATCACAGCGGAAACATGTATTCATCATTTATGGTTTAATGAAGACGATTATGGTAAATTTGGCAATAAGATAAGATGGAACCCTTCGGTTAAAACAAAAAAAGATAATGAAGCTCTTTTGAAAGGCTTGAAAAACAATACTGTTGATATAATTTCTACCGATCACGCGCCACACACTATTAATGAAAAAGAAGGTTCTTATTTCAATTCTATGTCAGGCGGACCAATGGTTCAGCATTCGCTTCAAGCAATGTTAGAGTTTTACTTTCAAGATAAATTATCGCTAGAAACCATTGTTGAAAAGATGTGCCACACACCTGCCGATATTTTTAACATTAACAAACGTGGCTATTTAAAGGAAGGCTATAATGCAGATATTATTATAGTTGACCCAAATAAAAAAACAAAAGTTACAAAAGAAAATATATTATATAAATGTAAATGGTCAACTTTTGAAGGATATACATTTGGATCAACAGTCTCTCATACTTTTATTAATGGCAATCTCGTTTATGAGAACGGAAAATTTAATGATAAAAACCTTGGAAAGAGACTGGTATTTGATAGATAATTTTTTAAGATTGTGAGATTGCAAAATTCATCATTGATAATTAAAAAAATGACACTTATAAAAAAATCTAAAATATTAATTTTATTATTATTGGTATTTATAAGCTGTAAAAATCTGGATAGCAATAAAGAAAAAACGGATGAAAAAAAGCCTTTACCAAAAAACATTTTAAACAAAAAAACAGACAATTACACTATTGTTGCCGACACAATTGTTTATGGTGTAATTTTAAAAAACTCAAACCCAGAGGATTATTGGACTGAAGAGTGTTTGAGAAATATTGACAGAAAAAAAATTACAGATATAATATTTAAAGCTATATACGAAGGTCGAATAACAGCTTACGATTATTTTGAAAACACAGCTTTTACAATTGATGAAATAAAAAATATTGAAAAAAAGAATAAATTTAACAGAGATAGATTTGCACAAATTCAATTTAATGAAGAGTGGCTGATTGATGAAATAAATTTAAAAATGGAAAAAAGAGTTACTTCAATTATTTTGGGGTATGAGCTTTATGACAAAAAAAACAAAGTAAAAGCTTATAGTGCTGCTTTTAAAATTTACCTGAATAAATGAAATTAGTTAAAAGTTGAAAATTAGGCTTTATAAAATTTCAGCACTTCAAAAAAAAATATTAATATTTATATATAAAATGACTAAATTAAAAGTACTTTTCATAGATTCAACACATCCAATATTAATTGCGCTATTAACAAATGCGGGGTTTGAATGTGAATCTGGAACAAAAATGTCGAGAATCGAGATTGAAAAAATTATAAACAATTATGATGGTGTAATAATAAGGAGTAGAATTACCTTAGACAGGCAGCTTATTGACATAGCTAAAAACCTTAAATTTATTGCCCGCGTTGGTGCAGGATTAGAAAGTATAGATGTTGAATATGCAGAACAAAAAGGCATAACTTGTTTTAACTCCCCAGAAGGAAACAGGGATGCTGTTGGCGAACATGCTTTAGGAATGCTTCTTTGTTTATTTAACAATTTAGTGAGAGCAAATTACGAGGTAAAAAACGGGATTTGGAAAAGAGAAGAAAACCGTGGTCTTGAGATAAAAGGCAAAACTGTTGGTATAATAGGATACGGAAATATGGGAGGTGCTTTTGCCCGACGACTAAAAGGTTTTGATGCAAATGTTATTGCTTACGATAAATATAAAACAAATTATTCTGACGATTACGTTCAAGAAAACTCTTTAGAAGAATTGTTTGAGAATGCAGATATATTAAGTCTTCACGTTCCATTAACCGATGAAACAAAATTTATGGTAGACAATGAGTTTATCAATAAATTTAAGAAAAACATATACTTAATAAATACAGCACGAGGCATGGTTGTAAAAACCAATGACTTAGTAAAAAATTTAGAGAATGGTAAAATTTTAGGTGCAGGTATTGATGTGCTTGAATATGAAAAAACATCGTTTGAAGAATTGCATAAAAACGAGTTGCCAGAAACTTTCAAAAAATTAATTGCCAACGATAAGGTAATTCTCAGTCCACATATTGCAGGTTGGACAGTTGAATCAAATATTAAGCTATCGAAGTTTTTGGCTGAAAAAATTATTGAAAAGTTTAAGGGTTAATTTTTCGAATTATTTCAATTTTACACATTTAATTACAGTTTTCAATTTATAGTCGCTTAGCAGATTTATAACAAATTAACGTACATATATATAGATTTCAGTCTTTTTTAAAGTTAACCACTTAGCGGCTTTCCATAGTAATTAGGAAATAAATTACTGGTATATTGAATAAAATATGATAATACGATTACTCATATTAAATTTAAAAAGATTTTGGCGATTGCTTTGTGAAATTGGTATATTCCGTTTTTTATTTCTTTTAGCATTATTTGCTTACGCAATATTTTTCCTTTACAGAATAATTTTTTTATACAATCCTTTATATTCTTTGGCGGCTAATGCCATAATCTTATTTGGCATTCATAATTCAAGAAAAGACAAAGATTTTTTATCAATAATAAAGATTAATAAACCACTTTTGTTTACCATAGAATATTTTATTATCTCACTACCTTTCATAATTTCATTTATGTTAACAAAAAACTGGTTTGCTGTTGCTGTTTTATTATTTTCAATATTTTTAATTTCCATAACAAAACGCACGCTAAAATTAAAAATAAGTAAGCATTTAGAATATCCTTTTATTTCTCAAAAATTATTTGAATGGTATAGTGGCATTAGATATAATCTCCCCTATTTATTTTTCATATATCTAATTGCTTTGGTTTTTTGTATTCATCTATATATTATTCCTATCTCAATATTGTTATTGTCTTTAATTTTACCATCCTTTTTTATACGAACAGAGCCTATTTCATTCATTGATG
Source organism: Bacteroidota bacterium (assembly GCA_015222055.1). GTDB lineage: Bacteria > Bacteroidota > Bacteroidia > Bacteroidales > B39-G9 > B39-G9. The sequence continues at coordinate 29,290 of JADFUR010000082.1, read as the reverse complement.
TTTTTCAACTTTCTTCAAAAAAATTTCTAAATATGAAACTCAAATATCATCTGTTATATTCATTCTTGTTCATTCTCCCTTTAATAATTATATTCTGTATTATTCACCCTTCAAATATTATTATCGTACTAATCTCTTATATTTTATATTTTTTAGTACAACTATATTCAATAATATTAAAATATGCATTTTACACACCAAATTCTACCTCAGAACATAATTATATTTTTATATTTTTATTTTTTATTGGTTTCATAGTTCCGTTTCTTCTGCCAATTTCTATTTACTTTTTCATTAAATTTTATAATAAGGCAATTAATAATTTAAATAATTTTTTATATGATTACGATTAAGGATCTAAATTTTTCTTACGCAAAAAACGAACTTATTCTTGACAAATTATGCTGGGAAATTGAGACTTCTAATATTCATGGTTTGGTGGGTTTAAATGGTGCAGGCAAAACAACTTTGTTTCATATTATGTATGGATTTTATAAAGAAAGTAAAAATTCAATACTTTACAAAAAATTACCATTATCGAAAAAGGATATAAGCTTATTGGAAACAGAAAATTTTTTCTACTCAAAAATTACCGGTTTAGAATATTTACGTATATTTTCTGTAAACAACTCTTCTTTTAATATTAATTTATGGAACGATATATTTAATCTGCCTTTAAAAAAATACATTTCCACATATTCATCAGGAATGAAAAAAAAATTAGCTTTTCTTGGCAATCTGGCTTTAGACCGTTCAATTATGCTTCTTGACGAACCCTTTAACGGCGTTGATATTGAAACCGTTCAAAAATTAAAATTAATAATCAAAAAATTAAAAGAAAAAGGAAAAACCATAATCATAAGTTCACATATTTTAGAAACATTAACAAGTATATGTGATACAATAAGTTATATAGAAGATAAAAAAGTTAAATTTAAAGCATTTAAAGACAACGATGGATTTAAAAATATTGAAACAAAAATATTTGATGTTTTTGATAAAACAAATGAGGATAAAATAAACAGTGCATTGACATAAAAATCCTAATTTCTTAGTTTGGGTCACACAAAGCAGACCATGCAGTAATCTACTTTTTTCATTAATTAAGACCTTATAATATTTCTTTAAATCGACAATTAATTTTCCGAGCTCACTTGTTTTGTTGCTAATGCAGACAGGCAAACTGATTGCTGAATTTTGAATAAGATTAACTTTATGTCTTACAAAAGAAGCAAATACCTTACAACTATTTCCTAAAATGAAAAATATAGAGGTCGGATAGAACACACATCTTAATTTTGCTTTCGAATATAAACCGAAACAAATTCCAGTTTGTGCTTAATTGAAAGAATTGCCGTCCCCTCATCTTTCGGATTAAAAAAAAACAGACAGACAATAGAATACTATTTTTTATATTAGCTTAACAATTTTGTGGTAAATAATTTCGTCTCTGAAAAAACTAATTCTATCGATTCCCTTTTGTCTATTAATCCAAAAATCACATTTAATTTTTCTGTTTAAAAAAAACTTATGATTTCAATAATTTTTTTTCAAAATGACAGATTTATGCAACTAATTATTTAAATGAACAATATTAATTAAAATTTAAAAAAGATATTACATGAAAAAAATTTACACTACATCCTTAGCAATTATTATTTTATTGCTAATGGGTATTAGCCCAAGGCTAAGTGCCCAATATTTTTCGAAACTTAGCGACTATCCATTCGTTAAAATTGATGGTTCGCAATACTACGAGAATAATGGTAAAAGATACTATTTTGACACCAACAAAAGTATGTTTAAAGAAGGAGACAACGAGTTAGAGGATGCCTACTATAGTGCAAAACCTTATTTCCGTAAAAATAAAGTAGTATATCAGCATTTAAAAGGCACCTTCAACAATGGCTGGACCGATATGCCAATTGCCGTTCCTTATATTAAAGATGGTGATATAACTCATAAACTCGACACAATATTTGAGGCTTACCATACTTCAGGTAAGCGGTTATGCGGTTTTAACGGAACTGCTCTTTGTATTAATGGAGCATACTATTTCCAGTTCGAGAACTTTAAAATTAAACACAGTGAACTTTACACTTCGCAAGCAAGTAAGGCCGTTTTTTATTGGGATGGTGATGGAGCACTTACGTTTCTCCACGGCACAGAATACGGTGGCACTTTAAGTTCAAACCTGTACGACGAAATTAAAGTAGGTAAAATTTTCAAAGAAAAATTATTCTTTCCTGTTGGAACCGAATTTTGCTACTACCCAAAAAATCCTAACGGTAAGGGAATGGATATTACCGATGCACCACACAGGGTAATATTCGAAAACAACGAAGACAATACCAATCTTCGTTACCTTAGGACTTTAGATATAAACGACGATCTCATAACTCTTCTGTTTGCTAACGATAACGAATATATGGTTGGTACTCTTTCAACAAAAGATAGTATAAACTGTAGCAATTCAGGTAAACCATATTATGAATATACCATGAAAAAGATTGCTACCATGCAACCTCTTTCTGAGATGACTGATTTTAGAATAACTCAGGAACTAAACTTGAGCGATAAAGATGTGGTTTGTTTAAAAAGACCTTGGGAACAAATGGATACTGTACGAATTCTTGATATTAAAACCAACACGGTTACTAATATGAAAATTCCTACAACCATCGAAACAAAAAGTACAGCAAAAATTATTATACTTAAAGTAAAGAATGAAAAATTATACTTTTCTGTTGCGGGTTACAGCATTCCTAGCATTTACATCACTGATTTTACTTATAATGGAACCGAATCAAAGGCGTTTACAAGAACAGGTTATGATGTTAGTACTGGCAGCAGTAATAAAATATTATGTTGTGAATGGGAAAATAATTTATATTTCCATTTTAAGTCTCGGAATTGCAAATCAGGTTTATTCCGTCTAGATCCGGACACTCTTATGCCAATGCAAGGAGTTCCTAGCAATAGATATTTTGATAAAATTCAATTCGAAACAATAGGGAACTCAACCATTTTTGCGAATCAATACGAAGTAGGTTTTGTTGGTGCTTTAACATCTACAAATACTAAAAATTGTCCGGGCTTAACAGACACATTAAATATTGAAGCATTAGAAGGTTCAACTTTCCAATGGTATAAAAACGATGTAGCTATTGATGAAGAAACAAAAGAATCTCTAATCTATACATATTCTGAAGAGCAAGACAAATACTATGTTGCTGTTACAAATAATGAAAAGTTACAAAACTCGGCTGAATTTACGACATATCCTAATCTTAATGGAAAGCCTGAATTTGATTTAGGGGCAAAAGCAACAGCAAATTGTGCCGGAGCTAAGGGAGAAGTTTTGATTCCTATTAAAAGTCAATATGATTCGGTACGTTGGTATGTAAATAATACTATTATTGATGTAATGCAAAACAATTATTATAGTGAATACTGTAATAATCTACTAGTTGAGTTAAACGAAAACACTATAGGTAAATATTATGTTAAAGTTTATGGTGGAGTTTGCCAATATTCAGCAACAAGTGATACATTAACACTTGACACTATTGGAGCTATTAAAATTAATTATAATGATTTAATTGATCGTAAAGGTTGTGAAGACGAAGCCCTAACTATTAATATTAGTGCTACTGAACAGGGAAATACAGATACAGATCCACATTCATTTTACTTTAATCTATATTTTTCTGCAGACAAAGAAAATGAAAATTACGAATTTTTAAAAAACAATAACTCCTCTGAAGAAATGGAGTATATTATTCCTGAATTTAAAGAAGAAAACTTAGGTTATTATTTTGTTGAAGCAGTTGGTAAATGTAATAACTTAAATTCAGATACTTTAAAAATAGACTTGGGCTATAAATACGAAATTAGTGATAAGCCACAAGCAATTAGCGATTGTCCTGAAACATCACAAGAACTTAAGGTTGTTGCAACATCAGAAGGAAGTATTAATTATCAATGGTATAAAAATGATGCTATAATAGAAGGTGCAACTCAAAATATTTATTCAATTGCTAGTTTAAATACTAGTGATGCAGGTAATTATAAAGTTCAAGTTAAAGGCGATTGTGCCGAAGAATTCACTCCTGAAGTAGCTATTGAAGTTTATAAAGAAACAAATATTCTTACACAACCAGTTGATGTAACAGCTAACCAAGGTGAAACAGCTAAATTTAAAGTTGAAGCCGAGGGTGAAGGTGTTATTTCATATCAGTGGATGTTTAATGATAAAACTATAGAAAATAAAATTGGAGCAGAATTGAACCTTACAGATTTAAGCAAAACAGATGAAGGTAATTATAAAGTTGAAGTAAATGCAACTTGCGGATCTAAAACAAGTGATGTTGCCGGTTTAAGTATTCAAACAACTAGTATTAAAAATATTGCTTATGGAGATTTAAATGTATATCCAAACCCTGTACAAAATACTTTAAATATTGATACTGATTTGAAAATTGTATCATTGCAATTAAAAAGTATTATAGGAAATACAATTTCATCGTTTGATAACATATCTGGCAAACAAATTGATATGTCGTCATACAAAACAGGAATATATTTTCTAACTGTTCAAACAAAAGACGGAGAAGCAACATTCCGTATTATTAAAAAATAAATTTAGAGATATGTTTAATTTAAATAGAATATAATATTCTTATTTGTTAAATAAAGTCTAATTAACCAAGCCCATTAGAAATTTTCATCTAATGGGTTTGCGTTTTTTTATAAAAACTCAAATCCTGATTTTCAAGTTAAAACAAAAATTACCTTGTCTAAAAAAAAATAGTTTACTAGAAACAAAAAACTTTTGCTACTCAGCTATTTCCTAATTGTATTATTTGCTTATATTTTCTGAAAATTATGATTTTTTATTTTGAAGCTCTCAAAACGAAACGTGCAGTATTACGACTTTTTTGCTCAAGCAAAATCTTCTTATCTGTAATCACCTTATTAACAGCCTTATGGGTATAATGTCGAATGGTAATTAATTCTACATTTTTATTATACAAAACCTTATAATATTTCTTTAAATCAGCAATTAATTGCCCAAACTTACTTGTATTGTTGCTAATACATACTGATAAGCTGATAGCTGAATTTTGTATAAGATTAACTTTAACTTTATATCTTGCAAAAAGAGCAAATATCTTACTAATATTTTCTTCAATAATAAATGAAAAATCGAGCGGAGAGATAGATAATAAAACTTGATTTTGCTTACGAATATAAACAGGAACCAATTCAAGTTTATGTTTAATTGAGCGAATTACCGTGCCTGCGTCTTCAGGATTTAAAAAAGACTTGACATACAAAGGAATGCTTTTGTTTTGTATTGGCTTAATCGTTTTAGGGTGAATAATTTTTGCTCCGTAAAAGGCTAATTCTATTGCCTCCTGATATGATATTTCTTCAAGTTTCTCTGTTTTTTCAAACCATTTTGGGTCGGCATTTAAAAATCCGGGGACATCTTTCCATACAGAAATGCTTTCTGCATTTAGTATAAATGCCAAAACTGAAGCCGTATAATCAGAGCCTTCACGCCCAAGACTTGATGAGTAACCATTAACCGAAGATGCAATAAAACCCTGAGTTAAATAAACATTAATACTATCGTTAAAACTAAAACTCTTTGTTACAAGTGGGCTAGATTTATCCCAATCGACTTTTGCCTCACGGTAATTATTGTCGGTTTTTAAACAATTTCTTATATCTATCCATTTATTATTGATGTTTATAAAATTCAAATAAGCACTAACAATCTTGGTAGAAAGAATTTCACCAAAACATATTATTTGATCATATTCAAAATCATAATCAGATGTAGGTGCATTATTAACCTTGTTGTGGAGCTTTATAAAATCGCTGTTAATAGATTTTTTAAAATCATCAATAGAAAAAAGATTGTCTTTATTATCATTAAATATGCTGTCAATAATATCAAAATGAAATTGTCTTATTTCATTAAAAACAGTCTCAATATCAGGCAACTGATTATAATATAAGTTAATAAAGCGTTCTAAAGCATTTGTAATTTTCCCCATTGCCGAAACAACAACTACTAACTTTTTATCACAGGTTGACTTTACTATGTTTGATAATTGTCGAACAGCATCAGCATCTTTAACCGAAGCTCCTCCAAATTTATAAATAATCATTACTTAAAAATATATCTTGATAAAATATTTTACAATTAAACTAATTTATCATTAATAATTCAACTAAAAAAATAATACTGCTAAAATAGAATATTTTAGTTTGATTAGTTTCAAACTAAACATATTTTTTTAACTTTAACATTATTTACTCATAAATTTACAGTTATGAAAATTTATAAAAGTATGCCTTTAAACCAATTTATTATAAGGCGACAAGAAGACCTAGAACACGCAACCGGTGAACTTTCCCGTTTGTTAAGTCATATAGGAGTAGCTGCAAAAATAGTTAATAGAGAAATTAACAAATCCGGCTTAATCGATTTTTTAGGAGAATTTGGCTCAAGCACATTACAACGTTCTGAATTAAAAAAACTTGATGTGTTTGCCGATTCGCAATTTATTGAAGCTATAAAAGCAAGTGGAGATGTATGTGGTATAGCTTCTGAAGAAAATCATGAGATTGTTACTTTTGATAATATTCTATCAAAAGACGGCAAATATATAATGTGTATGGATCCGCTTGATGGGTTTTCAAATATTGATGTAAATGTATCAGTAGGAACAATATTCTCTATTTATCCAAGGATATCAAAATGTGGGGAAGAACCTGTTGTAGAAGACTTTTTACAAGAAGGAATAAAACAAGTAGCTGCAGGTTATATTATTTACGGGTCATCAACAATGATGGTTTATACTACCGGACAAGGCGTGAACGGTTTTACATTAGACCCCTCGATTGGAGAGTTTTGTTTATCGCACCTTGACATTAGAACTCCTGAAGACGGCCACATTTATTCAATAAATGAAGGTTACTATACAAAATTCAGCGATGGGATAAAAAACTATATTAAATATTGTCAAGAAAATAATGAAGAAACAAAACGCCCTTATACCTCAAGATATATTGGTTCTTTAGTTTCTGATTTTCATCGAAACTTATTAAAAGGCGGTATTTATATTTATCCATACACAACGGATAAACCAGAAGGGAAATTATTTTTGTCTTATGAGTGTAATCCTATTGCATTTATTGCAGAACAAGCAGGAGGTAGAGCCTCAGATGGAAATAAAAGAATATTGGAAATAAAGCCAAAAAATTTACGTCAGAGAGTTCCTTTTTTCTCCGGCTCAATAAATATGGTGAAAACAGCTGAAACTTTTGTAAAAAAATACAATCATAAGAATTAACAATTACTAAAAAACATTGAATCAAAAAGCTGCCCCAAAATTAATTGAGACAGCTTTTTTAGCTTATTTAATCTTAAATACGAAAGCATTACAAAATTTATTGTTTCAAAATTTATTGCGTTCTCTGTAACAAAAACTTAATTTTTTCCGTCTTATGATTATTAAAACAAATAAAAATCAAGATGAAAAAAGCACTCTATCTTATTATATTTTTTTTTCTTTGCATCAATACTTCAGCACAAAATAATATTCCATTAAAAAAACAAATAAACGCTGTTGAAATCTCTACAGCACCGAAAATTGATGGTGCTCTAGATGATGAAATATGGAAAAACATACCAGTTGCTACAGACTTTATTCAATTTGATCCTACAAATGGAGCTAAACCCAGTCAAAAAACAAAGGTTAAATTTGCTTATGATAATTCAGCAATTTATATTGGTGCATTTATGTATGACAGCTCCCCTGACAGCATATCCAGAGGATTAAGCCAAAGAGATAATATTAACAATTCTGATTGGTTTTTAGTATATATAGATCCTTATAACGACGCAAAAACTTCATTCGGTTTTCTCCTTACAGCTTCGGGAGTGCAAATTGATTTAAAAGCTACTACCGAAGGAGAAGATGATAACTGGGACGCAGTTTGGGAAAGTAGCTCTAAAATTAATAACAAAGGTTGGGTTGCCGAATTAAAAATTCCATATTCAGCCTTACGAATACCTAAAAAAGATGTACAAACATGGGGGCTTAATATGTTTAGATACATTAACAGGAATAAAGAAAAAAACACATGGAATTTTATTGATAAAAAAATTTCCGGTTTTCTTAATCAACAAGGAGAAATGAATGGAATAAAAGGAATCGAACCACCCCTTAGACTTTCTTTAACTCCATATTTATCAGGATACATTGATAAAAAATCAGACGGTACAGATTTATCATATAATATGAAAGGCGGATTAGATTTAAAATACGGCTTTAACGAAAGTTTTACCCTCGACATGATGTTAATTCCTGATTTTGGACAGGTTCAATCGGATGACCAAATTCTTAATTTAGGTCCTTTCGAAACTCATTTTAACGAAAAAAGAGCTTTCTTTACTGAAGGAACAGAATTATATGAAAAAGCAGAAATTTTTTATTCAAAAAGAATTGGTGCAAAACCTGTAAAATATGATGATATTGAACTTAATAGTAGCGAGAAGATTACTGAAAACCCTCAGGAAACTCAATTGATAAATGCTACAAAAATAACAGGTAAAACAAAAAAAGGATTGAGTATTGGTTTTTTAAATGCTATGACAACTAATACATTTGCAACCATAAAAGATACGATAACAGGTAATAAACGAAAAGTTAAAACTCAAGCTTTTACTAATTACAACTTATTGGTGCTTGACCAATCGCTTAAAAACAATTCATATATAAGTATCATAAATACTAATATGAATAGATTTGAAGATAACTATTCTGCGAATGTTACGGGTGCTGATTTTATTTTAAATAATAAAAAGAATACTTATGCTTTAATAGCCAAAGGTGCTGTTAGTCAGGTAAATACAGACACATCAAACAATAAAATAGGTGCGTATTATGATGTTGATTTTTCAAAAATAAGTGGAAATTTTAGAGCTACATATACTCAAAGAGTTGAAACAGATAAGTATAATCCTAATGATATGGGTTTTTTACAAAACAACAATGAGATTATGAATCGTGTATTATTGAGATATAATATATATAATCCATTTTGGAAATTGTTAAATATGTATCATTTATTAAACGTATCGTATTCAACCTTATTTTCACCAAGGAAATATACAAATATGTACATAGGGTATAATTTAAATACCACTTTTAAAAATTATTTATCAATAAAATTCAATTTCAATTCGTATCCTATTGAACGACACGATTATTTTGAAGCAAGAGTTCCAAACAAACTTTATGTAAGAGCATCATCTGAAAATTCTGGACTATCTATTTCTTCAGACTATAGAAAAAAAATTGCAATTGATGCTAATATTGGGTCGTATAAAGTTAATGATAATGCTAATGAATTAGGTTATTGGTTTGGGATATCCCCACGTTTTAGACCTAACAATAAATTATGTTTAAATTTGAATATGAATTATGACTTCACAAAAAATTATAGGGGTTATGTTGAAGATAGAAATGATTCTATATTTTTCGGAAGAGGAAATTTAAAAACAATTACAAATACTTTGAATTTAAGCTATATATTTAACAACAAGTCATCACTAAACTTTCGTTTACGTCATTATTGGTCAGAAGTTATTTATTATGAATTTTACGAACTACAAGAAACAGGATTTTTAACAAATACTACATATAATAAAAATAACGACATTAATTATAATGCATTTAACATAGATTTAGTTTACAAATGGCAATTTGCCCCAGGAAGTGAATTGTCTGTTGTTTGGAAAAATTCAATATATAAAAAAGAAAAGAATATAATTAGAAATTCTTATCTAGATAACATAGATAACACTATATCATCGCCTCAAACAAATAGTTTTTCTTTTAAAGTATTATATTATTTAGATTATAAATACCTAAAAAAAAATAGAACATAAAAAAACAGTTCGGCAGGTTTGTGAAACACTCTTATATAATTTAGAATGTACAATAATTCAAATTTACATAATCTGCCGAACTTGTTCTTATACTAAAACTCTATATCTCCGTTTTATGTTTCAAACTTAAACCATTGTCAAATTAAAAACAAACAAAATACTGTCCCATGCAACGGCTACACGCCGTGGAATGGATGAAAAATTTTAAGCAATATACGTTGCACCGCTTGAAGCGATTCCACGGACACATACAAATTTTTTATAATATTTTACAGCTGTTCTGTATTATAATTCTTCAATTAAAGCCACGAAAATTTTAACAAGAAAATTTTCTCCTTTTCCTGCTACTTTTAATATTTCTTCGAGACTTACTGGTTTTAAGTTGTCAGGATCGCACTCATCTGTAATAACAGTGACTGCAGCACATGGTAAACTCATTTGATTAGCAACAATTACCTCAGGAACTGTTGACATGCCAACCACATCAGCACCAGAATCTATTAAATATCGATATTCTGCTCTTGTTTCAAGATTTGGTCCTGCCATTACTGCATAAACACCTTCATGCAAAACAATATTTTCTCTTTGTGCTATTTTTTTAATTTTATCGTTTAAAAATTTTGAATAAGGCTGGCTCATATCCGGAAAACGAGGACCAAACTCATCATAATGTTTGCCTCTTAATGGGTTGTCAGGCAAAAAATTTATGTGGTCGTCGAGTAACATTAACGATCCTTTTTTAAAATCAGTATTTGTAGCTCCGGCAGCATTAGAAAGAAGTAAATACTTAATTTTAAGCATCTTCATAATTCTTATTGGATAGGTAACTTCTTGCAACGAATAACCTTCGTAATAATGAAAACGACCTTGCATTGCAAGAACTTTTTTGCCTTTAATTACACCATAAATCAATTTACCAGCATGTGATTCAACTGTTGATAAAGGAAAATGTGGTATTTCTTTATAATCAATAGTTTTAATAATCTCAATACTATTAACCAATTTACCTAATCCCGTTCCGAGAACAATACCTATTTCAGGATTTTCAATTCCTTGTTTTTTAAGAAAATCAATTGTTTCTTTAAATTTATTCATATTATCTACTTTTATTATTAATATATTGAGGTAAGAATCGTTTACTTCAACTTTTAAAATTTATCATAAGGATAAAAGATGAAACCACAAAGTGCACTAAGAATACAAAAGAACACAAAATAATAATGAACTTTATACTTTACTAACTCGGTTCTTTAGTTACTTTAAGATTTAACTCTTTAAGTTGCTCATCAGAAATTATTGACGGCGAATCAATCATAACATCGCGACCTGCATTGTTTTTTGGAAAAGCAATAACGTCTCTAATAGATTCTAGACCTGAAAATAAAGCAACCCAGCGATCCAAGCCAAAAGCGGCACCACCATGAGGAGGAGCTCCATATTTAAATGCATTCATCAAGAAACCAAATTGACTATCAGCAGCTTCTTTGCTAAAGCCAAGTAGCTTAAACATTTTTTGCTGAACGTCATTGTCATGAATACGAATAGAACCACCACCTATCTCAACACCATTAATAACCAAATCGTAGGCATTAGCTCTAACATCGCCAGGATTTGTATCAAGCATATCAATATCTTCTTCTTTTGGTGAAGTAAATGGATGATGCATTGCTGTATAGCGTTTTGCTTCTTCGTTCCACTCAAACAATGGAAAATCAACAACCCAAAGAGGTGCAAATTTATTATTATTGATTAAATTAAGTCTATTAGCCATCTCTAATCGCAATTGACCTAAAGAAGTAAGTGTTTCATTTCTGTTTCCAGATAAAATAAGTAATAAATCACCCGGTTTTGCAGAAAAAGCATCAGCCCATTTTTTAAGGTCTTCTTGTGAATAAAATTTATCTACTGACGATTTAAAAGTCCCGTCTTCATTATATTTTACATAAACCAGCCCCTTTGCTCCTACTTGTGGTCGACGAACAAAATCGGTTAACGCATCTAATTGTTTTCTCGAATAAGATGCACATGATTCTGCACAGATAGCTCCAACATATTCTGCCTCATCAAAAATTTTAAAATTGTTTCCTTTTACAATTTCAGACAAGTCAACAAATTTCATTTCGAAACGCAAATCAGGTTTATCAGAGCCGTAATATTTCATAGCATCTGCCCATGTCATTCGAAGAAACTCATCGTTAAAATCTACACCTTTAATATTCTTAAAAAGATGTTTTGCTAATCCTTCAAACATATTTAAAATATCTTCCTGCTCAGCAAACGACATTTCACAATCAATTTGAGTAAACTCAGGTTGACGATCGGCACGTAAATCTTCATCTCTAAAACATTTAACAATTTGATAATAACGGTCAAAACCGGATATCATTAATAACTGCTTAAACACCTGAGGCGATTGTGGTAAAGCATAGAACTCACCCTTATTCATTCGCGATGGCACAACAAAATCTCTGGCACCTTCAGGAGTAGATTTTATCAGTATCGGTGTTTCAATCTCTATAAAATTATTTTCATCAAGATAATTTCTTACTTCATGTGCCATTTTATGACGCAAAATAAGATTTTTCTTTACGCTGTCTCTTCTCAAATCGAGATAACGATATTTCATTCTAAGCTCATCGCCACCATCGGTATTCTCCTCAATAGTAAAAGGAGGAATTTCCGATTTATTAAGAACTGTTAATTCTTCAACAATAATTTCGATATCGCCGGTAGGCATTTTTGAATTTTTATTGCTTCGCTCAATTACCTTTCCTTGTATTTTTATTACATATTCACGCCCAAGCTCGCGAGCCTTATCGCAAAGATTTTGATTTTTATCGTCAAAAACTAATTGTGAAATACCATATCTATCACGAATATCTACAAAAGTCATTCCACCTAAATTGCGAATTTTTTGAACCCAACCACTTAAAACAACTGTTTGTCCAATATTTTCGTTTCGTAATTCACCACAATTATGAGTTCTATACATTTTTTTATTTATCTTTGAAATTAATTTATTTAGTTAAAAGTTTATAAAGTTATGAAACTGTAAACCTGCAACACTAAACTTTAAACATCTTTATTATTCTGCGAAAATACAAAACATTTAAAAAACACACTAAACTATTATAAAATTTTATATGGATTTAATATCAAATGCTGACGAATATTTTATGAAACAAGCAATATTAGAAGCAAAAAATGCTCTTTCAAAAAATGAAGTTCCCATTGGAGCGGTTATTGTTTGCAACAATTCAATTATTGCTCGTGCACATAATTTAACAGAGACTTTAAACGATGTAACAGCTCATGCCGAAATGCAGGCTTTTACTTCTGCAACAAACAATTTAGGTGGCAAGTATTTAAAAAACTGCACCTTATATGTTACATTAGAACCATGCGTGATGTGTGCCGGAGCTGCATTTTGGACACAAATTACCAGAATTGTTTACGGTGCTGAAGATAAAAAAAGAGGTTTTTCAAAAACCGGTAAAAATATACTTCACCCTAAAACCAAAGTAGAAAAAGGGGTTTTGCAAGATGAGTGTTCTGAATTATTAAAATCTTTTTTTCGGGAGAAGAGGTAAAAAATCTTTTCAAAGTGCAGCTCCGTTGCACCGCTTAAAGCGGTGCAACGGATATTACGTCCAACCTTTTATCCATTTCACGGCGTGGAAACGTTGCTCGGACCAGAAAACTTTTCAAGTTGTGCAGGACTTGAAAACATTTTCTTAATTAATCTTTTCAGACGTTTTTATATCCGCCAGCCTGCGAAATATGAAAAATATAAAAAATATCATTAATGAATACTAAATTTTATATCTTTGTGGACGTTTATATTTATATTCATATAAATGTGTAATTTATTAGAAAACAGATACTTATTACAAAGATATGATTTTAATTGAACAGGCATACGAATTGGTAATGCGAACAGCCTATACTCTTGACAAGGAACAGGTAGAATTAAACGATTCATTAAACAGAATACTTGCTCAAGATGTTGTTTCAGATATTGAAATGCCCCCATTTAACAAATCTGCAATGGATGGTTATGCATGTCGCAGGGAAGATATTAATAATGAACTTGAAGTTCTTGAAGTTATAGCTGCCGGTAATGCTCCTACAAAAGAAATAGACAAAAATCAATGTTCAAAAATAATGACAGGTGCCGAAGTACCAATTGGTGCCGATTGTGTTATTATGGTTGAACATACCGAAGAGATTGACAATAATAAAATTCAGGTAATAAAAGGGAATCCAAATAGCAACATTAGCTTAAAAGCAGAAGATGTTAAAATTAAAGATGTTGTTTTAAAAGAAGGAACAAAAATTGGTGCTCAGCATATTGCTATAATGGCATCGGTTGGATGTGTTAAACCTACGGTTGTAAAAAAACCCAAAGTAGGTATTATAACTACAGGAAATGAAATTGTTGAACCAAATAATAAACCAGCTTTAGCACAAATTCGAAACAGTAATGCCTATCAGCTTATTGCACAAATAAACAATATGGGAGCAATACCAAAATATTATGGTATTGCAAGAGATGACAAGGAAGAGACTCGTAAAATAATTGAGACTTCATTAAAAGAAAATGATGTAACACTTTTAACAGGTGGTGTATCAATGGGTGATTTTGATTATGTTAGAGATATTTTCGATGAAATAGGTATAAATATATTATTTAACAGCTTAGCAGTTAAGCCTGGAAAACCAACTACTTTTGGTGTTTATGAAAATAAACGTTGTTTTGGTTTACCCGGAAATCCTGTTTCGTCATTTATTCAATTTGAACTGCTAACAAAACCATTATTATATAGCATGATGGGGTTTGACTTTAAGCCGCTTAGTATTAAATTACCTATGGCTACTGATTATAACAGAAAAAACACAAAAAGAAAATCATTTATCCCAATTTTAATTACTGATGAAGGCGAAGTGATGCCTGTTGAATATCATGGTTCAGCACATATTCACTCACTTTCAGAAGCACAGGGAATAATATCAATTTCAATAGGATGTTCAACTTTAAAAAAAGGAGAAATTGTTGATGTACGACAAATATAACAGAAAAATAAATTATTTAAGAATTTCAGTAACAGACAGATGTAATTTACGTTGTGTTTACTGTATGCCCGAAAAAGGTGTTAAATTAATGAAACATGAAGAAATTTTATCCTTTGATGAGATTGTTCATATTTCTAAAATAGCCGTAAATAAAGGCGTTAATAAAATTCGCATTACCGGAGGAGAACCTTTGGTAAGACGCAATATTGTTCAGTTAGTTGAGCGAATTGCAAAAATTGAGGGATTGAAAGATTTTGGAATGACTACAAATGGAATCCTTCTTAATGATCTTGCACAGCCATTAGCAGATGCAGGATTACATCGCGTAAATATCAGCCTTGACACCATGAATCCTGAAAGATACAGGCAAATTACCAGACTTGGCAATATAGAGGATGTGTTTAGAGGTATTGAAGCAGCAAAAAAAGCTGGTCTATTACCAATAAAAATAAATTGTGTTATTAAAAAATCTCACGACGAACTTGATGCACAATCTGTTGCCAAATTCTGTAAAGAGAATGACCTGAAAATTCGTTTTATTCATGAGATGGATCTTGAAACAGGTGAATTTTCCGTTGTTGAAGGAGGCTCAGGAGGTGATTGTAAAAATTGCAACAGATTGCGCTTAACAGCAAACGGATTAATTAAACCTTGTTTGTTTAACGACATTGCTTATGATATTAGAAAATTAGGGGCAGAACAAGCTATTAAAATGGCAGTTGAAAACAAACCTAAAAGTGGCACTGAAAATCATACAGGAGAATTTTATAATATTGGAGGATGAGATTTGGAGCAACTTGGCGAAGGAGAGAATGATATTAGAATTTAAAAAAATGTTTACACATAACAATTTCATTCAATTAACAAGTAATTAAAATTCAAATATATAATATTAATCGCAAACTGAAATTATAAAAATTCTTAATCATGAATGAATTTAGCCATATAGACCAAAAAGGAAAAGCGAACATGGTTGATGTTGGGCATAAAAAATATCAATTAAGAACAGCAACCGCAATCGGACATATAAATTTGAACGACACCACAATAGCATTGATTAATGAAAATTCAATGAAAAAAGGTGATGTGCTGACTGTTGCTGAAGTTGCTGGAATTCAAGCTGCAAAAAGAACAAGCGACCTCATCCCTTTATGCCATCCCTTACAAATTACAAAAATTGATGTTAAAGCAACTTTAGACGATAAAGGTGTTACAATTAAAAGTTTCGTGAAATGCATTGGGCAAACGGGTATTGAAATGGAAGCACTTACAGGCGTAAGTGTTGCATTGCTAACAATTTACGATATGTGTAAAGCTATTGATAAAAAAATGGTAATTGACGATACTCATCTAGTTGAAAAAACTAAAACAGATATTAATCTGTAAGTTAAACGTTTGAAATTTTTTTGAAATGCGGCGAAGAGGCGATTTATAGTTAAATAATAATTATGATTGAAGCGATAAAGAATATACTCAAAACAAAAACCATTGGCATTGCTGGTGTCGGCGGATTGGGTTCTAATTGTGCAGTATCGCTTGCGAGAGTTAATGTAGGGAATTTGATTATTGCAGATTTTGATGTTATTGAAAAAAGCAACCTAAATCGTCAATATTATTTTTACAATCAAATAGGACAAAAAAAAGTATCTGCTTTAAAAAACAACATCAAAAATATTAATCCTGATGTTAAAGTTAAGGCGGTTGATATAAAATTAAACTCGGAAAATATTATTGAGTTATTCAAAAATTGTGATGTTATTATTGAAGCTTTTGACAAGGCTGAAATGAAACAAATGATTATTGAAACGGTTTTAGATAAAATGCCTGATAAAACTCTAATTGTTGGAGTTGGAATGGCAGGTTGGGGAAACAACAATACTTTAAAAACAAAAAAAACAGGTAACTTGTATATTTGCGGAGATGGAGTATCAGAAGTATGTGATAAAGAACCTGCTCTTGCTCCACGTGTTGGAATTGTTGCCAACATGCTTGCTAATCAGGCTCTCGAAATTTTATTAAACAATTTATAATTTTTTTATGAAAATTACTTTGAATAATAGAAATGAAAATTTTGACTGCGAAACTCTAACTGTTTCACAATTGCTTGAAATAAAAAACTTTACGTTTAAAATGATTGTTATTAAAATTAACGGCAACCTAATAAAAAAAGGGACTTATGAAACTGCCGTCATTAAAAACAATGATAACGTTAATGTTATTCATTTAATAAGCGGAGGTTGATTTTTTTTGGAACTTATGAAAATTTCATAACTTTGTATAATAATGAAAATAAAAATATGTCAAAGCTTAATAAAAACATATTATTTCTTTTTAAAAACAAATATTTTTTAACTCTGATTGTATTCTTTATTTGGTTATTAATTTTTGATCAAAACAATTTAATCGATAGAGCTAACAATATCCACAAACAAAGTCAATTAGAAAAAGAAAAAAAAAACTATTTGCAAAAAATAGAACAAGACGAAAAACGAATGAACGAGCTTAAAACAGATAAAAAAAATTTAGAAAAATTTGCTCGCGAACAATACCTCATGAAAAAAGATAACGAAGATATTTTTGTTATTGTTGATGAAAATAAAAAAAAGTAATCTAAAAGCACTCAAATAAAATATTAAAAAAAACCTCAATACAATTGTATTGAGGTTTTTTTTAATATTTATAGAAATATATTATCGTCCTAAAGTTGCAACCATAATCGCTTTAATAGTATGTAAACGATTTTCAGCCTCATCAAAAACTAAAGAAGCTTCCGATTCAAAAACCTCATTACTAACTTCCATACTGTCTATTCCAAATTTTTGAAAAATTTTCTCACCAACAATTGTTTCTCTGTTATGAAAAGCAGGAAGGCAATGTAAGAACTTAACATTTTCATTGCCAGTTGCATCCATTGCTTGTTTGTTAACCTGATATGGTGTTAATAATTTAATTCTTTCTTCCCAAACAGAATCCTCTTCACCCATTGAAACCCAAACGTCAGAATAAAGAAAATCGCAACCTTTAACAGCTTGTTTTACATCATCTGTGATTAAAATTTTGGCACCAGTTTGTTTAGCAATCTCTTTACACTTATTGACTAATTTCTCATCTTGTTGGCATGATTTAGGAGCAGCAGCTCTAAAGTCCATACCTAATTTGGCAGCAATAACCATTAATGAATTACCCATATTATTTTGAGCATCACCTAAAAAACAAAAAGACATTTCGTTAACAGGTTTGTCTGAATGCTCTTGCATAGTTAATAAATCTGCTAAAACCTGAGTTGGATGAAATTCGGTAGTTAAACCGTTCCATACAGGAACACCTGCATTGTCAGCCAATTCTTCAACAATTTTTTGTCCATAACCACGATACTCAATGCCATCAAACATTCTACCCAATACTCTTGCAGTATCTTTCATAGATTCTTTATAACCAATTTGTGAGCCTGATGGTCCTAAATAAGTAACATGAGCTCCTTGATCTAAAGCTGCAACTTCAAAAGCACAGCGAGTACGTGTTGATGATTTTTCAAATATTAAAGCAATATTTTTGCCTTTTAAATTTTGAGTTTCTGTTCCTGCATATTTTGCCTTTTTTAAATCAGCAGCAAGGTCTAATAAAAATTTAATCTCTTTTGGAGTATAATTTAACAAAGTTGTTAAATTTCTGTTCCTTAAATTAAAAGCCATGATAATATAATTTAATTGTTATTAAAAAAATTTATAAAAAGTTCTAATCTTCGTAATTTAAAGTAATTTTTGTACCGAAAGATTTATCTTCAAGTTTTGTTGATTCTGTAATAATAGATTTTTTTCCTCCATCATCAATAAATTTTAAACAAGCACGAATTTTTGGAGCCATACTTCCTTCAGCAAACATACCTTGCTCGAGATATTTCTCGGTGTCTTTTTTGTCTAAAAATTCTAATTTTTTCTCGTTTTCTTTTTTATAATTTATATAAACAAAAGGAACATCTGTTAAAATATAAAATTCGTCTGCTTTAACTCTAGCACCTACCATAGCAGAAGCCAAATCTTTGTCAATAACAGCTTCGGAAGGACGAACATTATTGTTTTCATCAATATAAACAGGAATACCGCCACCACCAACAGTAATAACAATATTTCCTTTTCGTGCAAGATCTTCAACTATTTGAGCATTCATAAAACTGATTGGTTTCGGTGAAGGAACAACTCTTCGCCAACCGCCATCTTCTTTCACTTCTTCTTTAAAAATCCAACCTTTATCTTTTGTTAACTTATCCGCTTGTTCTTTATTGTAAATTTTACCAACTCTTTTTTGAGGGTCATTAAAAGCGGGGTCGTCTTTATCAACAACAACTTGTGTAACAATTGTTACAACTTCCTTGTCAATGTTATTCTCTTTAAGAATATTACGCAACATTCTTTCAATCATATAACCAATACCACCTTGAGAATCGGCAACACAAATATCTAATGGCATTTGGGCAATATTGTACATTTGCTCACCGGCATCGTTTCTCATTAAAATATTTCCGACCTGAGGACCATTGCCATGGGCAATGATTATATCATAATCATCTTTAATTAAATGTAATAAATTTTTTAAAGTATCGGCAGTGTTTTGCTCTTGTTCCTCAATTGTTCCTAATTGATTTCCTCTTAATAATGCATTTCCTCCTAATGCAACAACAGCTAATTTTTTCATTGCTATATATTTTTATTTATAAATAAGAATTTTAGATTGCAAATTTATAAATATTTTTCGATATATCTTATTATGATGGAAAATGCACATATGTGTATAACAATCTAAACACCATGCAATTAAGCTTTTTTAAAAAAAAAGATATTCTTTAACATGTTTTTTTTCCAATAAAAAAATTGATCAATAATTTATTTATTTTGTTTATTAGAGAGTAAAAAGACAAATAATCAGCTTAGTATAAAGTTTACCAGAATATAAACAATCCCAATAAATAAGATAAATTTTATTGTTTTATTATTTTTTTAGTAATTCTATTATTTTTCCCTTCTATACTAATAAAATAAGTACCCCCAATTAAATTCGAAATATTAATTTTATGATGCGTATTATTTACAGTTTTCTCCATCTTTATCATATTTCCAAGGCAATTGTAAATAACGATACGATTTATTTCGAAACTACATTCAATATTTAAAATATCTTTAACAAAATTTGGATAAATTTTTATTAAGACATCTTCAATTTTGGTGATTCCTATTGTTTTATTAACAGTAACTAAAAACGTATCTCTTGCTATATAATTATTTAATTGAGCTTCGATAATAACTTCTGCTTCTCCATAAAAATTTTTAGAGAAGGATAAAGTTGCAGTATCGTTAAGAATAGATATATTTAAAAGGTTTTCGTTGCTATTAGATAGTATATTATAACTTATAGCATCCATATTGTTATCCGGATCATCAAAAATATCTTTCAATTTTATATACTTATCTTCAGAATTTCTATTTACAAAAATATCATAGATATGATTTTTAACATACAATGGTTTATCGACGGTAAGCATAAGTGTGTCGAAAGTATAAAATTCCCCGGATGTTGCTTTTAAAATCATTTCGGACTTACCATACATATTTTTTGAAAAATTTAGAATAAGTAATTCTGATTTAATTTCAGGAATAACCAGTGCTTGATTACTATTATTGTATAATTCAACATCAATTAATTGATTGTCAGTGCTAGGATTAACAAAAACATTACTTATATCTATCCATTGAGTTTCTGAATTTACAGGAACAGTAAAGTCTGATATTGAATTTGCGACATATACAGGATCCACAATTCGCACCATAATTGTATCATTTGCAGAGTATCCCAGTAGTTCGCCTTTAAGTATAATTTGTGTTTCCCCTGTTTTATCATTACTTAAATCGAACGCTAACTGATTTTCGTTAATGGCTACTTGAACAAGTTCAGACATGCTGTTTGAAACGATACTGGTAACAATGTTCTGGTTGTTATCATCATTATCATTAAAAACATTTGAGATATCAATATTTTCTATTATGCCATTTTTTTGAACGATAATATCATTAATCGGGTTTGCAAGATAAATTGGATCGTCAATTTTAATATTGAAAATGTCATTTGCTGTAAATCCGTTAAGTGAACCTTCAACTATTAATTCAGCAATCCCTGATTTGTTGTGTTCAGGATGAATTGTTAGCATCTGACCATTAACTGATGTTTGAATTAATTTCGAGCCAGAATTTTTTATTACAGATATATTAATTAAAGCATCATTATCATCCGGATCGGAAAATATGTTTGATAGATTAAGTACAATATCCGGTGCGTTTTTAATTATTATACTATCTTCTATTAAATTATTACAGAATATTGGCTGATCAACATCTTTAACATATACATTGAAAGTGTCTTTTTGTGTATATCCGTTTAAAGCTCCCTGAATAATAATTTCAGAATATCCTGAATGGTTTGGTTCAAACGACAATGTTAAATTATTATTATTTAATAGATGATTAACTAATGCTGTATTGCTGTTGCTAATTACTCTTGTTTTAATAAGATTATCATCGTTATCGGGATCGGTGAAATCAACAGATAAATTAATTGTGCTATCCTGAGAATTTTCCATAAGGTATATATCTTCCAGTATTTTTGTAGAAATAATTGGGTCGTCAACAGGATTAACTGTTATTTCCAAATTTGTTGCAATGGTTTGTCCGTTTGAATTTGCTTTAAGCTGTAAACTTGCCATTCCGAATTGATTTGCTTTTAATTTTAAAGTTAAAGTTGCACCTGAAATATTTCCGGTTAACAAGCTACTATTTGTATTTGATTGAATGGTATATATAATATCACTGTCGTCATTATCCAGATCGTGAAAGTATTGAGCCAGATTGATACTGAATTCCGGATTATCTTCCGGCAGCACAACTTCGGGGATTTCGCTTAGTAAAACAGGTTTTGCATCTACGTTTACAAGTACTGTATCTCTTTCGATTTCCCCTTTGGCACTAGCTTTAATTATTAATTTAGCAATACCATATTGCGAAATTTTTGTTGATATATGTAATTTATTATTTGATATATTACAGTTAATAAGTTGCTCATTTGAATTTGATTCTACCTGCAATTGGATAAGGTTGTTATTTACTCCCGGTAATATAAAATAGTTTGAAATATCAATTTCTGTATCAGGATTATTTTCCTTAAGAAAAATATCTTCTATAGGATTTTGTAAATAAAGATGTGAACTTATTTTTAAATTAATATTTTTAGTTATGATTTTACCATTGGAATTGAATGCCAGATTAAATCGTGTATCACCTCCAATTTTTGGAGATATTCGAGAAATATTTAAAGTGTCGTGTTTAACAAAAATATTTGCGAGGTTACTATTTCCAATATTTTTTACAGATTTAACAATAGCCGCGTTCAGATTGTCTGCATCTGTGACACAATCTCCTAAATATAATTTGTATGGCGTTTTATCTATTGAAATTGTTTCAGGAATTGTAGATAATTCGGGGTCGTATTTATCGGGGAATATTGACATTGACGGAAACCAATAATTTTGTATTAAACTATGATTTTCGATTATATTTCCATTTTCATCTAATTCCGCAATCCAGTTTCTATTATCTGTAAAACTGTTAAAAAGAAAAACAAAAAGATTTCCATTTTCGGGATTTACACCAAAACCGGCACCATAAATATTTCTGTCGGCATGAATATCTTTTGCATCAAATATTTTTTTAAAAGTATTGTTGTTAATATCGTATCGGTAAATTTTCGAAGATTCAAACCAAGCATTATCATCAGTCCAATATAAGTAGTTTGAAACAGCAGAAGCACAAAAGCCCCCGTTTGTCCAGGCATACCATGTTTGTCTTATTCCCGGCATGTTTGAAGGAATGTTAATATTGCTTGTTTCAAGGCTGAATGGGTCTATTCTTAAAAGCCGACTTCCTTCCCAGCCATCTCCCCAGGAGCTAAAATTACTTCCGCCATATGGATATTTTTGAGCGTCATGATTGGTATTACATGCTGCCCATATATATCCATCTTTACTTTGAACCATTGAACTAAAGCAACCTTTAATAACAGTTTTTACTTTATGTAAATTAGGATCAATTACAAAAATTCCAGAATCTTGGTAAACAGCAAAAACATAGTCTGGTGTACGAATCATATGTCCTATTTGATTATTATAAAAAGCACCTTGTCCATTGGCATTATTTTCATCTCCATTAACTAAAGGATTTTCAGTACCCGAAATTCTTTCCATAATTTGATTTGAAATTAAATCAAAAACAAAAATGCCATTATTGGTTCCGATGTAGGCTGTGTTTTCATCTACACCAAGGCATGATCTTCCATCTGCTATAGAAGAGCCTTGATCATTTTGTAATATGTATTTTATAGCTCTTTTGTTGGTGAGTTTTGTTGCATCAGCAACTATTACACGTCCTCCTATGCGAGAATCACCATCATCTTTATCTTGCTTTGAAATAATAAGCATATTATCTCCATATATCATCCCATATTGACTGGTACATCCCAAGGAAAGATCTCTCCCCTGATTTTCATATTCATAAACCCGGTAAAAAACATCACTTGATTTGCTAATAAAATTAATGGTGCTGTTGTTATGTCCAAACCAGTCTTCATTTAATATGAAAACACCATCTTGGTAATTTGTTTGTTGTGCTTTTATTCCTAAAATAAGAAATGCAAAAATGCTTGATAATATTATTTTTTTCATAATCTTTATAATGATGAATAAATTAATGTGCAAAAGGTAAAATAGGGATGTGTAAATCTCTGCCACCTGATATTTCTGTTGACGTTTCTCCCAGCCAACCGCAATATTGGTTTAAACTGGTATATACTCTAATAAAATCAGCTCCAGGCAGATCTACATGATTTCCATTTTTGTCGACAGCCCATTCAATATTAAATCCGACATTAAATTTATTTGGTTTATTATCGGCATACCCAAATCCGTATGAATATTGAACAAAATAGCTACCATCTCCTGCTTCGTCAAATGCATTATTAAGTAGTTTTGTTCCTTCAAATACTAATTCATCACTTTCTATCCATAAAGGATAGTATGGCTGATTGTGAAATTTATTTTTGTAAACATGCCCTTTGGTTCCCTGATTTGTTTCCCATGCAATATAACTGCTATCTGTAATAAAACTATAATATGGATCGGGTGTTGGTATTTTATCTGGCTCAGGTTTTATATATTTTATTTTATATTTCTTTATGGTTTCCGTTTTATAATATTCACTCCCTGCTAATTCATACCATTCTTCTTCGTCGGGTTTTCCATTTTGATTTTTATCAAAAGCTACCATAACAATTCCAGGTTCGGAGCTTCCTCCTTTGGGAGCATCAGGATTGGGGTTACTGGCAGCATAAAAAGCATTCCCATCTATAGAAAAATCGGATTCCCCTTTTACATTTATTACTGTATGATCAAAGCCAAAACTTAAATAACCGCCATAAGCACCTAATGAAACAAGAACTTGGTTTGTTCCACTTATTGATTCTTGTGTTTTTACAATCATATCGTTTTCGGTATCGCCAAGCACATATTCAGGCAAGCAATTTACAAACTGCCCGGGAGCAGGTTTGTATTCATATACTTTATGAATATACGGACTATATGCAACCTGTTCATTAACAACATGCATGTCAAGCTCGTGAATAAGAGGATTATTCGAATCAAATATTTCAAAAATAAGATGGTATTTTCCTGTGTCTTGAGCTAAAAAAATATAATTTTTTTCTGTTGATAATATAGAATCTTTTTTTTCTTTCCTGCTTAATCGCCACTCATAACGCTCTCCTGTAAATGCAGGATACAGCCCTTGTGCTTGCATGCGAGGGATAATATAAACATTCTCTATTCCGAGACTTACAAGAGGAATTTCCGTTTCATCACAAGATATTAAAAATAAAAATGCAGATATAATTCCTAAAATTAATGTTGTTTTTTTTGTGTGTTCAAAAATTATTTTCATTTTTTTTAAAATTATTTATAAACAAAAACCATATGTGCTGGAATATCTCCTGTTCTGACATCCCATTTTTTATGACCAAATTTATTGTAACAGTATAATTTCCCGCTTGACACGTAATTTTTCGCATCAGTAACATAAATATCTCCATTTTCAGGATTAACATTTATTCCATAAGGTATTTTAATTTCATTCTGAGAACCATCAGTAATAAAATGATTGGATATCATCTTTTTTGAGCAGACATCAATAATACCATAAGTTACTTCGTTTTCGTTTGTTTGGTAATTAAACTCAACACTATATAAAAAAAGGGAATCACCTCTTATGCACATATTAGAACAAGGTATGGGTAATGTGTCGGTAACGATATAATCTAGATTGCTTCCTCCTTCTTTTTTTTCCAAAACAAATAATTTTGAATGTATATTCCGATAATTACCTCGTGAGCTAACCCATAATTTACCATATTTATCTGCTTTTATTCGATGTAGATTTATTCCCACAGGGATTTTTTTCACTTGTCTAAAGCCCTCTATTTCAACTATCGATACTGTATTATCATAGTCAGGAACTCTGTATCCACCTGAATTTGCAACGTAAATATATTGTCCTACAATTTCTAATTCATCGGGTTGGTAACCAACAGCAACCTTTCCTTCGACTTCTAAACTGGCTGTATCAATTTTAAATATTGCTCCCAGCTGCGCATCTGCGTCAATAGCTACAGGACCAACATATGAACTAACATAGGCTTTATTTCTGTAAAAACGAATGTAGCGACAGTTTGGAATATCTATTTTCTTAATGCGTTTCCCGGTAGAAACATCTAAAACTTCTACTTTATGAGAACAATTAATAACTACGTATAATTTATTTCCATAGACCTGAATGTCGTTGCCAACATCACCCAATTCTTTTACTATTGTTGGATTCTTTTCTGGATAAATATTCCGTGCATAAAAACCAGTTTCAAAATCTAGATAATCCAAACTTGATTTATTGCTTCCCATATTTCCCTCGTTTAGCAAGTAAATTCCTTTAATTTTACTTGAATTAGAATAATTTACAGGAAGAATTTCATATTCTGTTGGAAGAACAAGTTCATCTTCTCGACAAGAAAAGGTGATAGTGCAAATGATAATGAATATATATATGATGTTTTTCATTGGTTTATAATTCTATGTATAAGGATAACTTATAATTTCTTTTAGGCATTGGATAGTTGAGAATAACATCATAATCTTGGCTTAAAAGATTATTTACTTCAGCTGATATTTTAATATCAGTATTTTTATATTTAACACTTTTTGTGAGTGATATATCACTGGTATACCACGGTTGAGTGTAATTATATCTAATATTTTCTTGTTGATTATATCTTTCTCCAACATAAATAAAGCTATAGTTGAATTGCCATTTTTTATAATTTATATAAGTAATAAGCGAACCACTATGCCAGGGTATATAAGGAATCTGATCTGAGTAATAAGGGTCTGAAGGATCAGTAAAATCTTGTGCTTCCTGGTAAGTATATTGTGTTTTTGTTGTGATGAATAAATCTTCAATAATTCCAAAAGTATTAGATAAAGATACATCAACGCCTCTTATTTCAACGGCTCCCAGATTAATCATAGTCCATCTAAACTGTTGACCTTTGGGGTAAGCTACAATTTTATCATTTACTTCATTATAATATATATCTGATGTAATATTTATTTTTTTAAAAAAGCCCTTATTTATTTTTTGATCGAAAACAAAACCCAGATTATATTGTGTGGCATATTCCGGATTTAAATTTGCATTTCCCATATCTGTATAATAAAGATCGTTAAAGGTGGGCATTCGAAATGCTTTTTTATAAAAAGCTCTCAAGCTTAAACCATAATCATGAAATGGTTTATAAGAAATAAATACTGCTGGTGAATACACTTTTTTATCAGATGCTTTGTCATATTTTTCAACATCTTCTCTGATAAAATTACCAAGCAAACTGGCTTGAATTTTAAAACTTTTCAATTGTATTGCTGTGGCAATAGAAGCTAAGTGTGTGTAGCGAGTAGGGTAAGGAAAATCTTGTAAATCAGCATCTAGTTTATTCCATTGAAAATCATAAGAGAATGAAACACTCCAATGTTTTAGTATAGCATATAAGTTTGATGTAGATAAATATAATTCTTTTTGCTTATAGGTATTATCAATTTTAATAAGTTTATCATCATTGTTTATGTAATGTGTATAATCTGAAGCGTATTTAGTATTAACTAAGACTTTATACTTATCTGTGATTTCTTTTTTTAATGTTCCCTGGATAAAGGAATTTAAATCCCACAAGCGTTCACCACGTCTCCATACATTATTTACAATTGCTCCGGGAATACCTCTTTCGGAGTTGTAATTATAAAGTCTGACATTCCAATTCCCTTTGTTGAGGATTCCATTTATTCCGGCTTCCATACGTGTGGCATTAATATCTCCGTTTTCGCGAGTAGCTGTAGTGTCGTAAGCTATTTCGCCCAAAACATTTTTTCTTTTGTATCTAAAATCATATTTACCGCTGGCATTAATCCATTCGGCATTAAAAGAAGTGTTTATTTTATCGTTTATTTTATATTCATATAGAATTGAAGGATTAAGCAAATCAAAAGATCCTGTTTTTATTCCGGCTCTTAAGTTCGTTGATTTACCATTTTTAAATTTAGGTTTTCTGGTATTTATATATATTGACCCTGACGATCCAAAATCTTTTGCAGATTGAAATATCTCGCTTTTTTGTCCATTGTAAAGTGAGATAGATTCAATATTTTCAAGGGAAAATTTTCCTAAATCAATTTGTCCATTTTGAGCATTCCCAAGTTGAATACCATCATAGAATACCCCCATATGATTTGTTCCCATACTTCGGATATTCACTGTTTTTATTCCTCCAATACCCCCATAATCTTTTATCTGCACACCGGAAAAATATCTAATAGCATCGGCTACCGAAAAACTATTTAAACTTTTTAATTCTTTTCCTTCTAATTTTTGAGCAGGAATAATTACTTTATATCTATTTGCTGTAACAACAATCTCATCAATATTATAAATACTATCAAGCATTCCTTGTGCATATATATCCTTTACGGATGTAAATAACAAACAAATTATGAATAACCCTGTTATGGATAAGAAGCTTATTTTGCTTTCTTTTTTTTGCTTTGTTTTTATTCTCTTATAATACATTTTTTTTCGTATCTCCTTAATTTGTTGTTTTTCCTAAGCAACAAGCTATTCTGTTTTAATTAAAATACCATCCCGGAATATTCCGGGATGGTATAAATTTCACTTATTGTTTAATAACTTTTTTAGTTATTCTTGAATCTTCTAAAATAATTGTTACAAAATAAATACCTGTAGGTAAATTTCTTAAATCTATCTGGTAGTTCTTTTCTGTATTATTAACATTTAATACTTGTTGTAAAACTCCATTAGTGTTCATTACAACTATTTCCTTAATCTTTTCAGGACTTGTTATGTTTAAATAACTACTTGTTGGATTAGGATAAGTTTCAAGCTGATATTCGTTAATATAATTAATGCCTGTGGTATTATTAACAATTACATTGAACGATGTTGTTATACTTTCAGTACCATCATTTGCTTTAATAGTAATAACAGCTTCACCATATTGATTTTGTATAAATTGAAGAGTAAGTTTGAAATTTTCAATTTGTGATGTAACTAAATCAGTATTTGTGTTATTATCTACAGTTAAAATTAATTCGTCTCCATCAATATCAACAAAAATTTCGCTTAAATCAATTTCAATATTATTTGAATTCATATCTATTGTTTGATCAGCTATTGAATTTGATACTATTGGTGGATCGTTTACAGCATTAACTGTAATATTAAAAGTATCAGTTACTGTTTTTGTATTTGAACTTGCTTCAATTACTATTTCCAGTTCTCCAGATTGATTATCTTGTAATATTACATTAAGCATGTCTTCACTAATGTTCATACTAAGTAAGCTTTCATCGTTTGCACTGATTATTGCTTTTGTGATAGTCGCATCGTCGTTATCAATATCGCCGAATACATTTGCCAGACTGATGGCTGCAATAGTTGCATCTTCGTCAGCAGTTATGTCTGCAATTGGATTTGAAACAAACGGTGCATCATCAACTGCATTAACTGTAATATTAAAAGTATCAATAACAATTTTTGTATT
>JADFUR010000081.1 GCA_015222055.1 Bacteroidota bacterium | reverse complement strand
GGCAAAGGTAAAAGCTACTTCAGCTTTTACAAAACTTTTTTAATGGGTTTAGTGGGGATTTTATAAAACCTTATTAATTAATTTGTTAGAAAAAAGATCGGTAATATTCATTAATTATGATTAGAACTAACCCTATAAACCTGCAATTTACTATTTCTAATTTTTTATATATTAATATGTATAAGGATGCATATTTTTATTAAATTTGTTTATTTAATTTAAACTACAAATAAAATGAATAGTAATAAAAAACTAAACAGGTATAAACGAATTTATGGGCAGTTTGAAAATTTACTAACGAAAAGTGATGATTTTGAAGCACATATGGCAACGCTATTAGCTATATTGCATCACAAGATAGATTATTTTTTTTGGACTGGCTTTTATTTTTTAAAGGATGGAAAATTAATAGTAAAAATGTATCAGGGTCCAGTAGCTTGCATGGAATTAAAAAAGGATGTTGGTGTTTGTTGGAAATCAATAAATAATAATGAAACAATAATAATAAGTGATGTTGGAAATCTTGAGGGTCATATTGCTTGTGATTCTCGATCGAAATCAGAAATAGCTATACCTTTTAAAAACATAAAGGGAGATATCATTGGAGTTCTTGATGTTGACAGCAAAACTATAAATTCATTTGACGAAATTGATGCAATTGAACTTAAAAAAATTTTAAAACTAATCTAAATTCAATACATATTTAATATAATGACAACAGGGATAATAATTGGATTCTTAACAGGTACGATTTTAACATTCATCTTTACAAAGATCCTATTTGACAAAAATAGAAAAGTTTTTGTATCAAAAAAGGAAAATTTAAAAAAAGAACTAAACCAACTTAATAATGAGAAGATAATAAATGAACATAGAAGTGCAGATTTAAAAGATGAGCTTGACATCATGAAAAAAGAGCTTGAATTTGAAAGAACAAATATTGTTGAGTTGAACTCAAGTTTGTCTGCAAAAGAAGCCGATTATAAGAACCTTAGCACAAAATTACTTGAACAAAAAGCAGAGCTTGAACAATTATATAAAAAATTTAATACCGAATTTGAAAATTTAGCAAATAAAATATTTGAAGAAAAAACGCACAAATTCACTCAACAAAACAAAACAAATATTGGTGAAATTTTACTTCCATTAAATGAAAAGCTAAAGGACTTTGAAAAAAAAATAGAAGATACATATGAAAAGGGATTGAAAGATCAAACAGCATTACAAGCAGAATTAATCAAACTGTATGATTTAAACAACAGAATAAGTTTAGAAGCCAATAACTTAACAAAAGCCTTGAAGGGAGATGTAAAAAAACAAGGAAATTGGGGCGAAATGATTTTAGATAGAATTCTTGAAAACTCGGGTTTAATTAAAGATGAAGAATACAAAACTCAAGTAAGCCTCAAAGATGATAAAGGTACCCGCTACCAACCTGACGTTATTATTTATCTTCCCGACAAAAAAAATATAATTATTGATTCAAAAGTATCTCTCATAGCCTATGAGCATTGTGTTAATGCGGAAACAGAACAAGAAAAAAATAAATATATAAAAGAACATCTGATTTCGATAAAAAGTCATATTAAGGAATTGAGTGAAAAAAAATATCAATTATTGGAAGGATTAAATAGTCCTGAATATGTGTTGCTTTTTTTACCTATTGAAGCATCTTTCAGTATAGCAATACAAGAAGACAGGGATATTTTTAACTATGCGTGGAATAATAAAATTGTTATAGTAAGCCCATCAACATTAATTGCAACCCTAATGACGGTTGCGTCGATATGGAAACAAAAAAACCAAACAAAAAATGCAATTGAGATTGCAAGACAAAGTGGTGCTTTGTATGATAAATTTGTGGGATTAATGACTGATTTAATTGATGTTGGTAAAAAATTAGATTCAACTACAAACAGCTACAAATCTTCTATGAAAAAACTAACAGAAGGATCTGGTAATTTAGTTAGTAAAATTGAAAAAATTAAAAAACTTGGAGCAAAAGCTAGTAAAGAGATGCCTCAAAAAATAATGGATAGAGCAATTGACTTATAATAAAATCGATATATAATATGGCGACAAAAAAGTTCAAGAACTGGTTCTCAAACTTATCTATTAAATTAAAACTGTTATTCCCAATAATAATAGGAATAATTGTATCTATAATTATTACAAACTATTTTTCAATAGACAAGACAAAATATGCTATTGACAAAATAATTGAAAGAGACTTAACGCTTGAAGTTAAGACAATAAAAAAAATGTTTGAACGAGAACGAACATTAAAATTGGAAAAAGTAAAAACAGACTTAAAAATCGCTCATGAGTTATTCTACTCAAATATATTTAATGTTAGCAATAATAAAATCAAAATGGAAGTTTGCAACCAGATTACAAAAGAAAAGGATAAAGTATTTCTTAGTAAATGGTATTCTAACGATAAATTAATTCAAAATAATAACTTTTTAGTTGATAAATCACAAAAATTGTTTGGAGGAACAGCAACAATTTTTCAAAAATCCAAACTCGGATATGTAAGAATTTCAACAAATGTATTAAAAAAAGACGGCACAAGAGCTTTGTTTACATATATTCCTAACAACTCTCCGGTTGTTAAGGCAATTGAACAAGGAAAAACTTTTTTTGGACGAGCCTATGTTGTAAATGACTGGTATATAACTGCATACGAGCCAATTTTTCATAACAATAAAATTATTGGGATGATTTATGTTGGAGATAAAGAAAAGGATTTAAATATTTTAAGAAAAAAATTATATGAGCTTAAAATTGGCAAAGACAGTTATCCTTTTGCTTTTGACGAAAACGGTACCATGATAATGCATAAACTTGCTGAAGGAGAAAACTGGAAAGACAACGATATTGTTAAATATATAAAAAAGCACAAGCATGGTGTTGTTCGACTGAAATCTTCGATAAACAATAGGATGAAAATTTTTGCTTTTGACTATTTTCCAGATTACAAACTCTATATAGCAGCTTGCTTAGATCAAAAATACGAAACAAAGCAATTGTTTAGAGATATAATGTTGTCATCTGTTATAATTGGTCTTATTATAATTATTTTATTCTCAATATACGTATACTTAATTACAACAGAAAATATACATGGAGTTCTGCTAGAAATAGAAAAATCTAACGAACAGCTAGCTCATGCTAAACTTGCCTTAAAACAGTCGGAAAAACTTGCAACTATGGGACAACTCTCTGCAGGGATTGCTCATGAATTAAATAATCCTTTGGGAATAATCTTGATGTATGCACATATTTTAAAAGATGATGCAGACAAAACTTCTCAATTCTATTCTGATTTAGAATTAATGGCTACACAGGCTATTAGATGTAAAGATATTGTATCGAACTTGCTTAATTTTGCGAGACAACAACAAATTATTCTGAAAAAAACTAATGTTGATAAATTTATTGAAAAAACAATAAAGAGTGTTATTATTCCCGAAAAAGTTACGATTTCTGTTACAAATAAAGTTAAAAACAACATTATTTACATTGATGAAAATCAGATTCTTCAAGTAACAACAAACATGATGAAAAATGCTATTGAAGCAATGAATGGCGTTGGAAGGATTACTTTTACATGTGAAGATGCTGATAATAATATTAAATTTACAATTGCTGACACAGGCCCTGGTATATCTCCAGAAAGTATTGATAAACTTTTTCTTCCTTTCTATACAACTAAAGGAGTTGGTAAAGGAACTGGTTTAGGCTTATCTGTTAGTTATGGTATTATTAAAATGCATAAAGGTAAAATCAATGTAATATCAAATACAGATAAAACGGAAGGTGAAACTGGAACAAAATTCATTATTTCTTTACCCAAAAACAATGAATCATAAAATTTGTATAGAATTTTTATTAAAATGCTAAACTAGTTCTGAATTTACTGATTCCGTTAACGTATTTTGAATTTTTTGTCATACGAAAAGGAAATTGATTAGTAATTTGGGAGGCAAAATCATCTTTTTCAACATCATATTTAAGCTCAACAACAACATCAGTTCCTTCGTTTTTTCTTTGCGAAAGAGAATTTATTCTTGAGCCTATATTTATATATTCGACTTCAAAATCAAGCGTTATTCTATAATCTTTGTTAAACGAACGGAAATATTTTCTTTTATAGCGATTTAGTAAAGTTGGTTCAAGTACATTTAATTTATTTATTACCCAATGAGGCAAATTCGAGTTATAAAAGGCCTGTTTTAATATATCAATAGAAAAATCTTTATCTAATTTAAACGGGCTTAAAGGAAAAGAAAGTTTAGTCCCAACATTGCCCTTCTTTATTTTAAATTCTAAAATAGGATGCGATATTAACCCAAACATATCTCCATACCAACGAATTCTAATTTTTTCACGATTAGTATTCCCTATGTTATTATCGAAAAAACAAGTTAAATTTTGTGTGTCAAGATATATATTGTTAATAAATCGCTGTTTGAATATCTCACAAAAAAGAACAGAATTTCTTTTAACAATCGATTCAATTTCTTGGATTGATAAATTATTAACAGCAAATTTTCGCTCAAATCTATTATTTGTTAATTTTTTATAATCTTCCAATACTAATAATTTTTATTATCTACAAAACTAACTTTTACAGAATTAGACAATTTTTGAAGTTCGCTTTTGCAGGCTTGCAGAGTAGATATTTTTGTTATTTCAACCAAAAAAGCTGTCTCTATAAATCCTTTATCTTCATCGTAACGCTTTAACTCAACAGCTTTAAAAAATTGTTTAATTACAGCAATTATATCATCCAATTTCAAAGACAATGGCTCTGGACTGTAAACAGTGATAAATAAATTTTGACTTTGGCTCTTTATTGTGATAAAATATCTTATCCAAATTATAAGCAAAATAATACAGTAAGCTAAAACGGTAATAATTCTTTGATTAGCACCTAGCCCCAATCCTATTGAAATGGTAAGAAACAAATATGCTAATTCTTCTGGTTCTTTAACTGCTGAACGAAATCGCACAATTGATAATGCACCAACCAAACCCAAGGACAATGCTAAGGATGATTTAACAATAACAATAATGAGCATCGTAGTAAATCCAATTAATAAAAAATTATTTGCAAAAAGTTTTCTGTTAGATAAACTTTTTGCACATCTTGTATAAGTCAGCTCTAATATTAATGCTAAAATAACTATAATAATAGAGTTAATGATAAAATCTGTAAGGTCAATTTTAGCATTTTCAGTAATTAAAAATTTTTGAAATAAAGCCCACTTATCTTGCATGTCGTAATTTTATGATTAATATATTGCGAATTTAATTTTTTATTTTTGATTTATATAATTTATATAAAAAAAATTATAATTTTTCATATTCTATCTCAATCTCCCCCAATTTATTCCAATTGTAAATTTTTCCCTCTTTGCTAAGAGAAAAAAATATTTCAGGGGATTCAATATTTATCTTCTTTAATGAAAGATTACCATTTTCGGAAGAATATAATTTATCTGGCTTTGTATAAACCTCTTTTGCAGAGTAAACATAAAAATCTATAAAACTGTGATGTGAAATTTTTACTTTTGAATTATTTGATAATGTGTATTCAACATTATTGATTGAAATATTATATAAAGTCTTTTTCGTCAAATTATTTAAGCACCATTTTACTTGTCCGTTATATCCTCTACTTCTGACACCATAGTATAAAACTACAAGAGGGTTTCCCTTGACGTTAAGAGTTGCATATGGTTCCCAATTCCAATAATCGGAACCTCTTTGATTACTTAATTTAATATTGTTACAATTTTGATTATAGCTAACGGCACTAATGCTAATAAAAAGGAAGATTATTGTAATTGAAAAAAATATCTTTTTTAAATTCATAATTTACACAATTAATTTGTTTTCATTAATTAAGAACTATCTAAATTAGATTACAAAGGAAACAATCTTTAGAGTAAATTGGGTGACAAAATTCAAAATTCGTAAAAAAAATTTACTTAATAACCTGAGTTCAATTAATACAAATTATTAATATCCAAAGTGGAGTTAACTAAAAAACAAATTAATAGCCGATGCAAGGTTTTGCTAATTTGATACGGAACACATAAAAAAACAGATAGTTAATAATTAAATATATCCTTACTACGGATTATACTCTAAAAAGGAAAAAGCGTCTTCGCATTTACCTTTGTTTACTTATTCATTTTATAAAAGCACAATCGAGGAAGTTTATGCTAGTTGCAGTTATCCTTTTTGTTTCAATACCCACTATTAAAATCGTGGGCAAATTATATTTTTTCTTTTCAAGAAACTGTTAATTAAAAAATGCAAAAAATTTGTTTTTCAAAATCATTTGTTTAAATTTGTAATGGTTTTACAATTGAAATGATTACAGATATGGAGCAAACACAAAACATAGGAAGCTTTCTAATAAATGCAGGAATAAGACCTTCGTTTCAACGAATAAAAATTTATGAATACCTCATAATTAGAAAAAATCATCCAACAGTTGAAATGATTTATAAGGATTTAAACTCCTATATTCCTACATTATCGAAAACAACCGTTTATAATACTTTAAAACTTTTTGTTGATAAAGGAATAACTCAAATAATTACAATTGAAGATAATGAGACAAGATATGACCCTGATATTTCAACACATGGACATTTTAAATGCACAAATTGCGGAAAAATTTTTGATTTCTCATTTGATAATAAAAATTTAAATATAAAACAAATTGAAAATTTTGAAATAAAGCAAACACACCTATATATTAAAGGTATTTGCGAAAATTGCAAAAGAAAAATCATAATTAAGTAAACATTTTTTTAACTATTGTGACGAAAGCTAAAAAAATTTCCATAACTTTATAACACAAAAATTCAATTATCATGGGAAATTTATTATAGCTAATTCTATTGATGTCCTTAAAAAGTAATAAAAAAATCGACAAAAATTAATTTATGAAATACTATAGAGGATTAAAATAGAAACAATTATTTAACCAAAAATTAGGAGGAAATTAACATGACAAAAAAATTAGAAGTTTACAAATGCGAAATTTGCGGAAACATTGTAGAGGTAACAAATGCAGGCAAAGGTAAATTAGTTTGTTGCGGACAAGAAATGGATCTTTTAAAAGAAGGAACAGCAGATAGCTCCACAGAAAAACACGTTCCATTTATTGAAAAAATAGATTGTGGCTATAGGATTAAGGTTGGTGAAAATGAATCTCATCCAATGACCGAAAAACATTATATTCAATGGATTGAACTAATAACTAGCAATAAGGTATATAGAAAATTTCTCACACCAGAAGATAAACCAGAAGCAACATTTAAAATTGCTGACAACGAAAAAATTATTTCAGCAAGGGAATATTGCAATATTCATGGTCTATGGAAATATGAAAATTAGTTATTGAAATTTTTGTAAAAAAATGTCAATAACTACGTTATACTGTATTAAAAATCTTTTCATTTACGATGAATTTTAATACTTCGCAAGCCTTGTTCTTGACGTTTTCTTATCAAACACTTAATAAAATTTTCTAAAAAAAATTTACAATTTAAAAAAAATAGAAAATGCTAAACAAAAAAATAGAAACGGAGTTAAACAAACAAGTAAATGCAGAATTATACTCTGCCTATTTTTACTTATCAATGTCAGCATATCTTGAATCAATTAATTTGTCAGGATTTGCACACTGGATGCGCATTCAGGCAGAAGAAGAACAATTTCATGCTATGAAAATATTTGATTTTATTAATGAGCGAGGAGGAAGAATAACATTGACTGAAATTAGAAAACCAAAGACTGAATGGGAAAATGTTATTTCTGTTGCAGAAGAAATATATGAACATGAACAAATTGTAACAAATCTTATTAACAATATAGTTGATGTAGCTATTGAAGAAAAAGACCATGCGACGAACAACTTTTTACAATGGTTTGTTGCAGAACAAGTTGAAGAAGAATCAAATTCGGAAAATCTACTAAATCAACTTAAAATGTTTGATGGAAAAGGACATGGTCTATTTATGCTAGATAAAGAATTAAGTAATAGGACCTTTGTACCTCCAACAACTGGGGAATAGTTAAATTTTTTATTATTTAATTAAAAAAAGTATTAAATTTATAACTCTAAAAAATAATAATCTAATAATTAAAAAAGAACATGAAAAGTTTAAAAGGGACAAAAACAGAACAAAATCTATTAAAATCATTTGCCGGAGAATCTCAAGCTCGCATGAGATATGATTATTTTTCAAAACAAGCAAAAAAAGAAGGTCTTGAACAAATTTCAGGAATATTTAACGAAACGGCTTTAAATGAAAAAGAACATGCAAAACGTTTTTTTAAATTTCTTGAAGGTGGAGACGTTGAAATAACAGCAATGTATCCTGCCGGTAAAATAGGAACAACCCTCGAAAATTTAAAAGCCTCTGCTATAGGTGAAAACGAAGAATGGACAGAGTTATATCCCGAATTTGCAAAAATTGCTGATGAAGAAGGGTTTAAAGAAATTGCAACTGCTTTCAAAATGATTGCTAAAGTTGAAGAAGCTCACGAGAAAAGATATAACAAACTATATGAAAATCTTGAAAATGGTAAAGTCTTTGAAAAAGATGGTATTATGACATGGAAATGCCGCAATTGTGGTTATCTTCATACAGGTAAAAAAGCTCCTGACTTATGCCCTGCTTGTTTACACCCTAAATCATATTTTGAATTAAAGGAAACCAATTATTAAAAATTTTCATTAATTAAAAATTAAAAAAATATGTTAGATTTAACAACAAATTATCTGGGATTTAAGCTTAAAAATCCAATTATTGTTGGAAGTTCAGGATTAACAAATTCTGTTGAAAAAATAAAAAAGCTTGAAGAACATGGTGTTGGAGCTGTTGTTTTAAAATCTCTTTTTGAGGAACAAATTCTCATGGAAATGGACAACAACGCAAATCAAAATTACCATGATTATCCTGAAGCACATGATTATGCTCGCTATTATACAAAAGAAAAAAACACTGATGATTATTTGCAATTAATTAAAGATGCGAAACAAGCAGTTAATATTCCAATAATTGCAAGCATTAATTGCGTTTCTGACAAAGAATGGATCGGGTTTGCAAAAAGCATAGAAGATGCAGGTGCCGACGCTCTTGAACTAAATATAGCATTATTGCCATCAGATTTTAAGCAAGGTAGCTCTGAGAATGAGCAAAAATATTTCGATGTTATTACAAAAATCAGAGGAAATATAAAAATACCTATTGCTCTTAAAATTAGTCATTATTCTGCTGGACTTGCTCAATTGGTTGAAAAGTTAAGCTGGACTAAAAAAATTGATGCTTTTGTTTTATTTAACCGTTTTTATAATCCCGATATTGATATCGAGAACAAAAAAATAATATCGTCAAGTGTAACCAGCAGTCCAAATGATATTTTTGTAACTCTAAGGTGGATTGCATTATTAAGCGATAAAATAAAAGAGCCTTTAGTTGCTTCAACAGGAATTCATGATGGAGCAGGAGTTATAAAACAACTTCTTGCAGGAGCTCAAGCTGTGCAAATGGTTTCTTCAATTTACAATGAAGGAAGCAAACATATAGAAACTGTAATTAAAGACATTAAAGACTGGATGAATAAAAATAATTACACTTCTATTAATGATTTTCGCGGCTTATTGAATCAAAAAAATGTTGAAAATCCGGCTTTTTATGAAAGAACTCAGTTTATGAAATATTTTTCTTCTTATAAAGATAGTATTTAAGGCTGTTTAATTGATATTAATTAATTCTTTATTTATTCTAAGCTTTAATAAAACTCTTTTTAATTAAACAAATTAATAAAAATCAATAAAATAAAAAACTATGAAAAAATACGTTTGTACAGTATGTGGTTATGTTTATGACCCTGAAAAAGGTGACCCAGACAGCGGAATAGCACCAGGAACACAATTTGAAGATATTCCAGAGGACTGGGTATGTCCAACTTGCGGAGTTGGTAAAGATGATTTTGAATTAGAATAATAATTTAGCTTAAGATTAAAATATTTAATCTTAAGCTTTTTTTTAAATTTATCATGGATGAATCAATCAATACAAAAGAAAAAAGAATTAAAAGTCTGTTAGCATTTTCTATGGGAATGATTTCTGGAGAAGATGGCAAAACACTAATGGAAAAACATAAGCAAGCAATCGAAAATATTACTCCATTCGATATGCTTGCCTTAGAAGACAAACAATTGGAAATGGGTATTACAACTCATGAAATTAAAAGAACCATTGGTAAAGTATTAAATATCTTTGGAAAATATCTTCAGCAATATAAATGGGATAAACCTAAGCAAGGCTCTTTTTTATATTATCTAATGCAAGAAAATCGTGCTTTAGAAAACCATCTTAGACAAACTACAAATTTTATTAAAAAAATAAATTCTATAAACCCAGAAACTCCTGAGTATATTGAGGCTTTAAACAATCTGAAATCAAATATTGTAAAATTAAAAGAGTTTAATACACACTACATAAAAAAAGAAAATATTCTTTTCCCTTATCTGGAAAAACTTTGGAAAGATTACAAACCATTGATGGTTATGTGGTCATTACACAACGATATTAGAAAAAAAATAAAATTCATTGAGAAACTTCTTAATTACGAAAACTCTAATTTAAAAGAAATTAATCGTGCTCTTGGTGAATTATTTTTCTTATTGCATGGGATGATTTTTAAAGAAGAAGTTATAGCATTCCCAATTGCTTCGGAAACAATAAAGGAAGAAGATTGGGAAGAAATGCACAAACAAAGTTTTGAGATAGGTTTTCCATTTATTGATGCACCAACTAAAGTTAAAAAAGAAAATATTTTAAATCACTTATTAAGCTCTAAATTTCTGGAGAATTCTGTAATTGACCTTGGAACAGGGAAACTCAACATTGAACAAATTATTTTACTTTTAAACACCCTTCCCGTTGACATTACTTTGATTGACGAAAACGACAATGTTAAATTTTTTTCAAAACCAAAAGACGAAATTTTCGCACGCACTGTTGCTATAATTGGCCGCAAAGTACAAAACTGTCACACTCCTGAGAGCGTTCATATTGTTGAAGGAATTATTAAATCGTTTAAATCAGGGGAGAAAAAATTTGAACATTTCTGGATACAAATGAAAGGAAAATTTATTTGTATACAATATTATGCTCTAATAAATGAAAATGGTGTTTATAAAGGAGTATTAGAAGTAAGTCAAGATATAACCGATATCAAAAATTTATCAGGGGAGAAAAGATTGGTAAATTTATAAAAAAAAATATTAATGAGATATGTAATTATAGGAAATGGAATTGCAGGAACAGAAGCTTCAAAAACAATTAGAAAAAATGATGATAATGCAGAAATAACAATTATTTCAAAATCAAACAATTTGTTTTTTTTTCGTCCCCGACTAATCGACTACATTGCCGATAATGTAAGTGTAGATAAAATAACTCCTTTTAAAAAAAATTTTTACGAAACAAACAGAATAAAAATTATTCTAAACGAGACTGTTACAGATATTGATTCTGTTAAACAAAAAGTTTCTACATTATCGAATAAAATTTTCGAATACGATAAACTCTTATTAGCTCAAGGAGCAAATCCATTTATACCCCCAATTGAAGGAATTAAAAAAAAAGGTGTTTTTACTTTAAGGGAAATTGATGATGCAGATAGGATTAAAAATTATTGTAAGAATAAAAAAAACATAGTCATAATTGGTGGAGGCTTGCTTGGTATTGAAGTTGCTAATAGTTTACTAAACACTGGAGCTAAAATTACAATAATTGAATTTTCAAAATATTTACTACCGAGACAGCTTGATTCTGATGGTTCTGAAATATTAATTAATTTATTAAAGCAAAAAGGACTGTTGTTTGGACTTGACTGCTCAACAAAAAGTATTAATGGTAACGAATCCGTTAATAGCATAACTTTACATTCCGGAAAAAAATTAGATGCAGATGCAATAATTATTTCAGCAGGAATAAGACCGAGATTAGAGCTTGCTAAAAAAATTAATATCAAAAACAATAAAGGAATTGTAGTTAACGATTTTATGGAAACTTCTTTAAAAAACATTTATGCAGCCGGTGATATTGCTGAGCATAATAATGTTTGCTACGGATTATGGATTCCAGCTAAAGAACAAGGTTTTATTGCCGGACAAAACATGTCAAATATTAAAACTAAGTATTCGGGATCAAAAATAGAAGCACGCATGAAAGTTTCTGGTATTTCTCTATTTTCTGCCGGTGATATTAATAAAGAAGACGCATTAATAAATAAGATTAAAAATAAAATTACTTATCAAAAAATTGTTATAAAAAGCAATACTCTTTATGGTGCAATATCAATAGGTGATTCGAAATCAGCTTCACTATTATCAAAAATTTTTAAAGGCAAAGCAGAACTTGATTCATATTTAAATCCAGACGGTAGTCTTAAAATTAATTAATAATAAGCATAGCTTACAAACCATTTTGGACAAAAATTCAAAAATATTTTTCTTATGATTAAAGATGAAATTAAAGTTCTTTCGGTAAATATTTCTGAGAAAAAAGGGACTATTAAAATTCCGGTTAAAGAAATAATTCTTGATAGCAATGGTGTTAAGAGTGATGCACATGCGGGAAATTGGCATCGTCAGGTAAGTCTTTTAGCAAAAGAAAGCATTGATAGATTCACAAAATCGTCAGGCAAAAAAATCAATTATGGTGAATTTGCTGAAAACATTACAACTCAAGGTATTGAGCTTTGGAAAACTTCTCCAAAAGACAAATTAATAATTGGCAATGTTGAACTAGAAATAACACAAATTGGTAAAGAATGCCATGGAAGCAATTGTGCAATTTTTAATGAAATAGGCAATTGTGTAATGCCAAAAGAAGGTATATTTGCACGTGTAATAAAAAGCGGAAAAATAAAACCAAATGATAAAATACAATATTTTCCTTTAAAAAAATAAAATAAATTATAAACAATGAAAGCTGTAAAATTAAAAAACAATATTTATTGGGTTGGAGCCATTGATTGGGATTCAAGAAATTTTCATGGTTATCTTACTCAACGAGGGATAACGTATAATGCATATCTTATTATTGATAAAAAAATTACTTTAATTGATACTGTAAAAGAACAATTTTCTGATGAAATGATAAAAAGAATTTCATCAGTAATTGACCCTTCAAAAATTGATTACATCGTTTCCAATCATGTTGAGATGGACCACTCAGGTTCAATACCAAAAATGATGGATATTGCAAAAAATGCCGAGTTAATTACTTGCCCTAATGGTGAAAAAGGATTAACAGCACATTATAAAAGAGATTTTAATCATAGAATTGTTAAAACCGGCGATGTTTTAAATCTCGGTAAGCGAAACCTTCAATTTGTTTTAACACCAATGGTTCATTGGCCTGATAATATGGTTGAATATATGCCCGAAGAAAAAATCCTTTTTTCAAATGATTCCTTTGGACAGCATTATGCATCGTCAAGCAGAATGGATTATAAAAATTCTAAAGACATAATTATTGAGGAAGCGAAAAAATATTTTGCCAATATTGTACTCCCCTACTCTGCTCAGGTCAGAAAAGAACTTGAGGTTGCAGCAACTCTTGACATTGAAGTTATTGCATCGAGCCACGGTATTGTTTGGGAAAAATACACTAAAGATATTATTGCAGAATATAAAAAATGGGCGTCTAATAGTGTTATTAGAAAAGCAGTTATTATTTACGACACAATGTGGCATTCAACAGAGAAAATGGCTTATTCAATTCAGGAAGTATTTGAAGAAAAGGGTTACTCTACTTCAATGAAA
Organism: Bacteroidota bacterium; assembly: GCA_015222055.1. Taxonomy (GTDB): domain Bacteria; phylum Bacteroidota; class Bacteroidia; order Bacteroidales; family B39-G9; genus B39-G9. The sequence continues at coordinate 48,927 of JADFUR010000081.1, read as the reverse complement.
AATTTACAAAGTAATCACATATCAGATATCATGACTGAACTTATTGATGCTGAATATATTTGCGTTGGTTCGCCAACTCTGAACAATAATATTATGCCAAATGTTGCATCTTTCCTTACATATTTAAAAGGATTGTCGCCGAGAGATAGAAAAGCTATTGCCTTTGGTTCTTTTGGCTGGGGAGGTCAAAGCGTTGCACAAGTAGCTGATTATCTTAAAGATTCTGGATTTGATGTTATTAATACGTATAAACAAAAATATGTTCCTTCGGATGACGATTTAATTAATCTGAAAAATAAATTAACTGAAGATTTAGCTTCTAATTAGCATCTGTCCATAAAGTCGCCTATTTGTCATTCAGAAGTGAGGCACGAGAGAGGAATCTTTTTTTTCATTGAAGGGGATTCCTCCCTACGGTCGGAATGACAGTTTGAATAAAATTCCTTTAAAAATCTTGCAGGTTTTTTGATAAAACTAAAATTATTTTCCTGATGAATGAATTAAAAACAACTTTAGAGTTAATAAAACCGGATGTAGATAAACGCATTAATGAATTCAAGTCTATCTGGCTAAAAGCCGATGAAAAAAAATTGTTTCAAGAGTTAGTATTTTGTCTTTTAACTCCACAATCGAAAGCTCAAAATGCGTGGAAAACGGTTCTTATTTTAACAGAAAACAACTTATTATTTACAGGGCAAGTAACGGAAATATCTGAATATTTAAATTATGTGAGATTTAAAAACAATAAAGCTCGCTACATAGTAAAAGCACGGGAACAATTTTTTAACAACACTCTTGGAATAAAAGAAACACTAACGCAATTTTCAACAGTAATAGAAAAAAGAGAATGGCTATTAAAAAATATTACTGGATATGGTTTGAAAGAAGCAAGTCACTATCTCCGAAACATTGGTTTTGCTGATGATGTTACAATATTAGACAGGCATATACTCAGAAACTTAAAAAATTTTAATGTTATTGATGAGATTCCAAAATCTCTTACTATCAAAAAATATTATGAAATTGAGAACAAAATGAAGCAGTTCTCTCAAAAAATTAATATATCGTTAGGATACCTTGATTTTATTTTCTGGTATAATGCTACAAATGGTTTATTTAAATAAAAATCTCCCCAAACTATTACCATATAAGTAATAATCTTTCTTTATTATATTAAAATAATTTTCGAAAAATTTTTTAAATTATGGCATATAATTAAATATTATTATGCGTAAATTTGAAAATTACGAATTAATAATTTCGTTTAGTGTTATTAAATTCAACGATAAAGTTCAATTAGCATATTCAAAAATAAAATTAGAGCAGATACTAAAAGCAAATAATATGAAACGAATTCTTATTACAGGAGCAAGTGGATTTATTGGCAGTTTCATGGTTGAGCAAGCCATAAGCAAAGGATATGAAGTATATGCCGGGATAAGAGAAACAAGCAACAAGCAATATCTAAAAGATAAAAGAATAAAATTTATTGAATTGAATTTTGCCGATACTGATGATTTAAAAAAAACATTTTCCAATCTTAAAAAACAAAACATCCTGTTTAATTATATTATCCATAACGCAGGAATAACCAAGGCAAACAAGAGACAAGACTACTTTACAATTAATTATCAATACACAAAAAATATTATTGAGGCTTTAATTTTTACAAATTTAATTCCTGATAAATTTGTTTATATGAGCAGTCTTGCTGCACATGGGCCTGTTCAAAAAGGTGAAAAAATAATGAAACTTTCGGATAAGCCAAGTCCAGTTACCTCGTATGGCAAAAGTAAATTACAGGCAGAAAATTTAATTACTTCTAAATCCAATTTTCCTTACATTATTATTCGTCCAATAGGTGTTTATGGTCCTCGTGAGAAAGATTTTTACATTTATTTTAAGTTAATAAAAAATCATTTTCAGCCACTAATTGGATTTAATAAAACAAGGGTTAGTTTTATTTATGTTAAAGATCTTGTTAAAATAATTTTCACAGCTCTAGAATCTGACATAAAAAACAAAACTTATTTTGTTAGCGATGGAATAGTTAGTAATTCACTTACATTTGGAAATATTATTAAAAAAAATCTTAACAGAAAAACAATAAAAATCAGAATACCTATCTGCTTGTTAAAAATTACAGCATTTTTTCTCGAACCCATTTATGGTCTGTTTGGGAAAATTCCAACTGCAAACTTTGAAAAAATTAACGAATTAAAAAGTAGTTGGATTTGCGACATAAAGCCACTGGAAAATGACTTTAATTTTAAAGCCGATTACAATCTAAAGCAAGGAATTTATGAAACTACTAAGTGGTATAAAAAAGAAAACTGGTTATAATCTTTACCCTATTGATATTGCGACAATTATTTATATAATAGTCTCCGCAATTTACATCTGCATTGGTTCATACAAACTTGAAAACGAGACCTCTCATTTTATTTCTCGCTTAGTAATTTTATTTTTCATTTTTTTCATATCATTTATTAATGATAAATATGATTCTGAAATATTAAAATTTACAAGAAACTTTTATCCTATTTTATTATTGAGCTATTTTTATGGAGAGACAGCTTATATGAATAACATAATTTTCAACAATCTTGATTTTCACATTGTAAATTTAGAGCAACAACTTTTTGGATGCCAGCTAAGTATTGAATTCTCAAAACGTTTCCCGCAAAAATGGTTTAATGAATTAATGAATTTCGGCTATTTTTCGTATTATTTTCTAACATTCATAATTTGCTTTGTTGCTTACATTACTAATCGCACAAAATCTTTTAAAGTAATATTTATTGTTACAGCATCATTTTATATCTACTACATAATATTTTCAATATTCCCGGTAGTCGGTCCACAGTTTCATTTCAAAGGTTCAATGGCAACAATACCTGATGCTTATTTTTTTCATGATGCGGTAAAATTTGTTCAAAAAATTGGTGAAGTACCAACGGGTGCTTTCCCAAGTTCTCATGTAGGAATGGCTTTAATATTTTTATATTTAAGTTTTAAATTTTTACAAAAACTGTTCTATTACATATTGCCTATAATTATAATTCTTTGTTTTGCAACAGTATATATCAAGGCTCATTATTTTGTAGATGTAATTGCAGGGGTTATTTCTGCACCATTAATTTTAGGTTTAAGCACTTTGGCTTATAATAAACTTATAAAAATTCATTTGACAGATAACAGAAAGGTCATCGAAGTAAACCCATTTAAACCAGCAAAAGTCAACTCAAACTAACTAATCATAGCAAATTGTTCACTAACAATTTGCAACCCTTCAATAAAGGAGTGTGGATGAAAATCCAGTTCGCTTATTGCTTTATTAATGTTAAATCCTGTGCGAGGAGGTCTTCTGGCATTTTGGTTTAAAGATATTGAACTAATTGTAGAGATTAACGATTTATCTAAACCGAAAAAATCGGCTGTTGCAATTGCAATTTCATAAATCGACATAAAATCTTTGCCTGAAACGTGATAAATGCCTTCTTTTTCATTAACTGCTGCATAAACACAAGCGTTGGCTAAATCTTCAACCAGAGTGGGAGTTCTAAACTGATCGTTTACAACATTTATTGGTTTATTATTTTCGAGCGATTGTTTTACCCACAAAACAATATTTGAGCGACTACGATTTTTTGACAAACCATAAACCAAAACAGTTCGGATAATTGTCCATTTATTAGAATTAGATTGAATTACTTTTTCACCTTCCAGCTTAGCTAATCCATAATAACTTACAGGGTTTGGATTATCATCTTCGGAATAATTTCCGCTTAATCCATCAAAAATAAAATCGGTTGAAATATGAATTAAATGGATATTCAACTCATTGGAAATCTGTGATAAATAATTTAATGCCTCAACATTAACCTTCCAACATTCATCTTTGTTATCTTCACAAAAATCGACATTTGTAATAGCTGCTGCATTAATTATTGTGCTGGGCTTATAAAGTTTTATTATATAATTGAGTTCTGTTTTATTAGTTATATCAAGTAGTTTGAAAATTGTATTTTTAATACCAAATAATTTATTAACACTTCTCGATGTTGCAATTAATTTTATGTTCTTCATTTGTGACAATTGGACAACGAGTTTTTGTCCTAACAATCCGTTGCAACCTGTAACTAATATTGTTTGCATTTATTTTTTATTAAGAATTTTCTCAATTTGCATAAAAGTATTATCTATTTGGAATTTTTTTTCGACAAGCTCTCTAGCTTCATTTCCAAATTTTTCTCTTAATTTTTCATCACAAATAAGCAATTCAATCTTCTCAGTAAATTCATCAATATCAAAATTATCAATTAAGAAACCAGTCTTTTTATCGGCAATAATCTCAGGATTACTGCTTACATTAAATGCTACAGTTGGTTTTTTACAAGCCATTGCTTCAACAATAACATAACCAAAACCTTCCCACAAAGATGTGAGTAAAAAAATATCGAGGCTGTTCATAAATGTCTTAATATTCTCAACGAAACCTAAAAACACAACTTCATTTTCGACGTTTAATTTTTTAGCATAAGCAACAAGTTCACTTTTCAATTCTCCGTCGCCGGCAATTAATAATTTGAAATTTATATTTTTCAATTTTAATTTTCCTGCGATATCAATCAAATACTTTTGAGCTTTTTGTTTTGAAAGTCTTCCGGCAGAGCCAAGAATAATTTCATTGTTTTCTTTCTTATATATTTTCGATATTGTCTTGTCATACTTTTTTAAGTCAATTCCATTATATACCAATTTTATTTTTTTCTCATCAATCATATTTGGATTGTTCGCATTGAGCGTTTTCTTTGTCTCATTTGAATTGACAATAACCTCTGTTATAATTTTTTTAAATAAAAATCTATTTAAAAAAGAATTTTTTATAGGTATAGCACTACCTCTGCGATAAATAATATTTTCAACACCTGCAATTTTAGCAGCTATACCTGCTGCTTTTAAATCAGAAGGTAAATTTAATATTACAGTGTTGGATGAGTGTTTTTTAAACAAGCGACTAATTTTCAAAAGTTTAATGGGATTTAAAAAACTAAGATTTGAAATTTTTATCGAAATAGTCTGAATATTTGAGTTTACAGCTCTATTATATAATTCACTATGCTTGTTAGTTATTAAAGTTATGCTATATTTTTTTTTTTGTAAAAGAATAGCAATGTCGTAATGCCATTTTTCACCACCACCCCAAGCTTTACAGCTATTAAAAAAACATATATTCTTTGTTACATTTTCCATCTCTATCGACAAAATTTTTATTTATTTTTATTTAGATTTATTAATTTTACTTGTTTCAAAAAAGTTGAATGTGCAGAATTTACACTAATAACAAATCCATAAAATCCATCAAGAAATCCTAATTTAATAAAATAGGTTCTGAAAAATTTCCAAAAGGGACTAAAAATAATTTTTAATATATTTGATTTTTTACCTTTTTTAAAACGAGCGAAAGCTGCTATATCAGAAAATTTATTTATTGTTTCAATATGTTGAAAAATTGAATAATAAGAATAATGATAAAGGTCGCCTGTTATATAATATTTTTTACAATTAGTTTGTAATTCAAATTTATCATGTGGATTTGTTCCTGCCCATTTACCTTTTCGGCTGTCCCACAAACGTAATTTTTTGTCGGGATACCAGCCTGAATGTTTAATCCATTTGCCACAATAGTTTGTAAGTCTATTAAAATAATAGCCATCATATTCCCAATTATTTTTCACTTCTTTTACTGATTTTATAAGCTCTTTAGATAATTCCTCATCAGCATCAAGCGAGAGAATATGATGATATTTTGCTTGTGTAATTGCCCAATTTTTTTGCTCAATATATCCTTCAAATTTATGCTCAATAAATTGCACATTATATTTTTTACATATTTCTTTTGTTGCATCAGTAGAAAAGGAATCAACAACAACAATATCGTCAGCAATATCTTTTACTGATAGTAAACATCTTTCAATATTCTTCTCTTCGTTATATGTTATTATTACAACAGATAGTTTTATCATAAAAAATTTATTTCAAAAATAATATTTGTAATATAATTTAATTTTTTAATTCATTTCTATTATATCCAAATAAAAATAAAGAGTAAAAGTAAGAAAAAAAAGTAACGCCCGCCTGTGTTTCTAAAGTATCTTCATTTAACATTGACAATAATACTATAATTAAAAAAATCATAAAAAAATAATCATTATACTTTTTCTCTTTAAATATTGGAAAAAACATTGCGAAAATAATAATAGAAAAACCAATTAATCCAAAAGTAGTAAAAAAAGTAACAAGCTGATTATGAGCTCTTAAACGCCATTTAGCTGATAATAGCGAATTAATTTTATTATATTGTTTGGCAAAACTTATTTTAAGGTCACCTGTACCCACACCAAATAATAAATTATCTTTAATAATACCAAACGATGCTTTTAGATACTCGAAACGTTGGGTAACAGAATGTCCACTTGGATTTCCATTCTTTATTTGTACATCAAATTGCCAAATAATTTTATATATTCTTGATGATAAACTTATTTTATTGCTATAAATATAATTTGCATATCCTTTTTCAATAAGCTTTATATCCTGATTTGATAATTTTCTCACACCTTCAGCATCTTTTCTATATCCTTTTGATGTTAAATATCGAATAATAGTGCTACTTATTTTTTGATTTTTATTATCAAGGCTGTCGTAATTAATTTCACTAATTTTATTCCATTCAGGACGCATCTCTTTTTCAGAAACATACAAATAAGCATAATGTCCGTTTTCAATTATTTTATTATCAAAAGAATGCTTGTATTTGTTGCCTAATTTTGTGTATTTTTCAATTGTGTAAGGATTAATTTTCTCAATATTATAAAAATCTACAACAGATTTAGCAACTAAAATCATCAATAATAAAGGCAAAATCAAAAACAAAAAAATTAAAATTCTTTTTGTTTTTTTGTTTTTGATTTTTATTAAAACACTAATTGTAATGATAAAGCCAACAATAAAAAAAACGATTATTCCTGTAAACGATTGTAAAACAAACAGAAATAATACAAGCCAAATAATGAGTATTGTATAAATAGCATTTTCCGGCTTACTCTTTTTACTAAAAAACAAAAAATAAGCCAATGAAAAAATTGCAATATTTATCAATAATGAAAATCTAATATGCGATATAAAAATTGAGATATCTCTAATATCTGTAACATTATAATTTATTATCCCTAATAGAACAGATGTGCTTATAAAAGTACCAGCAGTAATTGATGCAATAAAGAAAAGCAATAAAATTTTTAATTGTTTATAATTTAATTTCTCAGAAGTACCAATAACTATTGGGAGTATTAATAAGGGTAATTTAATTTTTATATCGTGAAAAGCATATTTAAAGTCGCTTGTGTAGATTAGTCCAACAATATGGACAATAAATATAAGCAAAAAGATTAATACACTTTTATTTTGCTTAAGCAGCTTAAATCTTGATTTAAATTGATTTTCGAGAATCCAGTTCCCTACTAAAACGAATTGTGATACGCTTGTCAGATATGGAGATAATGGCAAACTCACGACTAACAATATCAGCCCGAAATAATATAAATTAAACGAGCCAAAAATTTTCAAAACACTTTCTTTTTTCGAAATAATCATAGCTGAAAATATCTTGACAATATAAAAAGACTAATAAAAAACATTAAAGAATCCGGTTTTCGGTTCATAATCGGTGTTCCCTTCTAATTGAATAACATAGAAATAAGTTCCCGGTTGAACTTTAGAACCATCAGCATTTCTAGCATCCCAGCAAATTTGTTGAGCAATTTGCGATTTATACATAACACTACCCCACCTGCTATAAATTGTAATGGAAAATTTCACCTCCCCATTTGAAGTTATACAAAACAAATCGTTTACGCCATCGCCATTTGGTGTAAAAACGTTTGGAACAACAAAATCATCTTCAATAGTAATGCTTTTAATTGTGTCATTATCACAACCGTTAATATCTGTAATTTTAAAATAAATATCATAAACGCCTTTGTCAGGAAATTTATGATCTACTGTGGAACTTTCTGTGCTTAATATTAAAGAGCCATCATTAAAATCCCATTCAAACAAATCTTTTTTTGTATCGCTTTGTGAATTATCGCTAAATCTTTTTGAGTAAGTTGAAAATGGAATACTGTCAACAATAAAATCTACAACAGGATTTTTGTAAATTGTAATAATTTTCGATTTAGAATCTATATTTGTGCCATCACTAATCTTAAGTTGAACGGTAAAGTCTCCTTCACTCTGGTAAACGTGATTTGTGTGTTGCGTTGTGGCTGTTTGTCCATCGCCGAAATCCCATTCCCATGAACTTATTGAGATACCTGACGAATTATCTAAAAAGTAAACTGTATCTTCGTTACAGGTAATATTGGAAAAAGTAAAATCAGCAAAAATTTGAGCTACAGAAAACTGTGCTGTTAAGGTAAAAAATATTATTGTGAGAATTCTTGTCTGATAAAACCGCATTACTTATTTAAATTTATACAAACTTAAATAATTATATTTAAGTTTTTTGTTTTTTTACTATTAAATATTTTTTGTAAGCTTATCTACTATTTTAAAATTACTAAAAAATTCTTTTGCAACAACTCTAATAACAGTATATGTAGGAATTGCCAATATCATTCCTGGTATCCCTGCAAGACTTCCTGCCATTAATATTACTAAAAATATTTCTAACGGATGAGCTTTAACACTGCTTGAATATATTAGTGGTTGAAACAAAATATTATCTATTAATTGAACAATAACAAAAACTAACGCCATATATCCAATTAATGGTAATAATTGAGAATAAAAGTCTAAATTAAAATTTGTGGCAATACCAATAATTATCCCAAAAAAAGCACCAATATATGGTCCTATATAAGGTATTACATTTAGCAAACCAGCAAGAAGGCCTATTACAATAGCGTGATTAAAGTTTATTCCAACAATTGTTAATCCGGTTGTTACTAGAATAATAATTAACAAAATTTCTATTAAAATGCCTATAAAATATCGTGATAATAGATGTTTAATTGAATGTAATACATGACGTACACCTTCTTCTTTTTTAGCAGGCATAAATGCCAAAATTCCTTCGGTAAACAATCCTTGTTCTTTTAAAAAAAAGAAGGAAATAAAAGAAATTGAAAAAAAAGCTATTAACAAATTTCCAACCAATCCAGCTAATGAACCAAAAAACGAAGATAGTTTGGAAATACTAAAAATCTCTATAAATTTTGTTGTTAAATACTCTTGTATTGATTGGTCATCAGCACCAATTTGAAATTTATTAAAGATTTCCTGTACTTTTTCAATGGGATTTTGCAAATTCTGAATTAATCCATTAATATTAATTGACGATAACTCATTCGCTTCGTTGATAATTAATGGTATGAAAAAACGAAAAAAAGATAAAAAAACGACCCATAAAAAAATTAAAGTAATTGTAGCACTTAGGGTTTGAGATAGGCGAAAATTTTTAATTCTTAATTTTGTTAAAAACTGCACAATTGGATGACCAACTAATGACAACACTGCAGAAATTAAAATATAAGCTACTATTGATTTGAAATACCAAAGAGCATATACTAACAAAACTACTCCTAAAAATATTAAAATATACTTTATTGTTTTATTCATTCAGTATCTCAATTATATTAACTGTTAAAGATAATATTTTTTTTTGATTGTTTTAAATTTTATAAAAAAATAAGCGGAGTCAAAAGACTTCGCTTGAAAAAATAGAACTTAAGAAGGATACAATAATTATTCCTTAATTGTTGTATCCTTAACATTTAAAGAATCAACGTTCTCTTTTATCTTAATCGTGTCTATTTCAATATTAGCAGTATCTATTTCAATTTCAGCTTCTGCTTTTTGTTCTTTAACGACAGATTTTTGAATCTCTTTTAATTCCTGACGATCGTCAGAATCTTCAACATCAGGCACATATAATTCTTTTTTCACATATATTTTAAGATAATTTTTAAATTTGTCGTCACGAAAAATAAAATAATTTTCTCCTACTGTATAAGCCTCTACTTTATATTGATGAGGTTCAAGTTTCAAGCATCCTCTTGGTGTTTGATCACATTCAGCATTTTCTATTTCACCCGATTTTAAATTAATTTTTTTGTATCTGTTCTTATATATATCATAATTAACATAGAAAGCCCCCCCCTCTTTATCAAAATAGCTATTATACAATTCTGATCTGTTATCGTCTAACTTATACTTACCAATTTGCTTCCATGTGTACAAAGAATAAACTACAATATAAACGTATTTGCTTTTTTCAGCTCTAAAAGTAACAGCAAAATAAAAATTATTCTCATCAACCATAATTTCGAGAACCTTACTTTTTTTATGTGCCGGACCTTTTATTCTTTTTTGAAACCGATAACCCGTTAAGTCAGTGTTACCTTTATATTGAGCAGATGCATTAAAAAAAACAAGACCAAATATTATGAAGAAGAAAAAATTTTTCATTTGTGAGGTTTTATAAAATTATTTATAATTAATAAAATGAACCGTTTCAAAATTAACAATTTTCGCCTCTTTTAACAAAAAAATATTAATATACGAAATTTTCAAAAATCAAAACTCTTTAAAAACTTTTCTTAAGCTAATCTTTTCGCTAATAATCTGATTAAGTTTGCTAATTTCTACTCTATCTTGTTCCATTGTGTCGCGGTAACGTATTGTAACAGTATTATCTTCAATGGATTGGTGATCAATAGTAATGCAAAATGGGGTTCCAATAGCATCTTGGCGACGGTAACGTCGTCCTATTGAATCTTTCTCATCATATTGACAATTAAAATCAAATTTCAAATCGTTAATAATATTATGAGCCATATCAGGCAATCCATCTTTCTTTACTAATGGTAATACGGCTAACTTTACAGGAGCTAAAAATGGAGGAATTCGTAAAACAACACGCTGATCGGTTTCACCATTTTCTTTTTTTATTTTCTCTTCGCAATAAGAATGTGATAATATTAATAAAAACATTCTGTCAACTCCAATTGACGTTTCAATAACATAAGGGACATAGCTTTTATTTAGCTCATTATCGAAATATTGTAATTTTTTACCTGAAAAATTCTGATGCTGCGTTAAGTCATAATCTGTTCTTGAATGAATCCCTTCAACTTCTTTAAATCCAAAAGGAAATTCGTACTCAATATCAACAGCAGCATTTGCATAAAATGCTAATTTCTCATGCTCGTGAAAACGATATTTTTTATCGTCAATACCGAGAGCAAGATGCCATTTTTTTCTTTTTTCTTTCCAAAATTCAAACCATTTTTGCTCATCACCCGGACGAACAAAAAATTCCATTTCCATTTGCTCAAACTCTCTCATACGAAAAATAAATTGGCGTGCAACTATCTCGTTACGAAAAGCTTTTCCAATCTGAGCAATACCGAATGGTAACTTCATGCGACCAGACTTCTGAATATTTAAATAATTAACAAAAATCCCTTGTGCTGTTTCTGGTCGTAGATAAATTGTGTTTGAATCCTCACTAACTGAACCTACTTGTGTTTCAAACATTAAATTAAATTGTCTAACATCTGTCCAGTTCTTTGTACCTGAAACAGGATCGTTAATTTCACAATCAACAATAATCTGTTTAATTTCCACCAAATCATTGTCATTTAATGCTTTAACAAATCTTTCTTGAACAGCTTTTATTTTTTCTTTATAATCAACAACTCTTTTATTTGTTACAACAAATTCCTGTTCATCAAATTGCTCACCAAAACGTTTAGCAGCTTTTTTTATTTCTTTATTAATTTTTGCTTCAATTTTTTGAATATAATCCTCAATTAAAACATCTGCTCTATATCTTTTTTTAGAATCTTTATTATCGATTAACGGATCGTTAAAAGCCCCAACATGACCAGAAGCTTCCCATACCTTTGGATGCATAAAAACAGAAGAATCTAAGCCAACAATATTCTCATTTAAAAGCACCATTGATTTCCACCAATATTCTTTAATATTATTTTTCAGCTCTACACCATATTGTCCATAATCGTAAACAGCGCTTAATCCATCATATATCTCACTCGATTGAAAAACATATCCATACTCTTTTGAATGTGCAATTATTTTCTTAAAAAGATCTTGTTGGTTCATCTATTTTTATTTTTAATATTAAAATTAATGAGGCAAAAGTAAATCATTTTGTTTGTTTTTCATAAAAAACGCTTTCTTTGTACCAAATTTATTTTTTTTTAAGTTATTCCTTAAAACAATCTCATTTTTTTAACTTTGCAAAGTTAAAATTATATTTCAAAAAAATATGGTAAAAAAATACGATTTCTTAGTATTAGGAACTGGTGTTGCCGGTTTGAGTTTTGCATTAAAAGTAGCAAAATATGGTAAAGTTTGCCTAATTAGCAAAACTAATCTTGAAGAAACAAACACAAGATATGCACAGGGGGGGATAGCTGCAGTCACCTATAAACCTGATAATTATGAAAAACATGTTAACGACACATTAATTGCAGGAGATCATTTTTGCAACGAAAAAGTTGTTAGAATGATAGTTAAAGATGCACCTAATCAAATTAATGAATTAATTAATTGGGGTGCTGATTTTGATAAAGATAAAAATGGAGAATACGATTTAGCAAAAGAAGGGGGACATTCTGAATACAGAATTCTTCACCATAAAGATAATACTGGTTTCGAAATTCAGAGAGCATTAAGTAAAAAAGTCAAAAACAATTCTAATATTGATATTTTAGAAAATCATTTTGCCATAGATTTAATTACACAACATCAACTTGGCAAAATAGTAAAACGTTATCATACCGATATTGAATGTTATGGAGCTTATGTTTTAAATTTATCTAATAAGAAAACAACTACAATACTTGCAAAAAAAACATTAATTGCAACAGGAGGAAGTGGCAATATATATAACACCACAACCAATCCTGTAATTGCAACTGGCGATGGTATTGCAATGGTTTATCGAGCGAAAGGTATTATTGAGAATATGGAATTTGTACAATTTCACCCTACCTCATTATACAATCCTGATGAACGACCTTCTTTTTTAATATCAGAAGCTGTTAGAGGTTTCGGCGGTATTTTGAAAGACAAAAAAGGTGAAAAATTTATGCAAAAATACGATAAAAGAGGTTCTCTTGCTCCTCGCGATATTGTTGCTCGAGCTATTGACAACGAAATGAAAACATCGGGAGAAGACCACTTATATTTAGACTGCACACATTTAGATATTAAAAATTTCAAAAATCATTTCCCAAACATAACAGCAAAATGTTTATCAATTGGCGTTGATGTAGCAAAAGATATGATTCCAATTGTACCGGCAGCACATTACCAATGTGGTGGAATAAAAGTAAATATGGATGGAGAGACATCAATAAATAATTTATATGCTGCAGGTGAAGTTTCCTCAACAGGATTGCACGGAGCAAACCGTTTGGCTTCAAATTCATTAATTGAAGCTGTTGTGTATGCAGATAAATCTGCAAAACATGCTATAAATAATTTTAAAAAAACAAGCTTTAAAGATGATATTCCTGAATGGAATAAAAAAGGCACATCTCATCCAGAAGAAATGGTTCTTATCACGCAAGACTATAAAGAAATGCAACAAGTAATGAGTAACTATGTTGGTATTGTGCGTTCAAATTTACGTCTGCAAAGGGCGTTAGCAAGACTAGGAATCATCTACCAAGAAACTGAAGATTTATATAAAAATTCAACTTTGTCGCTACAACTTTGCGAACTTCGAAACTTGGTTAATGTTGGATATCTGATAATTAAAATGGCTCAAGAAAGGCATGAGAGTATTGGTTTGCATTATAATATTGATTACCCGCACAAAAAAAATATAACAGTATGAAAAGAATTAGGAATTAAATAAAATTCAAATAGCTATAATTTGTAATTAAATTATAAACACATGAAAAATTTATTATTAAAAAAAATATTCATTTTAAGTCTGTTGCTTATTTTTACTTTTGTATCTCAAGCTCAAAAAAGTAATTGGTGCGGAACCGTTAATTTTGATCAGGAAGCTGTAAAAAACGATCCTTCAATTATTAAAAAAAGAGCAGAACTCGAAAAATTTACTAAACAATATTCTCTAAAAAAAAACCTGTCAGAAGAAGATGTTTTGATTATTCCTGTTGTTTTTCATGTTGTTCACGACTATGGAGAAGAAAACATATCCAAAGAAAAAATACAAGCAGCCATAGATATTTTAAACAAAGACTACAGAAAACTAAATACTGATGTTTATCAAGCTATTCCTGAATTTAAAGATATAGTTGCAGACGTTAGAATCGAATTTCGTTTAGCAAAAATTGATCCTGATGGTAATTGTACTGATGGAATTACACGAACTCAATCACTTAAGACTTACGATGCAGATAATGATATAAAATATGCAATTCCGGGCTGGGATAATACTAAATATTTAAATATTTGGACAGTAAAATCAATAAATTTTGGAGCTGCTGCCTGGTCACATTATCCAGGGATTAGTGCTGCTTTAGATGGAGTTGTGAGTATTTATCGTTACGTTGGTTCTGGTCATACAATAACACACGAAATTGGTCATTATCTTAATCTTATGCATCCTTGGGGAAACTCAAACGATCCGGGTTTAGAATCAAACTGCGATATTGATGATTATGTAGATGATACTCCTTTAACAATTGGTGTAACAAATAGTTCTTGTAACAAAGATCAAATTAGTTGCGGTTCTCTTGATAATGTGCAAAATTATATGGACTATTCATCTTGTGACGTAATGTTTACTAAAGGTCAAAAAACAAGAATGCGAGCTGCTCTAAACTCATCTGTTAGTGGTAGAAATAATTTATGGAAACAGTCGAATCTTGAAGCTACCGGAACTAACGACAGTTATGCCTCACCTATTTGTAGTCCTATTGCAGATTTTTATGTTGATGAAAAAAGTATTTGTGAAGGTTCATCTATTCAAATTTTCGATAATTCTTACAATTCATCAATAGATGCTTGGTCATGGTCTTTCCCAAACGGTGAGCCGGAAATATCTAATGAACAAAATCCTATTGTGACTTATAACACACCAGGTAATTATCCTATATCATTAAAAGTATATAATTCTTCAGGTAACCATACAATTTCAAAAAATAATATTATTACAATCGTTGATACTTTAATGGGGTATCCTGCTCCTTACTTTGAAGATATGGAAAGCTCAGAATTTCCAGAATCTACTATTGACAATACTAAAAATTGGAAAATTGAAACTTTCGGCAATTATTCATGGGAATTACATTCAACAACCAACAACAATTCAATAAGAGTGAAAAATTATTCAAATAGTTTAGAAACTAAATCAATTCTTATTTCACCAAATATTAATCTAAGTAAATTTAAAAACCCTGAAAATTTCACTTTCAATATAGCCTATGCTAAAAAAAATAGTTCTGCCGATGACGAATTAAAAATATATGTTTCTGACGATTGTGGTATTACGTGGAAAATAAGATTTTTAAAAAGAGGTTCTCAATTAATTACAAACGATGGTTCTATAGTTACTTCTGAATTTATTCCTAAGGATGATGAATGGAAAGAAAAAAAATGTAGTTTGACCTCTTTTACAAATTCAAATCATATAATGATAAAATTTGTGTGCACGAGCCGTAAAGGAAACTGTTTATATATTGATGATATTAAAATTGGGGAAAAATTCAGTGGTGTAAATAATCTTAATTCAATCGAAAAAATTAAATTAAATATCAGACCCAACCCATTTAAATTCGATGCAATTATTGATTATAATCTAACTCGTAATAGTAAAACACAAATTATTGTTACAAATATTATTGGTAATGTTATTGGTAAATTTAATAAAGAACAAACAGCAGGTAAACACAGTTTGAATTTAAATAGTATTGCTCCAAATATTAATGCAGGAATTTATTTTATAAAATTAAAAGTTAATAATTCACAAACAACAAAAAAAATTATTAAAATAAAATGATTTGTTTCTTTAAATAAAGGATAAAACATTCTACAACCGTTTTTATAAAGACCTCATATTGAGGTCTTTTTTTTGAAACAATTTTTGTTAAACTAAAAAAATAGTTGTAACTTTTTAAACCATTTTTTTTGTTACGGAACAATATGTTACAACGACACATAAACAACCCCATAATAAAGCCATCAATGCTGATTCCTTCAGTTAAAGGTTATAATGTTTTAGGTGCTTTCAATCCCGGGGCAACTATTTATAATAATCAAATTATTTTATTAATGCGTGTTTCGGAAAACTGTCCGCAAGAAAAAAGCTTCATTAATATTCCTTACTATAATTTCAAAAACAATAAAAGTGAGGCCAAAATATTACGCATCAACAAAGACGACCCGCAAGTAATGCTAAAAGACACTCGTGGTGTTTTGTATAAAGGTAAAGATTATTTATCAACAATAAGCCACATAAGACTTGCAAGAAGCTCTGACGGAATAAATTTTACTATTGACGAAAAACCGTTTATTGCTCCAGCTAATGAATCTGAAAAGTTTGGAGTTGAAGATGCAAGAATTTCAAAAATAGACGACACCTATTATATTAACTATACAGGAGTATCAGAAGACGGGTATGCTACCATGTTAGCTACAACCAAAAATTTTATTAATATTGAACGAAAGGGAATAATTTTCGCTCCACTTAACAAAGATGTCGCAATTTTTGAAGAAAAAATTAATGGGAAATATATTGCATTACATCGCCCTGACAATCATGGTTTTGGACTACCATCAATTTGGTATGCAGATTCTCCTGATATGCTTCATTGGGGAAATCACAAATGCATTTTACGACCTGATGGTTCAAAATGGGAAAGTCAAAAAATTGGAGCCGGTGCAGCACCAATAAAAACCGAAAAAGGTTGGCTGGTTTTATATCACGGGAAAGGTGATAACAGCATGTACTCATTAAATTTATTATTACTAGACCTCAACAATCCTTCAAAAATTATTATGCAATGCAAACAGCCAATATTTACACCTAAAGAAGACTATGAAAAAAAAGGTTTTTTTGGTAATGTAATTTTCTCAAATGGACTTGTAATAAAACCAGATGGCACAATATTAATATATTACGGAGCATGCGACGAAACTATTTGTTTAGCAACAACATCAATTAATGAATTACTATATTTACTTAATAATAAATAATTATGAGAATAGCTTTTATTTCTACTTATCCACCTATTGAATGTGGATTAGCAACTTACACAAAATACTTGACAGATGCTATGAAAAAATTCAAAAAAGAAATTTTCATAGTAAGTCAAATTGGAGCAAAAGGTGAAAACACATTTCCTGTTTATGCACCTCAACATACTGATATTGCTTACAGATTATTTCATATTGTTGAAAAAACCGCACCTGATATTATTCATATTGAGCATGAATTTGGTTTATTTGGTTCAAGAAGGGGCTTTCAAATTGTTGATTTTTTGCTACGCTGTAAATTAACAGAAACTCCCGTTGTAACAACTCTACATACAGTATATACAGATCTATCATATACCGAAAAAATTATTATTCAACATATTATTGACAACAGCTCTGCAATTATTGTTCATGAGACATATCAAAAAAAAATACTCGAAAAAAATTATAATCATCAAAATAAAATTGCAGTTATTCCTCATGGAATTCGTTTGTGTAAAAAAACTGTTGAAGCAAAAAAAATTTTAGGTCTGGAAAACAAAAAAGTAATATTATTATCAGGCTACCTTAGAAGTACAAAATGCTTTGAAAAAATAATTAAATTATTCCCAAAAATTGTTGATCAACTTAAAAATGCAACATTATTATTAGCTATAAGAACCCGAATACTAGAACATTCAGAATATAAAAATTATTTATATGAGTTGGTTGAAAAGTCTCCTGTAAAAAACAATATTAAAGTATTAACCGGACAATTTCCTCAATATACTTTTGACACAATTTTGTCGGCAGCTGATTTAATGGCATTACCATATACGAAAGGCGGCCAGAGTGGAATTCTTTCTCAATCGTCTGCTTTTGAGTTGCCTGCTGTAACATCTAATATAGATAGTTTTTCTCATTGGTGTAAAACAGTAAATGGCGGGCTGTGTTGCAAAACAGATGACGATTATGTTAAAAATATTATTAAAATTTTAACAGATGATGATTATTCAAAGCAATTGCAACAAAACATCAGGAAACACAACAAATTAATTTGCTGGGATAAAATTGCAGATATTCATATGGATATTTATAAAAAAATAATTAACGGCTTATTTAGTAATGCTGAATTTTTTTATGTTCCAAAAGAATAACAATTGGTTAATGTTAATTGGAAATAATGTTTACACTAGAAGTCAATATTTTATAAATATTCAAGCATTGAGTCCACTCCGAAAAGTCATCTTTTAAAATTAGCAAAACCTGACAGGTTTCTATTATTCATACTATCAGGAATTTAGTCCTAATATTTTTTACTGAAACAAACCTGTCAGGTATTTTTGGAGTAGTCTCAGTATTCTTTTATTTTTCAAAAACTATATTTTAATTTCAAATATCCCATAGAATTTTCTTTATACTGACCAAAACGCCCGTTTTCATCACCAACAAAAATATTTGAGCCAAGCAGAATTGAAAAACTATCATCAAAATCATAGGTAATTTTTGGCCTTATTAAAGCATCTTCGTTTGATAATCCAATATATGAAAACAGTTCGATGTGTAGAGTTTCCCGAAACATGTCATAACGTGCCAAAAAAGTCATTGTATTTTCTAATTCATCGGTCTGCATATTTTCATCATAATCTAAAATTGCTTCTTGAATAAACTGAGTGCTGAACTTTACATTTTTAATGCTAAAATCAAATCCAAGGAGGTAATGTAAATAATCTTTTTGGACCAAAGCATCGATAGCAAAAGGGTCTTCGGTTTGAAAATATTTTCCATTATAATAAGCAGCTTCCCCGCGAAAAACTATTCCTTTAATTTCTGTACTGAATGAACCGCCACCAATATTTAAACGATGGTATTGAGGCAATACATCAATACTTGTTAATATGGGACTTCCCGACGACATATCTATTTGTTTATTAATGTGCATTGCAGGATTATCGTCAAATGTATATCCACCGATCAATTCAAAATCAATTTTTGAAGTAAGAGCCGAATATTTAACAAACAATTCACTATTTTTAAAACTTGGAGTTATTTCAGACTTAGACCAATCAAAAGTTGGAGTAATAATAAATTCGGGTTGCCTATACCAAATAGAACCTTGTGCAGGTTTTTCAATAGGGGTAAAATTTGGTAACCAAATTACTTCAAAAGTATTATTTCCCATATAATAATCAAATTTTACAGCATTTACTCCAATTCTGATTTCGTCGAAATCAGGTAAAAGAAATTCTGTTAAATTAAGAGGCGAAACAATATCAGTAATAAACGCTCCATCGGCTTTGCCCCAAACTACTTGCTGTTTACCAATACGTAAATCGAAATTATTAAAATATAAATCAACATAAACTTCTCTTAATCTAAGGTCTAAGCTGTCTGTGTTATAAGTGTATAACATTGGATTTGCTTTAAATGCAACCTTTTCTCCAGATTTAGAAAATTTTAAATTAAAGGTGTTTTGCAGAATAGAAAAATCTCCATTATCGTATAATGCTCCAGTATAATTTCTTACAAATCCTGAAATGTCAGCTTTTTGTGCCATTGTAAATTGACTTATAATCAAAATCAATATTAGTATTAGTAGTTTTGTTTTCATTTTTTTAATTGTTTTTCGTTCAATTATTTAATGATATAATGGTTCAATGGTTTAATGGTTCAATTATTTAATGATTCAATGATATAATGGTTCAATGATATAATGGTTCAATGGTTTAATGGTTCAATTATTCAATATTATATCATTACTTCATTGTATAATTAAATAATTCTCTTTAACGATAAATAGTTACTCCAAAACCCAGCTCAACAATATCTTTTACTTTGATTGAAGAATTTCCAAACTTACTTGACAAATATAAAACTCTGGTTCCAATTCTTGTGTAAAAAGCAGTACCTGAAGCAGGAGTTTTGCTTGCAAACAAATTAGTTTTCACTTCTCCCCCCATAAAAATTCCGGTAACTCTACCCGGTTTCCACCAATAATAACCTGGAGGATAATTATCAGGCAACTTTATCCAAAAATCTTTACCTAAAGTGTAATGAGAAAAAAAACCTAAATTTAAAGGCAAAATTTGTGTGTTTGGAGAAATTTTAAATCTAAAAAATTTGAAAGTCGCTTGAAAACTAATACTGCTTAAACCATCGTATGTATATTTTTTTGGAACATAACCATAAAAGCCAGTAAGATCTAGTTTATTATGAAAAAAAGTGTATCCTACACCTGCAGATAGAAAACCTATACCTCCTGCAAATTGAAGTTTCACATAATCAGGTAAAAATTTTTTATAGTCAACACTATCTGTAATTTTTAATTTCTGACTATAGCTTTGGTTTATTGTGAAAAATAAAATAAAAATCAATAATATTTTAATATTCACATGTTTCAATTTCAAACTTCTCATCTTTAATAGTTATAATATTAAATTTTTCATATTGAGCACCATAAACATTAACATACAATATGCTGTCAGCGTATGGTTTATATAATTCATAATGGTGAAGGTGACCGTGAACAGTAAATAACACATTGTTATATTTTGCCAATGTATTATGAAAATCCTCTTCTAAATCAGGATCAAAATCCCCATCTGTAGGAGGAACATGAAATATAACTACTGCTTTATTAAAATCTTCACTTGGTTGTAATTGTGAATCTAACCAATTTACATCAGGCACTTTTCCATTAAACTTAAATTCAAGGCTATTTGTATTTATAAAAACAAATTTTATATTGGCATATATAAAACTGAAATCATAATCGCCAAACATTTTGCTATAAGCTACTCCTCCATTTCCTACCAAATCATGATTTCCCAAGAGAACAAAATATGGACAATTTAAGTTTAATAGAAAAGAATTGCCCCATAAGTATTGTTTGGGCAGTCCAAAATCAGCAATGTCACCAACATGTATTACAAAATCAATAGGTTTTTTTCTGTTATAATCATTAGCAGCATTAACAAAACCTTCAAACTCATCGAAAAAACGATGTGTGTCGGCTACGAATGCTATTCTGATAGTATCATCTAAGTTCTTTTTTGGCAATTTTTCAATGTTCTTTCTGTTGACATCTTTATTTTCACCTTCAAAATTAATTACATAAGGTGAATAGTCGAACATATCGTCACATGCAGAAAGAAATATTACACTAATCAGAAATAATATATTAAATTTTTTTATCATGGTTTTGATTTGCAGGTTTTACATTATCTTTTCCAAAGCTTAAAACTTTGGAAAAAATATGAATATTCAATATTCAATAATAAATAAACAATTATTTACAATCCTCTCATCATAATTCTTTCGGTAAATTTTGATGCAGAAACTCCTGAGTTTATTTGTATATTAGACAACACCATACTTGTTTTATGATTCTTCTGAATATTTTTCATTTCTGAATTAGAAATAATCAAAAAGTCTGAAATTTTCTCAACTTTTATTATTGTTAATATTTTAAAAAGCTCTTCATCCTCATCGTAAAATTCTTTTTTAACTCCAATAAAATTATCTTTTCTAATCCATGTTATTGTTTTCGAATACATATAATCTGCATCTTTAGATACACTTTCAACAACATAACATTCCTTATCATTAACTTTTTCTTCTCTTAATAATTTATGAGAATCATCTTCTAATTTGCGGTCTCCAAGGTCATCGTAAGTAAAATCAGAGCCCATAAAATAATCACTTTTACTGTCGCTCGAAATACGTTTGGTCTTTTTCAATGCCGGCAGATAAATCCACTGGTCGTCAGATTTATCACTGTCATAAGTCCAATTCATAAACGATGTATTTTTAACATCGGCAGGAGAAAGAAAGAACATAATTTTCTTTTCAACTTTACCAAAATCTTTTTTGAACTGTTTAATTTTTCGCACTCTCTGACTTCCTGATTTATTAGTAAGAATCATTGTTAGGTTTGATGTTTGATCATCGCCGGTAGGTCGGCTATACGCTCTTTCAACAATTTGTTTACCGGTTAGCTGTGCACTTGCACTAAAACCTGCTATAATTAATGATACAATTAAAATTGATTTTAAAATTTTCATGGGTTTTAATGATTTAATGGTTTAATAGTTCAATGGTATAATGGTTCAATGATATAATGGTACAATGGTTTGCTTTTATTGTATAGTTAATTCATTGCATCATTATTTACTTACCGTTTTTAGTATTGCTCCAAGAATTTTCAATATTTCCTCTACATCATTTAACAAACTGTTTGCCAATTTTGCTTCGATATACTCGCTATCTTTCAGTAATCTAATCCAATAATGAGTTTCTCTTGCTTCTTTATAAGAAATAGAATACTTAGCTCTAAATTCTTTTTTCGAAATACTGCCTGAAGCTTCTTCAGAATTTGCTCCTATTGAAGTCCCGCTTCTGAGAATTTGCTTTGATAAAGTATATTCCTTCTTTTCATCACACAAATATTTGTACAAATTAATAATGCGTAAAGCAAAATTGTATGTCTTTGTTAAAATTATATTTTCTTCCATTTTTTTATTTTTTTAGTATAATGATACAATGGTTTAATGGTATAATAATTCAATGATATAGTGGTTTACTTTTATTGTATAATTTATTCATTATATAATTGTATAATTAATTCTTTGAATAATTATTTCTCTTTCTTTTTAAAATATAAGTTACTAGCATATAATAGTACCATCATTATAGTTACAGTTCCAATAAAGCTGGTAAACATATTAAGTGATACTAAAGCTCCCAATTGACGATTTGGAGGAAATACTGAAAAAATAAGAACCATAAAACCGGCAATAACAACAACAGCATTAAAGCTGATTGCTCTTCCTGAATGTGCCATAGTTAGTTTTGCCACAAGCAATTTATCGTCTGATATTGAAGCATTAATTCGATATTGTTCAATAAAATGAACGGCATAATCAATTCCTATACCAATAGCAATGCTGGAAAGTAATGCTGTTGTACTATTCAATGGGATATTAGAAAACCCCATAACTCCAAAACTTATTAATGCAGTGATTGTAATAGGTACAGCTCCGATTAAGCCAACTTTAAAATTTTTGAACATTAGAGAAAGCAGAACAATAACGATTATTAAGGATAGTATCAGACTCATTACTTGCCCTTCCAAAATTAAATCGGTAAATACCAATCCCTTATAACCGCTTCCTGCATAATTTATTGTAATTTCCTGTTTTTCAAAATCTTTTTTATAAGAATCTATTATTTCAATTGTTGAGTTTATTGCTTTAGAATTATCGCTTTTCAACTGAAAAGTAACATTCAGTTTATCATAATTATAATCGACCACTTTATTTAAGTTTTCAGGATCTCCTGACATTTCATAGAGCAATAAATACTGAGCGACTAAATTTTTACTATCAGGAATAGTATTAAATTCCTGTTTATCGGCGTTCATCACCTTATTCATTCGCTTCAAATAATCGGTAAGAGAAAAAGAGTTTCCCACAATTTGCAAATTATTTTCCACTTGAGTTTGCATCTTATCTACTAACATCAATACTTGCGGTTCTTTAAAGACATCATTTTTGCCTTCTGAATCTAAAATCAAATTAAGAGTTGTTGTCCCCCCAAAATGATTATTAATAAACTTATCGGTAAGCACAATCTCACTATCTTTTTCAAATTTGTCGAGAAAGCTGGAGTTAATCCAAATTTTCTGCATTCCAATAATCGACAAAACAACAATAGCAATTGTAGCAAATATGGAAACGCTTTTATGTTTTAATATTTGTTTAGAAAAATTATTAGCAAGACCTAAATTTTTGTCAGTTTCTCTTTTATTACTTTTTTTTACTTTGGGTAAGCCAAAAATCATTATTCCTGCCGGAATTAAAACTAAAGAAAACACCATAGCCATTAACACTCCAAAAGCCGTAAAAACCCCAAAATATTTAATTGGATAAACCTGAGAAGTAAGAAGTGAAATAAATCCAACTGCAGTTGTAACAGAAGTCATTACCACAGGTTTCCACATATGTTGAATCATATCAACCACAGCTTCTTTTTTTGTTGCTTCATGATTTTCTTTCAGAAACAACTGCAAATGACTATACATGTGTATTCCATCTGCCACTCCAATAGCTATTAGCATTATCGGAATCATTGTGGATACTGCATATATTGGAATGTTTACAGCAGCCATAAGACCAAATGCCCAGATAGTGCTAAAAAACACAACAGATATTGTAAGTAGTGTGCTTTTCACACTTCTCAACATAAAAAGCAAAACAAGAAGAATAACAATTAATACAATTGGCACCATCTTTTGCATATCGGCAGGGCCAAGAAGAGCCATTGTACCTTCAACAATAGGTCGACCTGCAACATGTATTTTAATATCATCTGTTTGATATGATGCTGTTACTTCAAGTATTTTTTTATAAAATTCCTGAGTAAAAACATCGTCTCTAATTTCGGCAATTATAATAGTTACTGTTTCATCGGAAGAAACTAAACGTCCAAAAATCATTTCGTTATTTTCAACATTCGTTTTTAGTTGCAGCAACTTTTGTTTTGATTTAGGGACACGTTTATAAAAAGCTTTAACATCCATGCCGTCTTCAGTACCGATAATATTATCGGCAGTATATAAAGAGGTTACATCTGCTTTTTCAATTTCTTCCATCTTCTGCAATCTTTTAGTAAGCTGTTTTAAAGTATCTAAAGTTGCAGTATTAAAAACTCCATTTTTGTTTTCAATGGCGACAATTATTCCATCATTAATTCCAAACCATTCCTCAGCCTTATCGCTATAAACAAATGCGGGATGATTTTGTGGCATATATTTATCAAGATCTGTTTCCATTCTTAAATTTTGTCTCATTTGCATGAAGAACAATCCACTAATTATTATAGTTACTGCTATAACAATCCATGGTGTTTTTAGAAATTTCTTTAAAAAATTTTCCATTTTCTTATGTGTTAATTAACATTCACTAACTTAAATTTCATAAAAAACTTATTTTAAAAATATAGTTTTAGATGTTGGTTTTGGTGCTTTAACAACCAATACACGCACAATTTTATCTGAATTATTATAAATGCAATGAGAAATATTTTTTGGACTTTCTACGAGACAATCGGAATGAACTATTTGTTTTTCCTCTCCTACCATAATTTCAGGAGTTCCTTCTAAAACATAAAAAAAAACGTCAACCGGTGTAATATGTGATTTTAAACTTTCCCCTGCTTGCAATTTAATATGTGATGCTTGTGCAAAACTATTGTCATATAATAATTTCACTTCAGTTTTATGAGGTGTTTCTTTTATTGAAATTTCTGGTAATTTGCTAATTTTCATGATAAATTATTTTTTGATTAATAATTTTAAAGTCTCAAATAGATTTCCCCCTTGTGTCTTAATATCAAAAGAATAAGAACTCTGTTTCCACTTTATTACAAGTAGCCTAAACGCTCCCATTAAAATTATGACAATTTGGTTTTTATCAATATCATCTTTTATTTCACCCGCTTTTTGTCCTTCTTCAATAATTTTCAAGAAATGATTTTCATTTGATATAAATATCTCATGAAATTTTTTATACAAAACTTTATCATGACTAAATATCTCTCCTGCAAAAATTACAGAGATTATAGCAGGTTTTTCTATAAACAAATTTATATGTTTATTAAAAACATTCTCAATCTTCTTTAATGATGTTAAATCACTCTCAATTAATTGCTTATTGAATTTTTTCGTTCTTGATACAAAATCATTTAAAATCTCAAAAAAAATATGAAACTTGCTTTCAAAATGTCTGTAAATAGCAGGCTCTGATATTCCCAATTCCTTTGATAAATTCTTAATTGTTAATCCTTGTATTCCTTTTTTATCAATTATGTTGATTGATTCGCTTATGATTTGATTTTGCCTGTCTGTTAACACAATAATTTCGTTAGTTAGTATTCACTCACAAAGTAAATGCTATTTTTTTTATTATCCAAATTTAATTTTTTATTATTTTTTGAATTAAGCATTTCTCATATCAGGAAAAATTTCTGTTATAAATTAAAGATAATATGGGGTCAATTTAAAATTAGGGTGGATTATAATAAAATAATAATTGTTGTACGATAAATTTTAATACTATCTAAATATTGAAATAGGACTTACCTACGGCACTTTAAAATATTTTGCAAACTCTGTGCTATAAACATATCACCACTACGAGATTTTTTTTCTCACCCTAATAGGGTGTATTTGTTTATAATAAAAATATTTATTAAGAGAACAAACACTGTCAGGTAGCTATTGTGAAATATTAGTATATTCAAAAATTTTAATGTTTATCAGACAACAATAAAAATAATAAAAGAACAAATTTTAAAACTTTGGATTCGTTTTTCTTGGCTTTGTAAAAAAATGCAAATAGTCCGAAGGACTAAGACATCTTAACTTGGGACATCGTCCCAAGAAATACAACAAAAAATATTTCATCAGTCTGTAAGACTGATACAAAGGTTAATAGAAAATACATGAAAAATTATTTTGGTAATAATATCTCTCACCCCTTCAGTGTGATTTGAAAATAATAAGGAAATATCTAAAAAAGGAATTTTTGCAATTGATGATTTACTCTGCACTCATCTCAAACAAGTTGCTATTGTTGCCGGCGATGGAACAACGGCTGCTATTGCAGTAGATAAATGGTTAAACAAAAAAACGAATGCTACTCAAGTTGGAAAAAATAATTTCTTCAAAAAAAATTCATAATTCCTCAGGGGAATAAATTTCATGCATCAATCAAAAGACTCCTCCCTGCGGTTATCTTATCAATTATAAACAACCCCCGATTAAAATCGGGGGCTAGTATTATTTCAATTTCAATAAAATTAAACTGTTTTTTAACTTTAAAAATGAGAATCTAAATTTTAATAATTTTAACATACTCTGTTTTTTCTTTGTCAGAAACAACTAAGAAGTACAATCCCTTATTTAGATTTCGAATAATCGGATTTAATAAATTAGCTATGTCAGAAGCTATTGGCTTCATTCTATTTTCCCAAACAATATTTCCAGTTATATCATACAAACCAACAAAAATATTTTCTTCAGGACAAAATCCATCAATAATTACCGAAACATCTTCATTACAAATTGGATTCGGTGAAACAACTATATTAGCTTCGTCTAAATTTTGTAATAGATTATAATTAACCGGGATAATTGAATAATATTTTTCTATTCCATCAAAATCTGTTTGAGTTAGTCTGTAATAATTTATTCCTTCATAAGGATTATTATCAATTATTTTATAATTTAATTTTTCACTGCTATTTCCGGCACCTTCAACATTTTCAATTGGAATAAAGTTAATAGCGTCATCACTCTTTTCAATTGTAAAATAGTCGTTATTAATTTCAGATACAGTAGCCCATTCAATATTAACTGAATTTCCTATGCATTTAGCATTAAATGAAAGCAAATCAATAGGAAGAGGATTCTCTTCAGCACTTGTAGAAGCTAAAGTAAATTCTTCGGGTCCACTAGTGTAACTTTTTTTTGCATCAAAGCTTATTTCGTTTGAGGATGTAATAGTTCCAAAATCAGTATCCGTTCCAGTATTAGAAGAAAGCAACCCAGTGCTAACCCATTCGGAACTATTATCTAAATGAGCAATTCTTAATGAGTTTAAATCATTACTTACGTATAAATCACCATTAAAATTTTGATGCCAAGACAATGTAATATTCGCAGTTGTTCCTGACGAAATAATTGTCCAGCTTTCTAAATTACTAACACGAACTATTTCTTCACCTGTTTTTATATTATTTTCTTGAGGAGATTCATTATAAATTACTTTCCATGGTTTTAAACCGCCACCAACATTTGACACTCCTGCAGGTTTGTACATAGTGTTAGTACCAATTGGGAAGAAGAACTCTCCGTTATTATCACCAAAAATTATTTTGCTTAAAGACCCAACAATATAACTTGTTACTTTTCCATCTGCAACGGTTACATTTGTTGATGCATTTTGTCCCAATGTCAACAAATCTCCTGAATAAAGTTTCCCGTTGGTTAAAGTTAATACTCCATCAATAACTTTATTCCCTGTTTTTAAAATCACTCCTGCAGCATTATTTATAGTAATATCGTTCAAAGTATTTGCTCCATCAAAATCACCTAAAATTGTTTGTTGAGAACTTCCATTAAAGGTTATAGCTCCATTATTGTTAACAAAAGAACCATTATTAATAAAATCACCTGTAATATTAACATTCCCTGAGCATGCTGTTACTGTTTCTCCATTATCAATAGTAACATTATCGATAATTATATTACCATTACCTGAAACAGTAGAATTTCCTTTAAAAATAATATCTCCTGAATTTGCCACAAAACTCCCATCATTTTTAAAATTGCCATAAATTTCATTATCACAATCTCCACTTATGGTTAATGTTGTAGCACTTTCTATAATAATATCTCGGAATTCAGAACCCGTACCATTAATTACAGGCATATTTATTGCACCTGTTGGTATAATAATATCTTGAATACTGGTAGGTACGGAACCACAAGCCCAATTTTCGCCATTAGACCAATCATTATTAATCTTACCTGTCCATATTTCATCGGCTACTGACATAGTTATCTCATTACTGATTGAAGAGCAACCAGCTGCTGTCGTTGCAATAACAGAAACTTTATTTTCATGTGCTAAAGTGGTTGAATTATATATATTTGTTGTACCACTTTGTTTGCTACCACCATCTATTTGAAAATCGTAATTGCTTATTGCAGGTCCCGATGAAGAATTTGCTGTAAAATGAACCTCCGTTCCCGTACAAATAGTATTATCTGCGTCATCACTAATCAAGCTAACAACTGGCAATGGATTTACTGTAACATAAATTTCACGAGGTTCGCTATAACCACAATCGTTTGAAGCGGTTACACTAAGAGTACCACTTTTAGCAGAACTTGAAAAATCTAAAGTTACAGAGTTTTCTGAGCCGCTTTCTATGACGCTTATTGTCACTCCTTCTTTATCGTAATCCCAAATATAATCAACCGTCTCATCGTTTGGAACGGAATAAACGACTCCAGTTTCTTCAGAACAGACTTTATCGGAACTTTGAGTGAAATCACCCGGTTGTGCAGCTAAAAGTGGGAATATAATATTAACCTCATCGTGTAATTCGCAATCACCATTGGTAATGGTCCAACGTAAAGTATATGCTTTTTCATTTGTACCATGAAACGTAGTATTATTTACAGTTGGCTCATCGAAAGAACCTCCTTCTCCACTCTCAATAGACCATAATCCAATTCCAATTGCTGGAAAATTTCCTTCTAATTCGAAACTTGTCTCACCACAAAGCGACTTGTCTTTTCCTGCTTCCGGTGTTGTAGGATTATCATAAACCTCTACTTCTGTTGGATCCACAACTCCATTATCGGCACCACTATTATAAGTGAATACAGTAAGTTTGTATGTTCCTGCAATAGGTGTTGGCAATTTATATGAATCAGAGGATTCAATCTTTATCTGTGTTTTAGCAATTCCGTTTACAGTATAATCTAAAGTATAATATAAAGGTATATCTTCAGAATAAGTAAAAGAAACTGGTATTCCTAAATTTCCACAAATCGGTCCGGTAGGCGACAATTTTGCTCTAGGTTTAACGGCATTAATACAAGCTGTGGTATAATTGCTTGATCCTGAAGCTGCAATATTAACATTGCCGTTGGTAGAGACAGAATTTCCAGCCGCTGAAGAAGAATGTTCCTCCCATTTGCTATCTATATATTCTGCAACTCTCATATCAGATAAACCATTTTCAGTCATTACCAGAGTTAAATCGCTTTGAGCATCCCATGCTAAATTAATAATAGCTTCGCTTCCGGGAACAGAAGATACAGACCAATATTCATCGCCATTAACATAAGTTAGCGGATCTGTCATGCTTGTTGCAGTAGGATTTGGATTAAAATATTCGGCAGTCCAATCTAATTTTCCTGCATGAGTATTTTCTAAGGTTAACTTATTACCAAGATTCGCATCTTTTCCAATAGGGAATAAAAAATCATCGCTTCGATTAATTACCTTAACTAAAGGACCATTAACATAAGATGAAGAAGAACCTCCAGCAGGTATAACACAATTAATAGAAGTATTTGCAATAGTCAAAATACTATCTGAAGTAGTTGTTATTAAGCCATTTGTAAGCAACAGGCTCCCTTTTATATCTATATCGCCTGTTAAAACTAATCCTGCATTATTATTAATTTCAAAATTATTAAAAGCACTATTTCCTGAAAAGCCTTTTAAAGTTTGAGAAGAAGACCCTTCAAAACAAACTATCGCACCAGAGCCTGATCCTGAATTAAAAGAACCGGATAATAAATCCATATTCCCTTTAATAATAAGTTCCTTGTTAAAAGCACTATTATCAAGAATCGGTCCATTAATTTCTAAGGAATTACAAACAGTAAGATTTTTATTCGGCAAAATACGATTTCCAGTTCCTGAAAAAACAAGATTAGGGACCTGATCGTACAAATCTGCAATTAAAGTATAATCAGAATCTCCTCCATATTCGAGAGTAGAGTTATTCTCACAATCTAAAAAGGCTGTATATCTACCGGCAGGGAATGTTCCGCTTTCTAAATTTAAAATTCCATTACCTGATACTGTTCCAAAATTATGACCAGAAGTATGAGACATAATTTTAAGCTTACCGTTTATTGTTATTCTATAAGCGGAAGCATTATTGTTATTAACTGAGATTTCGTCACCGGAATCTATAATTATAATAAAGCCATTTGGTGCACCGGTAAGTATATATGCATCACCTCCAGTTTGATTCCAATTGTCTTTATCAGACCAATTACCACTATTTATACTTGTGAATTCAGGAACTTGATCTGGTATTGCCGCATCAATTCCTGCAGTATATTCACCACTTATTGAATTTGAACTTGAATAACCAAATGTTATTGTATTGTTTACTTCATCAACGTTATCTGTTGTTGATCCGTGAGCTACTTTCATCCAACTTGAACCTGGTGTAAGTAATCCTGCAGCAATGTAATCTGCTTCTTTATTAGTTTCTGTAACTCGTACATCTTCATCTAAATAATTAAGTTCTAATTTCCCAGTAAACCCTGTTAAACCAGAACTTTCCACCTCCCAGTAATAATGAAGCACATTGTTAGCATGAAGAACAGCAGTATGATTACTGTTAATATTATTAATCCTTACAGAACCGGTATTTCCAATTTCATCAATAGTAATAACTACAGGAGTATATTTCCCAGCAACACCAAGAGGATAAGTAAAAGTACCAGTTGAACCGAAAACCTTACTAATACCAACAGCACTAAAAACTCCATCAGAAACAATCATTTTTGAAGAGCCAAAATCAGAACCTTCAATACTACTATTTTCGCCTAAAGTAAACAGGTATTTATTTATATCGAAAACACCATTTGTTAATGCAAAATTCTTATTTAATGTAATAGCATTTTCGATACGAGCACCAGAAATATTATCAAGTTCTAATCGACCAAATGTTCCGGTACCGGAAATTAACTGCTGACTTGTTCCTTCCAATATTATACCAACACTTGTTTCGGTATATGCAGCATTATTTACAAAATTGCCTTGTAAGCTAACAGTATTACTTACACAAATTAAAATTCCCGAAGTCAATTCTAAATTATTATATATATCAATATCATTATTTAAAGTAAGTGACGTTACAGAATTAACAAGTAAATTATAAAAATCGGTAGGAGAAGATCCAAGAATAGACTGTACACCACCACTAAAAGTTGTTAAATTATTGTAATGCTTATATATTCCGTTATTCTCGAGATTTCCATTAATAGTTACATTAAGATTCTGGTCGATATTGGCATCGAAAATACTATTACCATTAGACAATGTTAAATCTCCATTTAACACTAAAGGACTAGTAAGCAATTTCACAGTAGCATCTTTGTTATTTGTACCTTTTATTTGAAGGTCATTTAACGATATAGTAGCATCAAGAATATAATCTTGCACAAAATTAGCTGAACCTTGCGAGAAAATTATTTTCCCATCTGTAACTGAAGAATTCGCAGGACGTAAATACAAATCGCCATAAGTAGTTCCACCTCCATGAACAATATTGATAGTACCACCCGACATATTAAATTCACTACCTATATTAAGTATCTCTAATTTGGCATTTGTAGTAAGAGCATTTCTTCCATTTATAGTAAGACTACCTCCTGTTTGATTATATTTTAATATACCACTTGTTGTCGAAGAATTTCTTCTTATTTGTCCGTTTACTGTTAGGCTACCTCCTTGAATATCAATTTCAGAATGTCCTCCAGCTGAGTATTCAATATCATTGTTCTTATTATAACCTAAATTACCAATTTTAACATCTCCATTGATAATTGTAAGCTTACCATTTAAGAATAGATCATTATCGTTACTATATCCATTAGCAAGGTAAACAGTATTTCTTGATGAATTAACATACAATCCGGCTGTTGAAGGAATCGTAAACTTACTTGTTGTTGTAATATTTAAATCCTCATCGTGTTCATATTTAAAAGTACCATTTTGTAGAGTTAGCCAATCATCGCTAGGAGTAGTTAATGCACCTTCAATATCGCAAGTTAATGTTGTTGCTTGCGATGAACCTTTGTTAATAGTAACTTTGTTAAAAATTGTATTAGGTGTTCCTGCAGTATTAGTAATATTAGAATTATTACTACCTAAAAACGTGACATCACAATAAAAACCATCGTCTTTAAATTTAGCAACATTATTATTTATTAATGATCCTTTAATATTTATTGTATTTGCCTGAGGGGTACTTAATGGATAATTTGGATCAACTCTCATTAATGCTTCTGTATCAATAGTAATATCTCCATCTACAACCAAATGTTGAGGAACTTCATTATTCAAAAACATAAAAGTACCTGCATTTACGTAAAGATTTCCTTTTACATGAACCGTTTTTTCAATAACAGGAAAATAATCATACGAACGATACGGCCGCACACGTGTATCCCAAGCCATTACAATCCATGCTCCTATATTATTATCTATTGAAGAACAAGTTAGATCTCCATATATTGTAGTATAACTATTATTAGGCATTACTATATTATCCGCTCCCTTTGCTGCTAATATTAAATTACCATATATATTGATATTTGAAGGTAAAATATATAAGGCTCCTGCACTTCCATCAATATCATAAAATTCAGTTGTACCTTCATTTTTATTAAAATCAGAAAAATCGCCTGAAGGGAAAGTGAAAAATTGTGGATTTTCACTACTTGCAGCTTTTTCTGTTGTAACCCTGAGTATACCATTACCATTTGGATGAGACATTACTACTCCAAAATTACTGGCTGTATTACTTTTTAAATCGAATACAGAACCTGTTTCAATTTGTAAACTAGCACAATTTCTCACATCATAATCCATAGGATAAGTATCACCATTATTATCTAATTCAACAGTATGATTATTATCAATAACTACAATATCGTTTTGATTTGGGACACCAGCACCTCCGGCTCCGCCACTAGAATTAGCCCAAGTAGTAGCATTTTTCCATAAACCATCAGCAACACTATAATAAACAATAGGTGTACCAAAAGGATTGGTTGGAGTATAATCACCAGCTGTAAATTCACCATCAATATAATCAAGAGTAGCAAAAGTTCCTGCACCACCAATTGTATTAGTTGCTTCGTTTACATCTGTTGCTGTATATTTTGTCCAGGCATACGAAGAATTATCGTACATTGCTGCAACATAATCATCTTTAGTAATTGTGGTTCCATTATCAACCACATCTTTTTGCGAATAAGTATATGAATGATTAACGGTAGCTACACCTAAGGAGAAACCTTCGGATTTTGTTCTCCAGAAATAGGTTAAGCTTCTGCCTTTTGTGGTAGTATTCGGGTGTTCATATCCAACAGGAACTACAGTAATACTTCCATAAGTAGTAGCCACACCATTAATACCTATTGAAGCAGGAGTATATTTTACCGCCTGAACCGGAGTTAATGTTGGTGCCCCAATTGGAAATTCAAAATTATTTTCCGACGCTGAGTATATTTTTGATACACCGCCATCACCTGCATTTCCAGCACTCAGAATAAAACGATTTGTTCCTGCACCCACTACCCTTGCATCTTCTCCAAATGTTAAACCATAGGTTGAAATATCGAATAATTTATCCTTAGAAAAGGTAAGTGCTCCATTAATAGTTGTATTTGCTCCCAAAGATACTGGAGCTGTTCCTGTGTTATTATTTAACTCAAAATTTTGAAAAATACCTGTACCATCTCCTGTTATTAGTTGAGGAACATTATCATTCATCACAATTTTACCTGTACCTGAATGTACTCCTGAATTGTATAAATAAGATGAGCTTGCAATAGTCCCGCCTAAATTAATGGTTTTTCCACCATCGGCAAAAGTACCTTTTATAATCATCATAGAATCGGAAACATTCAATGTGTTTTGTGAACCGGCTATTGTTAATACCTTGCCAGCCGATTTATCAATTTTAAATTTATTTAAATTAAGGGCACTTGCCAAATTAACAGTAAAAGTCTGATTATCAGAACCATTAAAAATAGTCCAATTATTACCCGGAGTATAAGTTGTTCCATTGGCTAAATAAAAATCTCCTCCAACAGATACATCAAGATTATTTGCATTAAAAGCACCTGAAGTTATTGTGATATTACCTAAAACAGTTAAAGGATAAGTACTTAACCGAACTTTTGAAGTTCCACTTTGTTGGTTAATTACTAAATTACCAAGCTTGGCATTAGATGTAATAATAAGATTAGTCGGTTCTGTTCCTGAGCCATCGGTAGGAATAATTTCTAGAGTTCCACCTGTTACATTTATATTTGAACTAGAGGCTAATACATCAAATACTTTACCATTTGTACCCGAAGCATCATAGATAGAAATTTTACCACCCGACATTGCAAAAACATTAGAAGCGCTATTAATATTAAATGACCCTTTTGAACCATCTAAGCCTACAGTAGAACGACTTTTGTTTATTGGAGCTTTAAGGTCACTAACACTTTTATACTGTTTAGTAGTTCTCTGAAATCTTCCACGCAAAATAAATTCGCCACCTGTCTGATTATACGAAGATAAACCCAAGTCACCTGAAGCACGAAACTGTTTAGCATCAACAATACCACCATTAATAATTAATTGTCCGGATGCTTTGTCCCAGGTAATAAACCCACCTGATTCTCGAGTAGAAAAATATCCTTTATCTATTTGTACTTTCCCATATATAGAAAATGAACTTGCATATTCTCCAACATTTACTCCATGCACAGATCCTGTACCACCAGACACTCCATAAGCAAGATTTACTTCCTCGTAAGTATCGGCAGTAGATAATACAATTACAGCGTCCCCATTAAGTACGAGAGCTCCGTTTACCGGAATATAAAAATCAGAATTTGGAGTTCCGCTACCGCCACCTTCAGAGAGCGATGGGATAACAATTAATCCCTGTAGTTCGACTGTACCGGTACGTATCCATAATGCTTTTTTAAGATTTGGGTTCTCTACAGTAGCACCTGTTATATCACCACCAGAATTATTAGCACCAAACAAACGAAAATGTCTATAATCGTTAGAATAAATAGTTAATTTAAAACTTTGATCTATACCTTTATCAACAATAAGATTATAAAAATCGGTAGTGCCATTACATTGCAAGGTATTATTGGTAGCACCCATAAAATATACTGAAGCGGCACCAGATGTTACACCCGAATTAGTTGGGGGAAAAGCATTAAAAACAGGATATGTAAGATTTGTAAACCTTACGGTTCCATTATTTGTAAAATCTCCTTTAACAATAACTGTATGGAAATTTGTATAATAATTGATAAAAGGAGGAGCTACTGTAGAAGCAATTCCTGTAGAAGAGGTAGATGTATTTGTGGAACCTTGACCTACAGCAATATTTCCTCCAGATTTAACATCTACATTTCCGTTAATTGTTAAATTTAATGCCGTGGTAGATGAATTATCGTTAATTCTATAAGTTCCATTTTCAACAATTAAATCACCATTAAGAGTAATATCTGCCATTTGAGTAGCAACAACTCCAGCAACATTAATCTTTAAATTATTATATGTATCCTGCGTAGGCAAAACGAAATTGAAAGCATTATAATATTCGGTAGTACCCCCACCGTTACCTACAAAACTATTTGTTATAACAGAAGGAAAATTTATAGAAGCTAATCTAAGCAATCCTGTACCTTCTAATGTTGTAAGAGTATTTGTAAATTTGAATTCTGCCAAATCTAAAATACCACCATCTTTAATATTAATATATAAATTGGTAGTGTCTTGATCTTGGGAAAGACTGACTGTTCTATTACTTAGGATAACAACCTCATCTCCCGCATTTGGAATATCGACTGCATTTTGTGTAGATCCACCCGGATCGTGTGTCCATGTACTAGAATTATTCCAGACTCCTGTTTGATATGAGTAATATGTTTCTTTATCGAAACTAACATTAATCCCATATCTAGCACCTAAATCGTCATTTAATGAAATTTCTTCTTCTGATGTTAATGCCTTATCGTAATATATTAGCTCGGCTATTTCACCTTTATAATTTGCCCCTGAAGCTTGATATGCTCCTGTTTCATCTCTAGTCCAGTAATCAGTAAAACCAATAGAAATGTCGCCATTATGATCTTTTAACGTGGTAATAGTTCCTTCTGATATTGAATTAGAAAAAGGAATATTATTTAATCTTGCACTTAAAGCCCCAGCATCCCAAATAAATGACAAAGTGTATACAGTATTTGTGCTAACTTCATTATAAACTGTTTGACTATTATATCCATAATTAGCGTTAAATATTGTAATGTAAACATTCCCGTTTTTTACAAATATACCTAATCCATTTGAGTAATCACCTTCTTCAAATAGATATTGAGTTGTAGTTACACCTGCTCCTGTTTTAAACGCCAGAAACATAGTTCTTTCATCTCCATTATAATAACGACCCCCTGTATTTATTCTTGGGTCATCAGGGATGTTTAATCCTCTTGTTCCATAAAAATCCATTACTTCTTGAGTATTCATACTTGTAGAAGTAATTTGATCTGGACCTGTAGGATCGGGAACGGCATGGTTTCCATTACCTGATTGATCGCCCCAATTTGTTATTGGAGTAGCACCGGAAACTCCTAAATCGCCTCTATGCCAAAAAACTAAACCAGGAGTCTTTCCAAAACCTATAGGTGTAGCTATTCCTGTAATTTTAACATCGTCTATATTCCAGCCTGAATAAGTCCATCCACTATCAGTAGAACCTAATGCAAAACGAATTTTAACATTACTTTGATTTCCTGCAAAAGCAGAAATATCTAATGATTGCAAAGACCAAGCATCTTCTGTAATTGTTGCTCCATTTTCCCAAACTTTATTCCAAGAAGTTCCATCCCAAACATCAATATAGACATGATCACACGAAGGTTGCTCAACATTTAGCCAACGTTGAAAGTTTAAAACCACTTTTGAATATCCCAAGCAATCAAAAGCAGGAGATATGGCAGAATAAGCCCTTTTTCCTAAACGATTAGGATAATCTCCATCTAAATCAGTTCCAATAACATTTATCTCACTATAAGCAGATGTAGGATTCTCATTTCCATGATAATAACCACCATTACCGTCTGGAGTTCCTCTCTCAAACTCTCCTGTAAAAATCCATCCATTCTCTGTTTCAAAATCATCAGAAAAAACAACCGTTTGTCCAAAAGTAGTGAAAGCAAAACCTATAATAGCTATCAGGAGTAATGGTATTTGTTTTACAAAAAGGACACTTTTTTTTCTTAATTTATTATAATTGTTATCTTTTTGTTGTGTTAAATAGAAACTATTTTTCATCTTTTGTATTAAAAAAATATAATGTAAAACTTAATTAATATATTGAATTTCTGTACGTTATGTTATTATTTTAAAAACAATTTTGTTTTTTTAAAAAATTTTACCACAAAGGTAATATTAAAACAAAATTGTTTTTATTATTTTTCAACTTCTTCAAATAATATTTTTATTGAGTTTAATTAGTTCTTAAAGTTAAATATAAATACATATATATATAGAAAAAATCAAATTGTTTGACTTAATAAATAATTTATTTGACAAATAGCATATTGTTATTGACTAAAAAAACTTAATAAAACATAGAAAATTTGGACTAATTAGTCTACTCATAAAAATCAGCATTCATTTCTTTAATAAAATTTTAGAAATAATTAAAAACACTCATATTGTAGTGAAAAAAATATGTTGATTTTAGAGTTCTGCCACTAAACAATTTTTTATAAACAAGCATTTATGTTACACCAAACTTAATAAGCTACAAATTATTTTAATATCCGTTGCACGGTTCTGTTAATTTTCAAAATCTAATAGATTTAAAAAATTTTTATCATCTCTTCTTTAACTTTTTTTATCCTCAAATGGTGAAACATCTTCGCTTGTACCTTTGTTTACTTATTCATTTTATAAAAACACGAGCTAGGACGCTTGCGTTAGGTGTGAACGAAATTACTCAGAACCCTAACCATACGAGGGTTTGAAACCCTCGTATTACGGCTTATACGAACAAATAATTAAATAAAAACCAAAGGGTTTTTTAATTAACATTTTCCTTAAAAAAAATGATTATCCCCCTATTTAGAACATCCATATTATATTTATAATTTTTGAATGGATGGTTCTTGATGAAAAAGTTACAAAAAATCAAGACGAAAAATTGATTTCTTATTTTCTTGGTTTCTGTATGTTATGAATAACTTAATTCTTATTTAATTTTCGGTTTATCCCAAGAGATTGGTTCGTACTTGTTCTCTTTGAATTTATTAAAAAAATCCTTAATTGTTTCAATATCTTCATAAATCTTGCACTCGTCCAAGAATTTCTCAAAATTTTTATTACTTCCAAATATCTGTGTTACAAAAGGATCTCCTGTTTTGATATTACTTCGTATTCGGGATGGTCTAATGAAAGTATTTAAATAATATTTCGGATTTTTCTGAATAAACTTTTTTAATAAATTGTTAGCCTCAGGTAAAATTACAACATTATTCTCATCAAATTTTTCAATACAGGAAAGATATATTGTCATACCCTCATTGGACAAATCAGAAGATTTTTTAAGAAATTTCTCTAAATAAACAATTGCTTGATCTTGTAGTTCTTCTATTTTTAATACAAATGAATATTCCGTAACATATAAATATTTATAAATAAGCTCTTGTATTATTCTTACTATTTGATAAGGATATTCTGCATTACATATTTTACTTTTAATATAGCCGTCAAATTTACTCTCTTGACCTTCATAAATTTTTTTAACAATATCATTTTTATAAGCATCTTTTTCAAAAAATCTTAAAAACAAACCTATACTACTATATAATTCTTTACTAATTAAAATAAAATATATGTCTAAATAATTTTCAAATTCATTTCGATTTTTTAATAATTTGTATGACTTACTTGATGTATATTCAATTACATCAGAAACAAAACGTTGCTTTATCCATTTTTCTACAACATCTTGAATAATACACTCCTTATCTGCAATTGCATTATTATAATCACGTCTAGAAAGTCTATTAAATAACTGATTAGAAAAATATAAAGGAAAACTTTTTTTGAATGAAATCATACTTGTATCTTTTGTATTATTTTCTTTTGGAAAAAGATGCCTTATTATATCTAAAGAGGTGCCTGAATTTTCAACATTTTTATTTCTGCAAAAGCCATTATATTTACCTTCGTCAATTTCGTAATAATCTGAATATTCTTTTTTATTTTTAAAAAAATTTTTATTCTTCAACTCATCATATACATTGTAGTATTTTAATTTTAACATTTCAAGATGAAACATATCAACTAAATCCACTTCATCTTTTATTGGGGAATAGCTGTAAATAAATGAGTTATAAAAGCGATAAACATCTCTTAAATTTAAAAATATATCTTCAGAAAAATTTGAAATAGACCATGGAACACCCCTTATCAAATTATACTCAATAGGAATAAACCTTAATCTTGTTCCAATTTCGTAAGAAATTTTAGCATCGTATTTATAATATTTTTTTAACAAATCAATAAGTCTATTACTAAGAATTGAAAAAGGGTAATTTGGTAAAATTATTTCTTGCTGAAATATTTTTTCAATAAAATAATTGCCTCCAAAATTATTAGAATTCTTTAATGTATCATTAATGTAATTCTTATCATAGGCTGTTATAAATACAGTGTTCTCAAAACTACCTGTATTTCTGATTAATTTAAGTACTTGTAAAATTTCCTCTTTTTCAAGTCTGTCAATATCATCAATAATGATTATAATTTTTTTCTTTATTTTACAGATAGCTTTATTAACAGCTGAAAATTGTTTTGAGAATTCGTATTGCTCTTCAAATAAATTTTTAAATGATTCTATAATTGAAGATTTATTAGCATTCAAAAAACTTTTTACATACTTATTAATTGATGGTGAAATCTCAGAACTTTTACCCACAAGACTATATTTCAAACAACTAAAGAAATCTTTTTGAATATTTAAATATGATGAACTTTCCCATGGATTAAAATTTACAACTATTACATTATTATTCTTTTTTAATTCATTCTCAACCATATTTAAAAAAGACGTTTTCCCACTTCCCCATTCTCCAACAATGCCGTATGAAAATGATTTTTCTGAATTTAATCCTGCAATTTCTTTTGCTAATTTCTCTGCCCCACCAAGTCTATTAAATATATCTTTATCGCCTTTTTCCCATGGAAGTCCTTCTAAAATACTTTGGGGATTTTCTTTGTTTTTATTTTTTGATTTTTGATTTTTTGATGCTCCGTAATTTATTTTCAACAAAATTGATGAAGTAAAAGCCTTAATTATGATAACATCCAAATAAGCAAACTTTTTAAAAAATGTATATCTAAAAAATTCATATGAATTATCGTTATAGCGATAAAAAATCCAATAAATAATTCCAATTGTTATAAACAACCATAAACTAAGTTTATTTTCACAATATCCGGTAATGGATTTTATTATATCTATAATTAATAATACAAATACAAAAAGAAATAGAATAATTTCAGAAAAAAATGAAATATGAATGTCTTGATATAATGGAATAAAAGTATTATTAATTAAAGAATTAAATTTCTCCTGAAACACTCCAAAAAGAAGTATAGAAAAAGCAAAAAATACAACTAATTTAAAATCATAATTCGTTTTAATATAAAATAAAATTTTACTTAATTGTTTCTTAATCGTTTCACATTTTTTTTTATTCATAATGTGTTTTTTCATATTTTTTTTAAAAAAAAGCAAATTACCACAAAAACCCTAAAACTGAAAATAAATAAACGGTTGCAATTGTGATGATTTAACTTGATATAAAATTATTACAATTATTACTGTTACCAAAACTTTTAAGTAAACAGGTAGCTTGATAAATGCTTGTTTATAAAAACTTTTCACCTTAACGGGCAGCCAATGAACTATAAAAGCAAAAAGCATAATTGCAAAAATTGTTTTATATGATAATATCATTTGAGGAACCAAATCAAAATGAAAATTATTAAACATCTGAGAGAAAATATTTTTAACTACAATCATACTTTTTGCTCGAAAAAATATCCATGCAAATGTTACAAAATGAAATGTTACAAATATTGAAATAAAGCGCGACAGACCGTTCGATTTTGTTTTAAATGGATTTATTTTATTCCATAATTTATTAATAATTATAGCAATGCCATGAATGCCTCCCCAAATCACAAAACGCCAGTTTGCACCATGCCACAAACCTCCAATAAGCATGGTTATCAGTAAATTAATTCCGGTTCGTATTTTTCCTTTTCTATTTCCGCCAAGGGGAATATACAAATAATCTTTGAGCCACGAGGATAAAGATATGTGCCAACGACGCCAAAAATCTCTTATATTTACTGCCTTATATGGTGAGTTAAAATTAAGAGGCAAATGAAAACCCAGTAGCAAAGCAACGCCAATAGCAATATCGGTATAGCCTGAAAAATCGCAATAAATTTGTGCCGAGTAGCCATAAACAGCCATTAAATTTTCGAAACCCGAATAAGAAAGCGGGGAATCGAAAACTCTGTCGACAAAATTAATTGAGATAAAGTCGGAAATAAACATCTTTTTTATCAAGCCATTGAGAATTAAAAATATTGCCATTCCCATCTGCTCTTTGGTGAGTTTGTAATCTTTATAGAGTTGCGGAACAAAATCGGCAGCTCTCACAATGGGACCGGCAACTAGCTGAGGAAAAAACGAGACATAAAAACCAAAATCAATAATATTTTTAACGGGTTTTACTTTGTTGCGATAAACATCAAAAGTGTAACTTATTGTTTGAAAGGTGTAGAAAGAAATTCCTACCGGTAAAATTATTTTATAGATATTAAAATTGGAACCTGTAATGTTATTTGTCCATTGTGCCAGCAGATTAACCACATAAAAATCTGTATCAAAAACAGAGTTAAAAACATCTGCAAAAAAATATGAATATTTAAAATAAGAAAGAACGCCAAGATTAACAATTATGCTCAAACTCAAAAATATTTTCTTATTCAGTTTTTTATCTGACTTATAAATTAATTTCCCTAAAAAATAATCGACTATAGTTGAAAAAATCAATAATGAAAAAAAGTAGCCTCCTGATTTATAATAAAAAAACAGACTTATAAAAAACAGATAAGCGTTTCGTAATGCTTTGTTCTTATAAATAGCAGAATAAAAAATGAGCACAACAGCAAAGAATATCCAAAAATATAATTGGGTAAACATTAATGGTTTGCTATCTGAATAAAATAAAAAACCCAAAACTATTTATTTAATTTTCTGTTATTATAAACATTATACTCATAAAGCAGAGCATTATAGAACATTTGAGCTATAATTTCAGAGCCCCGATAAGTAAAATGTGTAAAATCTTTTTTTGCTAAAGCAGGATTGGCAAACACCCAGCTCGGCATTGAATTCTCCCCTCCCATTGCTTCATACATATCCCAAAAACAGCAGTCAGCTTTTAATGCAGCCTTACGTTGTGCATTTCTAATTTTTTTAATATTTGGATATGAATCATAATAATCGTCATTTTTAATAGACATATCAGACACGCTAACAACAATAACAGGCAATCCGGGCTGCAACTTTTTTATTTCAATTAATTGATTATATAAAATTCGCTCGTAATATTTATAGCTTCTCACAATGTTTGGGACAACATTAACCCCAAATTGCATAATAATTAATTTAACATTAAGCATGCTCAACATCTGCTTAAGCTG
This sequence comes from Bacteroidota bacterium, assembly GCA_015222055.1. Lineage (GTDB taxonomy): Bacteria > Bacteroidota > Bacteroidia > Bacteroidales > B39-G9 > B39-G9. The sequence goes on along the minus strand of JADFUR010000081.1, from coordinate 5,260 downwards.
TTCTCTGTCGGCTCTTGTAAACAGATCTCCTATGCTTCCTCTTAAGGGGATATTGTCAACCGCAATTCCTTTCACATCGTCGAATGCAACTGCATAAAAATCAGGGCTTTTATCTGCGTTAAATTTAATTTTTAAATTATTGGGGGTCGTGTCAAAATCAATCTTAAAACTTTTAATCTTATTTGAAGGTTCCATTGTTCCAAACCAAAACATTTTGTTGCTTTTATATGCAAATGCATTTACATTGTTGGAATTATTACCGTAAAAAACTCTGCATTGTTTAAATTTACGAACAGAATGATAAGAAATATTCGACTTGTTAAATTCTATCCATGCTCCATTATCAGCATCAGAAATATTTTTAAATCGATAAAAACTCCCCAATATTCCGAATCGATTATTATTATAAACAGTATCTTTTTTCGACATTAGAGAATGTGTTTCCCAATTGCTTGATGAAGATTGAAAAATTGAAGGAGATTGTGTGTTTGTAATTATTAGAGGCAATAAACCGGGTCCACTTCCCCCAAAACGATGTTGAAGTTTATTCCTTAAAAATGATGTTATTCGGTCGCCTTCTATTTGGGAATCACCGTAATGAAGGATTCTAATTAAATCATTTTTATTATTGATGCTTTCGAAAAAACTATAAAGAACAGATTTATCGTAACGAGGAAATTCAATTTTATGAGTTATTTGTTTTAAGCTGTCGGCTTCAACCCGAAAAGTATCAATAGTAATTTCTTGTTTTTTTATTACAATAGTATCTTCAACAATCTGATTGTGTTTAATAATTTCAGTAATGTCAGCATATTCAACTTTTTTAGGCTCTAAAAATTTATTTATTGAAGGGAATCTAAAAATAATTTCATTATTAATTTTTAATCCTTGTTCAGGCATAAAAAAAGAAATAATGAGCAGAATAAAAAAAACAGATAATAAAAAAAATAATACTTTTGTTGGATTTTTCATTAGCAAATAAAAATACATATTCTATTATTACTGACAAAATTATGTTAAGTATTTTTTCATAATCCACAAAAAATCGTGCATTTTGAAGCGAATAATTTTTAAAATCTGTGAGATTTGGAAAATTTATTTTTATTGCTTAAACGATTAAGACCGAAAGTCTTTATCATTTTAATCTGCCGTATTTGTATGTTTTATTAGTCTTTGTCTCAGTTTTTCAGACGGATGTCAGCTCTTTCAAATTCGCAATCTGAAAGTTATTAAAATACTCAAACATTAATAAGCTACGTATTACAAACCCATAGTAGCTTAAGTTCAATTTTAGAACTTAACTGCTTATTATACTAATAAATTAAATCTGCACTAAAAATAAAAAAAAACAAGTATGTATTAAATAAAATGGAAAAAAATCTTAATTTTAATGATTGAAAAAAATTTGAAATCATGAAAAAGAAAATAGCAGTTGTATTATCGGGTTGTGGTGTTTATGATGGTTCTGAAATACATGAAGCAACATTAACATTATATGCAATTGATAGAAATGGGGCTGAATATCAAATATTTGCACCCGATATTGAACAACATGATGTTGTAAATCATTTAACCGGCAAAAACATGAACGAAACCCGTAATGTTTTGGTCGAAGCAGCACGTATTGCAAGAGGTAATATTCTGGCTCTAAATACATTTGATGCAAAAAATTATGATGCAATAATCTTTCCGGGTGGATTAGGAGCTGCAAAAAACTTATGTACTTATGCTCTCAATGGTATTAATTGCACAGTAAACACTGAAGTTGCCGATGCAATAAAAAGCATGGCAAAATTAAAAAAACCAATCGGTGCTTTATGTATATCGCCTGTTATTATTGCAAAAGTTTTAGCAAATGTTGAACTTACAATCGGGAATGATGCAAACACTGCAAATGATGTATCTCAAATGGGTGCAACTCACAAAAACACAGTCAACGGAGAAGTTGCTGTTGATATAAAAAACAGAATAGTAACAAATCCTTGTTATATGCTTAACGCATCAATAGCTCAAATTGGTGAAGGTGCTGATAATGTGGTAAAATCAATTCTTAAATTAATTGATAATTATTATTAAAAAAAAGATAACCACAAAGAGCACTAAGAATGCACAAAGGACACAATTTTTAACTTTAAACATTCAACTTTTTACTTTTGTCTTTTTACTTTTGTCTTTTTCCTTTTGTCTTTTGTCTTTTGTCTTTTTACTTTCAACTTTTTACTTTTGTCATTTTCCTTCCCCCCTCCTCACAACTGTCCGTTTTCAATTCTTGTAACAATGTCCTCAATAAGCCTGTCTTCTTCTTGAGGGTTATAATTTTCTTTCAAATTTTCGCCAAAAAGTCTAGCAATTGATTGCCAAAAAAAGGCAGAAAAATTCCCTCTATAATCTTTAATAATTGAATAAGATGTGTTGCCTGTTTCTCTATCAACAAGCTTTATGAGTATTCTACCTTGAGTTATGGTGAGTTTTTTTAGTTGATCTTTATACTTATTAAACATTTTATTTTGAGCCTGTTTTATACAAAACTTTTGCTGCCTTTTCGAATTTATTGTTAAAAGAGTATCGTTTAACTTCATTAATTCTTTACTTGCAATTTTAGCATACGGATAAGCTTTTTTAATATTATAAACTAAACGCCAATATCTTTTTCTTTTTGCACGACTTGTAAACTTACGGGGTGGTAAAACAATTATTTCTCTTAAATTAACATGCGGAAGTGTGTCGTTATTGATAATTACTGCTTCGAGAAGATACATTTTCTTTTCTTTGACTTCTTCCTGAGCTTTTGTGCTAAGCGTAAATATCAATAATAAAAATAAGGATAATATGTAATGACTTTTTATCATATATTAAAAACGTAAAAATACTGATTTTATATAATTATTAAATTTAATAATTATTAAATTTACATTCTAATATTTTTATATTTTATTAAAATAAATCTTACATGTATAAATTCAAACCTAAAATTTAAAATTGAGCAAATCACAACAAACACAAATAACTAAATATCAATTAATTACAAAGGAGAAAACACATGAAATTATATAAAATTGAAACCGGGAATTTTAAAGTTGATGGTGGTGCAATGTTTGGCGTAGTACCAAAAACATTATGGCAAAAAAAATATTCTGCCGATGAAAATAATCTTTGCAACTGTTCAATGCGATGTTTATTGATTGTTGATGGCGAAAAAAAAATTTTGATAGATAATGGTTGTGGTGATAAACAAGATGAAAAATATTTTTCACATTACTATTTGAATGGCGATGACACCTTGGAAAAATCATTGAGAAAAAATGGTTTTACTTGTGACGATATTACTGATGTTATTTTAACACATTTGCATTTTGACCACTGCGGAGGCGGAATTAAATATAATTCAAAAAATGAATTTGAGCTTACATTCAAAAATGCAACTTATCACACAAGCAAACAGCAATGGGACTGGGCAATAAATCCAAACAAAAGAGAAGCTCCTGCATATCCTATAGAAAATTTAATGCCTATGTTTGAAATGGGTAAGTTAAATTTTATTGACGAAAACACTAATTTATTTACAAATATAAAAATTCGCTTATATAATGGGCATACTATGGGACAAGTAATTCCTTTCATAAATTATAATGGTAAAACAATTGTTTATGTTGGCGATTTGATTCCTGTTGTAGCAAATATTCCTTTACCATATATTTCAAGTTACGATTTGTTTCCTCTTGATACTTTAAAAGAAAAAGAAAATTTTTTAACTGAGGCTGAAAAAAATAATTACACCTTATTTTTCGAACATGATTTATATAACGAGTGTTGCTCTCTAAAAAACACTAAAAAAGGAATAATTGAAGACAAAACGTTTACATTAGCTGAATTTTTACAAACAAATTAATGTATTAGCTTAATAATTTTTTTTTTTTAACTAATTGATTTAAATTAGTAGTGTTATTTTTTATTAACTTAAACTCTATGACTATGAAAACGATTCTAAAAATAAAAAAAATATTCTTAATAGTAGTATTCGGAATATTTACCACAAGCACCTTTGCACAATTTGACGATATTGCCAATTTTATGCAAGGAGGAACAAATGATGCACAAAAATTATTTAAAGCTTATTTAACTCCTTATGCAAACATATTAGGAACTGATTTAAATGGAGGTTGGTATAATTCTGCAAAAGTACACGGCAAATTAGGCTTTGACCTTACTCTCACAACAAGCATGGCTTTTGCTCCATCAGCAGATAAAGAATTTGATATAAATGGATTAAACTTAGAATCGTTAACTTTAGCTACCGGTGAAAGTAATATGACTCCTACCGCTGCCGGAAAACGTGATGATGGTTCAAGATTGGAATATAACACTACAATTTTAGGAAACACTTATAAACTTGCCGATTTCCAAATGCCCAAAGGAACAGGGGTTGGCTTCTTACCTTTACCAATGTTAAAAGCAGGTATTGGCTTGGTTTATGGTACAGAAATTATGGGTCGTTATGTGCCAACCGTTAAAAATAGCGGTGCTTCAATAGGATTATGGGGGATTGGTTTACGACACGATTTAAAACAATGGATACCTTTCTTAAAATCTATTCCTATTTGGAACTTATCTGTTATGGGTGGTTACACTAAATTATCGTCAAATGCCGATATTAATTTTCAACCCGACATTTATGGAAATGATGTTAATGTTGTTACAACTCAATCATTCGATAATCAAAAACTTGATTTAACTTTCACAAGTTATACTGCTAATTTAGTAGCATCTGTTAACCTGCCTATTATTTGTGTTTATGGCGGTGTTGGTTTTAGTTCTACATCAACCGACTTACAATTAAAAGGTAATTATCCTACTTTGGCTGTTGAGACAAATCCTACAAGCCCTAATTTTGCTGAAAAAGTTATTCGCGATAGCGAAGTAATAAAAGACCCTATTGATATGTCAATAGATAATGTTGAAGGTACTACTATTCCTCGTTACAATATTGGTGCACGTTTAAAATTTGCCGTTGTAACTTTTCATGTTGATTATACTTATGCAAGCTATTCAATGGCTACGGCAGGTATTGGTATTAGTTTTAGGTAAGTTTTTGTAAGGTCTTTAAAGGCTAAAGTACAAAGAACAAAGGCTAAAAAAATTAAAGTAAAAAGTAAAAGACACTAAAAAAATAATGTCGAAACACTTTTTACTTTACTTTTCACTTTAGCCTTTTCACTTTAGCCTTTTCACTTTAGCCTTTTCACTTTAGCCTTTTCACTTT
>JADFUR010000080.1 GCA_015222055.1 Bacteroidota bacterium | reverse complement strand
GTAACAAAAAAAGATGTCAACCGCTTATCAAATTAAAGAACAAGATAAATTATATTACTTAATATTTCAAGTAGTATATTAATAGTATTTGAAAATGGTTGAATGATAAAGCGAACTTGCAAACTTCGCTTAGCGGGGTGTGTTTTAGATTTATCAAATTCGTTAGACCTTAAGGTCTTGAATAAAAATGATTCTGCTTGCTAAAAATTCATAAATAAATATTTATTTTTTTACCGCCTCAATAAAAAATCATACATTGCTGTAATGTTTTTTAATCTAAATCGTCTTACTACAGAATGATTAAAAGAGACTATAAGAATATTGTTACTTTGTTGAAAGATAAAATTTTTAGGTTTGCTCGAGCAATCTTAAAAGATGAAGCTGAAGCCGAAGATGTTACTCAAGATATTTTCGAAAAGCTTTGGCTAAATCAAGAATGGATTGATAAATATGAAAATATAGAATCCTTTTTAATGCGTTCAACAAAAAATTTATGCCTTGATAAGATCAAACATAAGAATGTTGTTATAAATAGCTTTAAAGAATTAAAATCCTTGCATAATAATTCAATAGAGCCTAAAAATGAAGAAAAAGATATTTCTGATAAAATAAAGTTACTAATCGCTCAATTGCCCGAAAAACAAAGAATAATAATTCATTTGCGTGATATTGAAGCTTATGAATTTAAAGAAATATCTGAACTTACAGGAATTGATATAAATGCAGTGAGAGTTAGTTTGTCGAGAGCACGAAAAGCTGTAAAGCAAGAATTAATTAAAACAATTAATTATGGACTTTAAAAGAATAGAAAATCTGTTAAATAAATATTTTGAGGCAGAAACAAGTATTGCCGAAGAAAATGAATTGAGAATTTTTTTTAGCAATAACAAAGATATCCCTGAAAATTTAATTTTTGCTAAGTCAATATTTAAAGCTTTTAATGAAGAAAAATCAATAAAATTTCACAAAAAGATACATCTGCCAAAAAGAAATATAAAACGATATATATATATCACAGGAATTGCTGCAAGTTTGATAATTTCAATGTTTGTAATTTTTCCGAAAATGGATACAAAAAGGAATAAAATAATATATGCATATTATAATGGCCAGGCTATTACCGATAAAGCAATAGCTGAAAAATACACAAAACAAGCTTTATTTGCCGTTGCGCAAAATTTTAATAACGGTACAAAAAATTTAAACAAATTAAGTCAGTTTAACAAATCAGAATTATTAATTAAAACGAAAGAAAATGAGAAGTAAAATATTAATTGCCATAATGTTAATACCATTTTTAACAATGGCACAGGAAACACCGGCTAATAGTTTTTTTAATAAACATTCGGGAGAAAAAGGCTATACGTCAGTACATATTACACAATATATGTTCGATCTTTTCTCAAAAATAAGCAATGAGAAAGAGGAGAAAGATTTTAAAGAAGTAACTTCAAATCTAACTTCAATAAAAATATTAACAGTTGATTCTTCTTTTTACGTAAACTCAGATACTAAATTTGAAAAAGAAATTTTATCTACGCTACCAGAATCAATTTACAAAGAATTGATGATAATAAAAGAGGGGAGAGAAACCATTAAATTTTTAATAAATGAAAAAGGTAAAAGAATTTCAGAATTTATAATGATTGTATATGGAACGCCTGAACCTGTTTTAATTTATTTAGAAGGAGATATTACTTTGAGGCAAGTATCAAAACTGTCAAAAACAATGAATGTTAAAGGTTTTGAGCATTTAGATAAAATTCGTGAATAAATAGATCTTTTAAATTAATGTTAAATAAAACAAACTAAAAATGAAAAAAATAATAAGCGTAATATTAGTAGTGCTGATATATACATCTTGTATGGCATCAAATGAAAAAAAAGATTATCCTTCATTCTACAAGTTATATAAAGGTTCTGAGAATGTAGTTAATTTTAGACTTCCAACAGATTTAATGGCTATGTTTATTAATAAGAAGGATGATAAAGAGCTTAAGCAATTTTTAAAAGATATAGATAATTTAACTTTTTTTATTGCTGAGGATTCTGCAAACGCATTACTGCCAATGTTATATGAATATTTGCCAAGCGAAATGTATAAAGATGTGATGATAATTGCAGATTCCTCAAGTGATATAATTTTTAAAGCACGAGACGATGGTAACTCAATTTCAGAAATAATAATGCTAATTGAAGAATCAAATTCGTTTATTGTAATGAGTATTGAAGGTGATTTTACAGAAAAAGATATTAAAAAGTTTGTGAAAGCTATTGATACAAATAAGGTTAGAAATACAAGCTCGGAATAATAAATATAAAAAAAAGGTTTGCAAAAATTTTGCAAACCTTTCAGCGGAGAAAGAGGGATTCGAACCCCCGGAGGTGTGACCCTCAGCGGTTTTCAAGACCGTCGCATTCGACCACTCTGCCATTTCTCCACCGCAAAAATAGAAAAATATTTTATTTTTAATTCAATAAATTCACTTTATTTTTACTTTTTTTTCATATTTTTAATAAAGCTCTATTATTCAGATTGTTGTAGGCTCGTAATAGGTCTAATTAAAATTCGAGAAAATGGGAAAAACGTTTCTCTGTAGATTTTCAATGAGATTATAAAAACGATTTATTTTTTTTAATGAAATAATATGATTTCATTTCATTATTCAGATGCCGATAAATGTGAGAGAAAGTGCTTATATTTAACATAATAATGGTTTTTAACTCTTTTTTTTAGAAAAAAATCAAAATAATCGTGTTTTTTTTAAATATTTTTAAAATAATATTTGCTAAAGTTAAGAAATACTCTATATTTGCATTGAAGAGAACTTTTTTTATAAAATTAACTAAAAATTATACTTATGAACAAAGCACAATTAATCGATGCTATAGCATCAAAATCACAATTAACTAAAGCTGACGCTAAAAAAGCATTAGACGCATTTGTAGAAACTACTTCTGGCGCTTTGAAAACTGGTGATAGAGTAGCTCTAGTAGGTTTCGGATCTTTTTCAGTAAATGAAAGAAAAGAAAGAACTGGTAGAAATCCTCAAACAGGAAAAGAAATTATTATCCCTGCAAAAAAAGTTGTTAAATTTAAAGCAGGTAGCGACTTATCAAGCACTGTGCAATAAAAAGACATTTGTATTTGATAAAAAGGAAGTGACCTCTGTTAATTACTTCCTTTTTTTTATTAAAAATCGTCAGCCTATTTTAAGACGATTCAAAAGAATTTAATGAAGAAAGAATTAATAAAATATTTATCAAAATTTGCTACAGAACACCGTGTAAAATTGTTTGATGAAATTATTAATTGTAGAACGAATTATATTACAGTTGTTCTCGAAGATATTTTTCAATCACAAAATGCCAGCGCAGTATTACGTTCCTGTGATTGTTTCGGACTTCAAGATGTACACATTATTGAGAATAGAAATGAATATAAAGTTAATCCGGAAGTTGCTTTAGGCTCTTACAAGTGGTTAAACCTAAAAAAATATAGCAATTCAGAAAATAACACTTTAGAAACAATTTCAAGTTTGAAAAATAAAGGATATCGAATAGTTGCAACAACTCCCCATTTAGATGATGTTAATTTAGAAGATTTTGATTTAAACAAAGGTAAATTTGCTCTGTTTTTTGGTACGGAACTTACAGGACTTTCCGAAACAGTGCTTAATAATGCCGATGAGTTTTTGAAAATCCCTATGTTCGGCTTTACCGAGAGTTTTAATATTTCTGTTTCTGCTGCAATTATTTTACATCACCTAACACATAAATTGCGAAACTCAAACATTAATTGGCAACTAACAGATGATGCAAAAGATGATTTGAAAATTCAATGGCTAAAACAATCAATAAACAAATCAGATGCTATTGAGAAAGAGTTTATTAAAAACAATAAAACCACCTAACCGTTTATTGAATTTTATTTTTGCCATTTGTTTCACTTCATTTGTTGTCATTTGACTTCGTCGCCTGTCCTATAAAATTCCGATTTATCGAGAATTTCACAAAATTATTCATTTGTTCTTAATGAATCCCAATAACAATTAATGACTACTAATGGCAATCAATGACACCGATACGCTTCATTACGGGGCAGGAATTAATGACTTTTAAAGTATAAATAAACTTAATTTATTACCGTGTGAACGTCTACAAAATCCTTAATTTTAGTGAATAATCAATAACTTTTTTGAAATTGTTCTGTTTTTTGTTTTTAATTTAATGAAGTAAATTCCGTTGCTAATTTCTGAAGTATTAATCTTTATAGTGTTTTTCCCTGTTTTAGTATAATTTATCTTTTTTATAAAGATAGTATTTCCAATTGAATTAATAATTTTTAGTTCAATTGGTTTATTACTGCTTGAATAAAATTTAATTTCAGTATTTTTATTTGTTGGATTAGGATAAACAATGGCCTCAAATAAATTTTTATTTGCATCATTAATATTATTTTGATTATATATATTGAAATATTTTTCTTGTGCATAAACAGCACTGTTTTTTAAATTGTATAAATTATTATTGGCAACTAAAGCGAAAGCAATTTTAACTGTATCTTCTGAATTTATATTAAACGGACCTGTGCTTAAAACATCAGCAACATCGCTTGTGTCAGACTTGTTACCTGCTGTGTTTCTTTCGTTAGTCATGGTAAACCATTTTTCTTCCGTTGAGAAACCATTAGTAATGTCGACTCCGCCATTTCCTCCTTCAATATTATCAATTGCATAGTGATTAATAGGTGTGCCCGAAAGTAGTTGAATACCTGTGTAATATACCGGTGATTGTGTGCTGTAGGTGTATGCTAAATTCAAGTCTTTGTCAAAATCAATTCTGTTTCTATTATAAAAAGTGATGTCCCAATCTGCAAATAGCCCTACATATAAATTAGTTATATCAAAAGCATTTTTGTTAATAATTAGATATTCATAAATTATATAATTCGCATCTTCCTCATTATCCCAAGCGTAATTATTTTGCAAGATTTTTAGTCCAAGTTTACTATCATCAGATTTATCATCATTAAAAATTGTTTGAATACTGTAATCAACAGCAGGATTATTGCTTATTGTTGAAGGCAAAGAAATTGTTTCAAAATCATTACTGCCACGTATGCAATTAGTCACATTTTGTGCGGAATTACCTATTAATAATCCTCCTTCAAAAATAAGATTTTCGCTTTTCTTATAAATAAAACCAATTCCGCTTCTTTCAGCTGTGTTTGTAAATCCAATATTTCCGTTGCTTGTAATTGTTGTCGATATATTATTTGTGTCAATATTTATGAATGATGGATTTACATAAAAGTCAATATATTGTATTTTTTGATAATTTCCGTAGTCGTAATTAAGTCTTAGAACTATGTTTTCGTCATAATTGATATTAGGTAATATCTTTATTGCAAAAGGATTGTTTTGGTTCGAAATTGTTTCTAAAGTATTTAATGTGTCAATATAATTATTGTCGTTAATAATCTCAATATTATCTGATGTGCAACTTAAAGTAACAGTTGTGTTCGATACTTGTGAAAGATAGCTTGTGTATATTCCTGTGATTAAGATTGTATCGCCTGCTACAAATTCATTGTCATTATTATCAGTATAAGAAATATTATCAAAATTTATTGAAGTTTGTGCAGTATTGCTAAGTGCTTTAAAAAGATTTACACGACCAGAACCTAGTTTGTGTTGATATAGAATATTTCCGAGTTTGTCGTCTATTTTATCTGCACTAGCTTTTAATAATTCGCCTATTTGAAGAGCCGTATAGTCAGGATAAAAAGATTTTGCAATAGCAGCACAACCTGCAACAATAGGTGCCGAAAATGAAGTTCCCCAGTAAGTTTTAATGTAATTGTTATTGTTGTCGGTAGTGTAGATATACATTCCGGGAGCGCAAATATCAACATAAATTCCATAATTAGAACCAGAAGATGTGCCTGTCCATTTAATATCATTTTCGTCGGTTCCGGCAACACTAATTACATTTTCAAAAGATGCAGGATAAATTAAGTCGTCGTTATTGCTATTGCCTGCTGCTGCAATTACAAGGGCGTTTTTGTTAAACGTTGCATAATTAACAATATCTTGCCCATATTGATCTTTAACAGTACCTCCCCATGAGCAGTTAATTATTGAGCAACCGTGATCGGCAGCATAAATAATTCCTTCGTAGGACATTGTTAATTCTCCGTTTTGATTTGATATTTTTACAGGCAAAAATTTAGTATTAAATCCCACACCGGATATGCCTGTGCCGTTATCTGTTTTTGCAGCAGCAATACCTGAGACATAAACGCCGTGTTTATTGTCGCCAACTTGTGGATTATTATCGTTTTCGCCTAAATCCCAACCTCTAAAATTATCAGTAAATCCATCATTATCATCATCAACACCATTAATTAAATCTTTATTATTATAAGATATGTTATTAATTAAATCTTCGTGGTCAATATCTACCCCGGTGTCTGTAATTCCAATTACTATTGTGCTGTCGCCTTTGCTAATATCCCACGCTTCAAAAGCATGAATTGTATTTAAATAATACTGATTTGTATTTAATAAATCGTTTGGTGTATATAAAAGTTTAGGTAAATAATGAGGCTGAGCATACTCAATAATCTCGTTTGATTTCAACTGAGATATAATTTTATTGATAGAAGTTTTTGATTTATATTTTATTTCATAAATTAATGATAGATCAACTAATTTGTTTCCGTTTTTATCGAATTTTTGTTTTGGCTCGTGAATTTGTGGAAATTTTTTTGTTACTGATGTTGTTTTTATTGTTTTTATAAGATTTTCAAGTTCATTGCTTTTAATTTTTCTATTAGTACATAAGCTTCTGAATTTGGGTTTAATTTTAATTATTATTGTGTTAGGAATATACTTGTTCGCTTGAGTATTTTTTGAGTTTTGAAAGAGCGTGCTATTTTGACTAAATACTGACGAATTAAGTATGAAAATAAATAAAAATAGATTGCTAAATATTAATTTTTTCATTGCTTTGTTTTTTTAAAATCATATAAAACTAACATTCTCCCCGTCGCCCAGTCGCCAAATTGCCCAGTCGCCCAGTCGCAAAGCCTCTAAGTCGCAAAAAAAACTAACGTAAAATTTTTCTAACCAGTGCAACTGTGAAGTACGACATAAGAAACATACCTGCAAATCCTTCAATGGGAGAAAGTACACGCGACCATCCAATAGGATAGTGGTCGCCATAACCAATAGTTAAAAAAGTTATTGCACTATGGTAAAATGATCGTTCAAAAAGATTTAGTGCCGGTGCGTTTGTTGCCGAAAGAATGTCGGAATTCCCAAAGTAAAAAATTACTATAAATAATAAGCTGAAAATAATGTATACGCCAACCATTGCAGTTAGTACTCTAAGAGGATTTGTGGCGTAGTATCCAGCCTGATCAAAAGTCAACCATTGAATCCAGTATCTTATTTGCCTGTTAATTTTTTTTAGTTTGCCTTTTTCTTTTGTTTCAAGTAGTTTAGACTTGGCTTCACATCTTTTAAATTCAACATATGAACGGTCTTCGTCATTATATTCTCCTGTTTTGTTAAAGCTTTCTTTTAAGGTTCTGAATTGATCGGCTTTTTCTTTAAAGCTGGTGTTTGTTTGCCTGTAAATAATTTGTTTTACATCATTGTCAAACCAATCAATATAAATGCAACCTAATAATCTCATTCCTGTGAGATTTAATCGGTTTATATCTACTTTAAAATTATATGGTTTTAAATCAATAATATCTCTGGCAATAGTGTCTGCCAGATTTAATTTATTACATTTTTTTACTCGTAAATCAAGATAATCATCTAAGTGACAAGATTTTAAAGACAGAAAATTGAATTTTGAATTAAAAAAAGACACATCGTTGTGTCCAAAAGTTGCTTTTTCGAAAATGACATCAGTATTTTCACACTCAACAAGTTCAAAGTTTATTGAGCCTTCTCCGAAATTAGTTCTTTTAAAAGTGATTTTTCCTTGCGATGAGCTACTTGCTTCAAAGCTAATATCGCCTTCGCCAAAATTTGCACGATTAAAATTTGCTTTACCCTCATTGAATTCTACTGTTCGGAAATCAATTTTACCATCACCAAATTCAGTCCTCTCAAAGGAGATTTGACCTTTTCCAAATTTAGCAAAATGGAAAACTATATTTCCTTTTCCAAAACGTGCTACTTTAAACGATACATTTCCATCATTAAAGTTAGTGTTAATAAATGACACATCGCCGTCAGAGAATTCTGTATTAGTGAATATTGCATCGCCGTTACCAAAATCGGCATATTGAAAATCTTTAATTCCTTGATGAAATATTGCATTTTTGAAGTTAAGTCCCTTATTTCCAAAGAATGTATTTGAGAAATCAGCTCTATTATTTCTAAAAACAGAATAACTAAAATCTGTTTTATCTTTTCCAAAATGAGTGTTGCTAAAGTTAAGGTCGCCTTCGGCAAAGTGAGTGTTGCTAAAGTTCATGCCACCATCAGTGATTTTTATATAGGAAAAGTCGATGCTGAAATTTGAATCGAAAAATGCATATTTTGCAGATATATTTTTTATTGAAACATAGTCTTTCTTGTCCAATAAATGTAAGCGACGGTAAGTTGTTATTGAAAAATTTTTGATATAGCAATAGTCAAGATTTAACGGTTCTTTTTTGTCAATATGATTATAGATGTCGATAGTGTCGATATAACCAAAATCTTTTGAAGTGATGACTTTATTGTTTATGTCAAATAAGCTTATAATTGCAGTTTTTGGAAATTGATTTCCTTCTTCTGTATAAAATATTTTATCGACAATGTTTACTTTAAAACTGTAATAATCAGAAACCATTTTGAAATATTATTATGTTTTATACAAATTTAAGAAATTTATTGAATTTTAATAGTTTGGGGATGAATGATTTTTATTGCAGCGAAATTATTTAATAAACATCATGCTTTTTACTAATTTGTTAGTTTTTGTTGTTAACTCATAATAATAAATTCCTGAATAAATAAAGATATTAGAATCTAAATAAATTTGTTTGAAACCATTAATTTGGTCATTAATTAGAGGACAGCATATAAGATTCCCGTTAGAATTATATATTTTAAGAGTTAATTTTAAAGGTTTTTTTGTCGATATATTTATTGTTGTTTGATTGTTAAAAGGATTTGGAAAATTTTGTTCTAAAGTAATTGTTTCGTCTAAATCGCGAATTCCATTATTAACAGATTCTTTAACTATAATTAATGTGTCTGTCTTTAAATCTGTATATGTATCAATTATTCCAGAAGGCCATGCTATTTGCAACGATTCAATTGATTGATAATTCCCGGTACCAAAGTGTTGAATTAAATCGTTTTGAGCACCGCAGCCACCACCTGTTTGAGATGAAATTTCGTGATATTGTATTTTATTATTTCCATACCTTATTTTTACTTTTGCTCCAATTGCAGATTTGTTTCCGGTTATACCAATTAATTTCAGTTTTATCCAATGGTTTTCGTTTCCTGAATTTATGTAGAAAAGATTTTTTTGATTACCTCCGTTTGCAATAAAAAGATCTAAATCGCCATCATTGTCAAAATCTGTCCACGATGTTCCATTAGAATTGTTTGATGTGCTTGTGAGAATTGTATTTGTTGCTTTTAAAAATGATTGTCCGTCAACATTTTGATATAAAGAATTAACACCATCATTTGTAACAAATAAATCTATAAAACCATCATTGTTAAAATCACCCCAAGAGCTTCCTTCTGAATCTTCAAAATCGGTGTTAAAAGGAAATTCATTAATTTTTGAAAAAGAAAAATTGCCATTATTTTTATAAAGAAAATTTTTCCCATTCCAGTTTGCTACAAAAATATCTAAATACCCGTCGTTGTTATAGTCTGCTATAGAACAGCCATAAGAGCAGGCATCATCAGTTACAATACTGCCTTCGTTAATTTGTTTAAAATATTCACCGTTTATGTTTTTGTATAAAAAGTTTTGTCCAATGTTAGTAACATATAAATCGGGAAAACCGTCCTTATCGTAATCACCCCAGCAACAACCATAAGACCAGTTTGTGTCGTTTACAATATCTCCTGTTGTGATTTTTGTAAACGTACTATCTCCATTGTTTTTATATAAAAAATTTTTTTGATTGTTTACATTTGAAACAAATAAATCAACAAAACCGTCGTTGTTATAATCTGCCCATGAGCAGCCATTAGAGTTTCCGTTATCATTTGCAATTATACCTGTTGCGATTTTTGTAAACGAACCGTCTGTGTTATTTAAATAAACAAGATTATTGTCATTTATCCAACTGTTTGATACATATATGTCTGGATACAAATCGTTATTAAAATCGCCCCAAGCTATTGCTTGTGAATATCCCAAATCGTTTGCTATATTTCCGGTTTCAACTTTTTTGAATGATATTTGATTCTTTTTTATTGATTTTTCGAGGGCTTTAAAATTGTAATTATAGTTTTGAGCTACACCCTGAGATGTAAAAAAAATTATAAAAGGCAATATGAATTTTAAATATTTAGTCATGAAGATTATTGGTGCAATTGTGAAGCTCGTTTTTAATTTTATCAATTCTATTTTCTCGGTCAAACGAGAAAGTTTTGCCGGAATCATTAACAAATTCATAAAGTTCAAGTGATTTTTGTAGAATTTTTTGGCTGTTATCTGACTCTTTTTGAGAAATATTGTATAATAATTCAGCTAATAATTCAATATTTGCTAAATTAAACCCTTTGTTATACTTAAATATATCGTTGAAGTCGTTTTTTGAAATTTTTAAAAGAGAATTAATATCATAACCAATATTCTCGAAAAGCTCGTTATTAATATTTTCCGAGATATTGTTTTTTTCTCTAACTGAATTTATGGGAATTAATTTTGCAAGTATATATCGCAACATAACTCCAATCTTATCAATCTCTCTTAATATATAGTCTTTTTGTTCCATGTGTTAACTATTTGTAAATCTGAAAGTTTAATGTGTAAATTTTTAATTTTTTATTGAAAATACCTAACAGATGTGATTTGCTTTAATAAAATAAAATATATTATTAGCCTATTTAATTAGGCTAAATTATAAATTTTAATAAATATATCAAGTGAATAATTATTAAAAATATTTTTTTTATAAATAGTATGCATTTATCAGGATGTAATAATAGCCACGTAGTGGCGACCTGTGTTATATTTATGCAATTTTTTAAAATATATCGGACAAGAGTGGTTTTTAATATATGCTTTATTATTTAATTCGTTATGCTAATTATTTTTTTTTTAATTTTAAATAGCTTCGAATTAATTGTTTAGTATAACATTTTTATTAAAAAAGTCTATTTTTTTTTAATTGTAAGCTCTTTACAGTCCTTTTTAAATTTACGAAAAAGAAAAGGCTTTCGAAATCTTCTGTGTGTCTTTTTCATTTCAACAAGAGTTTGCTTTTGTTCTTCTGTTAAATATGGTTCTATTTCTGTTTCTAGAGAATCCATATTCTTTTTAAATTTTTTTCGAAACTCATTGTGTAAATCTTCCATTGTTATGGCATGGTACGTGAAAATACTATCTAATTCAACTGTTTGTTTATCAGATAAATCAAGAACGTTACATATTCGTTGTTTAAATCCTTTTTCTTTTCTTACGCTAACAAATTCTCTAAACTCTTTCCGTATGTATAATCCTGAAATAAATACTCCCAATAGAAACCCAAATATTAGTGTAGAAATAATTATTGTTATTGTTTGTTTTTTTTTTGTGAGCTTTTTCATGATTTTTAAATTTTATTATAAGTTAATCCTTATTCATTTCTTTCAACTCTATAAATTTATTTTTTAGTCAAACATTAAGAAAACACTCAGATTATCAGTATTCATATAATTTGTTCCAAATAAATTGTCAAATATAATGGAGCTACCTGTTAAATAAAAGATTATCAATATTAGGCATGAAACGGAAAAACCAAAAACAAAAATTCGTTTATAAACCAAAAATAATCTGCTAATAAAATCTAATTCATTTTTAATATTTTCAATTTTACTCATTACGCGAGTTTCAAAAAAAGGTTTAAACTGATAATCTTGTTTTTTTATAAATTCTCTGACTTCATTTAATTCGTATTTTTGATTTTGTAAATTTTTATCACTTTCCAACCTTTTATTTAACAGTTGTTTTTTGTCAATTGATAAATTTTTATCAAAAGATCGAATGAGTAATTTTAAAATATTATGTTTCATAATTAAATGATTAATTTTTTCAATGCTTCTTTAAGTTTTATTTGAGCTCTTGATAAACGTGATAGAACAGTCCCTATTGGTAAATTGAGAATTTCAGCAGCTTCTTTTGTTGAGTATCCATTAACCAATCTTAATATAATAACACTTCTAAATTCTGGTGTTAAATTTTTTATTGCCATATCAATAATTTCTTTTGTGTCTTTTTTTTCAAAATCTGAATTAACATCACCAATCTCAAGATGATTTTCATCATTATCAAAATGAAAAAATAAATATTTTCTTTTTCTTTTTTTTAATTCGTTTAACGATAAATTAATTGCTATTCTTGTTAAATATGTTCCTAGACGAGAATCTCCTCTAAAATTATTTATTGATTTATAAAATCTTAAAAATGTTTCTTGCCCAACATCATCTGCTTCGGCACAATTACCAAGCATTCCAAAAATAGTTTTTGCAACCTGATGTTTGTACCGAGAAACTAAAAAAGTGAAAGCAGAATCATTTCCATTTTTAACTAATTCAATTAAATAATTATCATCGTGAGAATCGATACTATTCACTTAGTTTTCTTTTATAATTTAGACAACATTATTTACAAAGTTATTCCATAATTTTATTATTTTTACAAAACAATCATGTTTTTTATTTTCATATTAATTTATAAAATAAAATTAATGAAAACTAAATGTATTATAATTGATGACGACTTATTAGCCATAACTGTTATTGAAAGTTATCTTGAAAAGATAGCTAAGATTGAAATAGTTGCCAAATATAATAATGCCATTGATGCTTATGATATTCTTCATAAAGAAAAAATTGATTTAATATTTCTTGATATTGAAATGCCAAGATTAACAGGTGTTGATTTTATAAAGACATTAAACGAAGCTCCTTCGATTATAATTACTTCAGCTAATAAAGATTACGCTATTGAAGGTTTTGAGCTAAACGTTCTTGATTATTTAATGAAGCCAATTACGTTTGGAAGATTTTTAAAAGCTGTAAATAAATTTTTTTTATTGCATCGTTCTGTTAAAAGTATTAATAAATTAACTGAAGAAAATAAAGAAGATTTTCTTTTTGTAAAAGAAAAAAAGAAAATGGTGAAAATCTTTTTAAAAGATATATTATTCATTGAAAGTATTAAAGATTACGTTAAAATAGCAACCACGAATAAATTTGTTGTAACTAAAGAACAAATTAGTGCTTTCGAAAATAAATTAAATAAGGATGCTTTTATTCGCATTCACCGCTCTTATATTGTTTCAATTAATAAAATTGAAGCTTTTAGTAATACTACAATAGAAATAAACGAAAAAGAATTACCAATTGGACGAAGTTATAAAAATTTGGTTATGGAGAGAATAGGCTGAATTTTTATTTATTAACTTTTAAATTATAAAATCAAAAGAACATTTTTTTTATTTCTTAATCGCCTTTTTTTTTGTGCTTTTTTTCAAACATACGAGGTTTTTGCTTGCAAAAAAAAAGAGCGGTTAAAAAAAAGAATAGTTATTACTAGCTGGAATTATCTTTTTAAGCTCAATTTAGATGAAAAGATTTTTTAATCTGTTTAAATTTTTTAAATTTAGAAATTAAAAATATGACATTTTTTTAAATAAATGAAGCGTATTATCACATTAATATTTGTAATAATTCTTAATTTTTCTGCTCTTTATTCACAAGAAAAAGGACAGTTTTTTACACGTAATTATACTCCAAAAGAATATCAAGCATCAACGCAAAATTGGTCTATTGTTCAAGATAAAAGGGGTGTAATGTATATCGCAAATCAAGGCATTCTAGAATTTGATGGTGAAACTTGGCGGATAATTTTAATATCAAATAGGTCAAGTGCTCGCTCATTTTCTATTGACAGCTTAGGGGTTGTTTATGTTGGTGCTGTTGGTGAATTCGGTTATTTAGCTCCAAATGAAAACGGAAAATTACACTATGTTTCTCTTGCACAATCTTTAGATTCAAAATTTAAGCGTTTCTCAGATGTTTGGTCGACTAATTCAACAAAAGAAGGATCTTATTTTTTAACTGATAATTTTTTGTTCCATTACAATGGAAAAAAAATAAAAGTAATTAAGAAGACAGCTAAATATTTTTATTTAAGCATGCTTGTTAATGGAGAACTTTATGTTCAGGAAATTGGTGCAGGCTTAAAGAAAATTGTTGGAGATTCATTACAACTTATTCCCAAAGGTGAATTTTTTTTAAATTCAAAAATATTTTCTATTCTTCCTTTTGAGAAGAATAAATTACTTATAGCTACACGAAATAAAGGCTTGTTTGTTTACTCTTCAATTAATGGTAAGACAAAAATTGTTCCTTTTGAAAATTTATCGCAAGGGGCAAAACAAATTAACCAATTTATTGTTGATAATAAAATATATGGAGGTGTTAAATTACAAAATAATAGTTTTGCAATTTCTACAATTAGAAATGGTGTTATTGTTTTTAACACAAAAGGTGAAGTATTAAACATTATTAATAAAGAAAGTTCTCTGCAAAATAATGTTGTATATTCAATTTTTAAAGATAGAAACGAAGGCTTATGGTTAGGCTTAGATAAGGGAATTTCACATGTAGATATAAATTCAACTTTTAATTACTGGAATGAAAAAAATAATTTAGAAGGAACTATAACAGATATTACTCGTTTTAATGGAACGGTGTATGTTTCAACAGGAACTGGTGTTTATTATTTGAATAGGAACAATACCCCATTAATTAATCAATTTAAAAAAGTCTCTGGAATTGACGAACAATCATGGTCTCTTATTAAGAGTAAGGTTGACTCCAAAAAAATATTATTGGCAGGAACAAGCTATGGTATTTATCAAATTATTGATGGTGAAGCAAAAAAAGTTGTTGAAAATGTTGAGGTTTTTAAGTTATATAAATCAAAAATATATCCCGGAAAAATTTATGTAGGATTAAAAGGAGGATTAACTACAATATTTTGGAATAAGAAAGAAAAAAAATGGATAAATGAGGGGAAAATATTAAATAAAAATATAGAAGTAAGAAGCATTGCCGAAGATGAAAATAATAATTTATGGGCAGCTGCAATATACCAGGGAGTATATAGAATTAAGCAACTTAATAATAAAATTGAAGTCACATATTATGACACATCTAATTCACTAAAATCTGTAAGAGAAACAAAAATTTTTAATTTTAACAAAAGATTAATTTTTGCTACAGATAACGGTGTTTATAGGTTTAATTCTAAAACGGACAGCTTTTATCCGGATGAATTATTTAATAATATTAAGACATTAAAAAATAAAAGAATTAATAGTTTTGCACAAGATTTAAAAGGAAATGTGTGGGTTAATGGCGACAAAGTACTTATTAAAGAAGATAATAAATTTAAAATTGATGCAATTCCATTTAAGCGAATTTCTCAAAATGGTTTAGGTGCAATATTTATTGATGGAAATAATTTTATTTGGGTAGGAGGTACGCAAGGATTATACAAATACTCTCAAACAAAAATAAAAAATTATCATAAGCCTTATTATTCTTTAATACGAAAAGTGGAAAGTAGTGATTCTGTGATATTTTATGGAACAAATTTTTCAGAATCTGAAAATAATAAGAAATATATTAGTTTAAAACAAAATAAGAAATTTATTCCAAAAATTTTATTCCGAAATAATTCATTGGTGTTCGAGTATGCAACCACATTTTATGAAAACAAAAGCTCAAATAGATATAGCTATTATTTAAAAGGTTTTGACAAAAATTGGTCGACCTGGTCTAGAGAAAACAAAAAAGAATATAATTCCCTTCATGAGGGAAATTATACGTTTTTTGTTAAAGCAAAAAACGTATATGACATTGAGAGTGAACCTGCAATTTTTGAATTTGTAATATTACCGCCTTGGTATAGAACTTATTTAGCTTATTTTTTATATCTCTTGTTTTGTATTTTAGTGCTTAGATTTTTTGTTTTTATTCGCACTAAACGATTACGTTTGAAGAATAAGAATTTAGAAGATACCGTTGCAGATAGGACAAGTGAAATATTACTACAAAAAGAAGAAATATTATCTCAAACAGAAAATTTAAAACAAGCTTACGAAAATATTTCATTAAAGAACGTTGAATTAGAACTCCAAAAAGAAGAGATTCTTGTTCAGACGGAACAACTCAGAAATAAAAATATAGAACTTGAAAAACTTACGCTTGTTGCACGCGAAACAGACAATGCTATTGCCGTTTTTGATAAAACAGGAAATCTTGAGTGGGTTAATGAAGGTTTTACCAAAATGTATGGATACACATTAGAACAACTTATCAAGGCAAAAGGAAAAAATATTGCAACACACAGCATTAATCCTGAAATTAAAGAAGTTATAAAAACATGCATTGAAAATAAGAAAACAGCTATTTATCAAAAGTTTACAATAGCAAAAGACGATAAAGGATTATGGATACAGACTACTTTAACCCCTATTTTTGATGGAGATTATGACGTAGTTAATTTTATTGCAATTGATTCTGATATTACCAAAATAAAAGATGCGGAGAATGAAATTATTTTTCAAAAAGAAGAAATTGAAAATAAATCAAGGCAATTAGAAAAATTATCAATTGTTGCAAGAGAAACAAATAATGCAATTGTTATAATGGACAAAGAAGGCAATTTTGAATGGGTAAACGAAAGTTTTACGAGAATGTATGGATATACCCTTGAGCAATTTACTAAAGAAAAAGGGGGAAACATTGTTGCTGCTAGTTATCATAAAAACATAAAAACTCTAATTAATGATTGGCTAGGAAGAAAAGACCCAATAAGTTATCAGGCTTTAAATGTTACTAAATCAGGCGAAAAAATTTGGGCACAAACAACTCTAAGCCCTATTATTGATGATGATGGTGATGTGTCTAGAATTATTTCTATTGATTCTAATATTACTAAATTAAAACATGCAGAGGAGCTAATCCATAAGCATCGTGATGAGCTACAAAAAGCAAATGTTACTAAAGATAAGTTTTTTTCTATTATTGCTCACGATTTACGAAGCCCGTTTGCAACTTTTGTTAGTTTAACAAATATAATTTGTCATAGTTTTGATAGTTTTAAAAGAGAAAAATTAAAAAATATTGTTTTTGATTTACATAATTCAGCAGAAAAAACATTTAACCTTTTAGAAAATTTATTAGACTGGTCAAGAAGTCAAAAAGGTGAAATTAAATTTAATCCAAAGAAGAATGATATTAGCACACTAATAAATGATAATATTGAACTTTTTCAGAATTCGTCAAGAAATAAAAATATTTTAATGTCGGATGTTTTAACCGAAAATATCTATGCTTTTTTTGATGAAGATATGATACGAACTGTTATTCGCAATCTTATTTCAAATGCATTGAAATTTACCCCTTCTAAAGGAATAGTAAAGATAGAAGTATCTGAATTAGAAGATTCTATAAAAGTTTGCATTTCTGATAACGGTATTGGAATAGAAGAACGTGATTTGGTGAAAATTTTTCGTATCGATTATCATCATACAACCCTCGGCACAGATGATGAAAAAGGAACAGGTTTGGGCTTAATTCTTTGCAAGGAATTTGTTGAGAAAAACAATGGTGCAATATGTGTTGAAAGTAAGCTGGGAAAGGGCAGTAGCTTCACATTTACATTACCCAAAAAATAAAAAGCTACTGGCTTTAAACCAGTAGCTTTAAAAAGAAATCTATTAATATTTTATTTTAAATAATCATCAAAATAATTCGATACCTTATCCATTAAGTGAATTCTGTCGTAGCCTCTAACGTTATGCTCAGATCTTGGATAGGCAAAGTAATCGACAGGAACATTGTTTTTAACACACTCTCTTATGAAACTCAAACTATTTTGCCAAACCACAGTTTTATCAATTGCACCTTGAATTATAAGTAATTTACCTTTTAAGTCTTTTGCTTTATAAAGCAATGAAGAATTTTTGTAACCTTCAGGATTTTCTTGAGGTGTGTCCATATATCGCTCGCCATACATTATTTCGTAAAATTTCCAATCAATAACAGGACCACCGGCAACAGCTACTTTAAAAATTTTCGGTTGATCTATTATTAATGAAGTAGAAATAAAACCACCATAACTCCAACCGTGAATTCCAATTTTGTTCATGTCAACATAAGCCAAGCTTTTTAATAAGTCAACTCCTTTCATCTGGTCAGCCATTTCGTTAACACCACAGTTGCGGAAAATAGCATCTTCAAATTCTAAGCCTCTATTTGCAGATCCTCTATTGTCGACAGTCAACATTACATAACCTTTTTGAGCCATATAATATTGCCACATTCTTGCATCGCCTAACCATTTGTTGTTAATCAATTGAGCATGCGGACCGCCATAAACATAAATAATTGCAGGGTATTTTTTACTTGGGTCAAAATTAACAGGTTTAATTAATCGGTAATATAAATCAGTTTTTCCGTCGGCAGCTTTTATTGTACCAATTTTCATCTCACCTAAAGTGTAATTTTTTAAAGGATTAGCCGATTTTAATAAGTCTTTAATAGTTTTTCCTTTGCTTGAAATGATTTTATAAACACCAGGAACTTCAGTATTTGAATACGTGTCGATTAAATATTTGCCGTTTTTATTTAATGCACAACGATGAGTACCGGCGTCTTTAGTTACTTTTATTACTTTTTTAGTTCTAATATTTATTTTATAAACATGTCTTTCAATTGGACTTTCTTGAGTTGAAACATAAAACAAATTTGTTTCTTTTAAATCAAACCCTAAAATATCAGTAACCTCAAAATTCCCTTTAGTTAACTGTTTTATTAATTTGCCGTCGGTATTGTAAATATAAATATGATTAAATCCGTCTTTTCTGGTTTGATATAAAAATTCGTTAGGTTTTGTTTTTAAGAAACTTAAAGTATGCTCAGGTTCAACATACTTATCGCTTTTTTCTTCAAATAAAGTTTTTACTAATTTACCGGTTACAACATCATATTTGTTTAATTTCATATGATTTTGCTTGCGATTTAAAACCGCAATGTAAATATTTTTTTCGTTTGGTTCCCAACTGATATTTGTTAAGTATTTTTCCGAAGTTTTATCTTCGCCTTCAATAAATATTGTTTTTCCTGTAGTAATATTGTAAACACCCAGACTAACATGTTCACTTTTCATTCCTGCCATAGGATATTTTGTGTTTTCAACTTCGGCTTCTCTTTTAGTAATATCAACCAAAGGAAAGTTTTTAACATCATGATTATCTTTACGATAAAAAGCAAGATAAGAACCCTTTGGTGACCAAAAAGTGCCTTTGTAAATTCCAAATTCACTACGACTGGCAACATGACCATTTACAAAATTTTTATCTTCATCATTTGTTACAGCAATAACTTTAGAAGTTTTGTCGGTTATATATAAATTGTTGTCAATAGTGTAAGCAATTTTGTAGTTCTTTTCACAAATATCAATATTCTCTGCATTTTTATTATAATTTATATTAACATCAAATTTTTTTGAAGTAACATTATAAACCAAGAAATGATTCTTATATGAAAATTTAAAAGAGTTTTTATCTTTCCAAGAGTATCTAGGGAAATACTTAATAGAATCAATTGAATTGCTATGCAAAACATTATTAATATCTTTAAGGTAAACTAAAGTGTCTGTTTTCGATGAAGATACTTTGGACTGAATTAGGTTTCGATTTTCAACAAAAGTGAAATGATCTGTTTTGTCCTGCCATTTTATTTGTTGAATGTATTCGGGATATAGATTTTGCCATTGACCAATAACGGCGTCTTTAATTGTTAATTCTTTTTGCTGTGCCATTAAAATAGATGAAAAACAGCTAATTAGAAATAAAAATAATGTTAATTTTTTCATTTTTTTTTAATTTTTAATTATTAAAAATATCACAAATCATTTTAGGAAAATAATTTGTGCAATATTATCAAGAAGTTTTAGTAATAAAAAATAAATTGATTAGCTTTCTTATTGAAAACTGGAAATTTTTTAATTCTAATTTAAGTAAATATTAATTAAACCAATGAATTAAAATTTTTGATAATTCATATTTTTTTATTTAATTGCATGTAAAATATTGAAAATGTATAGAAACCTTAAAATATCAGCAAATTTTTTATTAATACTTGCCTTTTTATTATTTTCACAGTCGGCATGTAAAAATAAAAAAGATAAGTCAAACGAAAGTATATACGAAACTTTAGATGTTGACATTGACACAGCTAAGTCAAAATTAGTGAAGTTTAATAACACTTTATTTAGTGTTCCATCTCCATATCAGTTAGCTTTGTTAGTTAAGCAGGTTGGTGTAAAGTATAATAAAGACTTATTAAACTTAACCAAAAATCAAGTTAATTACAGTAGCAACTTTAAAAAAGCCTTGAATTTAGGAATTTACGGTGCCGATTTAACATATTTAAATATATATGAACAGATTCCCGATGCAGTTGAGTATTTTTCTGTGATAAAAGCCCTTTCGCAGGATTTAGCATTATCTAATGCTTTTGATCCTGAAATATTTAAAAGTATTGAAAAAAATATGGGGAATAAAGATTCTTTGTTATATTTATTCTCAAACACATATAGAAAGGCAGATGCGTTTTTGAAAAATAACGAAAGAGACCAAGTTGCAGTATTAATTATTACAGGTGGCTGGGTTGAGGGTTTATATATACTTACTCAAACATATAATGAAAATAAAGATTCCCGAATTATAAATCGTATTGGAGAACACAAGCAACCACTCGAAAATTTAATAAAAATATTATCTCCATATTATGATAAGTCAGATGATTATGCCAAACTTATTGATGGATTAATTGACCTTGCTTACGATTTTGATGGTATAAACATGAAATATATTTACAAAGAACCAACAGTTGATACAAAAAATAAACTTTCTATAATTAATAGCAAATCTGAATTAGTTGTTACTGATAAACAATTAAAAGTTATTATAGAGAAAATAATGAAAATTAGAACTGATTTTATTAATTGAGATATAAAAAAAAGAGTCGGTGTATATAAATATTAGAAATTAAATGAATAAAAAAATTTAACAGATGAGAAAATTATCTTATATTTTTTTGCTAGTATCGCTAAGTTTTGTTTTTAGCAATACAGTATCTGCACAAATCGATTCTATTTCAAACTTATGTTCAGAATATTTAAAGCCCCCATATATTTCTGATGGCCAGCGGTATAGTGCTTTGTTAAATGGTGATGAAGTAGCCGAATTTCATGCAACATTTTATGGTGGAAGCACATATAGACTTGTTGGTTTTAGTGGTTTGCAAAAAGGTAATTTAGCAATTACTGTTTATGATGAAGAAAGAAATGTGTTGTATTCAAATACAGATTATGAAAATATTCCATATTGGGATCTTAAATTTAATTCAACCATAAATTGTATTATCGAAGCAAAAATAGATTCCAAAAATATTTCTTCGGGCATCGCTGTATTACTAATTGGATTTATTCAATAATAAATGAGTGAGAAAATTTTAAAAGCTTTAATGCAATTATTTGCCATAATTGCTCGTCCTGAGCAAGATGGCAGTGATAGACGAACTATTGTTGAGGCTTTTCTACAACAACAACTTAACCAAGATTTAGTACAAGAATATCTTAAGATTTTTGATAATTATTATGCGATATATCAAAAAAAGAGCATAAGAAGTAAGAGAGAAAAAAATATTTCTCTTAGCTCTGTTAAAGTGCTTAAGATATGTACAGTGATTAATCAAGAACTTACCCAAAAACAGCGATTAATAGTTCTTTTTCGTCTTTATGAATTTGTGAAAATTGGAGGACAAGTTACTGCCCAAGAATTAATATTTGTGTCAACGGTTGCCGATGTTTTCAATATTGAAGAAGAAGAATATTTATTAATAAAAGATTTCGTACTTTATTCATTTGCCGAAATTCCTGAATCAAAGAGAATACTTATTGTTGATAATAGTGAAAAATGCTCAATTCCTAAAGTAAAACATTTCTTTTTAGAATCGCTTAGTGGGCAAATACATATTTTAAGCTTATCACAAGCAAATATGTATATTCTTAGATATCGTGGAGAAAATGATTTGTCTCTAAACGGACAGTTAATTGTTCAAAGAAAAATATATGTAATAACTCCAGGTTCTTCATTGCGTGGGCACAAAATTAAACCTTTATATTATAGCGACATTGTTAGTGCATTTAATATATATAAAGCTAAAAAGAATATTGTTTTTTCAGTAAAAGATCTTGAGTTTGAATTTAAAGGAGGCAAAAAGGGGCTTCAAAAAATGAATTTTTCTGAAGATTCTGGTCAACTAATTAGTATTATGGGGGCTAGCGGAACTGGAAAATCAACATTGTTGAATGTTTTAAACGGATCAAACAAACCCAGCTCAGGCGAGGTTTTGATAAATGAAATTAATATTCATAACGAAAAAGATAAAATTCAAGGCTTAATTGGTTTTGTTTCACAAGATGATTTGTTAATAGAAGAACTTACTGTTTTTCAAAATCTTTACTATAACGCTAAATTATGTTTTGATAACTATTCTCGTTTTCAAATTGTTCACACTGTATTAAAAGTTCTTCAAAATCTTGGTCTTTACGAAGTGAAAGACATGGTAGTTGGTACTCCGCTTGATAAAACAATTAGTGGCGGTCAGCGAAAGAGACTTAATATTGCTCTCGAGTTAATTAGAGAACCCGCAGTCTTGTTTCTTGATGAGCCAACATCAGGATTGTCGTCGAGAGATTCTGTTAATATTATGGATCTTTTAAAAGAATTGTCTTTAAAAGGGAAGTTGGTTTTTGTAGTTATTCATCAACCATCTTCAGAGTTATTTAAGATGTTTGATCAGCTACTTATTATTGATGATGGTGGATATTTAATATATAAAGGTAATCCTGTAGATTCTGTAGTCTATTTTAAAACAAAAGCAAATTTTGCTAATTGGAATGATAGTGAATGCCCAGTATGTGGTAATGTTAACCCCGATCAAATATTCAATATTATTGAATCTAGAATATTAGACGAATATGGAAATGTAACACAAACAAGAAAAATATTACCTAAAGAATGGAACAGTTTTTTAGATAATGAAGATGACAAGGACGCACAAAAAGAAATTCCATTTAAAAATGAAGTCCTTGAAAATTCTTTTAAGATACCTAATAAATTAAGACAGTTTAAAGTATTTATTACTCGCGATGTAATTTCAAAATTAACAAATAAACAATATCTAGTAATTAATATTTTAGAGACCCCCTTATTAGCGTTTTTGTTGTCTTATATTGTAAAATATTACAGCATTGATGTGACTAATACTTTAGGGTACAATCTTTATGATAATTCAAACTTACCTATTTATATATTTATGGCTGTTATAATAGCCATTTTTGTAGGGCTAACTGTTAGTGCTGAAGAAATTATAAAGGATAGGAAAATTTTGAAAAGGGAAAGGTTTTTAAATCTGAGTTGGTCAAGTTATTTATTATCGAAGGTCGCTATACTAATTGTTTTGTCATCTATACAATCGCTTATTTTTGTTTTAGTAGGTAATAGTATAATGGGAATAAAAGGTATGTTTTTTGAATATTGGATTGTGCTTTTTAGTGCATGGAGCTGTGCCAATCTTATTGGATTAAACATATCAGATAGTTTTAAGACAGCAGTTACTATATATATATTAATTCCATTTTTAGTAATACCTCAATTGATTTTAAGTGGTATAGTTGTACCATACGACAAACTAAACCCGGAAATATCTTCAACGGGAACAATTCCTTTTTATGGAGAGATTATAACTGCTCGGTGGGCTTACGAAGCTTTAGCAGTTAAACAATATAAAGATAATGAGTTTGAAAAACAATTTTATCCTTACGATAAAATTATGAGTATTGCCGATTATAAGAAGAATTATTGGCTGCGTACTTTATCAAACAAAATTATCGATTGTGAGAGATTTTTAAATAATCCAAAAAAAGAGAAAATTGTAAAAAATAACCTTGTTCTTTTAAGAAATGAGATAAAAAAAGAATTAAAAGAAAATGATAAATTTAAATTCAATGAATTAAATAAGCTTCAATATGATTCTTTAAATAAATCGGTAATTGCCAGTGTCAATAGCTATTTTAATTTACTTAATAGGTATTATATCAAATTGTATAATAAAGCAAATCAACTTAAAGACGAATTAATTTCTCAACAGAATAAAACAAATAAAGATAAGCGGAACTTTATTTTGAAAAAAAAGCAATATACAAATAGAGCTTTAACTGATTTTGTGAGTAATTCTAATTCGTTAGAAAGAATAGTTGAATATAAAGGTCATCTATATCAAAAGATTAATCCGATTTTTCACGACCCAGAAGGTAAATTTATTAAAGCCCATTTTTATGCACCGAGAAAAAAATTATTTGGGAACTATTACAGTACTTTTTGGATTAATGTAATTGTTATCTGGTTCATGAATTTGTTATTATACTTTACTTTGTATTTTAGAGTTTTTAGAAGAATAATAAATTCATTTCCTGAATTTTTTTCCAAAACTAGTTTTCGTAAATCCACAAAATAAATAAATTTATTTACCTGTTGGCTATAATTAAAAAGAACAAGGGGCTGAACAGGTTTATCAATAAACTTTAATAGAAAATGAAAATAAGCGTAAATAAAACAAAAAATTCGAAAAAATTACTGTTTATCGAACAATTTCAGGAATTACTTCGAGATTATTCTATGAAAAAGAACTTAACATATTCTCCGAAAATTGAATATACTAATTTTAAGCATCATTCCGAAATTATAAATATTTTAAAAGTCAACGAAGAAAATAATGAAGAGACGATGTTCACAATTTTCGAAAAATACTATATAGTGTTACTAGACGAAAATAATATATTAAAAATGTTTTTATCTCCGAAAGAAAAAAAAGTTACTGGTTATTTCGAATTCAAGAATAATTTCTCTGATTTTAAAAAATTCTTAGATGAAAATATTGATTTTGAAAAAAAATATTTTGAAGAATTAATTTTATTAGATTAAAAATAAACAAGATATTATTTATAAAAATCAAACGGCTATTTTCGAATAAAACTACAGCCAACACTGTATAAAAAAAATTGCTAAATTAGTTCTTAATTAAAGGCAGTTGCATTTTTGCCAACTTCTGAATTTCCATCGGAAATTCCTCGCTGACAAAACCGCAACTTTATTTATACAACAACGTTAGCTAATAAACTGAATTTGATTATAAGTTTTTGAAAAGTATAGCTCAAGCTGGTCCGGATTTGTAATAAGTAGCGTGTTAATATTTGAGTTTAATAACTTTCGGATTGCAAATCCGAAAGAGCTGTGTTAAATATTTTGCCAGTTTTTAAAACTTGCACTTGCAACATCCGATTGGCTCATCCCTTTACTAATTCTAAGCTTAATAATTTGTTTGCCAATTAATTTATGAGAATCCTCTTTATTAGAAAATTTAAATAAGAACTATATTAAAACGAAAGGCATCTTTTTTTATATTATTCATATATACATTGATTATAAATAATTATTGATAATTTTGACAATAGAAAATAATATTGTGTTTTATGCAAAAAAATATAAAGGAAATATACGAAAAGATAAAGAATAGTAATTTAAATAAGCTAAATAACAAGAAACGAGTATTAACAATTATTTCTTTTTTAAGATTAACAGTTTTCATTGGATGGGCAATATTAGAATATTTTGCTTTAACAACATCAAATTTAATTTTCGTTATTTTAATATTTTTTGTTTTCGTTTTGCTTTTTACTTTTTTAATAATCACTAATGAAAAATTATTAAATGAGACTAAATATTTAAAAGAATTAATAAAGATTTGCCAAAATGAATTAGACTTATTAGCAGGCGAATGTAAAAATTTTGATAGCGGATTAAAATTTATTAATCCAAATCATTCATACACATACGATTTGGATATTTTTGGCAATAGCTCTATTTTTCAATATTTAAATCGTACTTGCACAATAATTGGCAAAAGTACTCTGGCAAATTATCTGAGTAATCCTCTTAAAGAAAAAAAAGAACTTATTCTTCGGCAACAGGCAATAGCTGAATTAAAAAACAAAATTGAATGGAGACAAAATTTCCAAGCAATTGGAAATTTATATTCAGAAAAGGAATCCGATAAAGAAAATATTTTAAATTGGTTAAACGAACCGCTAATTCTCTTTCATAATAAATTATACAGAATTTTGCTTTTTGTTTGGCCTTTTCTTGTTTTTATTCAGTTAATTCTTTCAATTTTACAAATAGTTCCATATAAATTATTATTAATTACGTTATTTTTTCAAATAATAATTGTCGGTTATAACAAAAATAAAATACGAAAACTTCAAAAATTAGGTGATAAAGTAAAGACTTTAAAAAAATATAGTAAATTACTTAAAGAGATAGATAATGAAAATTTTATTTCTCCAAAATTAAAAAAATTAAGTAGGATTCTAAAAATAGATAATAAAACAACTTTTTATCATATTACTAAATTGGCAAAAATTTCAAAAGCTTACGATAATAATCTAAGTATGTTTGTGGGACCAATTTTAAATTTTTTCTTTTTATGGAGTTTGCAATGCATAATAAGAATGGATAAATGGAAAATAAAATTTAAAGATGAGTTGCCCAAATGGTTTTTTATTATTAGTGAGTTTGATGCTTTATCAAGCTTAGGGTGTTTTGCATTTAATAACCCTGATTATATTTTCCCTGAAATTGAAAACCATAAATTTATACTCGAAACAAAAGAATTAGGACATCCTTTAATTAACAAATCTGTTAGGGTTAATAACAATTTTAATTTAAAAAATTTAGGTGATTTTGCTATGATTACAGGTGCAAATATGGCAGGCAAGAGTACCTTTTTAAGAACAGTTGGTGTTAATTTAGTGCTGGCAATGTCAGGAGCACCGGTTTGTGCAAAAAAATTTCGATTTTTTCCAACAGATATTTTTACAAGCATGAGAACAACAGATTCTTTACAAAAAAACGAGTCGTATTTTTATGCAGAACTGAAGCGCCTAAAAACTATTATAGATAAACTTACTCTGGGGCAAATTAATTTTATCATACTCGACGAACTACTTAAAGGCACAAACTCTAAAGATAAAGAAACAGGTTCTCGTATATTTATAGAAAAACTTATTAAATTAAATGGAGTTGGTTTAATTGCCACTCATGATTTGAATTTAGCCGATATTGAAAAGAAACATCCTGATAAAGTTAAAAATCAATGCTTTGAGGTAGAGATAAAAGGTGAGAAAATATTTTTTGATTACAAATTGAAAGATGGTGTTACACAAAAAATGAATGCATCATTATTAATGAGACAAATGAGTATTATTGACAATTAACCTTATCTAGTCAATTGAGAAAATTTAAGCTACTACGGATTTGTAATCAGTAGCTTATTAATATTTGAGTATTTTAATAACTTTCGGATTGCAAATACTCAAGAGTAGTTATTTATAGTAAGCATTAATTTTTTGAGGATTTACAAAAAATAAGGGGAGAATAAATTACGAATATTTATATAAAAAAAACCTGACAATTTCCAATTTGGCAGGTTTCCTTAATTAGTAATTTTATGAAATTACATTGCCCCGTCTTTTTTAGGAAATTTTTTTACTTCAGCACATGTGAAAACAGGACCATCAACACAAATGAATTTGTCTCCAACATTACAATGACCACATTTACCTATTCCACATTTCATATGTCTTTCAAGTGTCATAATAATATTTTTATCGCTAAAGCCCGAGCCTTCAAGTTTTTGAACAACAAATTTTATCATAATAGGAGGTCCGCAAAGAAAAGCTACAGCATTGTCCGACTTAATATCGGCATCTTTCCATAATTCTGTTACAACGCCAACTCTGCCTGTCCAATCATCAGTTTTTTTGTCAACAGTTAAAAGAACTTCAGTATTTGGTATTTTGTTCCATGCTTTTAGTTCGTCTTTAAAACAAAATTCATCAGCTGTTTTACAACCATAAAGAATTTTAACATTTTCAAAATCTTTTCTATTATCCATAATAAGGTTAATGAGACTTCTTAATGGAGGAAGTCCTATACCTCCTGCTACGAAGATAAGATTTTTGCCTTTTATTTCTTCAAAAGGGAAATGTCCTTTTCCATAAGGTCCTCTAATGAACATTTTTTCGCGAACCTTTAGTTCATGAATTTTTTTTGTTAATTTTCCTACAGATCTAATACTAAATTCTAAAAAGCCTTTTCTCGATGGAGATGAACTTATAGAAATAGGAGCTTCTCCTGTACCCATTAATGAGATTTGCATAAACTGCCCTTGTACATAAGAAAAATTGTCGGCAATTTTTTTGTCTGTAAATTTTACTCTAAAAGTTTTAGTATCAAAACTTTCTGTTATTATAGATTCAATAACTGCCGGATATGGGATATAATCGTTTTTCATAATTATTAATGATATTTTTGATTAGTAGTTATTTCTTTAATAAAATTAGACATTCCAATATCAACCGGGCAACTGTGTAAACATCTTCCACAGCCAATACATCCGCTAATTCCTGTCTCGAGAGTATCATATTTTAGTTTATGTTCATATCTTCTTGCTGCTCTAAATTCTTTTTTAGCTCCCGGATTATGTCCGCTTGCTTCTCTAGTATAGCCAGAAAATACACAGGTATCCCAAATTCTGCACCTTACACCTTCGCCGCATTTCACGTCATCAAAAACATCGAAACAAGTGCAAGTAGGACAAACATAAACACAAGCACCACACTCAATACAACGTTCAGCAATTCTTTCTAAATTGTCTTGAGGTATTTCTTCTGTTTTCATTATTTGCAGAGCCTTATTAAAATTAACTTTTAAGTTAATTTTTTCTTCAGCTTCTAATTTTTTTCTCTCAGCATGTTTTATTTCGTCTCTGTATGGATCTGAAAAATATTTTTCATGTTTTTTTATAAAATCAGCACCTT
Source organism: Bacteroidota bacterium (assembly GCA_015222055.1). Taxonomy (GTDB): domain Bacteria; phylum Bacteroidota; class Bacteroidia; order Bacteroidales; family B39-G9; genus B39-G9. The sequence goes on along the minus strand of JADFUR010000080.1, from coordinate 3,814 downwards.
TCTCGTTTCCAATTTCAACTAGATAATAATCATCTAAATCAACTAGTTGAATGTCAAACCCTTCAGTTAAAAATGGTCCGGTTCCTACTGATGTGCAAAAACAAGCCTCCGGTCTAGGTGGTGTGTTACAGCCAATAATAACAATTAAGCTGTTTTCTCTTCTCGATAAATAATATTTATCTTCATAATTTTTAGAGAAAAAATTATCTTGATGTGCAATCGCATGAAAATCACAGGGTCTAACACCAAAGACTAATTTTTTTGAGCTTTCAACTGTTTCTTTTATTTCTCCCTTATCATTATATTCCATCATTGTTTCAAGTTGAGGATAGAATATTTCTTTTGGAGAATTAAAAGTTTTTTCAGAAGCAAGGTTTATTCTTTTAACATCTTCTTCAAGAGAATTTTTTTCTTTTGAAAGAGCCGAAAAAAGAACATCACCTCCTATATGCTCCATTGGCACATAAACGTTATATTCGTTGTTTGCGTCTATAAGGAGTTTGCTGATATCACTTTTATTTATTACTTTTTTAGTCATAATCCTGTTTTTTTATTGTTTGATTATTATTGTGAAACCCTTTCAATTTTAACAGCACATACTTTGTATTCAGGTATTTTTGCAACCGGATCAATAGCATTATTTGTTAAAATATTTGCAGAGCCTTCAATGTAATGGAAAGGTATAAAACATGATTTTACACAAACCTTATCAGTAACAGTAGCAATTAATTCAACAGAGCCTCTGCGAGATGTAACTTTTAATTTTCCGCCATTTCTCACGCCTAATGCTCTTGCGTCAACAGGGTTGATTTCAACATAAGGTACAGGAGCTTCGCGTTCTAATGTAGTTGTAAGTCCAGACATTGTTCTCGTGTGGAAATGCCAGTATATTCTACCTGTAGAGAGTAAAAAATTATACTCTTCGTCAGGAAGTTCGTTAGGTGCTATATATGGTCTTGGCATAAATGTACCTTTGCCTTTTGCGAATTTGTCTTTATGCAGATATTTTGTGCCGGGATGCTTGTCGTTAAGACAAGGCCATGAAAGACCAAATGGTTCTAATCTGCTATATTTCATTCCTGCATAATGAGGAGAAACAGTAGTTATTTCGTCCATGATTTCTTTCGGACCTTTATATAACATCTTGTTGTATCCGCAAGCTTTTGCGAATTCTCCAAGTATTAACCAGTCGGGTTTTGCTTCTCCAGGTGCATCAATTGCTTTTCTCATTTTTTCACACCTTCTTTCTGTGTTAGTTATTGTGCCATCTTTTTCGGCATAACTTGCAGCAGGTAAAACAACATCAGCATATTCGGCGGTTGGAGTTAAGAAAATATCTTGAACAACAAGAAATTTTGCTTTTTCTAAACATTCAATAACATGATTTTGATTAGGATCACTAACAACAGGATTTTCTCCCATAATATATAAAGCTTGAACTTTGCCGGTACCCAATCCATCAACAACTTCAGTAACTGTTAAACCTACTTCTCCCGGTAGATTTTTAACACCCCATGCTTTTTCAAATTTTTTTCTTGCATTTTCGTCAGTTACTTTTTGGTAGCTTGTATAGCAATTTGGTAAAGCTCCCATATCACAAGCACCCTGCACATTGCTTTGTCCTCTTAAAGGATTTACACCTGCACATTCGATACCTACATGACCTGTTAACATTGCAATATTTGCACATGATTTTACATTGTCGGTTCCTGTAGTGTGTTGAGTTATTCCCATTGAATAAACAATCATTGCCTTACGGGTTGTTGCATAAATTTTTGCAATCTCAACTAATTTGTCTTCGGATACGCCTGTAATTTTTGATACATATTGAGGATTATAATCTTTTACTAATTCTTTTAATTCGTTATAATTCTCAGTTCGGTCTTTTATATATTTTTTATCTTCTAATCCTTCTCTAATAATAATATGCATCAATCCATTTAAAAGGGCAACGTCAGTTCCGTTTTTTTGTTGAGCATGAACTGTAGCCATCTCTGAAAGATGTATTTTACGAGGATCCATTAATAGTAGCTTAGCTCCACGTTCTTTTATCGATGTAATAATTCGTGAGCCAATTAAAGGGTGTTGTGAAGTTGTGTCAGAACCAATGATAAAAAAACAGTCAGCTCTTTCAAATTCCTCAATTGAGTTTGTCATTGCTCCGGAACCAAAAGTTGCTGCAAGTCCTGCTACTGTAGATGCATGACATAAACGAGCACAATGGTCAACATTATTTGTTTTGAAAACAGCTCTAGACAACTTCATCATCAAATAATTTTCTTCGTTCGATGTTTTAGCAGAACTAAAAAAGGCTACAGAATCGTTTCCGTGTTCCTTTTGAGCTGTTTGGAATTTGTCAGCTATTAGTTTATAAGCTTCATCCCAAGATGCTTTTCTGAATTTTCCGTTTTTTTTAATTAACGGATGTGTTAATCTACTTTTTTTATTAACAAATTCGTGAGCATTCCATCCTTTAACACATAATGAACCTTGTGTCACAGGATGATTTTCACTTGGTTCTGTGCCGATTAGTTTATTTCCGTCAGAAACTAAATACATGCCACAGCCACATCCACAGTAAATACAGGAGGTTAATGTTTTTTTTATCATGTTAGAATAGTTTTTAAAATAAAATAGCAACCTTTAAAAAGATTGCTATTTTATAAATGTTAATTATTTTTTAGTTTCTTTCACGTATATCCACCAATAAACACATCCACAGAATACCGCACCTCCAACAATATTACCTAAGGTAACAGTAATGAAGTTTTGAGTAATCATAGCTTCCCAATTTAATCCTGCTAATACTTCAGGAGTTTTTCCTGATGCTTCAATGGCTTTGTCAAAATGTTTTGAAAAAATACCGGCAGGAATAAAATACATGTTTGCAACAATGTGCTCAAAGCCTGATGTTACGAAAGCCATGATTGGGAAAAAAATTGCAAGAATTTTACCGCCAATGTCTTGTGCAGCTGCTGCCATCATTACGGCTAAACAAACTAACCAGTTACAACCAATAGCTCTAAAGAAAAACTGTAGGTTATGTCCGTCAATAGCTGATACTTTTCCGGCTGCAATTGCAATCGCTGTACCACCAATTGGTCCATTAGTTAAACCTGACATGCGTGCAAACATCCATGCAAGGAAAATTGATCCCACAAAGTTTCCAACAAAAACGATACCCCAGTTGCGTAATAATTTACCAAGTGAAATATTGTGGTTTAAAAGTGCTATAGACATTAAGTTATTCCCTGTGAAAAGTTCTGACCCTGGAATAATAACCAACATCAAACCTGTGCTGAAGACAGCTCCTATAAAGAATTTTTTTAATCCAAATAGAGCAGGTGCTCCTCCAATGGTCCAACCTGTGCCAACTACGGTTGCTAAATGTGCGGCAAAGCCGATAAAACATCCAGCTAAAATTCCTAATACAAATAATTTTATAGCTGAATTTTTTGCTTTTGCTTCGCCTACGGCTACAAACGATTTTGCTAACTCTTGTGGTGTTAAAAAATTTTTCATTGTTTTTTTTAAATTTTTAAATTAATAATTAATTTTTAATTAAATAAAATTGTTAATAAATAAAACAATCATTGCAAAACTGTATGTTTTATTTAAAAATAAAAATATCTGTTTATTTGAATAATAAAAATGATATTTGAAATACTTTTATATGATAAATTTCATGTTATCGAATTTATTTAGACTAAATTAAAACAATAAAGCATTTTTATTCTAATTTCCCATCGTTTTGACTTAAAAAAAATATTTATATGATATTTGTTAGTTTTTTTTTATTTCCAATAAACTTTTT
>JADFUR010000079.1 GCA_015222055.1 Bacteroidota bacterium | reverse complement strand
AGTTAATTCAATGTGAAACAATTATTTACAGCATTTTTATAAAAAAATTTATCCGTTCCACGGCAAGGAGATTTCTCTCTATTCCCGATTTTCGGGACAAGCTGTTCGAAATGACAAACAATCATACTGTCCACCGGCTGGCGGATTAGTATCTGTTAAAAAGCAATATCAGACTAACACCAAGCTTCAGCCTGATGGATAAGGAACACAAATATAATTTTATAAGATGTTTTCTCCGAACTTTTAACAATTTACTCCGAACCTACATTATCTTTCTCCGAACCTTTCTCCATCTCATACCAATCAAGGTCAAATAAAAACAATTCGTCATGCTATATTTGGTTAAAATAAATTTTGCAATTATATTTGAAACCTTTTGTTTTACTTATGATCAAAATTAAACCTCAAATAAGAGATTGCTAATTTTTAGTCTCGTGATATAAATACTAATAAATGAAAAATGATAAAAAAATATTTTTTGAAAACTTAGATGGATTGCGTTTTCTTTCTTTTTTATCTGTTTTCTTATATCATAGCTTTTACACAGAAAGTTGTCAGGTAGGTCAGAATAAATTATATTTATTTTTAACAGATAGGTTATTTGCTAATGGGAATCTTGGAGTAAATTTTTTCTTTGTTTTAAGTGGATTTTTAATCACATTCTTATTGATTGAAGAAAAATTAAAAACAAATAAAATTCATGTTGTTAATTTTTGGATGAGACGAGTTTTAAAAATTTGGCCTCTTTTCTATTTTGCCGTTATTTTTGGTTTTTTCGGTTTTCCGTTTTTAAAATCATTATTTGGACAAACACCTAACGAAACAGCACAAATTGGATATTACCTAAGCTTCTTAAATAATTTTAATTTAATAAAGAATGGACTGCCGGACGCTTCCATTCTTGGCGTATTGTGGAGTGTTGCAATTGAAGAACAGTTTTACTTTATATGGCCAATAATTTTATATTTTTTCCCAGTTAAAAAATACTGGATTCCTTTCTTGTTAATAATCTTTTCATCAATAATTTTCAGAAGCATTACCAATTCAGATATATTAAATGAGCATCATACTTTATCATGTATTGGTGACATGTCAATTGGTGCACTAGGAGCGTGGTTGATTCACAAAGAACGAATTAAATTAATTGTTAAAAACTTAAAAAAATATCAAATTATATCTGTTTATGTAATATTTATTCTTGTTTTCCTCTTTAGGAAAGAACTGTTTTTTGAAAATTATATTTTAAGAGTAATTGAAAGACCATTTATTGCAATCATAATTCTATTTATTATTTTGGAACAGAACTTTTCAAAAAATTCATTTTTCAAAATGAAAAATTTTAAGACAATTTCAAAATTAGGAATCATTACATATGGTTTATATTGTTTACATTTTATTGGAATTCTAATTACCTTGACCTTAATGAAAAAACTTCATTTTTCAGATAATTTATTTAATATAATCGTAATTGAAACATTAGTTTCTTTATTCCTTTCTATAATAATTGCAAAGATTAGTTATAAATATTTCGAATCTCCATTTTTGAAATTAAAAAAAAGGTTTTCTCATATAAAAACAAGATAAAAGATTGATTATGAAAGCACGAAAGTCTAACACTAACCAAGATTTCAAACAACAATTAAGCAAAAAGTCAATAACAAAATTCAAAAACGGACTTTAGTTGTTGATTATTTTGCATAGATGGCTTGTTCTATCAAGACTTTATAGTCTGAAAGAATTCAACCACAACTATTATGCATTTTCATAACGCCTTTATTATTTCAGCTAATTTTTCAACTTGATGTTTTCGTGAATATTGTTCTGCGTTTTTAGAATTACAAGCAACAAAACCTTTTTCTTGAAACTCAAGATATAACTCTTGAAGAACATTTAAAAGACATGCAGAATCTTTGACAATTATTCCAGAATTTGTCTCTTTAATTAAATCTTCTTGTAAATGATTATTTACTAAAGCAAGTTCTTCAACATTGTAATATTTTTCTTTTAGTTTAATTGCTTCATCGTCGGCACTATAACACAATAAAATTTTTCTTTTTACAGCTAAATAATCATATATTTTTGTACCCAATATTGAATAATCATTAAAAAGCAAAAACAAATTATTATTTGCTAATTTTGAAATCAATTCTTTATTTGGTAATTTTGAATGGAAAACCACTTTGCTTACCAAACTATTATACTCATTATTAATCATTTGTCTTATTTCAGCATCTTTGTTAATACCATAAAAATTTACTCTTATTGTATTTATCTTTTTTGATAAGATTAACTTATTAATAACTGATAAAAATGATTTAATAGGATGCCAAGGATAAATTGTTCCGGCAAAACCAATACTAAAAATTTCTGAATTTTGTTTAATATTAATAATGTCTTTTACAAATGATGCATCATATCCATTTGAAATAGTTGCCACCTCTTTATTTTTTATTAATGTAATTATGTGTTTTTTTACGAAGTTAGACACAGTTATTATTAACGAAACATTTTTTAAATGCTTTTTTTCTAAATAAAAAAACCATTTTTTAAAAAATACATTTTTACTCCTACTCTTGTTTTGCGACCAAGGATCACGATAATCTGCTATCCAAGGAACATCAAACTTTTGGCTTAACAGAGATGCATAACGAAACAAAACAAAGGGTTCGCCGGTAGCAATAATTACATCAACACTATTGGTTTGCAAATATTTTTTAGCAGCAAAATAGAGCTGTACTTTTGGTCCAACAAAAAATAACCATTGAAAAATCTCATAAAAGGCACTTATTGCTTTTCGTAAAATTCTGAATTTTTTTTCTCCATATTTCAATAAAATTTTATTTGCTAAATTGGGAAAATAAGGAGCTCTAATTATTTTCCCGCAGTCTGTTTCTTCAACAATTGTTTTTTTGCTATCACTTACCTCAATATAATCAAGACTATTTCCGTGTTTATTGTCCCATTGACGCGTTACCACAACCGGCTCAACCCCAGACTCCTTAGAATATTTATACCAGCTGTATGGCCTCAAACCGCCAACAGAAACATAGGGCAGAAAATCATAGGCTAGGATTAAAGCTTTTTTCATTTTCATATTAGAGCAAAATTAATACTTTAATAGTTATGCACGATTTCTTTTAATATTTTTATTAACAACGGTTTTAAATAAAGCTATTAAATTTACTTTTTGTTGTTTGAAGTATATCCAAGTAATGAAAGCAAACACGAGCATACACAACAATATAAAAACAATATATTCCCCATTTTCGACTAGCGGATTTATAAAATATAAACCTATTAGATATGCAACAACTACACCCACAATTACAAGGCTATTTTTTAATTTCAACTTTAAATTTGCTTTTCGTCTTCCTAAAAAGTACAAGAATGTTGTCATGCCAATATAGGCCAATATTTGTGAATAGCCTGAAACAACGAAACCATACTTGTTCATAAAAAAAATATTGACAGCAACACCAATGGCTCCTGCAATAATTATAGAGAAAAGTATATATATATTCTTCTTAACTAAACTAAAGCAAATGGAAAACTGGTTTCCAATTAAAGATAAAATTTTTGCAAACGCCATTAAAGGAATAACATAGATCACATCTATATATGTGATATCTGCCAAAACATATGTTAATAAGGGAGATATCAGTATAACAACAACAACAACAACAGACCCAACAAATACGCTTAATTCAAAAATTTGTTGATATGATTTTTCTGCATCTTCTTCTTTTCTAATTGACATTACATAAGGACCTATAGCCATTCTAATCATATCCGTAAGTACTGATATAGGCAATACTAGTTGCATAGCAAGTGCTAGTAAAGCTAATTCCATTTTATCAGCCAATGCATGAACCCCAATAAATTTATCAATACTTACAATAATCCATGTAAACATACTTGATAAAACAAATGGCCAAGAGTAGGCTATAATTTTTTTTAATAATTTTTTTGAAAAATACTTTAGTTTGATATAAAGCCTAGCATGATTAATAAATACAATAGATACAATTAACCGTGCAAAAATCTGAGAAAACAAAACTCCTATTAATCCATATTTAAAAACGCTCAAACTAAGAACAACAAAAATTAATGTTAAGAGAGCCTCTAATAATACAATTTGTATTACTTTTTTAGGTTTTCTTTCTATTCTAAAGTAATTGATGTTTGTTATGTTGAATATATAGGGGAACAATTGAAAACCTACCAGAACTAAACTCCATCTTATAATTTCTTCATTTCCATTTTGGATTACGAATAGATTGAAGAGCCAAGGCGATAGAAAGTATAGTGATAAAAAAATCAGAATTGCTGCAAATACTTGATAATAGAACCAGGAAGTCAAAATAATTTTTCGGTATCTTAGGTTATCGTACTCATAGTAATAAAAAAATATTCCTGCATTTAGTGCTAACACAAATGTGAGTATTGTAAATGTGGATTGAAGCATTACTAAATTTGAATAATCCACCTTGCCTAAATACTTTGCATACAATGGAATAAGAAACATAGCAAAAAGTCTAGAGAATACATTTCCAAAACCGTAAACTAATGTTTCACCAATAAAACCTTTAATTTTACTCATTCCTTTATATTGATTATTTTCGTAATTTACTAATTCTTGGCTTAACTCGATACATTACTTTAGTAATTAACTTATGAAGAGAATTCTTCCAATTTTTTTCCCATTTAATAGCATACTTATTAAAAATTTCCTTTTTGGTCAGCAAGTACATTATTTTCATTTGTGGGACATGAACGTTCTTTTGGTAGTAGAAACTTAGGAGTTGCTTTTTTAATTGATCGTAAACAGACCAATACCAAACGTCATATTTAGGCAGGTTCGTTTCCAAAGTATAAACACAAGATTCCCAAAGTTTTAAGGCATCATCATTTCTTGTAACTCTATATAAATCTAAAAGACCAAATATTGAATAAATAAATCCATTTAGTACAAACGAAGGTTCTGATGAAGGATATTCCTCAAACCATAAGCAACTATTTTCATCAATTCTTTTAAAACCACCTTCAGCATACTCATATTTAAACGAGTTAAAAACCTTATTGGCTGTTTCAAGATATGCCTTATTGCTAAACAGTTGGTATCCCCTTAAAAATAAAGAAATAGCCTGACCTTGAGTCATACCAGAAATCCATCCTGCGGGAATATTATATTGTTTGTTCGTTTTGTTTCTCCAGACATAACTATCTTTGAATGGTTCTTTTTTATTGTCGAGCCAATCTAAACAACTTTTTATATTTTTTTTGTTTTTTTCTGCATCTATTTTACTTATTAATAGCTCACAACAAATAAGTCCGTATTGAATAATTTGGATAATTGAGTAAACCTTTTCACCATTAAATTCCGTGAAAGGAAGTCCATAATTGTCAAAATGAAAAGAACCATCGGAAAAATGAACTATTGCAGGAGAAAAATCCTGATAGTAACCGTTCAGTTTTTCATCCAGTGAAATGTTTCCTACATTTAGAAAAATATTCAAATTATGTTGTTGCATTTTGATTATTTAGTTCAATAGCCTTTAAAATAATTTCTCTTTGTTTGCTAACGACATTCTGCTTCGATAATACATTAAAAAGAGCACTTCTGTTTTTGTTTGTTTGTTCTTTTGTTTGTTTAACTATAATTTCTTGTTCAAAATTATTCTGATTAATATCATATACAATTACACCATTGGAAATGAACCATTCATAAAGAGGATTGTTTTTTTGTAAAAAAACTTTTGACCCTAAATAAGCAGCTAATACAATTGTTCCAAATGCTTGTTGTCTTTCATGTCCCATAATAAAATGAGAACACTTTTTTAGTAAAGCTAAATACTCATCCATTTTCATGAATTCTGTTATCGGAAAAAAATTTGAATGAAATATACTGTTCCCAAGTGCAATTATTTTTTTACCATATTGAGTGTCACCATATGATAAAGGGCATATTATTTTTCGATCAGAAATGGTTTTAATTTTTTGAAAAACAAGTTCATGGTTGTTACTCGGAGTGCTTGAATTACCAACCATAATGTAATTATTTGTTATTAAATAATTTTCGTATAAATTAGTGTAGTCTTCCAAAAATTGATAGCAGTTCGACATCCAAATGGCATTTGTTTTCGCATGTTTTTTCAACAAATTAAAATCTGTTTCTAACAAGAACTCACAAATGTCTATTTTTCGTGCTACAGATTTATAAATGATATTATAAGTGTAAAAGTCTAAAATCTTTTGTTTTAAACTCTTCTTAACTATAGTTGTCGCATATTTTTTGGACTTACCAATGTATCCTATAAAATTATATAAGTCATATCCCCATAGTGCCCAAATAAGAGTTTTGTTTTTTGTGTTAGTCCATAGTAATGCTTTAGCTTTTGCAAAACTTAGTGCTTGTAAAAAAACGATATCATATTTTACAATTTCGTTTTTTAACTCTTTCCATAGTTTACTATTATTTTTTAAAACGGATAGCTTTACAGTCTTTGGCAAGTTATCTGAATACTTTGTTGCATCATCTGATATTACAATATATTCATGTTGAAACTCATCAATTTCTTCGAATAAAAAAATTGCTTTTAATGCAATAACAGAATCGTCAAAGATATGTAATATCCTAAATTTATTTTTTAAAGTCATTTAAAAACTATTAGTAATATATCCCAGTTAACAAGTACCTTGATAGATATACAAGACCAAAAATTATGTGCAATGCATATATTATTGATAAAAATTTATTTTGTTTTGTAAAACCCAGTTGTTTAATGTCTTTTAATAATGCAATCAAAGCAGTAAAGAAACAGAGCCAAGCACAAATTACAATTTGCCAATAAAAATTCCCGTCAAGCATACGAGGTCCTGTTTCAATAAAAAAAATGAAAAACAAAATTGAAACAATAAAACTAATAAAAGTATACCAAAACAGAAGAGATCGTTTCATCTTCTTTAGGTTTAATACAACATAAAATAATGGGAATAGTAACGAAAACAATACATTAATAGGTGCCAGTTTATACATTGGAAATAGCTCAATCAGTTGTGCTGGATTTGATAATGCAACTCCTGATGGCTCCTTAAAAACAGCGTTATTTGTTTTGAATATTAAAATGTATTGAATAATGATGCAACCTAAGCCAATTATTGATGGTAAAATTGAGTAGAAGAATTCCTTTTTAAAATTATATTTCGCAAATAAAAATATTGAATATACCGTTATAAAAACAAAAAAGAAATTTGGTTTAATGAAAATATTTAGAATTACCAATACAATGATTATTATATTGTTTTTCATTGAATATTTTTGTATCTGCTCATAGCTTCTGTAAAACAAAAGTATTGCAAAAGGAGCCAACAAAATTGTTGTAGAATTGTTCCAAACATTTGGAGCAAATGTTCCTCTGTAAAAAAATCCATCTGTGAATAAAATTGGTATAGGAATTGCAAAAACAAAAACCATACTCAAAGCAAATAACATTGATTTATACCTATATTTTTGCTTTACATTGTAATAAATTTTATCAATTTGGGATTTTGCAACACAAATCTTAAATGCGACAGCACTACCTATAATTAAGCAAATAGCGACAGTTACAAATCTAAAATTATTACTAAAAAGCGTTAATATTCCAGCTAAGCCATATAATATGAAGTTCCCAATAAATATCTCGCCTTTTGATTGTAAAATCGCAAATCTGGCATGTTCATCAATATCTGATGTGCAGAAATAGCTTATATATAAAAATATAGCAGTAAATACAAGTGTAAAAAATAAATAAATAGCTACATTCTTATGATTATTTTTAAGATAGGATAACATATTTTATTCTTTTAATTAGATTTCGCTAAACTTTGAGTTAAAACGGAAATAATTTTATCTATTTCATCACTACCAAGTTCAAAAAATAAAGGTAGCCTTACCAAGCAATCTGCAAACTTATCACAATTTTTTAGGTTGCGCCCATCGTGTTTTTCGTGATAAAATTCGCTTTTGTGTAGTGCAAGATAATGAAAAACTGCAAGTATATTTTCTCTGCCTAGTTTTTGTATTAATTCTGTTCTTGTTTTTATATTTTTACAAACTAAATAAAACATATGTGCATTGTTTGTGGCATACTCAGGGATTTCAGGTAGTTTGAAATTTCCATACATTTCTATCGGTTTCAACAACCTATAATATTGATTCCAAAGACACTTCCTTCTTAATTGTATTTTATCTAATTGTTCAATTTGAGCCCATAGGAATGCAGAGATTATTTCAGATGGTAGAAAAGAAGAGCCTGTATCAACCCAACCATATTTGTTTACTTCTCCTCTGAAAAACTCAGATCTATTGGTTCCTTTTTCCCAAATAATTTCTGCTCTTTTTAAGAATTTCTCATCATTGATACCAAGCATACCTCCTTCGCCACTAATAATATTTTTAGTTTCATGAAACGAAAACGCCGATAAATGCCCAATAGAACCTAAAGCACGCTTAATGCCATTTGCACCTGTATAATATGAATCAATTGCTTGCGCGGCATCTTCAACAACAAAAAGGTCATATTTTTCAGCAAGTGCCATTATTTTATCCATATCACATGCAACACCTGCATAGTGTACAGGGACAATAACTTTTGTTTTTTTAGTAATTAATTCTTCAATTTTATCTTCATCAATACCAGGATAATCAGCACGGCTGTCAGCAAAAACAATTTTAGCCCCTTGCCTCACAAAAGCTAGAGCTGTAGATACAAAAGTATATGATGGCATAATAACTTCATCGCCAGGTTCAATATTCAATAATATTGCACACATTTCTAAAGCATCTGTACAAGATGTCGTTAAGAGACATTTTTTGAAATTATACTTGTTTTCAAAAAAATTCTGACACATTCTTGTGTATTTACCATTGCCAGATATCTTCCCTGATTTAACAGCATCTTCAATATAAGCGGTCTCTTTTCCCGTTAAATATGGTTTGTTGAATGGTATTTCCATTTTTTAGCAAAATATATTATTAATTTATAATTTGTGTCATTTTTAATAAAATCATCAAAATTATTTATATGTTTTTAAATTACAATATTAGCTGGAACTCCCACATATAAGCCTTTTTGTATTAAATTTTTTGTAACAACTGCACCTCCTCCAATTACAATATCATCTGCAATAGTAATATTATCTATTATTGTTGAATTAATACCAATCATGCACCTACTTTTAACTGTAACAAATCCTGCAATGCTTACATTAGGACCTAAAAAGGAATGATTTTGGATTTCAGAATCATGTGATAAAGAAACACTTATATTACAAACAATATTATTACCAATTACTACGTCCTTGTCAAAAACACATCCAGGCAGAATAAAAGAGCCTTTTCCTATTTTTACTGTAGAATCAAGATAACACGATGTATGAATAATCGTTGCAAAAGGGATTTTGCTGTTATACAATTCAAAAAAATTCTGTCTTGCATCAAAATGCTTATATCCTATCCCTATTATTAGTTCGTCAAAAACATTGCCCTCAAATGCTTTTAATATATCTGATGTCTTTCCTATTATTTCCCCATAGGGCATATTTTCGGAGTTAGTTTTAAAATCATCAAAAAAAACAATGTCTTCAAAATGATTATCATTAATAGCATGATGTGCGATTAATTGCCCGAGATCACCAGATCCAATTATTGCTAATGTCTTATTCATTATTTATTTTTTATTATTACTATAATTAAATACAATGCACATTTTTTTTATATTAATAGACCTTATCAATTTTGTAATTTGGTCTTCTAGTGGTTTTTAAACTAATGCGATATACATATTCTCCAATAATTCCTATGCCTAACATCATAAAACCAATCCCGAAGCCTATTAAAAGAATTAAAGAAGGATAACCCATAGCTAAATCATTAAAAATGAATTTTCGTACTATGATATAAATGGCAAAAAATGACATTGAACAAATAATAACGATTGATAATTTACTAAGAAATCGCACAGGTAAATCAGAAAATGTAAAAAACACATTTATTGAATGAGTTAAAAGCTTTTTGTAAGAGTATGAACTTTCTCCTCCTTGCCTTTGGTTATGGGTAACTAAACAGGAACTAGTGTTTGAAGTAATCCAAGATAAATAACCATCTAAAAAAGTATATGAATTTCGCATTTCAATTGTAGCTTTAGCAACAGAAGCTTTTATAAGACGAAAAGCAGAATAATCTATATCTACATCTGGTATTGCAATTTTAATAATTTTTTTCATCAAACTTGAAGTTAAATTTCGAAAATACGAATGTTTACGTTCTATATATTTTCCATACACAACATCATAATCCGATTCCTTTTGCTTGTCAATCAATTTTATAATATCTTCAGGATTATGTTGCAAATCTTCGTCCATCGAAATGATAAATTCCCCTTTTGCATATTCGAAGCCACAAATTAATGCATTATGTTGACCAAAATTTCTACTTAGCTTTATTAAAGTAACATTTTCGGGATTTTCTAGTTTTATTTCTTTAAGGATCTTCCAAGAATTGTCTTCTCCACAATCATAAACGAATATTACTTCATAGGTATAACCGTTAGATGAAAAAAAAGATTTTATCCTCTCAAATAAATATTTAACGGTAGTTTCCCCATTATATACGGGTACAACAACTGAATAATTCATATTTTAAACTTCTTTTCTGATTGATAAATAAAATAGCCACTTCTATCCGCACTACACTTAACAGAATGCAATTTATTATCCGTAATTTCTGCAATTACAATTTTTTTGTCATTTGCTCTGCTTTGTATAATTTTTTTTATAAATTCTGTCTCCTTGCATAGGAAATAAATGCCAGCATATTTAAGCTTATTAATATTAGGTTTTAAAAACTTCCCTAAAGCAACGTTAACAACTCCTTCTAAAAAATCATAACCAGTAGAGAGTTGTACTAAATTAGAACCAATAAAATCGCCTCCCATTCTAGCTCCAACCTCAATAGCAAAAACTTGTTTGTCAACAGTTATTTTAAACTCAGAATGAGTTGCCCCATACTGTATATTTAAAGCCTTAATTGCCTCAATGGTAGCACTTTTGATTTTTTCTTGAATTTCAAGACTCAGTAAACTTGGCTGATGGTGTTCTAATTCCACAAAATATGGATATCCTGTTGTTACTTTATCTGTTATTGTTAGAATATAATGTTTCCCATTCCATGAAATTGTTTCAACACTTACTTCATCTCCCGAAACAAACTCCTCAATTATTGCCTCATTCGAAAAAGATTCCTTTTTTGCCTTAACAACAGCATCTTCGATATCTTTTACGTCATTTACTTTTAAAACACCTCTGCTACCAGAACGATCAGTCGGTTTAACAATTACAGGAAATTTTAAAGTATCAATCTTTTTAGCATCCCAAGACAATGCAAATCTTGGCGAAACAACATCGTTCAACAAGAATTTTTCTCTCATAAGAAATTTGTTGGTTGATACTATTGCACTTTTGTATGTATTGGAGTTCAATTCTAATCTTTCTGCCACAAAACAAACTGTTTGAACAGCTAGATCTGAAGCAATACTGGTAATTCCATCAATTCCTATTTGTTTGCAAACTTCCAGAATTTCTTCCTTATTGACAATGGAAATTGCATAAAAATAGTCAGAAATATTTTTACAAATAGCTCCATCTTCCCATGCAAAGCAGTGCACTTCAAGTCCCATTTCTTTTGCCTTCTGCACCAATGGTAATTGTAAGTAACTAGCTCCTATTACTGCAAGTTTTTTCATAATTAAAGCTTAATTGTTACATTTATACAATATTAATTATAATTAATCCTAATAAATTTCAATCATAAAAGTTTCACCTAAAAACACGACTGCCGTAACAAAACGGATAATATGGATAGACATAAATAATATCGATTTTTATAGCCACCATCCAAAACTCAGATGATATAAATGTACTTAATAAAAACGCACCTGTTAGACACTAAATTTATCCAAAATTTATTATGGCAATGCACCTCGTAAACTTAATTTTTCTCAAAGCAAAACGAACCTTAAACATTTAATATTAACGTAGCTAATCTACAAAGATATAAAATGTCTTTTATAAATTCTAATAATGGTATAATTTTGGCGGTTGTAATTATATACAATATTTTTTTGTAAATTTGTATTAAAATAAAAAAATGCAGAAAACATCTTTATTTTTTATTGCTATATTTTTAGTTTCAGTTTGCTCTGCACAGTTACCCACGGAGCATTTGTCCTTATGGCTAAGTGCAGATAGTGTTGAAATTATTTCTGGCAAGGTGGCAAAATGGCATGACCAAAGCGGCACTAATTATAGTCCGATTCAAACTATTGCGGAAAACAGTCCGATAAAAATTGATGATATATTAGCAGGAAAACCCATAATTCATTTTAATGGCAATAATTGGTTAAAGTATCAATACCCTACAGCAATAATTCAACCAATTTCTGTTTTTGTAATATGGCGTATAACAACAGCAGGTAATCAAGCATGCTACGGAAATTATGAGACATCAATTTTCGATTTTCAGTCATATAATAGTAAATTGCAAATATATGCCAATAGCATTCTGGGATATTCAAAATCAGCACCCTTTGATTTTATTTTAAATTCAAATATTTATAACGGAATAGCAAGTAAAATTTTCGAAAATGGATTATTAAAAGCAACTGGCAACAGTGGTTCAGGTTCAATGAACGGAATAACTATTGGAGCGGTATATAATAATACTTGGCAATTGAATGGAGACATAGCAGAGGTTATAATGTATGATACTGTTTTATCAGATATTAATCGTAAGGTGGTTGAGAATTACTTGATGGATAAATATTCGCCAACTTTGGATTTGGGTGCCGATATTTGTAATGAAGTAAGTGTATTAAGTATTGATAATAATTTTACAGACATATTGTGGTCAAATGGAGAAACCTCGAATAGTTGTACCATAACAGAAACGGGGCAGTATTTTGTACAAGCAAAAGACAACTTTGGCAGAATGCGTTTTGATACAATAAATGCTATCTTTTACGATTTCAGTATTTCTGACCAGATTATTTGTTCCAATGATTCTGTATTATTAACTTCTGGATTAAACTCTGATTATGAACACTTATGGTCAACTACGGAAACTAGTGATACAATTTTTATAAGTGAGCAAGATAATTATTGGCTACAACTTACTGACTCGAATGGATGTGTGCTTAAAAAATATTTTTCTGTATTCGTAGATAGTTTAGAATATAAAATTTCTCTTGGCAATGACACATCTCTTTGTTCCGGAAATAGTATAAGTTTAATTACTGGCGAAAATTTATGCAATGAATTTTTATGGACACCAGGTGGTAGCACCCAACCATTTCAAATGGTTTATGATGATGGTTGGCAGAAATTAAATGTTGTAGATTTTGTGGGTTGTACAGCAGTAGATTCAATTTATGTAACAATAACTGGCATGGCCCCTACACCGGGATATTTTATACAAAACCTATGTTTTGGAGAAACAACCCAATTTATAGATAATTCCACACCTTCTGATGATATTTCATCATGGAAATGGGTTATTAATAGCAAGGATACTCTTTATACTCAAAATGCAGAAATGCTGTTTACAGATATAGGCATACAAAATATTGAACTTATTGTCACCACTTATACAGGATGTTCGAATAATGTTTTTTTTAATATAACAATTAAAGATGTTCCTGATGTTAATTTTAGCCATTTACCTATTTGTTCAGGTTTGTCTACCGAATTTATTTCATCAATTTCGATTCCTGCATCAAGTACCGTAGAATCTATTTCTTGGTATGTTAACGACATTTTAATAAGTAATGATTTAAATCTTACTCATACTTTTATTTCGCAGGGGTCATATAATGTAAAATTAGAAGTAATTCTTGACAACTCTTGTTCTAGCGTTTATACAGAAACTATTAATATCCCTGATTCTTATCCAATACCAGAAGCATTCTATTTAATAAGTCCAATTCATCAAGTAAATAATTTGGATATTAATTTTGATTGGTCAGAATCCAGAAACGCATCGTTTTACAGGCTTATTATTTCTTCAGATATTAATTTTGACAATGTATTATATTCTGTTGATAGTATTTTTAGCACGAACTATAATTTAAATTTTGTGAGTATTTCAGACACGTTATTTTGGAAAGTAATTGCCTATAATCCTTGCGGACAAAGTACTACATCAGAAACGGCATCTTTTAGCTATTTTAGTCCAAGCATACTATCAAATTTACAATTATGGTTAAGTGCCGATAGTGTAGAAATTATATCTGGCAGAGTTGCTACTTGGTATGACAAAAGTGGCAATAATTATAGCCCAACACAATCAAGTGTCAGCAACAGACCAACAAAAATTAATAATGCATTGGGGAGAAATCCCATTATTCGTTTCAATGGGAACAATTGGCTTAAATATCAATTCCCAACTCCTAAAGCTCAGCCAGTTACAATTTTTGCTTTGTGGGATAAAACAGGAGGAGGTAGCACACCTATATGTTTAAGTAATTATTCCACCTCTAATTTTGCATTATTCCTAAATAGTACAAATAATAATATTGGCATATCTGCAACTTTCGGCACGGGATTCGTTTCATATCCTAAATCTTCCTTGTTTAATTTTGTTTTAAACTCTGCCATATTTAATAATTCTACAAGCAAGTTATATGAAAACGGGATATTGAAAGCATTTGGAGATGCAGGCAATAACGATTGTAATGGAATTACAATAGGAGCTAGTTATAATAATGATCTTTGTCTTATAGGAAATATTGCAGAAATAATAATATTTGACACTGTTTTAACGGATTATGATAGAATAAAGGTTGAAAATTATTTGATGTACAAATATTCTCCCAAATTAAATTTAGGGGGCAACATTAATATCAACTACGGTTTTGCCGATACGCTAATTAATGCTGGAGAATGGTTTACAAATTATGTTTGGTCAAGTTCGACAGGCTCACTTACCGACACAGAAACAACTCAGAGCATTACAGTTAATAAATCGGGAACATATTCAGTTACAGTAACCGATATTTTCGGCTACGAATCATCAGACAGTTTAATTGTTACTTATCCAAAAATAAACACAATAAACGACACCACAATCTGTCTTGGAGACACTCTATTGTGGAACACTAACTTAACTAATAATTATGATTTTTTATGGAATAAGGGGTCTGTCGATTCTATATTAAAAATCACAACTACTGGGGAATATTATGTTAAAGTTACAGATTCTCTTGGTAATTTCAGATTATCTGATACAATAACAGTTTCTGTTGATTCTTTTCCTGCAATAGCAAGTCTTGGAGCAGACACAAACCTTTGTGCGGGTAATTCTATTTATTTAAAAAACGGAATTGGCGAAACTTATCTATGGTCGAGTTCTACAGGCTCACTTGCCGGCACAGACACAACTCAAGAAGAAATTATTGTTGCCAATTCGGGCGATTACTATTTAACCGTCACCAACAATCGTGCTTGCCTTGCCATTGATACAGTTGCAATAAATATTGTTGGTATAGCACCAACTACCGGGTTTTATTTTAACACTAGCTGTCTGGGAGATACTACTTTCTTTACAGATAATTCATACACGACCGATGGTAGCAATATTGTTTCATACTCATGGGATTTATCTAATGATAATTATTCGTCTGTTCAAAATCCGAATTTCCTATTTCCCGATACCGGATCTTATCAAACATCTTTAACTGTAACTGCAGATAATGGTTGCACAAACACTAAAAAACAAGACCTTATAATCCACCCATTACCTGTTATTAATTTTTCTCCTGATGTTGCCTGTTCAAACAATAATGTTGTTTTCTCTGACAATAGTTTTGTTCACGGCAGCAATATTATTTATAGAGAATGGCATATTGAAGACAGTATCTATATTAATAAAGAAAACCCAACTCACAATTTCAACGCTGCTGGGCAATATCCTATTATATTAAAATCAACGTCAACTTATGGATGTAAAAACACTGAAACACAAAATATTGAAATAAAGCAATCGCCTAAAACAGATTTTGATTTCACTCCTGCCTGCTTTGGCGATAGTGTTTATTTTTCTGATAATACAGAAACATTTCTAGGTTCGCCCATAAGCTGGCAATGGAACTTTGGTGACGAAGCATCATCAAACGTGAGTAACCCCTCTCATTTGTTCAACAAAACCGGAAATTATTTAGTTACACTAACAACAAAACAACTATCAAACGCTTGTTCAAACTCGGCCGAAAAACAACTTATCGTTTATAACAAACCGCTTGCATATTTCAACAATAAAAGCATTTGTTTATATCAAGACCTGCAATTAATCGACAGTAGCACAAGCATTGACGGGAATATTACATATTGGCAATGGAGAATTGACACTCTGGGATATTCATACACTCAAAATCCAAACATCGTAATTAAGGATACCGGCTCATATCATATAAAACTAAAAATCAAATCAGAAACAGGCTGTAGCGATACTATTAGTAGAAGTGTTTTTGTTCATTCTTTACCAATTGTTAATTTTGATTTTAATCCAAAACTTGGTACTCCTCCTTTAATTGTTAATTTCGATAATGGTTCAGAAAATGCATCATCATATATCTGGCAGTTTGGAGATGAACAATCAAACTCAGACAATAATCCTTCTCACACTTATGCCAACAGCGGTTATTATAACATTAAATTAATTGGAATAAGTGAATATGGATGTATTGATTCCTTATCAAAAAAATTAAAAGTAATTATTCCATTAAATGATATTGCTGTAATGGATATTCGACCGGTATTCAACAACAATTATTTAAATCTATCTGCCGACATAGCAAATATGGGAACATTAGCGGCAAGCAATTTTAATTTAATTGTCACAACTGATAATGGCAATGTTTTTCAAGAAACTTTTGATGATGAGCTTGCTTCAGGCAGTGTAATTACTTACAATTTTAAAACGCAAATAAAATTTCCTTTAAACACTTCACCCAATTTCGTTTGTCTCAAAGCAGAATTAGGAGGCGATTTGTCTGACGAAAAACCTGAAAATAATGAAAAATGTTATTCTTTCAAAAATTCGTTTATGGCTTTTTCTCCTTATCCGAATCCTAGTAAAGAAAAAATTACCTTTGAATATATTATTCCTTACAGTCACGTGGCAGAAATTTTTATATATAACTCAATGGGGGAAAAGGTAAAAACAATTTTTTCAGGCAATGCAAACAAAGGCCTTAACAGGATAACAATTAACACTTTGCATCTCGGTAATGGAATTTTCACCATACTTGTAATTTTTGACGGACAAAAAACAACCAAGCGTTTTGTTAATTCCTCGAAACAGTAAATTTCTCTTTTCATCATAGCCGCTCGTATGTTTGCAAAAGTAATTAAAAAGGACCATTTAATTATTAATTTTGTAGTTTAGTAATTTTAAATGGGAGAAGGT
>JADFUR010000078.1 GCA_015222055.1 Bacteroidota bacterium | reverse complement strand
TTTTCACAACTTCAATTTTCCATTCGAGGCGACTAACTTTTCGTTCTTTTCTCCATTCTAATCGTTCTGTTCGCATAATTTTTTTTAAGTTTCAATCAATTAAATTCTAATACCCAAAACTAATATGTCATCAATTTGTTCTTGAGTTTCTCCATTGCCATTTCCTTTTTTCCAATCTTCAACATTTTTTAACAGAATTTCTTTTTGTTCAGTCATTGGTTTGTCTTGAACAGACAATAATAATTGTTTAAATCTTTTTTTCATAAATTTTCTGCCAGAAGGACCCCCAAATTGATCTTGATAGCCATCAGAAAACATATAAATGGAATCTCCACTTTTTAAATCATATTCGTTTAATTTAAATGATGTCATATTTATGTAGATAGCTACAGGCATTCTGTCTCCTTTCAATTCAATCAATTCATAATCTGAATCATTAGCGTTTTCAGATTTTCTGATAATAATTAATGGATTGTTAGCTCCTGTAAACTGTAGCTTTTTATTAGTTATATCAATAGAACAAAGAGATACATCCATTCCGTCTTTATTTTCTCCTGCTAAACCGTTTTGCTTCAACGCAAGTATTACATTTTCTCTTAATTTGTTAAGTATAATATCAGATTGTGTAATACCAAGTTCGTTAATAATTTTATTAAAAAAACTTAAACCTAACATGCTCATAAAAGCTCCGGGAACTCCATGACCTGTACAGTCGGCAGCAGTTACTATAATATGATTATTATTTTCTCCTATCCAGTAAAAATCACCGCTAACTATATCACGAGGTCTAAACAGAATAAAATAATCGGAGAAATTATTTTTTAAAATTTTTTCTTTTGGTAATACTGCCCTTTGAATTCTTTCTGCATAATGAATACTATCAGTAATTTCTTTTTTTTGTGCAGTAGCAATATCTCTTTGTTTAACAACTTCAGCCGTCCTTTTTTTTACAGTTTTCTCAAGTATTAATTTATCTTTTCTTAGCTTTTTTTCACGTTGTCGGATATATAAATAAAGCAATCCGCTGATAGCCAAAAATACCGAAATGTAAAAAGGAATAGTTTGCCAAATTGGAGGATTTATAACAAAATTGAATTTTGCAGTATTGCCTTTAAGACCAAATTTATTTATCGCAAATACTTTGAAATTGTATTCCCCGGGAGATAGACTTGAAAATACAACCTGATTATTTTTAATAGGAGGTGACCATTTTTTTTTATTTCCAGAGAGAAGATAACTATATTTAACATCTTTAGGATTTGAGAAATTTATTGCAGAAAAATTAAATGTTAAGTGGTTTTCGTCATGAGGTAATTTTAATTTTTCAGGTATGTTAAACCATTCATTTGTTGCAATTTTTTTTTTTGTCCAATCTACATCCTCAAAAAAAAGTTTTATATCAGTTATGCTTATTTGAGGAGCAAGGGTATCATTATTAAAATTAACCGGCGTATATTTAGTTAATCCGTTTACTGTTCCAAACCAAGCACTTCCTTTGTTATCAACATGTAAAGCATTTATATTATTCTCAATACCATAAAATCCATCATTCTTATTAAAGTTAACTACTTTGCTAATTCGTTTATCGTTTGTTATTATTAATTCGTCAAATCCTGTATCTGTACCTATTAATATGGTGGTATCATTAAGAAATTTTAATGAATAAATATTATTAGAGCTTAATATTTTATTATCGGCTTTGTGAATAATAGGAATAGAATCTTTTTTAATATCAAACATAAACAATCCACCTCCAAAGGTGCCAATCCAAATATTTCCGGCATTATCTTCTGCTAGGGCATTAATGCTTAAAGCAGACAAGCCATCTTCTTCAATAAAATCGGTATATGTTTTGCCATCGATTCTAACTAAGCCGCCTAAAGTACCAATCCATATTCTTTTTGATTTATCTTCAATAATAGTTTGAACCTCGTTATTAATAAACCCTTGTTCTTGGTTAAATTTAAAAATCCCATTTTTAGATATTAAGGTATATCCATTATCAGTTCCTATCCATTTATTGTTTTCAGAATCAATATATATACAACTAATAATATTGCTGCTTAGTTCATCAGTTTCATTAAGAGACTTAACTTTCGAATCGTTTATTATTGATACTCCTTTATTAGTCCCTAACCAAATGGAATTTTCATTATCTACACAAATTGTATTTATAGTATTATCAGCCAGACCATTTGTTAAATTATAAGTTGACTTAGTATTAACCGTGCCTTTTTTCAAATTAAGTGTTGTTAAACCCTGATTTGTTCCAATTAACAATTGTTTGTTATTTTGAATAATGCTATAAACTTTGTTTCCCGGCAAACCATCTTTAGTATAATAATTTACAAAAGTTTTATCCAAATACATAAACAAACCTTTTCCCATTGAACCAAACCAGATATTTCCTTCTCTATCTTCAAGAATGCTTAATATTTGATTACTTAAAAGCCCATTTTTATTATTAAACGTTATAAATTTATCGGATGGTTTTTTACAAAAGACGCCACTTTTATCAGTTGCGAGCCAAAGATTTTTATTTTTATCACTTTTTATATCCCATATAATATCGTTTGTGTAATAGCTTTTACAATCGGCAGAATTTAATTTTTCAATTTTTTTCAAAAAGGTTTTGTCAATAACAAACAAACCCTTATCATAGGTTCCGCAGCATATATTCCCTTGATAATCCTCCTTAATAGTCAAAATAACATCACTGGGGATTTCACAATCTTTATTAAGTTTAATTACGTTTATTTTGTCTGGGTGAATAGTGATAATGTTTATTCCACCCAAGGTAGCTAGCCATAATCTGTTTTGTACGTCTTCATAAATATCAAAAATGAAGTTGCTCGATAAACCATTTGTAACCGAAATGTTTGAGACAGAGACAGAATCGTTTTCAAGAAGTTGAATTTTGTTAAGCCCTCCATCGTTTGTAGCGGCCCAAATATTGTTTTGTCTATCTTCAAATAATTTTAAAATTGTAGAACCTTTTAATCCGGCTTCAGAATTGATAGTTAAATGAGAGTATCCATTATAAATAGTTATTCCGTTATCTGTACCTATCCAAATATTTCCTTTTTTATCTTCTAATAAAGATCTTACAATATTTCCTGAAAGACCATTATTTTTATTGTAAGTGATGAAATTTTTCCCATCATATTTGCTCACACCACCACCATTTGTTCCAGCCCATATATAACCGCGAGAATCTTGTAGCATACAAAATGCAGTTGATTGAGGCAAGCCTTCTTCAACAGATATGTTTCTGAAACAATATTGTTGACCTTTTACAAGAGTTGAGAATGAAAGAATTAGTGAAAATAAAAAGATTTTTTTCTTGCTGTAATTATTCAAAAACATTTCTTCTATTTTTTAATGAAAATAAACTGTCCGCCCTCATCTCCGGTATTTTTTATTGGATTAAAGTTTGGCGTTTGTTCCGAATTATTTACAACAGGTATTTTTATATCGTTAAAAAGTTGACTTGCATCGTAATATTTGTTACTGTTATTACGTAGCGACTTAAGAAAATAATATGCAAATATAGAGTGTCCGTCTTTTCCTCCATCCATAACTGGCTCTAATCCTCCAGAAGAGATTGCTTCTCTGGATACTAGGGAATAGACTTTGTTATAATATTTTGTTGAGTTATCATAAGGTATGGTCATTGTTTTCCCACGGAACAAATTTCCACTAAAGCAGGCATCTGCAACTAAAAGAGTATGCTTTGACTTTATTCCGTTTAAAAATCCTTTTAAATCACTATTTGAAATATAATTGGACATTGAACTAGTATGAGCATTTACAGGAATCCAAAATCCTTTATTAAGATTTTTATTATAATCGCCATGACCCGAATAGTAAATAAAAACATTATCTTTTTCAGTAGCAACCGACATTAACCACTCAATTTCTTTTATTATGTTAGCACGTGTTGCTTCTTCGTTAAATAAAGTCTTAAAATGAGAAAATTTATAATTGGTTTTCAGTTCTTTCTCAATGGCTTTTGCATCTCTAACGGCATTTTGTAAAGGATTCCATACTCCTGTGTAACTATCAATACCAATAATAAGTGCGTAATAATTACCAACCTGAATATCTTTCATTGCCTTGGCAACATTCAATCCTTTTAAGGGATTACTGCTACCTCTGTATTTTGAGTAATTTTGTGCCAGAACTTTATCAACTTCTATTGGGAGCTCATGATTGATTTTTAATGTAAGATTAATATCGTTGACATTAGAAATAGGAACTCCTTTAATATCCAGTTTAATATTAACTATGGAATCTGTGAAATTTTTATTTGCAAAAAATTGAACAGATATATTTTTTTCTTCTTGAGCATCTAATTTATCAAGAATTTCAGAATTCAGTACTTCTATATTCTCAGGGAATGAAAAATTCAGCTCTATATTATTTGCCAAGACATTGCTAATATTTTTCAGACTTAATTTTAATGTTATTGGTTTACCAATGGTTGCTTTTTCTGATGAGGTTATAAATTTGTAATCCATTATAAGAACCTTTGGTATTTCTTTCTTCTCTTTACCTAAGTATGACACTCTAATATAATCAACCAGCATGGTTGAGTTCTCAGCAACCTGGAAACCCAATAAATTTCCAAAAAATGGTTCAAAAGGCATAGTGTGAATTAGATTTTCATTTAAAAAGAAGTAATATGTATCTTCTACTTTTCTAATTGTAATTTTATTGCTAGCATAGCTGTTTACTAATTTTGACTGAGTAAAAGGAACATAGTCGTGAAATTCACCGGTATATTTATCAATTGTGAATTGACCGTTAGCACTTAATAAAAAATCGAATTGTTTTACAGGATTTTGTGATTTTCCCCATTGAAAACCATAGGCTTTATCCATTTCGCCTTTTTCAAATTTAATTTTAGTCTCAATTTCAAAATCACGATTATAATCAAATATGACGGGCAAAATATCTTGTTTCGGCTTATTGGTTAATGATTGGAAAAATAAATTTCCTTTTTCTAGATTTTCAATCCAGCTATTCTCTTCAATACCTAAAAGCCAGTAATTGTTAAATTTTTCAAAATCATCTTCAAAAATAATTTTTTTTTCTTCAATTGGTATTCCTGAATATAATTTTGCTGTCCACTCTTGAGCATTTGCAGATATAGTGAATGCAATTAATAAGATTGTAGATAGTAGTGTTTTCATATTTTTTGTTTTATAGTTTCCTTCAAATATACTTTTTATTTGCGATTATAAAAACTAATTTTTTAAAAAAATCATATAATTATGCTCATTTCTAATTAATTACAAAAAAAATATTTATATTTATATTTTTAATTAACTAATAAATAAAAGCCTTTTGTTTATCTGCGAAATTAGTATTTAGCTTAAAATTTGTTATTATGAATTTTTTTATAAAAATATTTTTGCTCATTTTTATTTCCAATCTTTCTTTCTTTTCCAATCTCTTTGCCCAAACATTTACCGAAATTGATGCCGGACTAACAGGTGTAGACAATAGTTCAGTAGCTTGGGGCGATTACGATAATGATGGTGATTTGGATATTTTATTAACTGGATCAGGTCAATCAAAAATCTATAAAAATGATTTGCCCGATTCTGTCTATTTTACTGAACAAACATTAATTGAATTAACCGGTGTTTCTGAAAGCTCAGTATCTTGGGGCGATTACGATAATGATGGCGATCTGGATATTTTATTAACTGGATATGGTACGAATTGTGAATTAATTTCAAAAATTTATCGTAACACTTTGCCTGATTCGGTTGGATTTTTAGAACAAACAAATATTTTTTTACTCGGAGTTAAATATAGTTCCGTAGCTTGGGGCGATTACGACAACGATGGTGATTTGGATATTTTATTAACAGGATATGATACAAATTATGGTTCAATTTCAAAAATATATCGTAACAATTATCCAACGAACACATTTACCGAAACTCAAATTTTATTGCCCGGGGTATATGTAGGTTCTGTAACCTGGGGCGATTTTGATAATGATAGCGATTTAGATATTTTATTATCAGGATATGCTGGAGGCATTAATATTTCCAATATATATCGAAACGATTTGTCTACCTCGGGTGTGTTTGCCGAAATTTCATTACCCGGGGCTGGGGTCCAAGGGAGTTCGGTAGCTTGGGGAGATTATGACAATGATGGGGATTTGGATATTTTAATTAGTGGTCAAGGAATTTCTAAATCAAAAATATATAAGAATACATTACCCGATTCCGTTGGATTTGTTGAACAAACTGATATTGCATTACCCGGTGTAAAATATTGTTCAGTAGCGTGGGGAGATTACGACAACGATGGCAATTTGGATATTTTGATAACGGGAAATAGAGAATTTGATACAAATTATGACCCAATTTCAAAAATATATCGTAACAATTATCCACTCAACTCATTTACGGAACAAACCGACATTCCTCTTATTGGAGTAGGGTATGGTTCGTCAGCCTATGGTGATTTTGATAACGATGGTGATTTGGATATATTACTTACCGGAAGAGAAATTTCGAACAATTCTGTTTCATTAGTATATTGCAATAAAACTAAAACTACGAATACTGTCCCAGTAGCCCCAGACAATATCTCATATAGTATATTGTCAGGAAAAAAAGTTCAATTCAGTTGGAATAGCTCATCGGATGACCACACACCTACAAAAACTTTGACTTATAATATTAGTTTGGGTACTACATTAGGAGACAATGACATTATTTCAGCAGAGGCATTAGATGTTGACGGTAAATTGCTTAAACCTAGCCTGGGGAATAATGGATTTGACACATCTTACACAATGGAATTGTTACCAGGCACCTATTATTTTGCTGTACAATCTATTGATCAGAGCTATAAAGCTAGTGCTTTTTCTACAAAAGAAATTGTTATTGACCAAGTACAAGCCTCCAGGCTTAATGGAACCGCAACACAAGACTTAACAATGTTATTGAAATGGGTTCGGGGTAATAGCTCTCGTTGTATTGTGTTTATGAAGTGTTTATCGTCAATAGACACAGCAAAACCGGTTGTTAACACTAAATATGTAGGTGTTGATATATTTGGTGATGGCGATATGATTGGCAATACCGAATGGTATTGTATTTACAATGGAACAAGTAAAAGTGTAGAAGTAAGAGGTTTAAAAACAGGTGTCGATTATATAGTACAGGTAATGGAATATACAGAAAATGGAACTTCAATTGTTTATAATAATTCAATAGAAAGCAACCTCGGCTCCTTTAGTTTGTTGCCTTTTAGTGAACAAACAGGCAATTCATTAGCCAATGTTTGTTGTAGTTCATTAGCCTGGGGCGATTATGATAACGATGGTGATTTGGATATTCTTTTAACAGGATCTTCAGGTATAGGTGAAATTTCAAAAATATATTGCAACAATGGTGATAATAGTTTTAGCGAACAAATTGGCATTCCACTAAAAGGAGTAGTGTATGGTTCGTCAGTCTGGGGCGATTATGACAACGATGGCGATTTGGATATATTAATAACTGGAGATGTATATGAATATGAAATGGTTTCAAAAATTTACCGCAACTCGTTACCAGATTCAATTGGATTTATTGAACAAACAAGTATCTCATTAATCGGTGTTGCACAAAGTTCGGTTGCCTGGGGCGATTACGATAGCGACGGTGATTTGGATATTTTATTGGCAGGAGAAATTGATGATGATCATAACGTAATTACAAAAATATATAAAAATAATGCTCCAGATTCTTTTGGATTTACTGAGCAAACAGGAATTTCCTTGGAAGGAGTTATGTATGGTTCATTAGCCTGGGGAGATTATGATAATGATGGCGATTTGGATATTCTTTTAACAGGATATACAAATTATGACCTTATTACAAAAATATATCGTAACAATTATCCAACGAATTTATTTACTGAAACTCAAATTTCACTGCCAGGTGTATCGAGAGGTTCAGTAGCTTGGGGTGATTACGACAATGATGGCGATTTGGATATTCTATTAACAGGATCTGATACAAATTATGACCTTATTTCAAAAATATACCGTAATAATTATCCAACGAACTCTTTTACCGAAAGTCAAATTTCACTGTCAGGGGTATCGGGAGGTTCAGTAGCTTGGGTCGATTACGATAACGATGGTGATTTGGATATTCTATTAACAGGATCTACAAGTTCAGGGCGTATTTCAAAAATCTATAACAACAATTATCCAACAAACTCATTTACAGAAACTCAAATTTCACTACGAGGGGTGTCGGGAGGTTCTGTAGCCTGGGGTGATTACGATAACGATGGTGATTTGGATATTTTACTTACCGGATATTCAAGTTCTGGTACAGTATCAAAAATTTACCGCAACAATGTAGTAATGAAGTCTGGTATTTATGCAAATGCAAAAGCAGCTAAGCCAACTGGTTTAAAATCGGAAAATACGCAAAAAGGTGTTAAACTATCATGGATAGGCCCAAGCAACGACGAAACGCTTCAATCTACATTAAGCTATAATATTAACATTGGTACTAACAAAGATTCTCTTCTTTTAAAAGCACAGTATAGTTGTGATACTATAAGAAAACCAGAGAGGGGCAATTGTGGGGTAAATAATTTTTATTATCCTAATTGTCCGTCCATAAATAGTTTCTATTACTATAGGGTTCAGGCAGTTGACCAAGGATTTTTAGGCGGTGAATGGTCAGTGGTTGATTCTTTTCAAGTAAATAATCTACAAGCTTTTTTTTCAGCAACCACAGAATGTTTTGGAGATTCAACTGTTTTTAAAGATGCTTCGCTGGTAACAGGAACCGAAATAAAAGAATGGAAATGGGATTTTGGAGATGATAGTACATCAACTAAACAAAATCCAAAACATTTATTTTTAGAAGTGGGCTGGCATAAGGTAAGTTTGGAAATCACAGATACAGCACATACAGCACATAGCCAAAGCGACACGAATTATGTTTATGTAAAACACAGACCAGATGCCGCATTTTCTGCTCCCAATGTTTGTGATAACAAATCAATAACATTTGAAAATAATACTATTTGTGACACTACTAATATATCATGGAATTGGGAAATTGATGGAGAAACATTTTCTTCACACAAAATTCCCAGTCCACTCAAGAACAAAGAAGTCGGAACTTATGAGATTAAATTAATTGCTACTGCAGAAAATGGCTGTTACGATTCTAAAATAGATACGGTACAAGTTGCAGAAATTCCGAATGTGGGTTTGTCAATTTCAGATGATTTGGATTTTTGCCCCGGAGATTCTGTAATAATTTATGTTACCGATAGTACTATTCTTAACTATGCTTACCAATGGTTAAAAGGAGAAAGTTATTTACCTGATGAAGATTCATACATGCTAAAAGCTACTGATGAAGGTGAATATTCAGTAATAATAGAAAATACAATTGCTTCTTGTGTTGATACTTCAAGTGTAAAGAATGTCATTGTTTATCCTAAGCCATCAGCACAAGCAATACTAGTTGAAGAAGACGATACTATATCTTGTAAAAACCAACCCGTTATATTGTATGTAGATCTTAGTCTGGGTTATCATTATCAGTGGTATTCCGATGATGGAGCTGTGGGTACAGATACTTCTAAATACAAGGTAACAAATTCAGGTCATTATTATGTAAAAATAATAAATGAAAATAAATGTGAAAATTTTTCTGCTAAAATAAAAACAGTTGTCATAAATCCATTACCAGATAAGCCAAGCATAAGTCAAAGCGGAGATGCATGCGATTCCATAAAATTGAGTGTGCCAGATAGTTCGCTTTTTGAATATCAGTGGTTAAAAGACGGTGCAGGTATTGAATATGCTACCGATACAAGTTATTATGTAACAGAAGTTGGAACAGCAAACTATTCATTAAACCTAACAAATAAAGAAACAGGATGTGAAAAAGAGTCTGATAATATTTCGGTTACCATAAAACCAAAGCCGGATTCTCCGGAAATAAATGCAAAAGATGACACAGTATTTTGTGTAGGCAATAGTGTTGAATTATATGCAAATCCAGTTGAAGGATTGACATATGAATGGAAACTTGACGGAGGAGCTATTGGCAGTGATACTAGTAGCTTAACAGCATATTACGAAGGAAACTATAGTTTAGAAGTAACAAACATTAATAATTGCACGGCATCATCACAAAACCAAATACAAGTATCACATTATGACAACCCGCCAAATTTGGAAATTAAAATAGAAGGCAGCACAGAATTTTGTATAGGCGACAGTGTGCTTTTAAGTTTCGACCAGGTAGAAGGATGCACATCAAAATGGTTGCTATATGATGAGCCCATAGCGTATGATGAAAATCAGATTTATGCAAAACAAGAAGGAGACTACAAGCTTGAGTTAACGAATACAAATGGCTGTACATCCTTTTCATCAAACACAGTTGAAGTTAAAGTAAACTCAAGACCCGAAACACCTGTAATAACTTATAACGGCACATTAGATATTTGCGAAGGCGACGAGCTAATACTAAGCATTAATGAACAAACTGGCTGCACTTACCAGTGGTATAACGACATCGCTCTAATAAATAATGAGACAGTAAATTATAAGGTAACAGAAGCAGGAATTTATTATGTAAAAGTAAATACTGACTATAACTGCATTAATCAATCACAAACAAAAGTTGTAACAGTATCAAAAACACCGGAAATACAAGATATCGAAACCGATGGCAACACTTTGGTATGTCCGGGAGAACCAGTATTAATGACAGTAAACAATAATTCTGATTACACATATCAATGGAAATTAGACGGATTGGATATTGATAATGCAAACACACATAAATTTTTAGCAATAGAGAAAGGGAAATATTCAGTAGACATATATAATAACAATTGCGGAATAACTACACCTACACAAGAGCTTAAATATAAACCATCGTTATCAAAACCTTATATATTAACCAAAGGATCAACAGTATGGATATTGGCCTGCAGCAACGATACAGCGTTTGATTACAAGTGGTTCTATAATAATGAATTGCTTGACGGAGCAAATGAATGTCTTTATACAGCTAACCAAAACCTTGGTAAATATTATGTATCAATAAACGATGGAGGCGAATGTTATGTAGCATCCGATGTTATTTCAATACCCGAAGGAACAACCGGGATAGAAGAAATAAATACCTTTGGAGAAATAAAAATTTATCCCAACCCAACACCCGGTTCATTTACCATTTATATGGATAATGAAATAATGGGAGAATTACACATTAGAATAATTAATACAACAGGTAAAACCCTGTTTAACATAAAACTAAATAAAGATACCCGCACCCTTTCTACGCAAATGGATTTAAGCGGACAAGGAGCGGGAATTTATTATGTAGAGTTCCGATTTGAGAGAGATAAAACAGTTAGAAAACTGATTGTTGAATAAAAGAATAAAAAATTTATTTATATGAAAAAAACAACTATTATCATTATCAGTTTATTAATATCACAATTTTCTTTTTCAGCTTCAAAAGAATTTAGCACAAAAGAACAATCAATAATTAATACAGAATCATTGAAAATTTTGAAGAGCTATTCGAAATTAATCAATACAATTGGAGCAAGTTCTACAAAAAATGTTGAAGAAGCAAAAAGTAAGGCAGAAAGTTTAATTGAACTTTTTATTAACAGAAAAGTTCAGATTTACAACGATCTTGATCCATTTCATAAATTAAGTGAATTTTATGAAGTGGAAACTTATGCATCCAATCTTATTCTTTGGTATCCCGATGGGATTAATGTTATTCTTGATTTTGATAATGCAAAAGTCAGTAACATAATGCAGCATGATGAAAATGTTTTTTCACTAGATGTTTTAGTTACTAAAAAGATAGATGGAAATTATCTGAATAAATCAATGAATAATAATACCGAAGAATTAGCTTTTAGAATTGCATTTGCTATTGAAAAAAAATCGATTAAAGATTTTAGAATTGCAGGTGTGAGAAATGTCAAATCTGCCACAGTTATTGATGATGCAAAAGCTTTGAAAGAAGTAGGTAAGGAAGAGCTTTCTGAAACAGAATTAAATAAAGTTTATGAAGGGCTGAAAGGAACGTTAAAAGATTACAATAACTATTTGTCATTAATTGGCGACCCTCAGGAACTGGAAGAAGACAAAGAATTTTACAAAACAAGTTTTTTTAATCTATTTAAAAACGAAGAGGTTAAAATATATAATGACATAGAGCCAAATCCTAAAAATGTTTCTTTTAATCTCAAAGAGTATCTTACTTCATATGAAAAGTTTTATCCCGAAGGAATAAAAAATATTGCATTGAACATTGATTCTGCAGAATTTGGCACAGTGTCGAAAAATGACAAGGGAGAGTATTATACCTATGCATATGTAGATAAATTTTTTTCAGGCAGTTTTCAAGGTAAAGAAATGTATAGAAAAATGTATAATCTCATGTATAAAATTAATTTTCAGAAATCAGGGAATACATATACTAATTTTACATTTGAAAATATTGATGTAGCCACTATTGAGTTTTACAATCAAAACAATGATTCTTTAGAGCAATTGCCAAACATACCAATTTCACCGGTAAGTCGTAAAGGACTTTCTGTACTTACTATGCTTTCTTATGGTCTGTCATCTATTGGCAATATGAATATTAACGCACTCACAATGGATGAAAATTTTCATTCATGGAATGTATCAAACGAAAATGGATATAAGTTTGGAGTAATGGCATCATATTTTATTAGCGATAATATTGGGTTCTCGGCTGGAATATCATATAATACGATTGGAACAAAATATAATTTACAAGGAACGTTTCAGGATGATGAATTATCTTATGACATAGATGGAGATCATTTTTATAAAAATATTGAAGCTGAATATGATTCTGTTGTCAATTTAAATTATTTAAATATTCCAATACTGATTGATTATATAAGCAGTAGTCCTACCAAAATTGGGTTTTATGCTAAAGGTGGAGTATACATATCTTATAATGTATCCGGCAATTACGAGTTAAGAGGGAATTATAAATATTCAGGATATTATCCTGATGCCAATATACAACTTCAACACCTTACAACACCCGAACTTGGATTTTTTAACAGAGAAAATTTAGATGTGAATAATTCTTTGACCGTAAAAAAAATAAATCTATCTCTATATGGAGGTTTTGGAATTAACATACCAATAAGTTATTATACATCATTACAATTTGGTCCTGAGATTATTATGGGATTTTCGGATATCTCAGATAATAAAAAAGAGTTTGTTGATATTTTTGGTAAACTTAAGCCCCACGAACCAATAAAAATAAAAAAATATGGACTTAAATTTGCAGTTGTTTATAAATTGTAAAAAAAATTGTTATTTTTGATTAGTAACACTTTAAAATTAATATGATATGAAATTAGCATTATATGTACTTCCAATTTTCCTTCTAATATCAATGAATTTGTCATCACAAACCAAGACCGCAAAAACAGCTAAACAAGCAAAAATTGTTGATGAAATAAATTTAAGTCAAGAAGATGTTGCTCTATTTAAGGAAAAAACAAAGCAAAAGGTAGATGAATTTCAGCAACATATTGTTACCATAGGTAGTAAAGATGAGCAAATGGAAAAAAAGAATTTAGCTGAAAAAGAAGCCTTAAAATTGTTTTATAAAGGAGCCCAAATGGAAACAACTAAGCTACTTGCTAATGGGGAAAATAAAAAAATTACAAGGCCTATGGCAAAATATTTAGCAAGATTAAAATCATTGCCATATACTAGAGTTGTGATTAAATTCTATGATATTGCTTATGTGAGTGATTTTACCAAAGGTCCTGATGGTAAATATTATTCAACAGCAACAATTATTCAGGAATTTACAGGATTTACAGGTGATAATATAGCTTATAAAGATGTGACAAAAAAGGAAATAGAAATTGTTATTGACTTAGTTGAAGACACATTTTATAATGAAAAAAGTTGGAAACTATTTCTTGGAGACATAAAAGCAACAGAAACTAAAGCCTAATAGAACAGTGAAAAAATTACTATTATATTTTATCTTTTGCATTTTTTTTTCTTCTTCATTACAATCTCAAATTATTGCAGATAAAAATATTGAAAAGATATATGGGATTAAAGTAAAACAGTTTAATGAATTTTTAAACAGGTTTAATTACAAAACAGATTTTAAAGGTAATTTGATAGATTCTGTTTTTTTGAGTAAAATTTCCCGAGCTTATTATTTAAAAATGCTTTTTAATGAAGAAGACACTCGTATAGAATCAAAAAACACAGATTATTTAAACCGCATTAATGAATTTATAACCGATGTAACTACTTCTGAAATTTTTATGAACAAATATTCTGACAGAATTATTGCAGAAGTAAAATCAAACATAAATTATAAAGGGAAAAAAAAAGAAGTTTACATTTTTTTAAATCAGGAAATTGTAGAGCCTGATATGTTAAAATGGGTAATTTCAGATGTAGATGCTGATTTTTTATATGAAATAAAAATAGATACAACAAACAGATTTCTATCACCAAGCTCAAATGAAACCAATTTTATCTCACTTAGAAGAGCCTTGAAAGAAAAAGATTTTGCTTATCAATACGCACATAAAGATTTTAATATTGATTTATTAAGTATCTTTTTTTATGAAATAAAAACCGGAAATATTAAGGTCAATCAGGTAAATGAGATTACTTATCATATTTTTGATATCCCCGGATGGTATATTACTGTAAGAGAATTTAACAGAGATACTGAAAATTCCGGTTGGCTTATTGAAGATTTGAAAAAAAACTCTGAAAAATAATTTTTTTTTAAATAAAAATAGGAGCAAATGCAATTCGATTTTGCTCCCATTTTTATATATAATTAAGCTTATTAAGAGTAAAAAAGGTATTCTAATATTCCCTTTTCACAACTTCAATTTTCCATTCGAGGCGACTAACTTTTCGTTCTTTTCTCCATTCTAATCGTTCTGTTCGCATA
>JADFUR010000077.1 GCA_015222055.1 Bacteroidota bacterium | reverse complement strand
TAAGAGTAATCTCTAACTAAGTTTTTAAATGCACTCAACTTCTTAAAAACAAAACCAAAAAAATATTTTTCAACTCATACAAATTTTGTAAATTTACCCAAGTATTAAAAAACTGTATTTAAAACAAAGCCTTTTTTGCTACACTTGTTATAACAAAAAACTCACTAATTCATTCGTTTGGTATAATGAGAAATTAAGGAAATTCTAAAAATATGTTAAAAGATATAAAATAAATCAACCTACAGGTTGATTTATTTAAAAGTAAGTTGTATGTTTGCAATCGAAACAATAGTTAAAGATAGTTTATACGCAGTTAAATATGAAGGAGAAATTGATGAATTTGAAAATAACGAATTTGTTGAAGATGAAGAGCCACAAGATGAATTTAACAGATTATTTAACAATTGGCAAGATCCTGAATATTTAGACGAATTTTTCAACAAGAACAAAAAAGACTTACAAGGAAAATTTTTTAAGAACATTTCAATTGAGGACGCAATTGAAAAAACTATTGATGAAGCTTACGATTTTCAACAAAAAATTTTGTCAACAGCCGAGAATGGGAAAAAAGAATTTTTACAAAATTTACAATCGCTATTTAAACCTTTAAATAAGAGAGAAGAAATTATATACCCGATTCTAAATTTTCAAAAAAGCAAGGCTTATGGTTCAAAAAAAAGTTGGTTACAAATTTATGCAATAAGAATAGACAAAAATATTTTTTTTATTACTGGCGGAGCAATAAAGTTAACAAAAACAATGAATGAGAGAAAGCACACACTAAAAGAACTTAAAAAATTAGACAAAGTAAAACAATTTTTAATTTCAGAAAATATAATTGACAATGATAGTATTGTAGATTTTTTAGAATTAAACTTGTAAGATTATGACAAATTTAGATAAATTAAATAAATTGGCTTCAAATAGCTCCAAATGGAAAGATGAAGCTCAAAAAAGAAAAGAAAATAGAGCTTGGCAAAAACACTCGCAAAAAATTGCAATAAAAGTTTTAAAAGCCCTAAGAGAAAAAGGCATAAAACAAAAGCAATTAGCTGAAATGATAGGTGTTTCTGCACAACAAATAAATAAGATAGTTAAAGGTAACGAGAACTTAACTTTAATGACTATTGCCAAGCTTGAAAATGCTTTAAATATTGAATTGTTATTTACAAAAAATGAAAGTGTAATTTTTCAAAAAGAATATATTCCTCAACCAGTCTATTTTAATGTTTACAATAAGCCCAAAACCGTATCTCAAAAAACATTTAAATATGAGAAAAAAAGGGAAATATATTCTAAAAATATGATTTGTGGTAAAGTAGGATAGATTATGGAAAAGAAACAAAAAAATATATCAATTGGTTTTCAATTAAGAAAAATTACTACTGAGCAATTTGCTATCATTCAAGATGTTTATGATAAAAATAATCCTAAAATAAATATGTCAATAGGATTAAAATTTGCTTTAGACAAAGAAAAAAAAATAATAGCATCATTTGTAAAAGTTCAATTTGAACAAAAAAAAGCTCCTTTTTTAATAATTGAAATCGCCAATCATTTCGATATTGAAGATGATGCGTGGGAAAGTTTTAATAAAACAGAAACAGAATTTATTATACCAAAGGGATTTGCATCTCATTTGGTAATGTTGACTATTGGAACATTGAGAGGAACATTACACTGCAAAACAGAAAATACAGAATATAATAATTTTTTTCTCCCAACAATAAATGTAACAGAATTGATTAAAAATGATATTGAACTTAATTGAAGTCGACGGAAAACTTGAGTCCTGCTAAGATTACTCTCCAAACCCCCGCTAAGCGTTGTCTCTGACTACGCTTTTAAATGAATACCTCAGCTTCTTAAAAACAAAACCATAAGATTATTTGTTAGCTCATACAAATTTTGTAAATTTACAACTGTATTAAAAAACTGTATCTAAAACAATGCCTTTTTTGCTACACTTGTTATAACAAAAAACCAATTTTTTTTACAGCTTTAAATTTTTCGCCTCTAATTTTAGACAAAAACAAATATTACTATAATGGAAATAAACGGAATTGGGCGGGTATTTAATTGTTGAAATTTATTGTAAAAATCCGTTGTCGAAAAAAAAAAGATTAAAAAAAATGATTATTTTTGAATTTGAATAGTAATAAAATTATGACAAAAGAGAATTCAATAAAATTATTTGAATCAAAAAAAATAAGAGTTCATTGGGATAATGAATCTGAGAAATGGTATTTTTCAGTAATTGACATAATTGAGACTTTAACAGAAAGTAATAATCCACGTAGGTACTGGAGTGATTTAAAACGAAAATTATCAAAAGAAGGGTTTAACCAGTTGTACGAAATTATCGTACAACTGAAATTAAAAGCCTCAGACGGAAAAAAATATCCACTGCTAAGATTACTCTCCAACTACGCTTTTTATGAACTCAACTTCTTAAAAACAAAACCAAAAAAAGATTTTTCATCTCATACAAATTTTGTAAATTTACAACAATAACAAAAAACTGTATTTAAAACAATGCCTTTTTTGCTACACTTGGTATAACAAAAAACCAATTTTTCTTACAGCTTTAAAGTTTTTGCCTCTAATTTTTAGACAAAAACAAATATTACTATAATGAAATGAAAGGAATTGGGTGGGGATTTAATTATTAGCAACAAGCCTGAAAAAAATTGTATTATGAGAGAATCTATTAATAAAATTCAAATTCTTCCAATGTCTGAAGATGAATTTGAAGATGGCAAAAGAGATTTAAAATCAATACAATTTGATTATCTACTGAAAGATTTGCCGGTAATTGAAAAAGGACGTTATTATTATGAGAAATCTGGTATCTCTGAACCAAAGAATACAATGATTTTATTCAAATTTAAAACCAAAATTATTGGGTCTGGAAATTTACTTGGAAAAGATAATGATGAACGAGGAAAGTATCTTCAATTTGATTCAAGTTCGATTTTAGTTTATGACAAACCGATTGATATTGAGGAAATGACTTATGTATGGCCTGACTTTAAAGAATATGGTCAGTCAAAAAAATTATTGGATTTTAATCAATTGGATAAATTTGTTGCACGCTTTTCTGATAGATTAATTAGTAAGGATTCTGAAGAAGAGTTATTTCAAATGCAAGAGGAAATGTGTTCATCGAATGAGATGGATTCTGAAATAATTGACAAACCAATACCAAAAACTAAAAAGAATAGTTTCTCATCTAAATATTTTGGCAGGGATCCAAGTGTTTCAAAAAGAGCTTTAATAAAATCAAAAGAACTTAAACATAGTATTGAGAAGTTTGATATACAAAAACAACTTGATTCGCGACATTTTGTTGATTTCGGATTATTGCAACAAGCTTTTGTCCAAGATTTTACCATTAATAGAATAAAAGAATTAACTCTTGATGATTATATAGAAGGCAAAGGTTCACATACTTCATTTTGTTATAGAATAGAACGCCAGTTGGATAAGATTGGTAATATGCGAGGTTCAACCGCAGAAGTCTTTGTAGTTTATTATGGAAAAAAAGGTGAAGGAAGCGAATCTAAATACCGATTTACAAAAAAACTTGGACAAGTAGCTAATGAATATGAAGCATTATCAAATGTAAAAAGTGAAATAATTAAGCTCATAAAAGCAGGAAGAACAAAGGATGAAAATGCCATTCATTCAAATAGACTTGCGGATTTGTTTAAATACAAGGTATTAGGCACTTATTACCCTTCTGAATATCTTAATTTGTACTCACATAGACATATTGATTTTTTTATTAGTGAATTAGGGCTTAACCCAAATGGTAAAAGGATACTTGATAAACAGAAAGTACTATTATTATTTAAAGAATCGGATGAATTAATGGTGAAATGGACTAATTTTGAGTTTAACAGTTTTCTGTACACAACTTTTGGTCGTCCACCTTCAAATGACGAGCAGGAACAAAGTCAAGGTGCTTTACCTGCAATCGAGAAAGTTAAACCTGAGATAATTGATTTATCAATTGATGAAATTTCAAAAGACAATGGAATAAAAGGCAAAGGTGAAGCCAAGCCTAATTATAAAGAAAAAGCAGATAGAAATAATCGATTAGGAAAACGAGGTGAAAATATTGTGTTCAATATTGAAAAGGAATTTTTTAAGCAAATGGGATTTCCAATTGAAAAATTAATTCATTCATCACGAAACGATGATAGATTAGGGTATGATATTCAATCATTGGATATTGATGGTAAAATTAAATATATAGAAGTTAAAGCTACACAAAGACAAAAAGGCAATGCAAATTTCATTATAACTGAGAATGAAAAAGAAAAGTCTGAAAATCTTGATAATTATTTTATTTATGTAGTTTTTGAGGCTAATACAACAAGACCAAAAATTTGGAGGATTGAAGAGCCTTTTAAAAAGTATAAAAGCAAGTTGAAATTACAGCCAATAAATTACAGAGTAGAAATAAATGTCAAATAATGAATAAAATCCAGCATACAAAACGTTTAGGGGTAATGAAAATAAATAACATACTAAAATGAATATTCTAACAGACATAATTGACCAATTAATAGACAATACTATTCCGTTAACAGTCTCATTACTTAAGGTTAAAGTATTAGCATCAAGATTGAAGAATAAACCATTGTATAATTGGGTTGACAAAGAATTGTCTGGATATAAGTCTGTTGATGAAATTCCAAGTTATAGAGTTACTAGTTGTGTATTGGTTGGAAATATAATGCATAGAAACTTGGACTTGAGAAATCAAATTATAGCAACAGCTGGTCTTCCTGATAATATAAGAGAATCTGTAGAAAAAATTAAATTTAACCAACCTATTTCTGTATTAGAAAGATATATTGAAGAAAACAATAATCCTCTTGCATCTGCTATTCCCCCAGAGAATTATTGCTTTTTGACTGACAATTATAAGAAAATGGGTAATGATCACATATCCGTTTATTTTGCCCAGAAACAAGTTGACTTGGGTGTAATACTAAAGGCAATTTCAGAGGTAAAGAATAAAACTCTTGATTTATTATTGAAGTTAGAAGAAGAATTTGGAGTTGAAATTGATCTTCAAGAATTAATTAAAAAAAAGTCACATGCAAATGAAATAATAAATAACATCATGAAACAAACAATAATAAATAAAGGTTATGGTAATGTGATTAATACTGGCAACGGTAGTTCGATTAGTAACAATGTTCACATTGAGAAGTCAAATTTTGATAATTTGAGAAAAGCTCTTCAAGAAAATTTTGTTCAAGAGGAGGAAATAAACGAACTGAAGAAAATAATTGAGGAACAACCTGACTTTGAAAAAAAGTTATTTGGACCAAAAGTTAATAATTGGATTCAAAAAATGACAAATAAGGCTCTGAATGGAACTTGGCAAGTAGGGATTGGAGTAGCTGGCTCAATATTAGCAGAATTATTGAAACAATATTATGGAATGTAGACTAACATGAATTCATAGATAATTGCCTTACGGTAGTAAATTAATGACACGTAGCCCCAGTTCGGTGTAACTTGATAGAAAATCACCACCGCTACCGCACGAAACCATACCATAATCCGTTAATATAAAAATTTTTTACGATGAATCTTGATATAACAAGTACCCCATCATTTATTCAATTGAATGAAATTAGAGAATGGTTAGAATATGAGGATAGACAATCAAACAAAGGATTTTTTTGTCAATGGAATACAATTGAACCCGCATTTAAAAAAGGAAATGCCTTTTTATTATCAGATGATGACAATAAAGCAATTGGATTCTTAACTTTCTATATTTCAGATAAAATTGTTGACATAGGAATTGCAGAAGTCAAGCCATCAGAAAGAAAAAAAGGAATTGGGGGGAATTTAATAAAATTATGCTCTGACTATTTTATTAAACAAGGCGTACAAGTAGTTCAATTGTATTGTGACCCTAAATCATCTGAGATTTTTTGGAAAAAAATTGGATTTAAAAGTTTTCCTAAAGGAGTAATAAACGATTCAAGGATTTATTTATATAAAATTATAGTACCGCATCTTGATTATTTTAATGAA
Source organism: Bacteroidota bacterium (assembly GCA_015222055.1). Classification (GTDB taxonomy): domain Bacteria; phylum Bacteroidota; class Bacteroidia; order Bacteroidales; family B39-G9; genus B39-G9. Next base: position 29,649 of record JADFUR010000077.1, on the reverse strand, counting down.
TCTTCTGATGATAATCTTAATGAGATAATTGAATTATGGGACGAAGCTGACCACATTGTTGAAAGCTGCAAAATGACACCAAAATGGAGATGGAAAATCGAAAGAGAAAAAGAATCTGATAAATTGACATTGCCATTAATTCATCCAGCCGAAAGTGAATGGACAGTTTGTTTTAAGAAAGGAAATAAAATATATGAGAAAAGGATTATGAAAAATTTTGACAATAAAAGACATGCCCAAGTAAATTTTTTAATTATTAATGAGATAGGGAAAATTTAAATACTAACCACAAAAGCAATCGTGCGGTAGCGGGGGAAAACAAAAAGAATAATTAAACTCTTGTAAACTTCACTTAGCAATGAAATTAATATCTTATTTTTTTAATTTTTAAATATATATCTATATATGCGACATGAAAGAAAAAGATTTTAATAAGTATAAAGCTAAATGTATAAACTGAAAAATTGAAAGTATGAGTATTGATTTTTTTAAAAAATTTTATAATGATGATATTATTTATCATTACACAAAGGCTTCTACGGCTATAAATTTTATTCTTTATAATAAAGAGCTAAAATTTAGCGAATCTAAAAAATCTACTGACCCAATTGAGAGTTGTAATCATAGAAGAGTAATAGAATATTCTTCTAATAAATCCCTAAAATCAAGAACAAAAAAAAATAATATAGATGCCAACGAAGTAAATGATTTTATTTCTAATCTGGAAAAGCAGTTTTATCAAATATGTTTTTGTAAAAATTCTAAAGAAGATGATTCTGGAATTGAATACTGCACTTGTGAATTTAAAGGAAATGAAGAACTGTTTGGATTTACAAAGCTCAGAATGTGGGATCAATATGCAGATAAATATAAAGGTGTTTGTATAGCCTTATCTAAAAAAAAGATTTTAGCGTTAAATAGTGAAAAGTTAAAACTAATAGAAGACGACTTAAAATATTTATCTTTTGACGAATTGTCAAGAAAAAAAATGGGGGATATTCAAGTTGACTATTTAGAAAGAGTAGGAAAAGAAAAATACAAAGATGAAATAGAAAAAAGAGTAAAAAAATCATTTTTTTATAAACATCAGGATTACAAAGGAGAAGATGAGTATAGAATAGGTACTCTTTATGATAAAAAAAACTGTTCCATAGAAAAAGTTAGAGATGAATTGATTTTTGATAAACCAAATAAGCTTAAAATTTCAGGATGTATAGAAGCCATTTTTGTTTCTAGCTTTGCAAATGAAAAACAAAAAGAGGAATTACTTGAATATGCAAAGCATGATTTACCAATAATTGAAATGAAATGGAAGGACGATTCCTTTAAACCTAGAGATTACAGGGAATGGATGAAAATAGTTAATAAATTCCAAAACAAAAAATAAAGCCCCTCGCTAGGTGTAGTCTTTGACTACGCCTTTTTATTAAAAAATAAAAAATTACTGCTAAGCAAACTCCCCGCTGCCGCACGATTGTACCTAGAATCAGCATTCCTATAAACCAACCATGTAAGAATCAAATTTTACCTGCTTGTTGTTTAATATTTATATATTTGAGAAGACTATTTTACATTTTTAGCTTTTTTAATCTTGTATTTCACCCTCCTTTTTTATTTTTGGGAATATCATTTCTTATAGATTAATATCTATCAATTTGTTTTTAGAATATATTAGACTTAATTAACTAGGATGTCTTTGCCGATTCGAGCTTTTATATTCGATGTTGAAAACCAAAGACAGCGGATTGTTTGTTATGAAAACAATTTCAGCAACTATGTAATTTTAATATTTTTTTTTAACGAATTTAGATTTCATTAATATTTTTTAAATAATTTCCTGAATATTTTCCATTTGTTGAATTATCCAAATTTGTGATTATGCCTAATCATATTCATGGGATAATTATTATAAATAAACCTGGTGATGGATGCAATAACATGGTAGAGACGCATGATTATGCGTCTCTACAGGTCATATAATAAATTTGGATGTGGTAACATACGCAGATTTAAATGCGTAGGACAACCACGTTTTCTATTTATATGCCATAAATAATATTTTTTTTACACCTTCATTAATTGTTCTAAAAATTGATTGTTTTTGGATAAAAAATTTAAAGTGGTAGAATTTGACCACTTTGGAAAATATTAAATATGAGCAAGATAAAGAAACTTGAAATAGAAAACACAATAATATCAATAACGAAAGAGACGCATAATCATGCGTCTCATATAATAAATAAATTTGGATGTGGTAAACAATACGCAGATTTAAATGCGCATAAACAACAAGGTTTTTTATTTATATGTTAAATTTATATTAACAACCCCAACTACTCAAACAACCTCTTAATCAAATCTTTTCGGTTAATTTTTTCCAGCACCTGTTTAATTTGTTGTTTATATTCTTTCTTATACCAGAAAAAGAAACTTCGTTGATCTAGCTTGTCTTTTTTTGTTTTTGCCGAGAAAGTTTTTTCTAATGTATATGGATGATAACCCGAATAATAAATAACTGTTGCAAGCGTCATTGGTGTAGGAGTGAAGTCTTGCACTTGCTCGAGTTTAAAGTCTAAGTTTTTTGTTTTTATTGCCAGATCAGCCATATCATCATTTTTACTGCCCGGATGGCTTGAAATAAAATATGGTATTAGTTGCTGAGCAAGATTATTGTCTTTGTTAATTTTATCGAAATATTTTTTCAGTTTAATAAAAAGCGAGAAAGTTGGTTTCCTCATTATTTTCAGAACATTATCTGAAGTGTGTTCGGGTGCAACTTTTAGTCTGCCCGAAACATGATTAACAACAAGCTCGTTTAAATATTTTAAGTAATCACCTTTTATCTCAAGATCTTTGTCAAATAACAAATCATACCGAATGCCGCTTCCTACAAATGCTTTTTTTATTTCAGGATGCTTGCTTATCTTTTTATATAAACCTATTAAAGCTTCATGACTAGTGTCTAAATTCTTACATATTGACGGGTTTATGCACGATGGTCGTTTACATTTTTCACATAGCGATAAATCACGTCCCTGCATTTTATACATATTTGCCGATGGTCCGCCAATATCTGAAATATATCCTTTAAAATCAGGCATTCGTATAACTTCTTCCAATTCCTTCAAAATTGATTTCTCCGACCGACTGACAATAAATTTCCCTTGATGTGCCGAAATTGTGCAAAAGCTACAGCCACCAAAACAACCACGATGAATATTTATCGAAAATTTAATCATCTCATAAGCAGGAATTGCTCCTTTTTTATAATATCGAGGATGGGGCAATCTTGTAAATGGCAGATTATAAAATGAATCAATTTCTTTTTCAGATATTTTGGGATATTGAGGATTGACAACGATTAATTTATTGTCGAAATTTTGAATTATTACCTTGGCATGAATTGAATTTGCTTGTTCTTCAATAACTTTAAAATTTTTAGCAAATTTCAATTTATCAGTTAAACATTCTTCGTGAGAATTAATAAATATCTTTTCCCATTTTTTATTAAAATTAATTTCATCATCATCATTAATTAAAAAAGCAGTCTGAGGTATTGAATTTAAATTTTTAAATGGTACACCTTTTTGCAACAATCGAACAATTTCTTTAATGGGTTTTTCCCCCATTCCGTAAACTAATAAATCGGCTTTGCTGTTAATTAATATGCTTGGCATTAGCTTATCCGACCAATAGTCGTAATGTGTTAAACGGCGCATAGATGCCTCTAAACCTCCAATTATTACAGGAGTTTCAGGATATAATTCTTTAAGAATATTAGTATAAACAGTTGTCGCATAATCAGGTCTAAAGCCTGCTTTTCCACTGGGAGTATATGCATCATTTGAACGCAAACGACGATTTGCAGTGTAATGGTTAACCATTGAATCCATTGATCCTGATGTAACAGAAAAAAATAATCTGGGTTTACCTAATTTTTTAAAATCCCTTAAATCGTCTTTCCAGTTAGGCTGTGGCACAATAGCAACTCTTAAGCCTTCACTTTCAAGAATACGTCCAATCACAGCAGCACCAAACGAAGGATGGTCAACATAAGCATCTCCCGAAAAAATTATTACATCAACATAATCCCATTCCAGTTGTTTTAATTCTTTTATCGAAGTAGGAAGCCAATCTGTAATATGGTATTTTTGCTTATTATCCATTTTGTGCATTTAACTATTTGTGGTTTTGATATATAAAAATATTTTAAAAAATATTTTCAGACATCAAGATAATTATTGCAAAAATACGAATTTGCGACTTATAAAACTCTATAAATTGATAATTTTAGTTCTTGGACTGGTCTCAATTATTGATTTTCCATTAATTTGTAAACAGTAATAAGAAAGATGCAAAAAATTTTATTATTTTTGCAGTTCTTATAAGAATGAAAATTTAAAAGCATGTTTGAAAATTTATCAGAAAGATTAGAACATTCGTTTAAACTATTAAAAGGTCAAGGACGAATTACCGAAATAAATATTGCAGAAACATTAAAAGATGTGCGTCGTGCATTGCTTGATGCCGATGTTAACTATAAGATTGCTAAATCGTTTACTGATAATGTTAAACAAAAAGCACTTGGTGAGAATGTTTTAAATGCAGTGCAGCCCGGACAAATGATGACAAAAATAGTTCACGACGAGCTAGTCTCATTAATGGGTGTACAAAAACAAGATATTAATTTAAAGGGTAATCCTTGTGTAATATTAATTTCAGGTTTACAAGGTTCAGGTAAAACAACCTTTACTGCCAAATTAGCTAAGCTATTAAAAGAAAAAAAAGGAAAAAATCCTTTGCTTGTTGCAGGTGATATCTATCGTCCGGCTGCTATTGAGCAGTTAAAAGTTTTGGGTGAGCAGATTTCTGTTCCTGTTTACTTCGAAGAAGGAAATAAAAATCCTGTGCATATTGCCAAATCAGCAGTTAAACATGCAAAACAAAAAGGTTATGATTTAGTTATTGTTGATACTGCCGGTCGATTAGCTGTTGACGAGGAGATGATGAAAGAAATATCATCAATAAAAAAAGCTATTCAGCCGGAAGAAACTCTGTTTGTTGTTGACTCAATGACTGGTCAGGATGCTGTGAATACTGCAAAAGAATTTAACGACAGACTTGATTTCGACGGAGTTATTCTAACTAAATTAGATGGTGATACACGTGGTGGTGCTGCTTTATCAATTCGCACAGTTGTAAATAAACCAATAAAATTTGTTAGTACAGGCGAAAAATTAGATGCTTTAGATGTTTTCCATCCCGATAGAATGGCTGACAGAATTTTGGGTATGGGTGATATTGTTTCTTTGGTTGAAAAAGCTCAGGAGCAGTTTGACGTTGAAGAAGCCAGACAATTGCAAAAGAAGATTGCAAAAAATCAATTTAGCTTTAATGACTTTCTATCTCAGATTAAGCAGATTAAAAAAATGGGAAATATGAAAGACTTGGCAAGTATGATTCCCGGCGTTGGAAAAGCATTAAAAAATGTTGATATTGATGATGATGCATTTAAAGGTATTGAAGCAATTATTTATTCAATGACAGCTGAAGAACGCGAAAACCCTGTTGTATTAAATGGTAGTCGTAGAAAAAGAATTGCTGCAGGAAGCGGTTCGAATATTCAGGATGTTAACCGACTTATTAAGCAATTTAACGATACTCGCAAAATGATGAAGATGATGAGCGGAGGCAAAAATATTTCACGCATAATGAGTGGCATGAATTTGAAAACTAGATAAAATTGTGTATCAGAATCATAAATATAATATATTTGTTAAGAAAAAAATATTAGCAAAACAAATTAGTGTCATAAGTGTGAACTGTTTATAAATGAAGAATATACAATAAATATTTGAGCTTTTAATAATTTTAGGATTACAAATTAGAAAGAGCAGACAAATCTCATTATATGAAAAAATAACCACGCAAGGTGTAATTAATTAAATTAGTGTCTAAAATGGAACTTATTGACGGAAAAAAAATATCAAAGCAAATTAAATTAGAAATTGCTGAAGAAGTTAACAAAATTAAACAACAAGGTGGTGTTATTCCAAATCTGGCTGCTATTATTGTTGGTCACGATGGAGCAAGCGAAACTTATGTTGCAAGCAAGATAAAAGCATGTGAGCAAGTTGGTTTTAAATCAACTGAGGTACGTTATGAAGATACTGTTAGCGAAGAAGAGCTGCTTAATAAGATTGAAGAATTTAATAATAATGATGATATTGATGGTTTAATTGTTCAACTGCCCTTACCAAAGCATATTTCTGAAACAAAAGTTATTGAAACAATTGCTCCTAAAAAAGATGTTGATGGTTTTCATCCAATAAATGTGGGCAGAATGGTTGCCAGCTTGCCAACTTATGTTTCTGCTACTCCTGCAGGAATTATGGAACTGTTGAAACGTTACAATATTGAAACTTCGGGAAAAAATTGTGTAGTAATTGGCAGAAGCAATATTGTTGGTACACCAATGAGTATTTTAATGTCGCGTAAATCGTATCCGGGAAATTCAACCGTAACACTTTGCCATAGTCGCACTAAAAATATTAAAGAAATAAGTAGAGAAGCCGATATTATTATTATTGCTCTTGGAAAAGCTGAGTTTTTAACCGCCGATATGGTGAAACCCGGAGCTGTTGTTATTGATGTTGGTATAACAAGAGTTAAATCTGATAAAACAAAATCAGGCTGGAAATTATTAGGTGATGTTAAGTTTGACGAAGTAGCACCTAAATGTAGTTTTATTACTCCTGTTCCGGGCGGTGTTGGCCCAATGACAATAGTCTCATTAATGAAAAATACACTGTTAGCTGCTAACAACGAAATTTACAAATAAAAAAAATGCCTCAAATTTTATTTGAGGCATTTTTTAGTACTCGTTTCAAAAGATTTTAAGCACTTACTTAGTTAAATATATATTACCATACTGGCTTGAAATTTCTACTGTAGATTTAGTTGCGTTTTTACCAATTTTCCCTTTTACTTTCAACTCATTGTCATCCTTAATTCTTGACACTCTACCTTCTGGATATCTAATATCTGCATATTTTAAAAATGCATCTAATTTATATGAAGCCTCAGGTGATAGCCCTATATTTATTTTCCCATATCTATTAAGTACTTTAACGCTTTTAAATTCAGCAGGAATATCTCCAATTTTGTAATTACCGTATTTTGAATCTAAGTCAATTAATTTTTCTACTTTATCAATATTTACATCAGTATATTTAGATACAATTACTAAGTTTTGAACATTGCCAATATTATAAGAATCGTATCCTGATTCTGCTACAATTGAAGACGATTGGTCTACACTAACTTTAGAATATTTACTGACAATAATCAATGCTTTACTTTTTTCAACATGAATTTTAGAGTATTTAATAAATATTTCACCCCAGTTAAATTCAGTAATATTAGCTTTGTTACAATAACCTAGATTAATTTTACTTAGAGGTTTAGTATTGTCATCATAAATTTTATCAGCTTTAAGATTTCCGTATTTTACCGAAATGTTTGATTTGCCGGTAAGTTCTTCAATATATACAGATCCAAATTTGTTGTATAATTGAATGTTAATATACGATGGCGTTTTAACAACATAATCAATAGAGAAATCTGAATTGTGAATTTTGTCATTAATTTCAGTAATAGCTTTAATAAGATCTCCTTCTTTTGAAATAGTAACATCAATCTTACTAAAAATTTTGTCCGCTTTATCTTTATTTGCTGATTTAACAGTTATTGTGGCATCAATAGATATTTCGTCTTTATCCCAGTTTTTGATGTTAATATCACCAAATTTATTCGTAATGTTGAATTTAGTGCTTTTATTAATACTATATTCTTCATGGAATTTTTTAGTATATTCTTCAGATAATACTCTTTTATTTGTTTTCCCGGTTGCAAACATATTCCCGGCAAATATCATTAATATCAATATTATTATTTTAAATCTTAGAGTTTTCATTTTATTATATTTTAGTTTGTTTAACATTTTAATTTCTTTTTCGTTATTTATTTCAAAGTTTTTAAATTGTATTCAAAAAGTCCAAAATATTACTTAAAATATCAATCTTCATTTGATAATTATTAATTATCGCATTAATAACTCTTTTATCATTAGGATTTGTTTTGAGCTCCTTTTGAAGATTTATATATATGGAATTTAATCCAGTAAATTCCTTTTTTAAAAGTTCTTTTTGACTATTATTATCTTGAAAATTAATATTATTAATTTGTTTTATTTTACTATTAACCTGAGCCAAGTAATATGTTTCTACATCGTGATACTCAGGAGAAATATTACTTAATGTTTTTGTATTGCCTGGCTTTAAGTTGTTGTAAATGAATAATGATGAAATCGCTATTAAAATAGTAACCGAAGCAGCTTTTAAAAAATAAGCAAACGAATAATTATTGTTTTTATTGAAATTATTCAATCTGGCTTCAAGTCTTTCAAGATGCTCGTCGTTAGGTTCGAGATTGTCGAAACTATTACGATTATTAATTATTATTTTTTCGAGCTTATCCATAATTTTAATTTTTAGTGACCTTCCACAGTCTGAAAGACCAGGAAGCGTCAAAGTCATTTATAGTCATTAAGTGGTCATTAATAGTCATTTAATTAATTCCAATAAAATAAATGTCGGTGAATCCAAATGACAACTAAATGACAATTTTTATTAGGCAAAAAACATAATCTTTGTTCGGTTAACCTCGCCTAAGCGTAAAGTATTGTTAAATATTGTTTTCAGCTAATATCTTTTTTAATTTTGTTTTTGCCCTAGCATATTGAGAACGAGATGTTGAATTTGATATATTTAATATTTTACTTATCTCTTCATGATCATAGCCCTCAAATAAAAACAAAGTAAGAACGATTCGATATCCATCAGGTAATTGATTTACAGCCTTTTGTATTTTTTTAACTTTCTCTTTGTTTAATTCATCAATATAAATGTCAAAATTTTGATTTTCTATTGATAAGCTTTTTTCATCAATTTGTTCAATAAATTCTTTTTTCTTTCTAACAGCATCTATTGCTTTGTTAACTACAATTCTTTTCAACCATGCACCAAAACTAACTTTTCCTTTATAAGATTTTATCTTGCTAAAAGCTGAAAGAAAAGACTCTTGCATTATATCTTCAGCTTCTGCTGTATTTTGTACAATTCTAAAACAAGTATTGTACATTGCTTTATAGTATAATTTGTACAACTCAAACTGAGCTTTTTGCTCTTTTTTCTTACATCTGTCAATTATGTCATGGTGTATGTTCCTATAAAGCTTTCTCAAAATTCGAATTTCTATTCAAAAGACGTTAAAAAATATTTAGTGTTGCATTAACTTAACAATAATAATTATTTTATTAATTTGTTTTTAGAGTTCTTATAAAAAAATTATTGTTTACTTATAAATTTTATATTTACCCAAATTTAAGAATATTTTTTTTTATTTCAATTGTAATGAACTTTTAAAAAAAATATTTTTAATTTTACAATGTGTAACTTAGCAAAAAGTTTAAAGTTTCAAGGAAAAAGTTATAACACGATTTGAATATTAATTAAATAAAAAAAAGATATGAAATTAAATGAGTTTTATCCCGAAATTGAACCTTATAATACTGGAACCTTAAAAGTTTCTGATATTCACACTTTATATTACGAAGAAGTTGGTAACTCAAAAGGTAAACCAATTGTTTTTTTACATGGTGGACCCGGTGCCGGTTTATGTACTGATTATAGAAGATATTTTGACCCCGAATTTTACAGAGTAATATTATTCGACCAAAGAGGTGCTGGTAAAAGTACTCCTCATGCTGAGTTAAGTGATAATACAAGTTGGAAATTGGTTGAAGATATTGAGAAGCTACGAATGCATCTTGAGATAGATAAATGGATTGTTTTTGGTGGAAGTTGGGGCTCTACTTTAGCCTTACTTTATTCAATTAATCATCCTGACAAGACAATGGCTCTCGTTTTACGAGGAATATTCCTTGGAAGAAAATTAGAGATTGATTGGATCTTTCAAGAAGGAGCAAGTATGGTTTATCCCGAAAAATGGGAAATTTTCCGCGATTTAATTCCTAAAAATGAGCGAAATAATATGATAAAAGCATATTATGAAAGGTTAACAAGCAATGACGAAAAAACACGAATGGATGCAGCAAAAGCATGGAGCGTGTGGGAAGGAAGCATTGTGAAATTATTCCCTAACGAAGAAGAAACAATGGACGAATTTGGTGACCCTCACCTTGCATTGTCAATGGCTAGAACTGAATGTCATTATTTCTTTTATAACATGTTTTATGAATCTGATAATTACATTATGGAGAATGTTGATAAAATTAAAGACATTCCTTGTAGAATTGTAAATGGTCGCTACGATATGGATTGTAGGGTTGGTAGTGCATGGGAACTACATAAAGCCTTACCTAAATCGAAAATTGATATTGTTAAAGATGCCGGACATTCGGGTGTTGAAACAGGTACAGTAAGCGGTTTAATTCAAGCTTGCGAAGATTTTAAAGAGCTGTATTTTTAAAATAAAACCATTTATTATAATTAAAAAATGCATAAATGATTAAAAATCAATTCTATAAAATAATTGTTTTAGTTTTTGTTATCTCAATATTTTTTTCTTGTGCCGATAAAAAATCAAATAAAAAGCTTGATAATAATAAATCGGTAAAAAATGAAATTCCTGTTGAAACAAATAAAGTTAGTGATGTAACGGAGTTGATTTTGAAAAATAGAACGCAAAAGCAATTAATTGGTGATGTGATAAACGCAGAAATTATTTTTAAAAATAAAACTCATAAAATAGATTCTATTGAGTGGTTTTTAGATAATAAAAAAATTAGCACTTTAGTGAAAAAACCTTATTCATTTAATTTTGCCACAAACAAATTGTCTGTAGGGTTTCATAGCATTAAAACAATAAGTTTTATTTCCGACAAGTCGAAAGATACCAAAGAGCTTAAGCTTTTTTTCGTTTCTGATGTTGTGCCGAAAAAAATCACTTATAAAATTTTAAATACATTCACTCACGATTCGAAAGCTTACACTCAGGGCTTTGTATATGATAATGGCTATTTCTTCGAAGGAACTGGTCAGTATGGAGAATCTACTCTAAGAAAAGTTAATGCTGAAACAGGAGATTTAGTTGAAAGTTTAAATTTACCTTCCGATGTTTTTGGGGAAGGTATTGTTTTGTTTAATAATCAAATTTTTCAATTAACGTGGCAGTCTTTAATTTGCTATGTTTACGATAGAGAAAGTTTCAAGCTTTTACACAAATTCAATTATCAAACCGAGGGCTGGGGAATTACTACCGACAGTGAAAATTTAATAATGAGTGACGGAACATCAACAATTTATTATCTTGAACCTGAATTTTTTACAAAATTAAAGCAATTTCAAGTTTGTGATAATAATACTGCTATAAGCAATATTAATGAGCTAGAATATGTTAATGGCTTTATTTATGCTAATGTTTGGCAAACAAATAATATTATTAAGATTGACCCAACTAACGGAAAGGTAGTAGCAGTTATTAATTGCAAAAAGCTTGTTCCCAAAGAATATATTGGAAGTCAGGATAATGTGTTAAATGGGATAGCTTATAATTCGGTGAAAAACACTTTTTATGTTACAGGAAAACGATGGCCTGTTATTTATGAAATTGAGTTAGATTTATGAGGTGATGATATTTAACAATCGGTTATACTAATTATTAGCAGTCATGCCGAACTTGTTTCGGTATCTGTCTGAAAAACGAACAGTCGCTAATAGAACCAGATGCTGAAACAAGTTCGGCATGACAAAAAGTATGAGCAGATATGTTGTGTGTGCTTTGTTTATAAACCATCACAAGCGATGACGCTTGCGATAGACAGTCGCTAATAGGAGGAGATGCTGAAACAAGTTCGGCATGACAAACAGTAGGAGCGGATATGTGTGTGTGCATTGTTTGTAAACCGTCACAAGCGAGGATTCTTGCGACAGATATGTATAAAATTGTGATTATATTTTAGATATATTCTGCAAATATTAAAAAAACGGTTGTTTATATAAGCAACCGTTTTTTGTTTTATGATTTAATCACAAAATATAAATGAGAATTAAAAATTAGCTGTTTATTTCTTCAACTTTTTCATTCAAAGATTTAAAACCCTCGCCTAATATTTCCTTAGCATCGCTAACAGTAATAAAAGCATTAGGATCAATTTTATGCACAAAATCTTCGAGCATTGTAACTTCTCTTCTGTTTACAACAGTATAAATAATATTTTTTTCTTTACCATTATACATACCAGTTCCTTTTATAATGGTTCCACCGCGGTTCAGGTCAGAAATGATTTTAATCCTAATCTCTTCATATTTATCAGATATAATAAATAATGTTTTATCGTAGCTAACACCTTCAATTACAGTATCAATAACCTTACCGGTTATATAAATTACTAACCAAGAATAAAGTGGAATTTTCCAGTCTTTAAAAACAACTAATCCAATTAAAACAATAGCAGAATCAACATAAATCATTAATTGACCAAGAGGTAGTTTTGTGTATTTTGCAATTACCATGGCAATAATATCAGAACCACCAGATGTAGCTTTTGATTTAAATATTAATCCTAAGCCTACACCAATTAAAACACCACCAAAAATACACGATAGTAAAACTTCATCACCAAGTTTTAAAGGATCTTCGCCAACAAAATATGTTAATACATCCATAAAAACAGAAGTTAATACAAAACCAACAACAGTTTTAATCCCAAAACGTGGCCCTAATACTTTTATTCCAATTATTGTTAACGGAATATTTAAAACTAAACCAAACAATCCAATTGGAATTCCATTTGGACAACACGAGAAAAGCCCTGCAGTTATATAATGAACTACAATTGCTATACCATAAACTCCACCAGGTACAATTTTATATGGTGATATAAAAAATACAAATCCGGCTGAGAGAATGAATGAACCTAAAATGATTAAGCTATAAGAGATAAACCATTTTTTTGAAAAAATTTTATCTTTTGCTATGAATGACATAAATAAATAGTTTTGGTTATAAAATATTTCGCAAATCTATTGACTTTTTTTATCTTTTTCATTTAAAAGATGTAAAAAAAAATGTTTTGTTCAACATAATAATTTTCTTTTTAATATTTGGACTTGTGTGCAAAAAAGAATATAGAGGCTATATATTTATTTTTAGTTATGCTTATATTTAAGTTTTGTATCAGTATTTTTTTTCTTAATAAAAAATAATCCAATGAAAGTAATTAATCCGTTAAGCATAAGCAATTCGAAACCGAATTGATAGCCATTAAACCAGAATTCAGAGAAATGATTAATAATTAAACAGATTAAAGGTGAGACAATTGCAATATAAGGAACAAGTTTATCTTTTAAATTATAATTTGTGAATAATCCAAAAGCATACATTCCAAGGAGAGGTCCATAAGTATATCCTGCTACTGTAAAGATTGCACTTATAACATTCTGATTATTTATTGCTTTAAAAAGCATAATTAAAATTCCAAGTGCTATAGAAACACAAATATGAACTTGTATTCTGACTTTTTTTCTTTTTTTCTCGTCTTTAAATTTTTTTCTAATATCTAAAATATCAATGGTAAATGATGTTGTTAGAGCAGTTAAAGCCGAGTCTGCACTCGAATATGCAGCGGCAATTAATCCTAAAATAAAGAAGATTCCTACAACAGGATGTAAGTAACCCTTAGTCGCAATTATGGGGAACAAATCGTCGGTATGTGCAGGAATTGCAATGCCGTTTTTTGATGCAAAAATATAAAGTAATACACCAAGCGACATAAACAAAATGTTGGCAGGAAGAAAGGCAAATCCATACCAATACATATTTTTTTGTGCATCTTTTAAATTCTTACAACTCAAATTTTTTTGCATCATGTCTTGATCTAATCCTGTCATTACAATAGTAATAAAGGCACCGCTAAAAAATTGTTTAAAAAAGTTACGCTTATCATGCCAATCGCCAAAAAACCATGTTTTCGAAAGTTTACTATCAGCAACAGCATTAACCATTTCATGAAAATTGAAATTTAAGCTGCTCGAAATATAATAAATAGCAAAACCAACAGCCAACAGCATAAACAATGTTTGTAAAGTGTCTGTCCAAACAATTGTTTTTATTCCACCCCTAAATGTATATAACCAAATGAGCAATATTGTTAAGCTAACAGTTACAATAAAAGGAATATGCCAATAATCGAAAACAACAAGTTGCAAAACATTAGCTACAATAAACAAACGAAAAGCAGCACCAATTGACCTTGATAAAAGAAAAAATGAGGCTCCGGTTTTATAAGAATAATAACCGAAGCGCTTTTCAAGATATGTGTATATTGATGTTAAATTAAGATTATAATAAATTGGTAATAATATTTTTGCAATGAAGAAGTATCCCAGCAAATATCCTAAAACCAACTGTAAATAAGAAAAACTGCTTGTGCCAACCCATCCAGGAACTGAAATAAAAGTAACTCCCGAAAGAGATGCTCCAACCATACCAAAAGCAACAACAAACCATGGTGATTTTTTATTTCCTACAAAAAAGGTTTCGTTATTAGCATTTTTTCCCGTAAAATATGATATGATAAATAGGATTGCAAAGTATATTATTATTGTAATTAATATTATTGTTGGAGACATAGTATTATTATAATTTTTTAAAATGTAAATCTATATTTATCATTTGACAAACAAAAGATAATGTTGTTTTTTTTATTAATTTTATGCACTAATAAAACACTGAAAATTATATAAAATTAAGTGCACAAAAAATATGTATGTAAATAAGTTTTCATCAAAATTATTAGACAATGCAGTTAATGAATTTGCAAAATTACCGGGCATTGGCAGAAAAACAGCCTTGCGTTTAGTTTTGTATTTACTAAGGCAAGATGTTGAGCAGGTAAATATGTTTGGTGAAGCAATTATTAAACTTAGAAATGAAGTAAAACATTGTAAGCAGTGTAATAATATTTCTGATAATGATATTTGTGAAATTTGTTCTAAGCCTTCGCGAGATCATTCTCTCATTTGTGTTGTTGAGAGTATTAAAGATGTTATTGCAATTGAAAATACTAATCAATATAACGGAATTTACCATGTTTTGGGAGGAATTATTTCACCAATGGATGGTATTGGACCAAATGATTTAAAAATAGACCTTTTAGAGCAAAATGTTGCCAAAGGCGATGTTAAAGAATTAATTTTTGCTTTAAGCACTACAATGGAAGGAGATACTACAAATTTTTTTCTGTATAAAAAATTAAATAAATATAATGTAGTTATGTCAACAATAGCCCGAGGTGTTTCAATTGGTGATGAGTTAGAATATACCGACGAACTTACTTTAGGACGTTCAATTGTTAACAGAACACCTTTTGAATCATCTATATAAATACTTATTAATTAACAATATTATATAATTTTGACTTTATAAATTTAAAAAGAAATTGGATAAAAAAGCATTATTTAAACAATTATTACCCGGATTTTTGCCAATAATAATATTTATTGTCGCCGATGAGATTTGGGGAACAAAAATTGGTCTTATTGTAGCTGTAATCTCAGGAGTATTAGAACTTATTTATACTTACTTCAAAGAAAAAAGGTTTGATAAGTTTATATTGTTCGATACAGCTCTGCTTGTAGCATTGGGATTAATATCAATATTGTTAAACAACGAGATATTTTTTAAATTAAAACCGGCATTTATAGGAGTTTTGATTTGTGCTGTTCTTGGTGTTTCTGCTTTTTCTTCGCACAATTTAATGTTATTGATGTCGAAAAGATATTTGAAAGGTATGCAGGTTGATTCAAACCAATTAAAAGCATTAAACAGAAGTATAAAAATAATGTTTTATCTTTTTACTGCTTACACACTCTTGGTTTTATATTCTGCTTTTTATATGTCAAACGAAGCATGGGCTTTTATTAGTGGCGGGCTTTTTTATATCTTATTTGGAGTTTATTTTGTTTACGAACTAATCAATAATAAGCTTAAGCAGAATAAATTAAAAAATGAAGAGTGGCTTCCTATTGTTGATGAAGAAGGAAAAGTATTAGGCAAAGCACCTCGCTCTGTTTGTCATTCAGATAAAAGTTTGATGCATCCTGTTGTTCATTTGCATGTGATAAATAAACAGAAACAGATTTTTTTGCAAAAACGACCTGCTTATAAAAAAGTGCAAGCCGGGAAATGGGACACTGCTGTTGGCGGACACATTTCCGTTGATGAAACTCTTGAACAAGGTCTTAAGCGTGAAACTTTTGAAGAGATTGGTATATCAAATTTTGAAGCGAAATTAATTAATAATTATAAATGGGAAAGTGATATTGAAACAGAACTGGTTTATATGTTTGTTACTAATTACGACAATGAGATTAAAGTTAATAAACAGGAACTTGAAGAAGGCAGGTTTTGGTCAGTAACTGAAATAAACAAAAAACTTGGGACAGGCGTTCTCACACCAAATTTTGAATTAGAATTTGATATTTTAAAAAAGTATATCTTTAAATAAAAATTATATTAATTATGTCTGAAAAAATTATTAAAGTTAATGAGCTGGTTAAATTGAAACAGATTGCTCTCTCTGACGCTAATGATGTTTTTCAGGCAATTGATTCTCAACGAGAATACTTGGGAGAGTGGTTAACTTTTGTCGCCACTACAATTGAAATGTCTGATACAGAAAAATTTATACAATCTATTCTTGACTTGCCGGAAGAAAACAGAGATTTAATTTTTGTAATTCATTATAAAGGTAAATTTGTAGGATTGATAGGATTAAAAGATATTGATAGATTAAATAATAAAACAGAAATTGGTTATTGGCTTAGTGAAAACTATCAAAAGAAAGGAATAATTACACAATCAGTAAAATTATTAATTAACTTTGCTTTTGATGAGTTGAACATTAATAGAATTCAAATAAAATGTGCTGTGGGAAACTTCCCAAGCAAATCAATTCCACAAAAATTAAATTTTAAGTTAGAAGGAATTGAACGTGACGGTGAATTATTGACCGGAAACATTTATACTGACCTTGAAGTTTATTGTAAACTTAAAAAGAATCGAAATTAATATTTATTCTATGCTCTTTCGGATTTGCAATCCGAAAGTATTAATATACAGTTTGTTAGTTAGGAATTTTCAATTCCTAACAGGAGAGCCATTATTTATTCGTTTTTAATTTTTTTACAATCATCAACTTTTGTAATTTCAATACCTGAAAGCTCAATAAAGAAATCATCGCTTAACATTTGTTCGTTAGTAAACTCAAAAGGAGAAAAATGCAATTTGTGATATCGTCCTTTAATATTTTTATTTGCTTTAATGCAATATGTTCGTGGCTTTTCACTATTGGCACTTATTATTGCTATCCAGTAATAATCAACAACAAAATTCACCTTTACATTATACGAATTTGTATTTTCAATTTTGAGGATTAGCCGTAAGGGGCTTTTTTTATTTAAAAAATTTGAATGACTGTATTTATAATAAAAAACGAGGCCTTTTTTATCCTGAAATTTTTGATATTTATTTTTTGTTTGCGAAAAACTGCTTGAAATAAGGACTAATAAAATAAAGCTACTTATTAATAATTTTTTCATAATTTATTTTTTTTATAGTGACAAAAGTAAAAAATAAAAAGATGAAATCTATAATATTATTAACGAAAAATATGTTGAAACTAACACTATAATGAACAAGTTTTAAAAAAAATTTAATTTTTTAAATAAAAATTGTACATTTACAATGAATTAAATGTAAATTAGTAATGAATAAATACATAATTGAACTTCTAAAAGCTCATACCCGAGTAATTATACCTGATTTTGGGGCATTTATTGTAAAAGTTACAGAAGCTCCTGATGGTGAAGATGGTACGAGAAAAATCAGCTTTAATGATTTTTTAAAATTTAATGATGGTGTTTTAATTAATCATATTATTAAAACAGAAAACATTAATAAAGTTGAAGCTGTTAAAAAAATTAAAGAATACATTAAAAGTGTTGAGCAGGAGTTTAGGAAAAACAATAAATATGTAATTGACGATTTAGGTGAGTTAAGCAAAGATAATAGAGGAGGTATAAGTTTTTCTGCCAAAGGAGAGGTGAAAGAAAAAGTAGAAGTTAAGAAAGTAGAAGCTAAAAAGCCGGAAAAAAAGAAAATTGAAGAAACTAAAAAAGAGCCTGTTGCAAAAAAAGAATCAATTATGAAACCTATCCCTAAAATTGAGAAAAAACAAGCTGCAAATTTTAATAAAAAAGAGAAGCCATCGGAAGAGAAGAAAAATGTTATTCTACCTGTTGCAATAATTGTTGTTCTTGTAGCTGCTATTAGTTGGTCTATATATTATTTTGATGTTATTCAAACAATTAATAATAAATATTTTGCAAAAACAGAAACCAAAGCGGCTGAAAAAACAATTGAATCTATTATTGAGACAAAAGAAATTTCTGATACAACAGCTTCTGCAGTAGAATTAGATGCAGTTATGCCTGTAGAGAAAAATCAAGCTGAAAAAGTACAAAAATCTAATGTGAGAAAATATTATCTTGTTGCAGGTAGCTTTAATATTGAAGCAAATGCCAAAGGTTTTATTGATAAACTGACTGAAAAAGGATTTACTCCCGAATATATTGGAGAAAGAAATGGATTCTATACTGTTTGTTACTCTTCTTTCGGTACCGAAAGAGAAGCTTATAATGAGCTTGAAAGAATGAAAAAACAAGAAATTCAATCTTGGGTATTACATTATTAATAATATTTTTATTTTTTTTTAAATATCTCGATTGCTTTGCATCGAGATATTTTTTTTGGTGACAAATTAATTAAATTACCTTTGCAGAAAATTAAACTCTTATGCTGAAGATTAAATTATTAAAAAATAAAAAGACTAAGGTTTTAACTTTACAAGCTTGGTTATTAATAATTTTAATCATCTTTAATCTTTTTATTTTATTCAAGTATAAGGTTTACCCTTTTTTGGCAACAAATAAAACAGTGAATGCCGAAATTTTAGTTGTGGAGGGGTGGTTGCCTGATTATGCTTTGAAAAACGCAGTAAATGAATACAAAACAAATAATTATAAGATTATAATAACAACAGGAGTTCCTTTGCTAAAAGGTTATTATCTATCTGAATATCAAAATTTTGCTAATATTTCAAAAAAAACATTAATAAAATTAGGCCTTGATGAAACGAAGATAATTGCAATACCAACAAAAAATGTTAAGAAAGACAGAACCTATGCCTCAGCAATTGCTGTGAGAAATTGGCTCAATGAAAACAAACCAAGAATAAAATCAATAAATGTGTATACCCTAGGTTCACATTCGCGACGAACTTTATTATTATATAACGAGGCTTTTAATAATGATGTAATTATTGGAATTTATGCACATAACAATAGAGATTTTAAAGATAAAGAGTGGTGGACTACAAGTCAAGGTGTGAGAACAGTTATTGGAAATTTTATAGCATATATCTATGCAAAATTTTTCTTTTATCCATAAGGAATAAGTTTAGAGTTCATAGATTTTAGAGTTCATAGAGTTCATAGATTTTAGAGTTCATAGATTTTAGAGTTCATAGATTTTAGAGTTCATAGAGTTAAAAGTAAAGAGTTAAAAGTTCATAAAGTTATAAAGTTAAAAGTTTAAATAATATCAATAATATATAGAATGCAAAAATACGATATAATAGTAATTGGAGGAGGCCCGGCAGGATTAATGGCGGCAGGCAGAGCAGCAGAGTTGGGAGCTGAAACTATTTTAATAGAAAAAAATAACCGCATTGGTCGTAAATTAAGTATCACGGGTAAAGGTAGATGTAATATTACTAATTCTCTTGAATTGGCTGATTTTTTAAAACATTTTAATAATCAAGGTAGGTTTTTACGAAATTCATTTTCTTCATTTTTCTCAAACGATTTAATCGAATTTTTCAATAATTTAGGATTAGAAACAGTTGTTGAAAGAGGTGGGAGAGTGTTCCCTAAAAGTGAAAAAGCTGTAGATGTGGTTGATGTTTTAAAAAAATGGTGTTATAGATCAGGAGTTGAAATTAAAAGCAATTGTGAGGTTAAACAATTAATAATTAACGAAGAGAAACTTGAGGGAGTAAAAGTATTTAATAAAACTGATAATAGAACTAATCAGTTTTTTGCTAAAACAGTTATTGTTGCTACTGGTGGAGTTTCTTACCCAAGAACCGGTTCAACAGGTGACGGTTATCGATTTGCAAAATCTGTTGGTCATAAAATAATTCCTGTTCGTCCGTCTTTAGTTCCGCTTGAGGTAGAGCAAGGTTTTTGTGATAAATTAAATGAGCTGAATTTAAAAAATGTTTCAGTTAGTGTTTGGGTGAACAACAAAAAGGAAACTGAAGCTTTTGGTGAACTGACTTTTACCGACTTTGGAATTTCAGGTCCAACAATTTTATCTTTAAGCAAAACAGTTGTTGATGCTTTAAATAAAAAAAATAGTGTAAAAATTAATATTGATTTAAAACCGGCACTTGATAATAATAAACTAGATACTCGACTTATACGTGAGCTTAATAATAATGGAAAAAATCAATTTAAAGATATTTTAAAAACCTTATTACCATTAAAATTAATACCAGTTTGTTCTGAGCTAACAGGAATACCAACAGATAAATTATGTAACCAAATTAATTCGAAAGATAGAAAAAAATTACGCATTTGGTTAAAAGATTTTAGTTTGGATATTAAATCAGCCCGACCAATTTCCGAAGCAATTATTACAGCCGGAGGTGTTGATTTAAAAGAAATTGATAAAAAAACTTTGTCATCGAAACTTAATTATAATTTGTTTTTTGCTGGCGAAGTTCTTGATATTGATGCAGATACTGGAGGTTATAACCTACAGGCAGCTTTTTCAACCGGACGACTGGCAGGTGAAGAAGCAGTTAAAAATTGCAAATTGTGAATTTGAGATTGATTATTTTGCTTTTTTTAATTTGCAAAATTTCAAAGATTTAGAAAATCTATACATACTTGTTAGTGCGAATCAGGCCGAACATGAGACTGCATATTTCTGAACACAATTATTGTTGAAATGAAAAGATTCTGATCCGCCACTTGGCGGACAGAATAACAGCCGAGGAACAACATAAGACGCAGATTTTGGCTGGTACTTGTTTGTAAGCAGTAATCAACAGTCACAAGCGAGGACGCCTGCGACAGCGGGTATAGTAAGTGAAGGGGATTTCTCTCTAACGTTCGAAATGACAAATAAGCAAATTAAAAAACAGGCAATATCTCTCCTCATAACATTGAAAATAAATTATGAATAGTTGCAAAAAATTGTATATCTTTATACGATAAAACGAAAATAGTCAATTTTTTCAAATATGAAACAAAATAATTTAGCGACAAAAGATACAATATTACAAGTAGCAAGTAATATTTTTAAAAAATTTGGTTTTCAAAAAACGACTGTTGATGAAATTGCTCATGCAGCTAGAAAAGCAAAGGGATCAATTTATTATTATTTTAAAAATAAGGATGACATTTTTCAAGCTGTTGTTGAAAATGAATATCAACATTTAAAAAATGAATTATTAAAAGTTGTTGATAAAAAAGAAAACTCTCTTTTTAAACTGAAAGAATTTTTTCTAACACGAATACAAATAATGTGTGAATCGCAAAATTTTACTGAAACATTAAACAACGAATATTTTAAATATTTTAATTTCGCTCAAAATTTCTCAAAAAAATTTGAAGCCCTCGAAAAAAATTTTATTAAATCAATTTTAAGTGAGGGAGTTAAAAATGATGAATTAATAATTAATAACATTGACATTTCAACACAAGCATTGATAATAACATTTAATGGTTTTGAAAATCAATATTTTGTTAAAAAAAACAGCATAACTAATTTAGAAAATGAAATTAACGAAATATTTAACATAATTTTTAACGGTATAAAAAAAACTAATTTGTAATGATAACAAAAATATTAAGTCGGGCATTATTAGTAAATCTGTTAGGGTGGAGATTTGAAGGTGAATTACCGCAAATGAAGAAATATATTATAATACTTGCACCTCACACAAGTGGCATGGATTTTATAATTGGGCGTTTATATTCAACAATTTTAGGTCTAAATTTAAATATTTTACAAAAAAAAGAATTGTTTTTTTTCCCGCTTGGAAGTATATTAAAATATTTGGGAGGAATACCTGTTGATAGAGGGAGAGATACAAATATTATTTTTCAACTCACCGAGAAATTTGATAGTAACGAATATATGGCTCTCGCTATTGCACCTGAAGGAACCAGAAAAAAAGTAACTCATTGGAAAAGAGGATTCTATTATATTGCTCAAAAAGCCAATGTACCTATTGTTGTAGCATATCTCGATTATAAGCATAAAGTAGTTGGAATTAAAAAAATTATTGAACCTTCGGGTGATATGAATGCTGATATGATGGAAATTAAAAATTGTTATAAAAATGTTACAGCAAAGATCCCTAATAATTTTTCTATCGGTAATATTCACGCTGAAGCGTAATATTGTTAAATATAAAATTCATTATTTTAAAAATTAGAATTTTTTTTTATCAACGGATAATCAATACCAGAAAATTGTGTCTAAAATCTAATTTGTTATAAACTAATATATTGAGGTCGATTTAATAAAACGTTTTTAATAATAAAACATTTTAAATTAATTGACATAAATATAAAATGAAAAAAACAGCTTTAATAACCGGAGCTTCCCGGTTTATTGGTCTAGAGTTTGCAAATTTTAGTATTTGCCGTTAAATTTATTCCCCGTATTGCGGTTTCAGGTATCACATATTTATTTCAAAAAGCAAACAGAAAAAGCAAAATTAATTTATTTTTTCTAATTCCTGATTTAAAAAAGATTATCAGATAATTATATATTCTTAATCCCAATTTGAAGACTAAAAAATAATATTATTTTTGCAGGATAAATATTTAAAGAATGACAACTATTGAACTATTATCGCCTGCTAAAAATTTAGAATGTGGTATTGCCGCAATTAATCATGGTGCTGATGCTGTTTATATCGGTGCTTCTAAATTTGGTGCACGAAAAGCCGCCAGTAACAATATTCAAGATATTGAAGCACTAATTAAATATGCTCATAAATATTATGCAAAAGTTTATATTACAATTAACACAATTTTGTTTGATGATGAATTAGAAGGTGTTAAAAAAATTATAAATCAATTATATCAAGCTGGTGCTGATGCCCTTATTATTCAGGA
This sequence comes from Bacteroidota bacterium, assembly GCA_015222055.1. GTDB lineage: Bacteria > Bacteroidota > Bacteroidia > Bacteroidales > B39-G9 > B39-G9. The sequence continues at coordinate 6,307 of JADFUR010000077.1, read as the reverse complement.
TATGGGATTACTTGAATTAGATTTGCCGCCAATTCCTTTACATGCCAGTACACAAACTCATAATTATGATTTAAATAAAATTTTATTTTTACAGAATGTGGGTTTTCAAAGACTTATCCTCGCAAGAGAATTATCTCTAAAGCAAATAAATAATATAAATCAAAATACTAATATTGAGCTTGAATATTTTGTGCACGGTGCATTATGTGTAAGTTTTAGCGGACAATGCTATTTTAGTCAAGCTGTATATAACCGAAGTGCAAACAGAGGAGAATGTGCTCAGCCTTGCCGTCTGCCTTATTCGTTGGTTGACGCAAAAGGAAATGTTTTGGCTAAGGATAAGCATCTGTTATCGATGAAAGATTTAAACCTTTCGGCCCATTTAAATGAGCTTATTAAAGCAGGAATTTCAACTTTTAAAATTGAAGGCAGACTAAAAGATGTCGGCTATGTGAAAAATATAACATCTTATTATCGACAAAAAATTGATAGTCTAATTGAAACAGATAAATCAATAATAAAAGCATCGTCGGGCAAAACAAAAATATATTTTAATCCTGTGCCCGAAAAAACATTTTCGCGTGGTTTCACTAATTATTTTTTACACGAACGACAGAAGGATATTGTATCGCTAAACACACCCAAAGCTATTGGGGAATTTATTGGCAAGGTCTCTTCTGTTAACAAAGATTATTTTGTAATTAATTCAAAATCAAAGCTTAACAATGGCGATGGAATTTGTTTTTTTAATAAAGAAGGTAAGCTCGTAGGAATTAATATTAATAATGTTGTTGGTGATAAAATTTATACGGCTGAGAAAATCAATATAAAAGAAGAAACTTCTATTTATAGAAATCTTGACAAAAATTTTACTAAAAAGTTAAATTCAAATAATACATCGCAACGAAAAATTGATGTTGAATTTGTTTTTGAAGAGACTGATAATGGGTTTTGTATTAAAGCAAAAGATGAAGATGATAATTTTGTTCAATACTCTTATGATTGCAAAAAAATATTATCAAACAATAAGAATAATTTTAATGAGAATATAAAAAAACAAATAAGCAAAACAGGGAATTCCATATTTAATGCATCTAAAATTGAGATAAATGTAAAAGAAAATTATTTTATACAGATTAGTGCATTAAATAATATGAGACGAGAGGTTTTAACTCTTCTTGAAAAAGAAAGAGAGAAAAATTATAAGCTTCAAAGAGTGAGCTTGGTGAAAAATAATTTCCCCTATCCTGAAAAAAAGCTTGATTTCAATGCAAACATATTAAACAAAAAAGCAGAAGAGTTTTATAAACGGCATAAAGCTGAAAAAACAGAACCAGCCTTTGAATTACAAAAAAAGCTTGACGGGAAAACAATTATGACAACAAGACATTGTTTAAAATATCAGTTTGGACTATGTCCCAAAATCAAGAAACATTCCAAAATTGTTGAGCCTCTTTACCTTGTTGACAAAAACAATAAATATCGTTTAGAGTTCGATTGTAAAAATTGTGTGATGAAAATTATTAAATAATTATTAATTGTTAATGGTTAAATTGTTATTCCCGTCGCTCTTTCGGATTTGCAATCTGAAAGTCTAAATTTTTATAGAATTACAATTATTACACAATTTAAAAATTATTGATATTGTCTTTACCGAAAAATAGACCTATTATAAATTAACAGGAACATAAGTAATTGCTAATTTTTAATAAAAAAAATGGTATTTTTGTCTATCTTCTTATAAATTTTTTAGAATGCAGCTTTCAGTAATAATTGTAAATTATAATGTTAAATATTTTTTAGAGCAATGTCTTTATTCTGTAAAAAAAGCAACAAAAAATATTGATGCCGAGGTTTTTGTTGTTGACAATAATTCTGTTGATGGCTCATGTTCAATGGTTAGAGAGAAATTTTCAGATATATTTTTAATCGAAAATAAAAAAAACACGGGTTTCTCGTATGCCAATAATCAGGCAATAAAAAAATCGAAAGGCGAGTATGTTTTATTGCTAAATCCCGACACTGTTGTTGAAGAAGATACTTTTGAGAATATTATTGAGTTCATGGATGCTCATGATGACGCAGGCGGGCTGGGAGTGAAGATGATTGATGGTAAAGGTAATTTTTTACCCGAATCAAAACGTGGTTTACCCAAACCGATGACGGCTTTTTATAAAATTTCGGGTCTTTCAAAATTATTTCCAAAATCAAAAACATTTGGCAAATATCATCTCGGATATTTAGATAAAGATGAGATAAATGAGATTGAGATATTAGCAGGAGCATTCATGCTTTTGCGTAAAAAAACATTAGACGAAGTAGGCTTGCTCGACGAGGATTATTTTATGTATGGCGAGGATATTGACCTCTCGTACAGAATTACTAAAGGCGGATATAAAAATTATTATTTCCCAAAAACAACAATAATACATTATAAAGGCGAAAGCACTAAAAAAGGGAGTATAAATTATGTAATGGTTTTTTATAAAGCTATGATAATTTTTGCTCAGAAACATTTTTCGAAAAAGAATGCAAAAGCGTTTTCAGCATTAATAAACACAGCAATTTATTTGAGAGCAATGTTGGCTATTCTTGCAAGATTTTTTAAAAATATTTTCTTGCCTTTATTAGATGCATCAATAATATTTTTAGGGTTTTATATTATCAAACCTTACTGGGAAGCATACAAATTCCCAGGTGGAGGTACTTATCCCGATTATTATCTTATTTATGTAGTTCCTATTTATATTTTAATTTGGATTTTGGCTGTGCTGTTTTCCGGTGGTTACGAAAAACCAATTAAGTTAATTAACATAATAAAAGGAATTGTTGCAGGATCTTTAATTATACTAATTATTTATTCAATGTTAAGCGAACAATGGCGTTTTTCAAGAGCATTGATTTTAATAGGTTCCGGCTGGGCGTTTTTATCAACTTTAATATCTCGCTTGTCGCTTAATGCGTTGAATATTAAAGATTTTAAACTTGATTCAAACAAAAAGAAAAGAATTATTATTATTGGTAATCAAAAAGAAGCCACCCGTGTATTATCCTTATTAAACAATACTGAAATTAAGCATGAAGTTGTTGGTTTTGTTAGTCCCGACAAAAGTATTAAATCGACTGAGTATATTGGTAAAGTTGAACAAATAAGTGAGATTGTAGCAATTAATAAGATTAACGAAGTGGTTTTTTGTGCAAAAGATATTGCTTCCCAAAAGATTATAAAAAATATGCTTCAACTTTCTAATGTTAAAGTGGATTATAAAATTGCACCTCCCGAAAGTCTTTCCATTATTGGAAGTAACTCAATAAACACTGCCGGCGATTTTTATGAGGTAAATATTAATTCAATATCTAAAAAATCAAATATAAGGAATAAACGAATTTTTGATTTACTTCTATCGGTTTTATTTCTGCTGCTAAGCCCGATTTTAATTTTTACAGTTAAAAGGAAATGGAATTTTATTAAAAATATTTTTATTGTTTTGATTGGCGAAAAATCGTGGGTTGGATATTTGTTAAATTCAGAAATAAATACAAGCAAACTGCCTGTTATTAAAAAAGGTGTTTTAAACCCTGTTGATATGCACAAAAACAAAAATTTTACAAATAATTTAATTGAGAAATTAAATATAATTTATGCTAAAGATTATAAAATTTACCACGATGTTTTTATAATTTTTAGAACATGGAAATCCTTGGGAAGGTAGGAGTGATGTTCACAACGACAGCTTGACTTTGTTATTAATATTTTTATCTGTTTGCAAACGCAGTCAAGCACTGACTATTTTTTAAATCCTGAGTAGCAACGACCTTAAGGTCCTGCTCTTTCGGATTTGTAATCCGAAAGTATTAATATCCAGTTTGTTATTTCGAGATTGCATATTTATAACAACAAATTTTTGGGTGCAATTTGTCTCACCCCTTCAGGGTGATTCTTGCTCGTTGTTTATTAGCTTGGGGCAACGCCCCAAGAAATAAGACAGACAATAGATATCAGCCTGAAGGGCTGAGATAAAATAATTTTTATAAATAGAATCAATCAACCCTATTCTCATTATTACCTTTTAAAAAGTTTTTAATATTATTAAATGTAATCTCAATGCGACGTTTTAAGGCTTCATTTGTTTTGTAAGCTATATGAGGTGTAAGTATAGAGTTTGTCGTTTTTAACAGCATGTCATCTGGTGCAACAGGTTCGTTATCGTAAACATCAATAGCTGCACCTGAAATGGTTTTATTTTGTAAAGCAATAGTTAAATCATTTTGATTTACAATTGGCCCACGTGCAGTGTTGATTAAAAAAGCTGTTGGTTTCATTAGCTCAAAATGCTTTTTGTTTATTAAATTTTTAGTTGCTGATGTTAGTGGAACATGTATTGAAAGTATATCTACTTTTGAACAAAGTGTTTCTAAATCAGGTATATACTTGCCTCCTAAATTGGTAAATTCTTTCTGTTCAGTTCTTGACCATCCATAAATATCACAACCAAGAACAGAAAATATTTCAGCTACACGAATGCCTATTGCTCCGGTACCAACAATACCTATAGATTTTCCGCTTAGTTCGGTTCCGGCTCGATAATTCCATTTACCAGAACGTATTATATTGTTTGTTGCCGGAATTTCACGAAGAAGCGATATTGTTAAGCCAATTGCAAGCTCAGCAACCGAATTCGTTGAATAAGCAGGCACATTAAAAACCGCAATATTTTTCTCACGACACAAATCTAAATCAACACAGTCGTATCCTGTGAAAGCAACTGCTACAAATTTTATGTTTGGGAAATTATTAAGCAGCTTAGCATCAACTTTTTCTTTAACTGTGATAATGCCTTCAAGCATTTCTGGCGATAAAATGTCACTGCATTTATCATTAATAAATTCAAAAGGAAGGTTTATTTTTAAACTTAATTCTTCAAAATTTTGTTTTGTTACGCCAAGGTCTTGTAAAATTAATAATTGTTTTTTTATTTTAGACTTGCTCATGTTTATTATTTATTTATTGAGTCAACTCCGAAAAGCCGCTAAGCGGTTTGCTTACAAAAAGTACGAAAGTTACAAGTCTGTACATTAGCTTATTACAAAACCGCTAAGCGGCTAAAACTTGATAATTTTAGTATTCGGAGTAGGCTCTTGATTGAAATCTCAAAATTATTAATTATTACAATTTTGTCAAATTGATTAAGGGTTTATTTAAGTATAGAAAGCTTTGAAATCTTTTTTAATTACTAAAGTCAGGGCTTGACTTTGGTATTAATATTTTTATCTGTTTGCAAACGCAGTCAAGCCCTGACTATTTTCTAACCTTCTGCTCTTTCGGATTTGCAATCCGAAAGTATTAATATAATGCTTGTTAGTTTGGAATAACAAATCTCTAACATCAAATTTTTGGGTGCAATTTGTCTCACCCCTTCAGGGTGATTCTTGCTCGTTGTTTATTAGCTTGGGGCGATGCCCCAAGTTACTATTGTTTAAGCCTTTCAGGCTTTTAAAATATAAAAGTTAAATAAGTCCGTTTTATAAATTAAGATAAGCCTGAAAGGCTTTCACAACACAGCTTGGGGCAACGCCCCAAGAAATAAGACAGATAATAGACATCAGCCTGAAGGGCTGAGACAAAATAATTTTTTCATAAAGTCAAGGCTTGATATTGTTATTAATATACAGATTGTTCGTTTATGTTTGTAAAACCAGTAGGTTATTGTGGACAGTATTTTTTTTTCAAACTTTCGTTTAATTCGTTAATTTCAAAATGGTTATTCACAAACTCATCAAATGTCAAATTAACATCTTTAAACAAATACTTTACATAAAGCCTATATTTAAAATATTTGAATGATGGCGAATCTAAATCTTCATTGCCCTTGCAAATATTCTGTAGCCCTTTTTGCTGATTATACGAACTCTCTCCAGCTATAAATTCACAATATCCTTCCTTCTTCCATGTAGGCAATAGTTTGTTTTTAACAAAACCTAATTTGTTTCTTAAAAGGGAATGTGTTGTCTCGTGTGCGATTACACTGCTCATGCTTCTTTCATTATTTTCTTTTCCGTTTCTTCTTATAATATTTTTTGAAACATTCGATTTAGAAAGAAAAACATTTTTGCTTAATGGGTAATTACCACCAAATGCTTTTCTGGCTAATGGGGCATAAAAAGCAAATTCCAAAAATCCATTACATAAAAATAATTTTTGATTCAGTTCTTTTTCAAACAGTTCAGAAGCCTTTAAAAGTTCTTCTGATTTATCCAAAACTAATTTCAATTCTTGTTTATTTACGTTTTTAGAGTGATAGTAAAC
>JADFUR010000076.1 GCA_015222055.1 Bacteroidota bacterium | reverse complement strand
TCTTCATACTTACATATTGTTTTGTCAAAAAAAACATTGAAATTTCTTGACAATAAACCAATTACATAACCATTATTTTTATTTTCAAACAAAAATTTTGTAAATGATGCTAAAAATCTATTTGGAAAAGGTTTCGAGTAAATTGCTTCCAAAATATTTTCTTTTGTTAATTCATACTCTTTACTAAATTTATTAGCAATATTATCAGGCAATTCATTATTTAAAAAATCGGCAATAAAAATTTTCCCAAGATAAGCACCACTCCCTTCGTCACCAAGAATATAACCTAGCGAACTAATATTTTTTGTAATTTTTTCGCCATCAAAACAGGCGGTATTCATGCCAGTACCCAAAATTACAACAATTCCATTTTCACTTCCATAAAGTGCTCTAGCAGCTCCAAATAAATCAGTAAAGACGAAGACATCAGCATTTTTAAAAAAACTCACAAAACTATCCTTAATAGTATTACAGTTACTTATTGAAACACATCCTGCACCATAAAAAAATATTTTTTTAACTTTTTCGATATTAAGTTTTACACAAAACGTATTATTAATAATTTTGTTTATATTTTTAGCATCTATAAAAAAAGGATTTAAACCAATTGTTTGAAATTTGCTAATATTGCCTTTTTCGTCAATCACTCTCCAATCAGTTTTTGTCGAGCCGCTATCTGCAATAAGTATCATAAAAATTAGTTTAAGTTAAAAAAAATGATTTATTATTATCAATAAATAATGAAATATATTAATTAATAAAAACTTTCACTAATTTAAATAAAAAATTGTAATTTGTAATTAATAACAAATTAATAAATGAAATTATTGTCAATTAAAAAATCAATTCTATTATTTTTACTAATAACCCTTAATGCTACATGCTATTCACAAAAAGTAGGTTTAGTACTAAGTGGTGGCGGTGCTAAAGGAATAGCACATATTGGTGTGATAAAAGCACTGGAAGAAAATGGCATACCTATTGACTATGTTGCAGGAACATCAATGGGTGCTATAATTGGAGGTTTATATGCAATTGGATTAAGCCCATATGAAATGGAAGAAATAATAAGATCTGACGATTTTCAAAAATGGGCCTTTGGCAAGCTTGACGAATCAGACACTTATTTTTTTAAGTTGAAAGATCATAATTCCTCAATGTTTGAAATGAAATTTACTACAGATAAAGATTCTGTTTTAAAACCAATTCTCCCGACTAATATTGTTCCAAATCACCAAATGGATTTGGCATTTTTAAAAATATTTTCTCAAGCATGTGCAAAAGCGAATTACAATTTCGACAGTTTGTTTATCCCATTTAGATGTATAGCAACTGATGTTTACCATAACAAAGCTACTGCATTTTCAAATGGTTTATTATCGTCATCTATTAGAGCATCAATGACCTTTCCTTTTTATTTTAAACCTATTACTATAAAAAACACCTTGTTTTTTGATGGCGGAATGAAAAATAATTTCCCTGTCAATATTGTGGAACAAGATTTTAATCCGGATATAATTATTGGAAGCAAAGTAGCAAAAAACTCTCCCCGACCCGACGAAGATGATTTATACTCTCAACTTGAAAGTATGTTGCTTGGTAAAACTGACTATAGTCTGCCTAAAAACGGGGTTCTTATTGAACCAAACGTAAAGGGTGTACAATTAATGGATTTTAACAAATACAAAATGCTAATTAAAAATGGTTACAATGCTACCATAGATAAAATAGATATTATCAAAAACAGAATAACCCGCCGAGTTAGCATAGATGAAACAAATAAAAAAAGACAAACCTTCAAATTTTCCGAACCTAAAATTTTATTCAATAATGTCTACATTGAAGGTTTAAACAGCACACAACGAAACTATGTATTAAAATCAATTAAACAAAAAAAAGAGACTTTTACATTTAAACAATTCAAAAAAGCATATTTTAAACTACTTGCCGATGATATGATAAAGTCAATTTATCCAAAAGCAATTTATAATTCTAAAACAGGATATTTTGATTTATATCTTAAAATAAAACGTAACAATAAATTTCAAGCAAACCTAGGTGGAAATATTTCATCAAGTTCAATGAATCAGGCTTTTGCGAAAGTTGAATATCGTCATTTATCTAATAAAGCATACAATTTTTCGGCAAACACTTATTTTGGTAAATTTTACAATTCAGGACAAATAAAATCGCGCATTGATTTTTCGCCAACAAAATTTCTATTAAATAAAATTGTATTACCCTATTATGTTGAATTTGCCGTTACATTAAATAGGTGGGATTATTTCAGTAGCAGTAATGAACTTTTTTATAAAGATGTACATCCATCTTATCTTATTAACAAAGAAGGTAACTATAGAACAAATATAGGGTTTCCTTTTAACAATCATGGTAAAATATCTTTTGGCGGTGCACTTTCAAAATCCTCTTACGAATATTATCAAACAAATAGTTTTAACAAAACCGATATTGCAGATCAAACTAATTTTGATGCTTACACTTTTCATCTAACAATTGAGAATAGCACTCTTAATTATTTCCAGTTTCCAAACTCAGGAAAATATATTGCATTTAAAACTAGACTTATTAACGGCAAAGAAAAATATATACCCGGAAGCTATTCAATTGACATTGACACAAACTCATCAAACTTGAGCCATAAATGGTTTCAAATAAATTTAATTTTTGATAAATATCATAAAATAAACAAAAAGATTACTATTGGTAGTTATTTTCAAGGGCTTTATTCAAACAAAGGCTTTTACAATAATTATATCTCTACAATAATGTCGGCTCCTGCATTTTGTCCAACTCCTTCAAGCAAAACAATTTTTATTGAAAATTTCAGAGCAAACACATACTTAGCAGGAGGTATAAAAACGATATATAATATTTCATCTGACTTTAATTTACGTGTTGAAGGATATATTTTTCAAGCTTACAAAAAAATTCAATTCAATGAATATAAAGCAAGATATGGTGATACATTTAATGATAGATCCTTTATTTTCTCTACAACACTTGTTTATCAAACTTTTTTTGGTCCTGCAAGCATAAACCTTAGCTATTTTGATAAAACAAACTCAAACTTTTATTTTACATTTAATTTTGGTTATACTCTTTTCAATAAAAAAGGAACGGATTAATTAAATTACCAATAAAAATTTAAATACTTCCTTTAAAAAAAATCTTTCTGTAATTTATCATATTAATTTCGATAATAAGAGAAATCAAAATTGCCGTTTTAAAAAAAAATATTTATCATTTTTTTTTTTTGAAATAAAATGGTATTTTTAAAAAAAATTTAGTATTAACTAAACTTAATATGATGATTAAACAAAATTTTGTTGAATACTATGAAAATAGTATTAAACATAATTGGGAATTACCTGCACTATCAAACTATCAAGGGGAGACATTAACTTACGCTCAAGTAGGTTTAAAAATTAAAAAATTTCACTACCTTTTAAAAAAAAATGATATTAAAAAAGGTGATAAAATTGCTCTGATTGGAAAAAATAATTGTAACTGGGCTATAGTATATTTAGCAACAGTTACTTATGGAGCTGTAATAGTCCCGCTTTTACAAGATTTTTCCAAAAAAGATATTCATCATATTATTAATCATTCAGAATCAAAATTATTGTTTATCTCTGACCAAATTTTTCAAAAGATTGATGCTAACGAGATAAAAGACGTAGAAACTATATTATCTCTTGATAATTACTCTATACTTTTTTCAAAAAACAAAAATGCTGATGCTAATCTTATAGAAGCTGAAGAATACTTCTCAAAAAATAAAATTACCCCTTCAAATTTCAAGTTAAAAAAAGTTGACAATAAAGAACTATTAGGAATTCTATACACATCAGGGACTTCCGGTTTTTCAAAAGGAGTAATGCTTTCTCATAACAATTTGGCTGCCAACATTCATTATGCACGACATAATTTTATTGTTCATAGAGGATACAAAATTGTTTCATTCCTGCCTTTAGCTCATGCTTACGGATGTGCTTTTGAATTTTTATGGCCTTTAACTAAAGGTTGTCATGTAACTTTTCTAGGAAAAATACCTTCACCCAATATTATCACTAAAGCTTTTAAAGAAATTAAACCTAGAATAATTCTTAGCGTTCCTCTTATTCTTGAAAAAGTTTATAAAACAAAAATAAAGCCTGTTCTTCAAACAAAAAAAATCAAAATATTAACTAAAATACCTTTTGTAAAACAAATTATATATAAAAAATTTTTACACTCAATAAAAGAAGCTTTTGGAGGTAATTTTGCTGAAGTGGTTTTAGGTGGAGCCGCACTAAATAAAGAAGCTGAAATATTTTTTCACAAAATAAAACTCCCTTATTCTGTTGGTTACGGGATGACAGAATGTGCACCACTTGTTAGTTATACTCCATGGAATAAAACCAGTATTTTTTCAACCGGACGAATTATTGATACATTAGAACTAAAAATCGATTCTGATGATCCATACAATACTGTTGGTGAAATTCTTGTAAAAGGTGAGAATGTAATGATTGGTTATTATAAAAATGAAGAAGCAACTGCAAAAGCCATTGATAAAGATGGATGGTTACATACCGGCGATTTGGGACTTATCGATAAAAATAATTGTATCCATATTAAAGGAAGAAGTAAATCAATGATATTAGGATCTTCTGGACAGAATATTTATCCTGAAGAAATTGAAGCGAAAATAAATAGCCTCCCTTTTGTAAATGAATGTTTAGTTGTTGAAAAAACGGGTAAACTTCATGCCCTTATTGTTCCTGATTATGATTTTATTGAAGAAAAAGGAATTGATAGTGAAGGCCTTGAATTTGAAATGATTAATAACAGAAACATTCTAAATCAAGACTTACCTAATTACATGAAAATTTCTAAATTTGAAATACAAAAAAAAGAATTTGAAAAGACTCCGAAAAAAAGTATAAAAAGATTTTTATACACAATATTATCTAACAACTAAGTTTAATTTATATTCAGCGATTGTAATTTAAAGTCTGTCTTTAAATATAAAATAAGAAGGAAAGTAATGCTCTCCTTCTTATTTTACAGAAATATTAATACATAAGATTTTAAACCTGCAAAACAAAAAAACAAATCAGTATATAAAAGTATCAAAAACAAATTTCATATATTCTTAATTTTTTTATATTTTCGAATAAAAATTGAAATAGCTTAAATTATTGTGAAAAAATCAACAGTCATTTAATTATAATATTTTTAGTGAAAAAATTTATTATCATATTCATAATCTTATTAATGTCCAATAGCAAACCTTTGCTTGGACAAAATAAAAAAGGTTATGAATACTTAACCACTATAAAAGCACCAAATTTTATAAATAATTCACCTAATAAGGAAAATAAAAACAGTATTGTAAGGGCAATGATATTGAGTAAAAGCAACAAATATTTTATAACAATATATGGAAATAAATCATCTATCTTAGCCTTCTATGAAATTGGATCTTTTAAAAAAATTTGTTCCTTACGATTAACAGGTGTTTTAGAATTAAACAACAGCTATTTCGGCTCTAATGACAGCATTTTTTATTTAAAATGCGAACGCTATTCTTCAGAATATAAAAAAATTAATATATTTACAAGCCGTTATCGTAAAATAAATTGCAATAAAACGCCTCGCGGTTGTAGGGTTGAAGAAGTTAGGCTTAATAAAATTAGATTCTACACAAATGACAAAAAATATTTTATATCACGTTCAAAAAAAAATCGAAATGATATATTCATTTATGAAAAATATGAATAATTTTACAAAAAAATAATACGTCTTATGAAAAAAATAATTAACACAGAAAAAGCTCCAAAAGCAATTGGACCTTACAGTCAAGCAATTGAAATTAACGGGACCTTATACATCTCAGGACAAGTACCAATTAAGCCAGAAACTGGAAAAATACCTGAAGGTATATCTGCTCAAACAGAGCAAGTTATGAAAAACATCGAAGCGATATTAACGGAAGCGGGTTATACTTTTAACGATGTTGTTAAATCTACCTGTTTGTTAGATAATATGGATAATTTTAAAGCAATGAATGATATTTATGCAAAATATTACTCAACAAATCCTCCTGCAAGAGTAGCTTTTGGTGTTGTAAAATTACCCCTTGGTGTTATGGTTGAAATAGAAACTATTGCTATTAAGTAGCATATCTAATTTAACTACATTTCGCATATTTAATTACAATTATTTTAATTAAATACATGAGTTTACTTTTAATATGACATATATTAAATATATGTCATATTTTTTTTTGAATTTCTGTTTATTAAAAATATATTACTATAAATTTATATTGCATTAATTGCAAAAAAAATTTTTAAATTAATTCCAAAAAAAGATAAAAAAAATAAGTTAATTATATTATTAATATTTTTCTTAAATTAGCAGATATTATTAAAATTATTCGATATGCAGAAAACAATATTATTTCTAAGTGTGTTTCTATTATTCACAAATACAGCGTATTCACAAATAATAAAATCATCTGAAAATAATTCTTTTGAAAACAAATTCTATACTGCAGATGCATATATTGATGATGGTAATTTTCAAAAAGCAATTGAAATATATGAGAAATTATTAGAAACAGTACCTGACAATGGCAATCTAAACTTCAAAATAGGTTATTGCTATATTCATACTGCTCAAGAAAAAGGCAAAGCTATTACCTACCTTAAAAAAGCCATTAATAATATTACCGACGAATACAACGAGAACTCTTATAAAGAGACAAAAGCTCCATTAGAAGCATATTTTTATTTAGGAAAAGCTTATCATTTCAATTATGAATTCTACAAGGCTATAGAAATTTTTAATAAATTATTAACGAAATTATCCGAAAAAGAAATTTTGTTAACAGATTCGATAAACCAAGAGATTATATCTTGTAAAAATGCCATTGAATTAGTAAAACATCCTATCAACATGATTGTTACTAATCTTGGCGATAAAATAAATACCGAGTATGACGAACATAGTCCGGTAGTATCAGGCGACCAAACCGTATTAATTTACACATCAAAAAGAAAAGACAACACAGGCAATAAATTAACAACAGACGGACAATATTTTGAAGATATTTATGCCTCATACAAAATAGGTGATAACTGGTCTCCCGCACAACAAATTTCTGACAGTATAAACACCTCAGGGCACGAAGCTTCAATAGGTCTTTCATTCGATGGTAATCAATTATTTATCTACAAAGATGATAATGGCGATGGTAATATTTATTCAAGCAATAAAGATGCAATTGAGTGGTCTGCTCCTAAAAAACTCGAATTTCCTATAAACACAAAAGCAAAAGAGACACATGCATCATTATCATTTGACGGAAATACTTTATATTTCACTAGTGACAGAAAAGGAGGATATGGAGGTATGGACATATATAGAGTGAAGAAACTACCAAACGGAAAATGGAGTAACGCACTAAATTTAGGACCTACAATAAATACTAAATACAACGAAGAAGGTCCATATATTCATCCTGATGATATTACATTATTTTTTAGCTCTCAGGGACATAAAACAATGGGGGGTTTTGATATTTTCGCAAGCACACAAAATGAAGATGGAAAATGGGCAGAACCAGAAAATATTGGCTATCCTATAAACACTACAGATGACGACGTTTTTTATATTCCAACTCTAGACGGAAGAAAAGCTTACTACGCATCACATCAAATAGGAAGTATTGGTCGTGACGATATTTTCATTATTGATTTGCCAGAAAGCAGTGTTCGCAATCAAACAGTTATAACCGGTACATTAATAAATAAAAGTGGGGAAATAATTCGTGAGGCCCAAATCACTGTTAATGAAGACCATACAGGTACTTTTATGGGCGTTTATTCGCCAAACAATAATACAGGCAGATACATTATTATTTTACCCCGCGGGAAAAAATATAATATTACTATTGAAGCCCCAGGCTATACAACAACAACTACTGATGTGACTGTTCCAAAAAAATCTTATGACCAGACAAAAAAAATCGTTAAACTTAATCCTGTTGAACTTTTAAAAAAATATTATGTTAACAAGACAGTTCTTTTTGATTTCGATAAACACGAAACAGACAAAAAACTAACTTTTATTTACACAGAAATTCTTGATGTGCTTGCAGAATATTTAACAAATAATCCCAATACTATTATAGAAATTTCTGGTTTTGCTGATGCAACCGGACCCGCTGATTACAATTACCAACTAAGCGTTCGAAGAGCAAATTTTGTAAAAAACTATTTGTTAAATAAAAAAATTAAAAGCGAAAATCTAATAATAAAAGGTTTTGGTGAAGACAATCCAATTGCTAAAAATAATTACGAGGATGGTTCTGTATGTATAGAGGGTAGAAAATATAACAGACGAGTTGAATTTAAAATAATAAAAAAAGGTAAAGAACCTCTTAGTTTAAAACCCATAGGCATTCCTGATAAATTTTTGTTTAATTAAAATTTCATTTAAACTAAAAAATAGGTGTTTTAATCAAAAAAAATTACATATTATTATTATTTATTTTTTTATGTCTATATTTATAGACTTATTTATATACTTGAATATTAAAATAAAAAAATGGGATAATTTTTATGCGAGATCTCATTTATTGATTTATTATTAATTTTTTAAAAGATGAAATCGAAGACACTACTCTTTCTTTTAATAATTTTCTTTTTTAATGTTGTCTATTCCCAAAATGAAAAAAAAATAAAAAACCTTTTTGTTGAGGCAGGATCAAACATAATGTATGGAGATTTTGCCAATGCATTGCCCATTTATTTAGACATTTTAGACAAAGAATATAATAATGCAAATATTCAATATTGTGTTGGTTTATGCTATGTAAATATTGAAGGTAAAAAAATAAATGCCTTAGAATATTTAAAAGAAGCTAGTAAAGATATTTCATCTGAATGGCACGAAGGTTCATACAAAGAGATACATGCCCCACCCGAAGCTTTTTTCTATCTAGGAAAAGCCTATCTCATTAATTATGAATTAGATAATGCTATAGAAGCTTTTGAAAAATATTTAACATATCTTAATGTTGATGATGTTTATTTTATTGATTTTGTTAAATTAAAAATACAACAATGCAAAAATGCAAAAGAATTAATGGCTTCTCCTCTTGAGATAACAAAAGTAAATATTGGCAACAAAATAAACGATAACAATGATAACTTTAATCCTGTGATTTCGGGAGATGGTAACACTTTAATTTATACTACTCTAAAAGAAATTATTCAATATGGTGAAAAAGGATTTGTTGAAGATATTTTTATAGCAAACAAAGATGGTGATAACTGGATTAATCAAAAAAAAATAACGTCCCAAATAAATTCAGATGGATATCTTTCAACAGTTGGTATATCGACAAATGGTGACCAGATACTTTTTTTTAGAGATGATTTTGGTAATGGAAATATATATATTAGTACAAAAGAAGGAGGAAAAAATTGGTCTGAAGTAAAAAAAATGTCAAAAAAGATAAATACAAAATCAGGGGAATCTCATGCTTGTTTTTCGCCAGATGGTAATACTATATATTTTGTAAGTGACAGATCCGATGGTATTGGTGGACGAGATATTTACAAATCAACAAAAAATGATAAAGGCAAATGGGACAAGCCTATTAATCTAGGCGAAACAATAAATACTCCTTTTCACGAAGACACTCCATTTTTATTAAACGACGGCAAAACTTTGTATTTCAGTTCCGAAAGTCATTACTCAATGGGTGGTTATGACATTTTTTACAGCAAAATGTCTGATAATGGAGAATGGTCGGAACCTGTTAATATTGGATATCCTATTAATACTACTGATGATGATTTATTTTATATGCCTGTTAAAGATGGTAAACGCGGTTATTTATCTTTAATTGACGAAAATGGTTTTGGTGGCAAAGATATTTATGATATTACGATTTTAGGTAGAGAAGATAGTAAGCAAGAAGAATTAATTGCTGAAAATGTTATAGAAGAAACAATTGATACTACAACAAATTATACCGACACATTAAATTCAAGCAATTTAGCTCGGCTTAATACTGAGGAAATTATTGAAACGAACAAGAGTCCTGAAATAAGCGAAAACCCAGAACCAATAATTTCTCAAAACAAAAATGAATTTATAGAAAAAACTGAAAAAAAAACAAAAATTGTTAAACCTATAGTTAAAAATTATTTAATTAATGGAACAATTAGTTTACAAGATAACAAAGAACTAAATAGTAGTTTTGTTGTGCAAATTTATGATAAAACAAAATCAAAAACTATTGCATCAATAAATCCTGATATTTTAACAGGTAAATATTCTTATACAGTTGAAAAAGGAGACTATTCTGTTTCAGTAGAAGGAAACGCTTATAATAAAAATTCGAAAGATGTTGTTATTCCTGATAATTTTCAAGGCAATCATATTGCTTTAAATCTGGAATTGGTTCCTAAAGAAGTAAGCACGGGAGATTATTATGTAATAAAAAGTGTATTCTTCGATTTTAACCAACAAGCACTATCACGAGACACAAAAATTCAACTTGAAAAATTATATCTCTTAATGAAAAATAATTCGTCATTATATATTGAAATCTTAGGACATACAGATTCAAAAGGCGGAGTAGTATTTAATAAGCAATTATCGGAAAAACGTGCACAGGCTGTTAAAAATTATATAGCAAATAAAGGTGTTAAAAATAGTCGTTTTGTTACTTTAGGGCTTGGCGAAAGAGACGCAATTGCAATAAACCATAATGCAGATGGAACAGATAATCCTGAGGGAAGGAAATTAAACCGCCGTGTTGATGTTAAAATATTAAATTCTGACAATAGCAAAATTGTTACCGAAAACATTTATGTGCCCGATTATTTAAAAGCAGACAATCTTACGTATTCTATTTTATTAGTTGAGCAAGAAATGCAATTACCTGTTAATTATTTCACAAAATATAAAGGAGAAACAATAAATAATGTTTGGTTTTTCCCAACTAATAAAGGATATATGTATACTGTAGGAGTATATAAACATAAATCAGAAGCATTGCAATTATTAAACAAAGCTGTTGATATAGGTTTCCCTGAAGCTAAAATTATAAATAGCATTGAACTGCAATCAATGAAAGACAGTGGATCACCGGAAACAATAGAACGAATAAAAAAAGAAAAAAAAACAAGACAAACAGCCACTTACACAATTCAACTTTTTGCTTTAAAAAATCCCGTTGAATTAAATTATTTTAAAAACGTACAGGGGGTTGAAAAAAATCAAGGTAATGACGGGTTTTATAGATATACAATAGGAAAATATAAGGGCTATAATATTGCAAAACAAAAATGTCAAAAAGTTATTAATAAAGGCTACAAAGGTGCTTTTATAATTAAAAAATAAAAAAACATTAAAATTCAAACCATAAATTGTCGAAATTTCGATTTCGCTCAACTTTGAACTTTGAACTTTAAACTTTAAACTTATTTATGCTTGAAAGTAAAAACATTAAACTAAGAGCTCTGGAATCTTCCGACATTGATTTATTATATGAATGGGAAAACAATACAGATATTTGGACAATAAGCAACACTTTGAATCCCTTCTCAAAACATATATTAAAACAATATCTCGAAAATTCTCATCTTGATATTTATCAAACAAAACAATTAAGGCTAATTATTGACTTAAAGACAAACGATATAAATATTCCTATTGGAACAATTGATTTATTTGACTTTGACCCATATCACCTTAGAGCTGGAATAGGTATTTTAATTTACTCTGAAGAAAATAGAAAAAAAGGATATGCAACAGAAGCGTTGCAATCACTAATTGATTATTCATTTAAACATTTAGGCTTACATCAACTTTTTTGCAATATTGCATCAGATAATATGAAAAGCATTAATCTTTTTACTAACGTGGGATTTAATATTGTTGGCGAAAAAAAAGATTGGATTAAAGCTAATTCTAAGTGGATTAATGAATACTTATTACAACTAATTAATAAATAGCCTAATAAATACAATTTTATTATTAAATATTCCGTTATAAAATTGAGATGAATTACTTTTTTTTTAAAAAAATTATTTTTACTTTGAAATCTTAAATTTCTACGTTAATTATTCATAATCAATAATAATTTATTTTTAATGAGAACATTCTTAAATTCAATATTACTAACCACTTCATTTTTTCTTGTATCGTTTTTATCTCAAGGTCAAAATAACGGTAACGATTATCGACCAATGTGCTTAGACTTTCAAAAAAACAACTGCAAATATTCAGAAAATAAATATTATCAGTATAACGAAGCCTCAAGAAGTGCCTTATTTATTAAAGGGGAGACCTCAAAAATGAATTTTGACATATTCAATGGTAGAGATTATCGTATTTCAATTTGTAATGATGACGATTTAGGCGATACTCTTGAATTTAAACTTATTGATTTTGAAACAGATGATGTTTTGTATAATAATGCAGATAATGATTATTCAAAAGTTTTCGAATTTACTGTATTTGAAACAAGAACAGTATATATAAAAATATTTGTTCCCGGAAAAACAGAAGAAGAAAAGAAAATACACGGAATTTTACCAAAAAATAGAAACACCGGATGCCTCGGTGTTTTAATTGAACATATGATTACTCCTGTGAAGGGTTTTTAATACTGTCTATCTATTGTAAAGATACTTTTCCGCCATAAGGCAAAAAATATTGTGTGCCAAAGCCATCTTTTATAATATCTAAGACTTTTTCATCATCTTTTTTAAAGACAGAACCAAAAACTGTTTTAACATTTTTATATTCTAAAATAGAAGGGTGCATTATTGATGATGGACCTAATAAAAAAATCTCACAATTGTCCGAATTATTAACAATATTTAAAAATGTATTATTAAATATTGATGTTGATGTAAGAATAATTGCATCTGCCGTTTTAACATAGTCTAATTGCTTTTCCATTGGCGTAATAACATCATCTCGGTCAAACAAATCGAATATAGTTACTTTTATATTATTCTTTCTAAATTTCTTTAATAATGGCTTAAAATATCCTACCATGACTAATCTGTTGTATTTTGTAAAATCAATGCCATCAAAAATATCTATATTTTTATCATAGGTATTTAAATAATTAAACTCTGCGTTGAAATATGCATTTAGCACTATACGATGTTCAAAATTATCAAAATCAGGCCTTTCAATATCTTTGAGGCGGAAATTAATCTTATTATTTAAATTCGCACAAAGCCCTATATTTCCATTTTTTAAAACTACAGCAGTGTATTTATCACCATAAACAACTCTTTGAATATTATTTACATTTACTCCAAATTTGCTATATAATTTTTTTAAAGGTTCTTCCATTTCTAAACTATTTATTTTAATAAATTTAACATTTCTTTAATATCTATAGAATTAGCACATTCAAAAGTGCGTGTTTTACATTTATTTCGTCCATGTAATCCACAAGGACGACAATTTAAATTTTTATGTGTCTGAATAATCGTTGACTTATCTGCCAAAGGACCAAAACCAAAATTTGTAACTGTTGAGCAAAAAATAGCAGCCGTTGGTGAATTCATAGCAGAAGCAATATGCAAAGGAGCAGAATCATTTACATAAGTCATTTTGGCATCTTTAATTAAAGCTGCCGATTCTATCAAACTAATTTTTCCTGCAAGGTTAATAATATTAATTTCTTTGCATTGTGTTTGAATCTCTTCACAAGCAGCAAAATCACTTTTAGCTCCAAGCAGATACACAGTTAAATTTGTTTGTATTTGATTAATAAATTCAATCCATTTTTTTGCCGGAAACTGTTTGGTGAACCATACTGATGTAGGTGCTATACATATATATTCAGAACTTTTATATTTACTGACATTATCAAAATCTAAAACTGAAGGATGAAGTTTAGGTCGCTCAAATTGTTCATCTGTTAAATGCTTTATTAAGCAATTATTTCTGTCAACCTCATGAATTCCTGATTGTATTGTATGCTTAATGCGTTTTGTAAAAAATATTGAAAAGGGATTGTTTCTAAACCCAATTCTATTTTTTGCTTTGGAGAATGATGTAATATAACCGGTTGATGCAAAACGCTGTAGATTAACAACATAATCATATTTTTGTTTGCGTATTAAAGATAAGATATGAAACAAATTTTTATATTTTTGATTCTTTTTATTCCAAATAATTAAATTATTAATATAAGGATGATTGTTTAATAAAGATTCATTGCCTTTACGAAGCAAAAAATCAATCTTTGCATCAGGGTGAAATTTATGCAATTTCTCAATTATTGATGTTGCAAGAATTACATCTCCTATAAAAGCTGTTTGTATGATTAAAAAAGATTTCATTAATTAACAATATTTATATTTGTTAAGTACAAAATACATGTAATAATAATTATAATATTCTGTCATTAGTAGTCATTAAGTCATTTATTGTCATTGATAACTATAAGTTAGCCAAGCCAAAAGACAAACTACATAATCCAAAATCTCATTCAATTATCAAATACATAACTAATAATATTAGCACCCATCTTTAGGGCTTTAATCCTTGTCTGTT
Organism: Bacteroidota bacterium; assembly: GCA_015222055.1. Taxonomy (GTDB): domain Bacteria; phylum Bacteroidota; class Bacteroidia; order Bacteroidales; family B39-G9; genus B39-G9. Next base: position 25,714 of record JADFUR010000076.1, on the reverse strand, counting down.
GCGAATCGTTATGAATAATCTGATCTTCCCAACCATCACCAAGGTCACACTCATAGGTATAAAAACATACTAATCGGGCTTTGTAAAAAATACCAAAACCTTGTGGGGCTTTACCATCATGTTCATGAATTTTTGGCAATCCTTTATGAAAATTAAATTTCTGATGATAAATGGGAAATGAAAACGGTAGCTCAACAAAATCAATATTTGGAAAAACCTTCTTCATCTCTCTTCTTATAAATTTATTTAAACCATAATTATCATCAATATGTAAAAATCCGCCTGAGATTAAATAATTACGTAAATTCTCAACATCGTGCTGTGAAAAAATAACATTACCGTGACCTGTCATATGCACAATGGGATAATTGAAAATATCAGGGCTGCCGACTTCAACTATTCCTTGTTTCTTATCGATATTTGTTTTAAGATTTTCATTACAAAACTTAATTAAATTAGGTAGAGATGTTTCGAGATTGGCATACCAATCTCCTCCCCCATTATATTTAAGCAAGCCAATTTTTACAGAACCTGTTTGACTATACGAATCAAACACAAAAAATATTAAAAAAATAAAAATTAATTTGTATAATCTCATTTTACAACTTCAACTTTAAACTCTTTTATAGAACGCAGATAACACAGATTTAACAGATTAACACTGATAAATAAAATAATTTACTATGCTTCAATATTAATTCTCAACAGATTGCTTCGGGCTTCGCCCTCGCAATGACGAGCATTTTCAACTTTTCTTAGTAGATTCAAACTTTCAACTTTATGAACTTTCAACTTTAAACTTTATGAACTTCTTCCTAATTCCCATTTAGTAAATTAATTGTATGACAAGCCACAACGCCGGCGGTCTCAGTTCTTAACCTACTGTATCCCAATCCAATTTCAAAATATTTTTTTTCTGTTGCTTTTTTAACTTCATCAAGAGAAAAATCTCCTTCAGGACCAATTAATATAGTAACATTTTTTTTAGATAAAGCTTCATCTTTTAAACTCTTCAAATTGTCATCGTAACAATGGGCAATAAATTTATCACTTTTAAAATCCTTTTTTATAAAGTCATCAAACTTAGCAATATCATTTAAAATTGGCTTATAAGCTTTTAAAGACTGTTTCATCGCAGAAATTATCACCTTATTCAATCTCTCAGGCTTTATCACCTTTCGCTCAGAATTATTACTTATGATTGGTGTAATCTCATCAATGCCAATCTCTGTTGCTTTTTCTAAAAACCATTCAAATCTGTCTATATTTTTGGTTGGAGCAATTGCTATATGAACATAAAAATCACGCTTGTTATATTCTTTTTTTGTTTCAATAATCTTTACTAAGCATTTTTTTGGATTATCATCAATAATCTGAGCTTTGTAAAAGCCACCTTTCCCATCAATTAAAAAAATAAAATCTTCATTACGAAGTCGTAAAACTCTAATGCAATGTTTTGATTCTGTTTCATTTAGCAAATAAAATTCAGGCGTAATATCAGGAGTATAAAATAAGTTCATTTATTTTCAATAATTTTTTACAAAGATTAATATAATTTTAACGAAGTTATAATATTTTTGTTATAAATAGTTGGCATTTTTAAAAATAAGCTAAAAAAATACTTTTCTGTTAATTATAAGTAGGCAGGACTGATAGAAATTGGAAACTCGAAACTTGAAACCTAAAAAATAATCATGAAAAAAATCGGTTTATTATCTGACACTCATTCATATTTAGACGAAAGAATATTTAAATTTTTTGCTAACTGCGATGAGATATGGCATGCAGGCGATATTGGAAATATTGAATTAGCCGACAAGCTATCTGCTTTTAAACCTCTAAAAGCTGTGCACGGTAATATTGACGGACAAGATGTTCGAATTGTATATAAGAAGCATCTACGGTTTATGTGCGAGAATGTTGATGTTTGGATTACTCATATTGGAGGCTATCCCAATAACTATGCGAAAGAAGTAAAACCCGAAATTTTTAAAAACCCACCAAAATTATTTATCAGTGGCCATTCACACATCTTAAAAGTTATTTATGATAAAAAGTTAGATTTGTTACACATTAACCCTGGTGCTGCCGGAAAAAGTGGTTACCAAAAAGTATCAACATTAATACGTTTTACTATTGATAAAAATAATATTAAAGACATGGAAATTATGGAGTTGGAAACCAGAGTTTGATGCTTAAAAATTTGCAAAGTTGAGCTTTAGTGGAAACCAGGTAATTCGGACTTAAAATTTATTTATGATAAAAATAATACAAGGAAAAGGGGGGGGAAGACCGAATTAGTTTGCTATCAAAAGAATTATTAATAAATTTACGAGAGTATTATAATTTTTTTTTAAAAAAACAACTGAAATATATACACATATCACAAGAAAAGGAATAGAAAATATTAAGAATTCGCTTGATGAAATGTAATTTTATATAATGGGAATAAACGGGATTGGGCGGATATTTAATTGTTACAGGGCATAAAAAAAACAGCAAACAATGAAACATATAAATAAAACATATTATTGGATTGGATTGATGATATTTTTCGGATTAATATTAATACTAAGATTCTCTGGACTGTTTACAGAAATTAGAGTAGAATTTTTCTATGCAATATTTGGATTATGGGTTTGTCTGACAATTTCACCTCTTTTTGGAGAAATTGAGTTCTTCGGAATAAAGCTAAAAAAGGAAATTGAAGAATTAAAAAATGATGTAAAAAGTGAAATCCAATCTTTAAAATTTGAAATTAATAACTCAAACAATCAACAAATCACTTTGGGTTATGGAGTACCTCCGTCTGACAATAAAATAGATGAACTAGAAAAAGAGGTCTCAAATTTATTGAAAGCAAGTAAAAAAGAACATGGTATCCAGAATAAAATAAAAATTAAAGAAAAAAAATCAAAGAGCCTGTTCTATCTGAAAAATTTGATGTTTATAAATCTACGATTCAACTATTTCAAGTAAGATACAAAATTGAAGAAGTATTAAGAATAGCATGGGGAAAATTTGAAGATTTTTCAAAAAAAAACAACAGACTATTAAATTCTTTTCAGATGCTAAATGATTTAAATAGCCTTCAATTAATTGATGAAAAATTTTTTGAACTAACCAAGTGGGTATTATCAACTTGTAATTCTTCTATACACGGTAAGCTGACTAGAAAAAAACAACGAGATTTCGCACTTGAAAATAGTGAATTAATATATGACACTTTAACAAAAATTATTAATGAAAATTAATTACACCCTACATACGAGTAGACTACTGACGGTTGAATAACCGCCAGTGAAGCTCTCACACCAAAACATCTCAGGAATTCGAAGCAGAGTGTTTGTTTTACAAAATTTTATTCGTATTTTTAGTTTGGTGTGTGTTTGAAAAGTTAAGTGATAAACAACGCAACTATTAATAGTCGAGATCGTTACCTTGCATATAAAAAAAACACAATCAACAAATAAAATATAATTTCGTATATTTGTACTAAAATAAAAAATAAACGATATGTTGACAAAAGGCAGACTTAAAGAACAGATTGAAAAATTTCCTGAAAAATTTTCAATTGATGAGTTGGTTGAAAAATTAATCTTAATTGAAAAAATTGAAACAGGGAACAAACAATCAGAAAACGGAGAAGTAATATCTGAAAGTGAAATGGAAAATGAAATTGAAAAATGGTTCGAATAAATTGGACATTTCAAGCAAAAGAAGACTTAAATGCTATCGCAGAATATATTTCAAAAGATTCTAAGCGTTATGCAAAATTTCAAGTTATCAGACTTAAAAATCGGACAAGAATATTAAAAATTCAGATTCGTACTGGAAAAATTGTTCCTGAAATTAATCAAAAAAATATTAGAGAACTAATTGATGGAAATTACAGAATAATATATAAAATAATAAAAGATAAACAAATTGATATTTTAACAATTCACCATTCAGCAAGAAATTTTAAAAAAAGAAAAATAATATAAATACGCAAAGCAATCAAGTAGTCAGCTGACGGTTGAATAATCGCCAATGAACCTCTCACAGACCTGCTGAGCGATAGCCGAAGTACCACTCCCGATGCTTCGGGATACGGTCCTTCCCAACCTTTGGTGCGGGACAGGTTGCATTTTGCGGTTCATCTGAAAAAAAATTGAGCACATACTCTGCCTGTTTTTCTAAAAATTTATTTGTGTTTTTTTAATTTTGTTCTAACTTGCAGAATTTACACTGTGGTTCATGCAGGGCATACACACGCATTCAACAAAAATGCAGGGTTAAGGTGCTTTGCTTACAATATTATCTTAGTAATGTTGTTTAACAGTGAAAAATAAAACTCATCAGAAACTAGCACTATTATTAACGCAGAAACATTAATAATTTTATAGCATGATAATCAAGTTAGACTATGAATATTAAAATTATAAGTGAAATAAAAAATAAATAAAATATAATACGACTAATAATGATGTATTACGACGTATTCGTTATCTGTTTAACTTTAATAATCTCAAAAATATTGAGCTTTTTAAATTAGCAAATTACAATGTACGGAAAGCAGATGTGAGTATCTGGTTAAAAAAAGAAGATAATCCTTTATTAAAAAAAATTACAGATAAAGAATTGGCAACTTTCCTAAACGTATTAATTATTAATTAACGCAGAAAAAAAGAAGGTTCTATACCGAAACCGGAAAATGTTATAAACAATAACATAATACTTTGAAAACTAAAAATTGCCTTAGATTTGAAATCCGAAGACATAATAGATTTGTTCGCCTTATTAGATAAAAAAAAAAGCGAAAATGAGTTGAGTGCTTTTTTCCGTAGTCCTAATCATAGGTCCTATAAAGATTTTAAAAATCAATATCTAAAAAATTTTCTTAATGCATTGCAAACGAAATACAAAAATACAATAGAAAATAATTCATAGATAATACATATCAATAAAATTAAATTTTGGGGAACCATGGTTATGTAACTGCCATTTTACAAAAAAAAAATTCCGACGATAAGCTTTCTGCCTCCGTTTCTCAATAAGTTTAAAATTACATTGCTAAATTAATACTATGCACGAAAAAGCAAATAAAACAATACGAATAAAGTCGGATTGTGGTATAACCTCCACCAACAAAAACAGAAGAATTGCACTTATGAACCACAATGTTATTGTCTATATAAAAAAATATTTTATTATTTCATTTGGATGAAAAGGGGATAAGACCAATAGTGCATAAAAAAATAGTATATAACTGTTTTGATGTGCCGGTAATAATGGATTAATTTAAAATTAGGGTAGATTATAATAAAACAATTATTGTTTCCCGATAAATTTAAAAACTGCCTTAATATTGAAACAGGACGTACCTACGGCACTTTAAAATATTTTATAAACTCTGTGCTATAAACATGTCACTACTACGTGGTTTCTTTTTATATCCAAATTAGGGCGTATTTAACCCCGTATTTGTTTATAATAAAATATTTGTCAAGAAAACAAACACGGAAAGGGTAGCTATTTTTAAATATATAGTATATTAAAACATTTTTAACATTCAACACTCAATATAAAATTTTCAATACTAAAGTAAATTACTTTTAGTATAAAAAATTTGGTGCGTCAGCAACATTTGAATATTGAATATTTGCGATAACTACAGTATACAAACAAGTAATTATAATCCATTAATAATCAGTTTATGGGTTAAAAATTCTTAAATTCAGGTCTAATCCATCCGTAATTTTAAGCGAGTCTACAACCCCTTACATTTCTTAAGCATATTACTATTGCAAACAAAAAAAAAGCGAGCCAAAATGGCTCGCTTTTTAAAAATAAATTAATTATTACTATTGAACAACAACTTTTCTGATTGCAACATCAGTTCCGTTATTTACTCTTATGTAATAAATACCTTTAGCAAATTCAGAAATATCAATGTTCTCAACAGAGTTGGTTACATTTTTCATTTCATTTCTGTAAACTTTTTGTCCTTGAATATTAACTAATTCAACTACAATATTTTCAGAATTATTGCTATTTATAGAAATCATGAATCTACCAGTATTTGGATTTGGATAAACTTCAATTCTCTCAAAAAGACTTAACTCATTAACACCTACATCAGTATTATCATCATAAATATTATTTAAGATATTATCACCTTCTAATATAGTGTATTCTCTGTTAGGTCCACCATTAGGGAATTCAGAAGTAGCCCAGTCACCATTAATACGATATTTATATTCAATAGTCTCACCAATAACCACATCGTTATAAGTAATTGTATAAATACCATCAGCATCAGTATCTGTCATTTTTTCTCCTGCCCAAGCATTGATTGATCCGGCAACATCCACAGAATCTTTTGTAGCATCAAAATCACCACGTTTCACTGCATAAGTCATATCTACATTAAATATAACATTTGCACGAGGTACAGATTTTGTTGTGAAATGAATAGTGAAATCAATGGTTTGTGGTTTTGGCCATGTAGATACAACTGCATAGTAAGTACCAGCTTCAAATCGTTTATTGCTAAATGATTGAGATTTTGTATCAAAATAAGCAAATGCAGCACACCTAGCATTAGATTCTGCAGCTGCACCAAATAAACCAATAGGTTTAGTTACTATGTGCATACCAGCATAAGCATTATCTATAGAACCACTTAATAATACAGGCTCTTCAATAGTAAATGTATATACAAAATCGTTACCACCTAAGTAATGAGCATCACATAAATCAGCATTATCATCATAGAAATCACCTGTTAAAACAGTTGAACCGCTAAATTCAACATCACCATACATTGGTAATGTAACTTCTTTTGCAGTTTCACAAATAGCACCTTCTTCTTCATTTACAGTTATTGAGAAGTCGAATGATCCGTTTCCACCATTATCTTCTGTCCAATAAATATAGTAAGTGTGATCTGCTTCACCATAAAAATCAGCAGCTGAAGCAGCAGTATAATCAGCATTTACTTCATGAGAAGTACCACTTACGTCATCATTATCTGATATCATTGTTCCGCCACATGCGTCATATACTTTAAGATAAGTATCTTCTTTAGTGTTTGCTAATACAGAAATTACACAATTTTTTGTTGGTGTGAATTTATACCATGATGGTGCATAAGGAGCATTGTTTGTTCCAATAACAGCCTCAAGAGCATTTGCACAGTTAACTCCGTAACCAGACAATTCAACAGTGTCCATAACATTTGCATTTCTTGCATCGCTATATTTAATAACAAGTTTAGCTGTTTTCTCACCTATTGTAGTTGGAGTGAAAGTAATATCAAAACTCATTACACTTGCATCATATGATTCTTCTCCGAATGTTAAGTCTGCAGGTATAGCAAATAAATCTGCATTTGTACCTATAACATAAGCAGTATCAACAGTTATATAACTTACACCTTGGTTACTAATTTTGAATGTTTGTTTAATAGCAACATCAGTATTAGTTACTCCAAAAGCAAAAGGATCTGCATTTACTGCATATACAGGAGTTACAGGGAATTCAATAATACTAACATCATCAATAAACTGATATAAATATAAACCAGATGTAGCTTTAGCATAAAATCTTACCCAAACATGTTGACCATTATAATTGCTTAGTTGTATAGCATTTTTAGCCATAACCCCATTTTCTAATCCAGGATTATTTGGAATTTCATATCTATCCCATTGATTCATTGGTAATGAGTTGTCTGTTGAAACTCCAACATAAAAATCGTCCCATTTTTGGAATGTATTTCCTGCCCAAAATTCAATAGCAGGGAATTTAACATCATCACCTGTTAAGTCAATTTCAGGTGTTTCGAAAATACCAGAACCATATTTTAAATAAGCAGCAAGTTCTCCAGAATGAGCATTAGTACCGTTTTGGTTATTACCACCATACCAGCCTTGATCCCACATAAAGCCACTATTATCTTTATAAATTTTCCATCCTGCAGGGGGGAAATCAGGTAAATCAGAGCCTGTATACACATCACCTTCTTCGTAGCCATCTTTTTCAAAACTCTCTAATGAACCTACAGTCCAAACAGGATTAGCGTAACCAGTACCTGTTATAGTAGATGTATGAGTTTTATCTGTATCATAATAATAAATTATTGATGCAGTTTCATCTTTAGCTGAATCCGGATTAAAAGTAACCATTACAGAATCTGCTTCATAAGATACTTGTGATGTACTAGGAGTTACTTGTTTGAAAGAGAATACTGACATATCAGCTTTAAATCTAACAGAATCTATAGTAATGATACCATTACCAATATTTCCATAATATAAAGTTTCTCTAGCAGTATCACCAACAAGAACTTCTTCAAAGTCATAATCCATTGTAAATAATTCCGAACCTTCTACGCCTGTGATATCAGCAGCATCACGAGGTGCTATTTTAGCTACGTTATAATCATAAACAGCAACACCAACAACATTAACTATTGTATCAGGAATATCAGTTCCAATATAATCTACATTATAAAAATGAGAACGTAATACACCTTCATCAGAAGTGTAATCACCAATGTCATAATTTTTACCATTTTCAAATACACCAGTAGAAGTAACATTTACATTATTAATCTTAATTACTTGAGATTGATAATCTTCTTGGTTATCTTCAAATTCTTGAAGAGTAATAAGTTTTGGTTCAATAGTGTTTCCTGTTGAACTTGCAACACCAGGGTCAGAAACAGCTTCAAATTTTAAAGTACCATGAGAATTATAAAGAGTACCTGTTAAACCTGTAATACCATCATATCTGTCATACTCAGTAGTTACAATATCTTCATTATAGTCTTCAAATAAAATACCTGCTGTGGCATCTTGAATATGAATACGTCCTTTAAAACCTACTATTTTAGAAATAATAGCTTCTCCAGTTAATTTATACTGCATGTTGTAATTTTTGGTTGCCCAAAGGTCAGCAATAGTTGCAACCTCTTTTGTTCCAATAGTAACAACAAGAGTATCTTCTGCAGGATCTGAAATATTACCTGTAGAATCAATAGCATAAGCTAAATAATTACCAACTTTTAGTCCATCTGTATAAATTGTTCCAATGCTTTTGCCTTTTTCAATTTCTGTATAAGTAGCTTTATAATCATAAACAAGGTCGTCAAGTGCGTCCATATCAGCAAATACTTGACCTTCTAATACTAAAGCAACATTACTAGGAGATTCGCTAATTTCTATCTTAGTAGAATCTCCAACATTAGTAAGAGTATCTAAGTTATTATACATAGCTGTTACAACAGGAAGTAAAGTATCTTCGCAAACTAAACGAACAGACCAGTCAATAGTAACAGTCTCGTCTTCAGCAACAACTTTATAAATAACAGGACCTGCTTCAAAATCAGCAGTTGTAGGACTTACCATACTAGCAAATGGTGATGTTATAATAGTAACATTTAAACTGTTTAATGGTTTGTCGTTATTTACATAAGCAAGAATTGTGTTATCAACAACAACAGCATTTGCAGCTTGATTTTCAACTGAGAATGCATAAATGTCAGCATCTTTTTCAGCAGCAGCATTTGTAACTGTTACTCTATAAGTTAATTCATCTCCACTTTCAGAAACTACTGTATAATTTACAGGATTAGTAAAGTCAACAATTTCTCCAAGAGCAGGTGTAACTGTTGCTCTTTCAGAAAATTCAAATGTTGGGGCAATATTAAGTGTTGAATCGAATAAAACTTTAGCTTCAACTCTTCTAGCATAGTTATCATACCATACTTCGCCTACTTGATAAGAACCAAAATTAAAGTTAGATAATTCATTACCTGTATAAAATTCATCAAGTTTGTCAGCTTTAATTTTCCATAATTGAGTTTGCTCACCATCGCCTGATAATACATTTACTTCAACAGTATCTGTAAAATCATGAGGAATAATATCACCTTCTGCATCATACCATTCAGCAGCTGGAGAAAGTTTAGCTCCAACAGAAAGAGTAAAGTCAGTTGCAAAAGAAGTTAAATCTGTTGATTTATAAACATTAGCTGTAACAATATGTTTCTCAGCATCAACTGTTGTTTCTCCTTTTTGATCATCACCAAAACTTAAATCTAAAATTTCAGTTCCAGTAAATCCATGTAAATTCACTTCGTCAATTTCCCAATAAGTTACAGGTTCTCCATATTCCCAAAGGTTAGTATCTATATAGTGAAAAGCAAAATAAACATCTTTTCCATAATATGATTCAGGAATAACTATATTGGTTTCCTTAAATACATCTGCTGTTGGAGTATATATGGTTGTCCAATTAGTTTTATCCTCTGAAATTTCCACATAAGTTTCGCAAGCACCAACATACTTAACCCATTCAACGTAAGTAAGAATTGCAGGAATAGCAACATTTACCATTGGGCTTATCAATCTGCTTTCTTGAGGGCTGGCTGTTCCAGAGCCATATCCGCTCCAATAAGCACTACCAGTACCTACTAGAGGATTTGTTTCATCAAAAATAAGATTGCTGGGATCTCCAGATATAACATCTATAGTCCATCCAGCAGGAGGAAATACTCCACCATCAAATCCTTCATAAAGCATAGCAGCTTTATTTGAAACAAAATTGTTAGGTTTTATTGTACGAGAATGTCTGTCAGCTTTTGTAATAAGCTCCAGAGTCTTCGATTTGTCTATTGTTCTTTCATTTTGAACAATTTTTTTGCCAAGAACATTTGTCGTCTGTTTTTTCTGAGCAAAAGTGTTGCCACTCAAGAATAACAGCATAGTAAATGTCATGAACAAACCAATTAGTTTGTTAAAATGTAAATTTCGTTTTTTCATAAACATTGATTTTTAGTTAATAATTTATTTTTAGTTAATAATTAATTTTGTGTACATAGTTTTATGTACAAGGTAAAATTACATATATTTTTCTAAATAGCAATAATTTTTCTAATTTTCTTTGAACAAAACAGTTATTAATTATTAATTGTCAGCTCTTTCGGCTTAGTAATCAGAAAGCCAATTTAACAGATGAATTTAATTAACCCTACGATGGTTTTAAACCCTCGTAGGATTTTATAATACTCTTTAAAATTTAAAACCATAAAGATTGTTGATTTTCTTTCCTTTTTATTTCGATAATAGTATAAAAAATAATTATTTATTGATAATTGTTAATTGATAATTATTTATTTTTGTTTCATGTATTTTGCAGGAACAGCTTTCTCGAATTTGTAATCCAAAAAAATTTTATTAACCCCTTGTTAATAAAAAAAAACGATAGACGTTTTGTGCTATTTTCGATTGCAAAAAAGTAACGTGGCAAAACAAAATTAACAGACAATAAATAAACATATATAATTAAGGTATGAAAAATATTAATAATAGAAGAAAACCCGATTGGTTAAAAATAAAATTACCCAACGATGAAGAATATTCAAAAATGAATAAAATTATTAAAGAACATAATCTTCATACAATATGCACCAGTGGTAAATGTCCTAATGCAGGAGAGTGTTGGGGCTTAGGAACAGCTACTTTTATGATTCTTGGTGATATTTGTACACGTTCATGCAAATTTTGTGCAGTTAAAACAGGCAAGCCTTTACCTCTTGATAAGGATGAGCCTATGCACATTGCAGAATCAGTAAAATTATTAAGCTTAAAACATTGCGTAATTACCTCAGTAGATAGAGACGATTTGACTGATTATGGTTCAGATATGTGGGTTGAGACTATAAAAACTATTAAAAAAATAAACCCAAAAACTACAATGGAAGTTCTTATTCCTGATTTTATGGGTGACTACGCTTCTTTAAAAAAAATTATTGATGCTAAACCTGAGGTAATCTCTCATAATATGGAAACTGTTAAACGACTAACACCAAGTGTTAGAAGCAAGGCTCAGTATGACAGGAGTTTGGAAGTGATTAAACGTATTTCAGAATCTGGAACTATTTCTAAATCAGGGATTATGCTTGGAATAGGCGAAACTGAAGAAGAAATTTTACAAACAATGGATGATTTGTTAAATGTTGGGTGTAAAGTTTTTACAATAGGTCAATATCTTCAACCAACGAAAAATAACATGCCTGTTACCGAATATGTTACTCCTGAAACATTTAAAAAATATGAAGAAATTGGATTGAAAAAAGGATTTAAGTTTGTTGAAAGCAGTCCTTTAGTCCGATCTTCATATCATGCAGCAAAACATGTTAATTGCTAATTGGGTAATAATATAAATACCTAACAGGTTTTCGAGACCTAACAGGTTTTAAAAACCTGTTAGGTCTTGGAAAAACAAAAATAAAAATGGAGAAAAAAATAATATTTAAGGATCTTAAAACTATAGACTATAAAGAAGCATGGGATTATCAAGAAAAATTGTTTAATAAAGTTTTAGATGAGAAATCTCATAAGGTTAACAATGAATCCTCTGATAATTATTTACTGTTTTGTGAGCACCCACATGTTTATACTCTTGGTAAAAGCGGAGCTGTTAATAATTTACTCATTAACGATGATTTTTTAAAAAAGATAAATGCTACATTTTATAAAATTGATCGTGGCGGAGATATTACCTATCACGGGCCGGGACAAATTGTTGGCTATCCAATTTTAGATTTAGATAATTTTAATTTACATCTTAAAAAGTATATTTTTAGTATTGAACAAGCTATTATTGATACATTAAAAGATTATTCGATAGAAGCAAGTCGATTAGAAGGTGCAACAGGCGTTTGGCTTGATGTTAACAACAAAAATAAAACACGGAAAATATGTGCAATTGGTGTTAGGGCAAGTCATTGGGTTACAATGCATGGTTTTGCATTCAATATTAATACTAATTTAGATTATTTTAACTATATTAATCCTTGTGGCTATACAGATAAAGGTGTAACATCTCTTGAAAAAGAACTTGGCAGAAAAATAGATATTGAAGAAGTGAAAAATAAATTAAGGATTCATATTGCTGATATTTTTGAAGCAAATATAATTTAATTGTTAATTATTTAAACCTTCCAAAGTCTGAAAGACCTGGAAAAGTTGAATTACACCGCTCTTTCGGATTTGTAATCCGAAAGTCTAAATAAATGAAGCAAGTTAACATATGGAGGTTATTAACAAACCTGACTGGTTTTATAACCCAAACCTGTCAGGTTTAGAAAATATAATAAAACATAATATAATGAATAAAGAATGGATAATAAAACCGGAAGCGGATGAACAAATAATTAATGATTTGTCTGAATCTCTCTCGGTTTCAAAAATAATATCAAATTTATTAGTACAAAGAGGAATCAAAAACTTTGATGATGCTAAACAATTTTTTCGTCCTGAATTGAGCCAATTACACGATCCTTTTTTAATAAAAGATATGGGAATGGCAGTAGGACGATTAGAGATAGCAATAAAAAATAATGAAAAAATTCTTGTTTACGGAGATTATGATGTTGATGGAACAACTGCTGTAGCAACTGTTTATTCATTTTTCAAAAAAATACATCCTAATATTGACTATTACATACCAGATAGATATAACGAAGGCTATGGAATATCGACAAAAGGTATTGATTATGCTGTTGAAAATAATTTTTCGCTCATTATTGCACTCGATTGTGGAATTAAGGCAGTAGAAAAAATTGATTATGCCAATGACAAAAATATTGATTTCATAATTTGTGACCATCATACGCCTGGAGATATGTTGCCCGAAGCAGTTGCTGTTCTTGACCCTAAGCGTAATGATTGTGAATATCCTTTTAAAGAATTGTCAGGTTGTGGTGTTGGCTTTAAACTAATTCAGGCTTTTGCAAAAAATAATAGAATTTCCGATAAAGAAGTCTTTTCTTATCTTGATTTAGTTGCTGTTAGTATTGCTTCAGATATTGTTCCAATTATAGGCGAGAATAGAGTGCTTGCTTTTTATGGTTTAAAAAAATTGAACCATGAACCACAAATCGGTTTGAAATCACTAATAAAAATATCCGGATTAGAAAAAAAAGAAATTTCTATAACAGATGTTGTGTTTAAAATTGGCCCACGAATAAATGCCGCCGGGAGAATTGATACAGGAGCAAAAGCTGTTGAACTGCTAATAGCCGATGATATTAAAAAAGCTAATAATATTAGTAATGATATTAACGACGATAATAATACTCGTAAAGATTTAGATAAAACAATTACTCAGAATGCTTTAAAAATGATTGAAGAAAATGAGGAGTTGAAAAACAAAAAAACTACTGTATTATATAATTCGAAATGGCATAAAGGTGTTATTGGTATAGTTGCTTCGCGTTTAATAGAAACCTATTATCGTCCAACTATTGTGTTAACTCTATCTAACGGATTAATTACAGGTTCTGCTCGTTCTGTTCAAGGATTTAATCTTTATAATGCTATTGAGGCTTGTAAAGATTTGCTGGAAAATTTTGGAGGACACAAATTTGCAGCGGGTTTATCTCTTAAACCTGAAAATTTAAAAGCTTTTCAAAATAAATTTGAACAAGTTGTTTCAAAACAAATAGAACCAAACCAGCTAATTCCTAAAATTAATATTGATGCAAAAATTAAATTTGAAGATATTAATAACAAATTATATAGAATATTAAAACAATTTCAACCTTTAGGACCGGGAAATATGTCGCCTGTTTTTTCAACAGAAAATGTTTATGATAATGGAAACGGAAAAAAAGTTGGTAAAAATAATGAACATCTTAAATTAAGTTTGTTTGAAAAAGGCAATCGTAACAAATTAATCCAAGGTATTGCTTTTCGACAAGCTAATTGTATTAATCTTATTCAAAAGAAGCAATTATTTAATGTGTGTTATACAATTGAAGAAAATAATTATAATGGAAACACTTCGTTGCAGATAAAGGTAAAGGACATTAAAAAAAATTGTTAGTTATTAATTGTTAATTGTTAATTATGGGAAAGAATATTCTAAAGGAAAAAAGTTTCTCTTTTGCATTGAGGGTAGTTAAATTATTCCAGTATTTACAAAATGAAAAAAAAGAATATATTTTAAGCAAACAATTAATGAGATCGGGAACTTCTGTTGGTGCATTATATCGTGAAGCTGAGCATGCAGAAAGTAAAGCAGATTTCATTTGCTCCGCAGAGCACTTCGTGGTTCACAAATTAGCAATTGCTCAGAAAGAATGCAACGAAAGTTTATATTGGTTGGAATTGTTAAATCAATCAAAAATAATTGATGATAATCAATTTAAAAGTATTTACTCAGATGCTGAAGAGTTAATGAAATTAATAACAAGCATTATAAAATCAACAAAATTAACAATTAATAATTATTATGCATAACGAAATTCAAATAATAATAGAAAACGCTTGGGAAGACAGGTCTCTTCTTAGTGAAAATCAAACTACTGAAGCAATAAGAGAAACAATTGAACTTTTAGATAAAGGTAAATTGCGTGTTGCAGAAAAGGCAAACAACGAATGGCTTGTTAATGAATGGGTTAAAAAAGCAGTGCTGATGTATTTCCCAATTCAGGAAATGAAAACAATTGAGCTTGGCCCATTTGAATTTCGCGATAAAATTGCATTAAAAAAGGATTATGAGAAATTAAATGTTCGCGTAGTTCCTCATGCAATAGCCAGATATGGTTCTTATCTTGCAAAAGGTGTTATATTGATGCCTTCGTATGTAAATATTGGTGCTTATGTAGACGAAGGCACAATGGTTGATACATGGGTAACAGTTGGTTCATGTGCACAAATTGGTAAAAGAGTACATCTTAGCGGAGGTGTTGGTATTGGGGGTGTTTTGGAACCTGTTCAGGCAGCACCTGTCATTATTGAAGATAATTGTTTTATTGGTTCTCGTTGTATTGTTGTAGAAGGTGTGAAAATTGAA
Organism: Bacteroidota bacterium; assembly: GCA_015222055.1. Lineage (GTDB taxonomy): Bacteria > Bacteroidota > Bacteroidia > Bacteroidales > B39-G9 > B39-G9. The sequence continues at coordinate 9,862 of JADFUR010000076.1, read as the reverse complement.
AAAGAAGCTGTGCTTGGAGCTAATGTTGTAATAACCAAATCGACAAAAATTTACGATGTTACCGGTAATGAACCAATTGAATATAAAGGAATAATACCTGCACGTTCGGTTGTTATTCCTGGAAATAGAACAAAAAAATTTCCAGCAGGAGAATATCAGGTGCCTTGTGCATTAATTATTGGTAAACGAAAAGCTTCTACAAATTTAAAAACTTCGCTAAACGAAGCTTTACGTGATTTTAATGTTGCTGTTTAAAGTTTATATATATCCCCAATAAATTTTTATTATGCAGAATGATATAAAAAAAGCAGTTCAAGTATTACAAAATGGTGGATTAATACTCTACCCCACGGATACAATTTGGGGTATTGGTTGCGATGCGACAAATCCTGAAGCTGTAAAAAAAGTTTTTTCTCTAAAAAAGAGATCAGATTCTAAAAGTTTAATTATTCTTATTGATAATATTAATCATATTAGTAAGTATGCCGATTCAGTTCCTGATATTGCTTACGACCTTATTGAATATTCGGAGAAACCAGTTACAATAATTTTTGAGAAAGCAAAAAATTTGGCAAAAAACCTTATTAGCATTGATGAAAGCATTGCTATTCGTGTTACTAAAGATGAGTTTTGTAGCAGACTTATTTCAAAATTCAATAAACCTATTGTGTCAACTTCAGCAAATTTGAGTGGAGATAAGTATCCACAAAGTTTCTTAGATATTACTCCGGAAATAGTCGAAAAAGTAGATTATGTTGTTGAATGGCGACAAGAAGAAATTTCTTTGGCTCAACCATCGAGTATACTCAAGTTGTGGAACAGTGGCCAGATTAAAATTATAAGAAAATAGATTGTTAAATTATTAAGTTTAGGGCATAATGAACAAACCATAAAAATTTTATGTCTGATATGTTAAAATTTCTAAAATTGAGTCCACTCCGAAAAGACTTCATAGCCGTCATTGCGAGGGCAAAGCCCGAAGCAATCTGTTGAAAATCGACACACAGGGATTGCTTCACTTCGTTCGCAATGACGAAAACACACTTTCCGGAGTGGATTAAAAATTTAAAAAATTTAAAAACAAATATTTACCTTTAATCTCCTGTGCTGACAATTCTGTGGGTCTATAATCTAAATTATTATTTTTTTTGTTTATTAAAATTTCGTATATTTTGAGTGTAAACTAAAAACTTTTTATTTAGTATAATTTTGATTATAAGATTATTAGTTTGCGTGTAAACAAATCGTATTAGTGCGTTATCAATAATTTTTTATTAAAATTAATGAAAATGAAAGAAGCACTTTTTTACAAAAAATTATCAAATAATAAAATTAAATGTAATTTATGCCCTCATAATTGTATTATTAATGATGGTAAACGAGGTAAGTGTAAAGTACGATTTAATAATAAAGGTATTCTCAATTCGGAAATTTATAATAAATTATCTTCCTTAAACAATGACCCCATTGAAAAAAAGCCCTTGTATCATTTTTACCCGGGGAGAAATATTTTATCTATAGGGACTATTGGATGCAATTTGCAATGTAAGTTTTGCCAAAATTGGGAAATATCACAAACATCTGTTGATGATTTTCATTACCTGAAAAATATTAATGCTGAAGAAATTGTCAAAATAGCCACAAGTTATAAAAATAATGTTGGTATTGCCTACACCTACAATGAACCAATAATTTGGTTTGAGTTCATGCTGGAAATTGCCAAACTAGCAAAAAAGAAAAATTTGAAAAATGTAATGGTTACAAATGCCTACATAAACAGGGAACCTTTAGAATTGATTTTGCCATATATTGATGCATTTAGTATTGATTTAAAAGCATATACAGATGATTTTTATAAAAAGATAACAAACTCGGGTTTACAAGCTGTAAAAAATACTATTGAACTTATAAATAAAAATAATAAACATTTTGAATTAACAAATCTGGTAATCCCAACTTTAAACGATGATGTTGAAATTTTTGAAGATATGGTTAAGTGGATTGCAAATAAGTTAGGAAAAAATACAGTATTTCATATCTCAAGATATTTTCCGATGTATCAATTAAAAGTAGAACCAACTTCTGTTGATAAACTTATGGATTTGTTTAAAATAGCAAAAAAATATCTTAATTATGTTTATTTGGGTAATGTTTCATTACCTAATGGTGAAAATACGATTTGTGATAATTGTGGCAAAACAGTAATTACTCGCCAAGGGTATTGTGTTAAAAATGAAGGAATTGATGAAGAGGGAAAATGCAAATATTGTGGGAATAAAATAGTTGAAAGTTTGTAAAGTATAAAGTTAGATATTATTATTAGCATGAATACTAATGAGGTTTGTTATTGAGTGTCATTCCGAACGAACATGAGGAATCCCCATCAATTAAAAAGGAGATTTCTCGCTCGTACCTCGCTTCGAAATGACAAACTTTTAGTAAAAACAATAAAAACTTAAAATTATATTCCGATGAAAATTAGAAAACCAGCTGTAGCCGGGAAATTTTACCCGGAAGAAAAAAACGAATTAAAAAAATTAATTAATTCAATTTATCTTAAAGAAAAAAATAATATTGATTTAAGTTTATCAAAACACAAAATAATTGGGGGAATTGTGCCTCATGCCGGATATATGTTTTCTGCTTATGAGGCTGTACATTTTTTCGATATAATAAAAAAATCATCACTGCAATACGATACGATTATTATTATTAATCCCAATCATTCATCTTATGGATATAACACTGAGTTAGACAGCAACGATTGTTGGGAAACACCTTTGGGAAATGTTAGTCTAGATACTGAATTTATGTCACAACTTCCTTTTTCAACATCAACAGAAACACATAGATATGAACATTCCGGTGAAGTTATGTTGCCTCTGCTTCAATACTTTTTAGATTATGACTTTAAAATTGTACCAATAACGATGTCTTATCAAAATTACGAAAATGCAAAATTATTGGCTGAAGAAATTTATAAAGCATGTTTTAAAATTGAAAAAAATTTTTTGATTATTGCTTCATCAGATTTTTCACATTATGTAGAACCTGAATATGGGAAATGTTTAGACAATTTTGTTTTAGATAATATTTTAAATTTAGATGCCTGTGCCATAAATAATGTTGTTCGTAAAAAGCATTTGTCTGTTTGCGGTTATGGGCCAATTATGGCATTAATAGAGTTCTCAAAACTTATATCAGACAATCCGCATACTAAAATATTACGCAGAGGAAATTCAGGAGAAATAATTCCATCTCAGGAGGTTGTAGATTACGTTTCGATGTTGTTTTATGAACACTAGAGTTTCTTTTTTAGATTTTATCTTTTGTGACTTTATTTTTACTTCCAATTAATTTTATCTTAATTTAAAATGCTACTGTATAATTTAATTTTTGTACGACATTTTGTCGTGCATTATTATAAATGTATGACATAATGACATATACAATAGAATTTAGTGACAATTAGTTTCCATTTTTCGGTTGGTATATTAATTGAATATACCTATAGCGAACGAAAAAAATTAATTAATAACTTAAAATAGGAGGACAAAAAAATGTTACCAAACTTAAGAACCAGAGCAATGTTACCAAATTTGTTAAACGAATTTTTCGGCAACGAACCATCAAATTTTTTTAAAGCGTCAAGCGATTTCACAATGCCGTCTGTAAATATTACAGAGAACAAAAACGAATTTAAAATTGAATTTGCAATACCTGGTTTTAAAACCGAAGATTTCAAAATCGATATTCACAACGATGTTTTAAAAATTTCTTCTGAAAAGGAAGAAAATAAAGATGAAGCAGATGACAAAGTCGTTAGAAAAGAATTTTTATATTCTTCGTTTGAACGAACTTTTATTTTGCCTGACAGTGTAAATTCTGATAAAATTGAAGCTTCATATAAAGATGGAATCTTACAAGTTGTAATTCCTAAAAAGGAAGAAGCTAAGGAAAAACCTTTAAGAACAATTAAGATTTCATAAATTTTAAAACCCCAATTTTTAAAAGGCTATCCAATTTTGGATAGCCTTTTAATTTTAATAACAATTTGAGTGTTATAATTATATTTATTCTTTTTTATTAGGTAATTCTAGCCCATAGCCTGAAACTTTATCTTCACGTTTTAGTAATAAAGCAAAAACAATTCCTAAAACACCAAGAACAGCAAGCATTAAAATTGAGTTTGTATAGTCTAAAGGAGCACCGTCAGGAACATTTTTATTTGAAATATCTAAAACTTTTCCTATTAAATAAGGAAACAGCATTAACCCCCAATTCTGAATAGAAAACATGATACCGTAAGCAGTACCAAGACTGTTTTCGTCAACAATACGTGCAACTGAAGGCCACATTGCAGCAGGCACTAATGAAAATGCGACACCTAAAACAAATAAAGGAACATAAGGAGAAATACTGGTAACAGCAAAAGTTAAATGAACAAGAATAAGTAATAATGATCCCCAAATCATAACTGAAGCATTTTTACCCTTATGATCTGTAAACCATCCAAATAGAGGTGTAAATAAAATCGTTCCATAAGGAAGAATTGTTGTAAGGTCTCCACTTAATTTTAAAGAAAATGCAAATTTATTATGAAGAAAATCTGCAGCGAAACCTAAAAATGGAAATACTGCTGAATAAAAAGTTACACAAAGTAAAGTAATATAAATAAAAGAACGATTTTTAAATAACTTAGCTACATCATTAAAATGGAATTTTTCTTCTTCATCTTCTTCAATATTTTTCCCTGCAACAGATTTATCAAAACGAAAATCATAAACTAAATAGACAAAGAATAAAATAAATGATACTAAAACTAACATAACACCAAACCAAGGAGCAGTATCGAAATGATGTGAATTAGCTATTAATCGAGGTGAATACATAAACGCAGCAGCAGTACCAAAACGACCAAGAGCAAGACTTATAGAAAATGCTAATGCTAACTCATGACCTTTAAACCATTTTGCAATAACTTTATTTATAACAACGTAAAAAGTTTCGGCTCCCAGACCAAATAAGATTCTACCAAGAACCATCATTTTTAATGCAGGTGTATAGTCTTTCCAGAAAGAGTTAATAAAACCATAAGAAAAACTATTACTATTAAACAAACTACTTGAACCGTAAGCTGTTATTACAGTTCCAATTAGTAGAAAAGATAAAAATATAATACCTGTTTTTCTAATTCCCCATTTATCAAGAAGCATACCTCCAATAAAAGCCATACCAAAAGCATTTAAGAAAGAATAAGCTCCATACATTGAACCATATTCAGTGTTACTTAGACCTGCTTGATTTTGTAATGCTTCCTTAATAGCAGAATAAACATCATAAAAATAATAGCTTGAGAACATTACAATGCTTATTAAAATTAATGCTGTCCATCTAATTACGGCGGATTCATTAAGGGCTTTTTTTATATTATTCATACTTTTATCATTTATTAATTTAAAAATTTAAAACCCATAAAATTATAATAATAATACTTAATAGCAAATTATATTTTTGTGCAAAAAAAAAGGCAAGGATAATTCCTTGCCTTAAAGATAATTATATAAATTTTTTATTTTTTCGGTACTTCTTTTAAAGTTTCAACTAAGAAATTCCAAAATTTCTCAACTGTTTTAATATTAACCTTTTCATCTGGAGAATGAGGAAAATTAATAGAAGGACCAAAAGAAATCATATCAAGATTTGGATAAACACCTCCTAATAATCCACACTCTAAACCTGCGTGTATAGCTTTAATTTCAGGATCTTTACCATAAAGATTTTTGTAAATACCTCTCATCTCTTTCAAAATTGGAGAATCCATATTTGGTTTCCATCCTGGGTATTCGCCGTCAAGAACAACATCAGCACCAGCTAACTTAAATGCACTAGATATTGCTTCGCCTAAATCTTCTTTTGCACTATCAACAGAACTTCTTAACAAGCATAGAGCTGTAATTGTTCCATTTTCTGATTTTACAGTTGCTAAGTTTGAAGATGTCTCAACCATTCCTTTCATAGTATCGCTCATACGAATAACACCATTTGGACAAACATAAACAGCATTAACTAAATCGTCTTGAACCATTTCTTCAATTAATGATTTTGGCATATCTGTTTTTTCAACAGTAAATTCAAAATTTGGTTCAACTTCTGCTAATTCATTCTTATAAATAGCTTGATATTTTGCAACAAGTTCAATTAAAGCTTTTTCATTTTCAACAGGCACTGTGATAATAGCATTAGCATCTCTAGGAATAGCATTACGTAAAGTTCCTCCGTCAATGCTCGAAAGTCTAACATTTAATTCGCTAATAGCTTTTTTTAGAAAACGAATCATTAATTTATTTGCATTTCCGCGTTGTAAAAGAATGTCCATTCCTGAATGTCCACCTTTTAAACCAGTTAAAATTAATTTGTAAGGAGCTACATTATCATCAACCTTAGTTTCTTTATAATGAAAGGTCATAGTTGCATTTGTACCACCAGCACAACCAACATAAAGTTCTCCTTCTTCTTCAGAATCTAAATTCATTAATATGTCGCCTTTTAAAGCATCATCTTTTAATCCAAAAGCACCTGTCATTCCTGTTTCTTCATCAATAGTGAACAATGCTTCAATAGGTCCGTGAGCTATATCTTTTGATTCAAGCACACTCATAGCAGCAGCAACACCCATACCATTGTCAGCTCCAAGAGTTGTTCCTCTTGCTGTAACCCAATCTCCATCAATATATGCATCAATAGGGTCTTTTTCAAAATCATGATCTACATCATTATTTTTTTGAGGAACCATATCAATATGACCTTGCAAAATAACGGTCTTTCTATTTTCCATACCTGAGGTAGCAGGTTTTCTTATAATAATATTTCCAACTTCATCTATTACTGTTTCTAGTCCTAAATTTTCACCAAAATTTTTAATAAACTCTACAGCTTTTGTTTCCATTTTTGAAGGACGAGGAGCTTGTGTTAGTCCATAAAAATTTTTCCATAATGATTTAGGCTCTAAATTTTTTATCTCATTACTCATAATTATTTATTTTTATATTTATTTATAAAACAAAATTCATATTTATTATTTACGGTTTCTTTATTAGATTTCTAATATTAACTCATAGTGCATTAATTTATTGTATTAAAAAATTTTCACACGACATCTCAATAAGCACAAAAATAATAAAATTATAGCAATAATAATTCTTAAAGATTATCTAAAACAAAATTTGTCATTCTTGTGTATAAATGCAATCTTGTTTTTCCACCATAAATACTGTGATTACGATTAGGATAATATTGCATTTCAAATTGTTTATTTGCTTGAACCAATTTCTCAATTATTTCAATTGAATTTTGAACATGAACATTATCATCGGCTGTACCGTGACATATTAATAATTTCCCGTTAAGTTTATCAACAAAATTTATTGGTGAATTATCATCATATCCTTTAGGATTTTCTTGTGGGGTACGCATAAATCGCTCAGTATAAACATTATCGTAATAGCGCCAGTTAGTTACTGGTGCTACAGCAATTCCTGCTTTAAAATAATCGGCTCCTTTAGTCATACATAATAACGACATAAAACCACCATAACTCCAACCCCAAATCCCAATTCTTGATTCATCAACATAGGGTAATGAACCCAAATATTTGGCTGCTTCAATTTGGTCAATAGTCTCATATTTTCCGAGTTGCAGATAAGTCATTTTACGAAACCCCTCTCCTCTTGCTCCTGTTCCTCTTCCATCAACACAAACAACAATATATCCATTTTGTGCTAAATATTGGTTCCAACCAAAACTCCATTCATCAGTTGCAGACTGAGAATTAGGGCCACTGTATTGTGTCATTAATACAGGATATTTCTTATTCTTGTCAAAATTGTATGGTTTTAAAATCCATCCGTTTAACTCTACATTTTCAGATGTTTTAAAGCTAAAAAATTCTTTTGTATTATACTGATAAGTTTTTAATGTATCAATCAATTTTTTATTGTCTTCTAAAACTCTAATCAATTTACCCTTACTGTTATTTAAAGTTACATAATTAGGAGTAGTTGCGTTTGAAAAATAATTAATATAATATTTAAAACCTTCACTAAACAAAGCATCGTTTGTTCCTTCTTGGGTTGATAATTTTTTCTTTTTTGTTCCATCAATTTTTATTGAATAGACATTGCGTCTCAAAGGTGATGTTTCTGCTGATATATAATAAACAAGTTTTTTCTTGCTATCGAAACCAATATAATCTGTAACATCCCAGTTACCTTTTGTTACCTGATTAACCAATGAGCCATCCATATTATAAAGATAGATATGAGAATAAGCACTTTTTTCACTTGTTAAAATAAAATGTTTACCATCTTTTAAAAAAGTAATATTGTCGAAATTTCCTTCATCAATATAATACTTATTTTTTTCAGTATAAATAACTTTAGAACTACCGTTATCTGCATTATCTAAAAGTATCTCAACATTATTTTGAAGTCTGTTTAAGCGTATTATTCCTAAAAGATTATTTTGCTGTGTCCATCTTATTCGAGGTATGTATTGGTCTTTTTCATCACCAACATCCATTTTTGATGTTTTTTCAGAATTTAAATTATAAACATGAACAGAAACAATTGAGTTGTCCTCTCCTGCTTTTGGATATTTAAATGCATAATTTTCTGGATATAAAGCGTTCTTTTTTTTGGTGGGATGTGAACCTTGAAAGAGTGTCATATTAAAAACACGAACATTACTTTCATCAAATTTACAAAATGCAAGATAATCTCCTTTTGGCGACCAGGCAAATGCTTTATTATATTCAAATTCTTCTTCATACACCCAGTCAGGTGCTCCATTTATGATTTTATTAAATTCACCGTCGTTAGTAATTTGTTTTTCCTTTCCATCAACAATATTTTTAATAAAAAGATTATTATCTCTCACAAATGCAATATTTATACCATCAGGCGAAAAAGTAGCAATTCGTTGCTTTCCATTTGTAGAGACTGGCAAAAGTTTTTTTGTTTTTAAATTCCAAACATAATAATTGGCTGTAAACGAACGACGATAAATTCTTGTACGATTGATATAAAATAAAATTTTCGTTTCATCGTGATTAAATTCATAGTTAGAGATATATTTAATTATAGAATCATTTTTTAATTCGTCAATACCAAAAATAGTGGCAACTTTTTTACCGGTCTTAAAACTGTACTTAGAAATTTCTTTATGTTTTTCAATAACAGTATAATGCACTCCATCGTTCATTGATCTTAATCCATAAACAGATTGTGGAGAAAAAGTAAAATTTTCCCAAAGATCCTCAAGTGTGATTTTATTATATTTCTCAATACTGTTTTGAGAAAAGACAATACTACTAATCAATAAACTAATTAGCAATAGAATTATTTTTTTGTAATTATTCATTATCTTAAATTTAAAATTTATTATTTAAAAAATTCATTTGTCAAAGTTTACAAATTTTAATGAAAAAAAAAACATTAAGTCCAAAAGATTGAGAATTTAATTGTTTTTTTTGCTTAAAAAAATAGAAATTATTTCATACAATCATACAGATTTAACTTACAGCGAATTATATTTTTTTTAAAAATAAATAATAAAAAAAACATATTTTTGTTTGTATAAAAGAAATTGTCTATTATCTTTGCATCGCAATTTTGAAAGGGTATTTAGCTCAATTAGTATTGCGAATTTTTTTTGAAATATTGAAATGAAATTTAGGGCGATTAGCTCAGTTGGTTCAGAGCACCTGCCTTACAAGCAGGGGGTCACTGGTTCGAATCCAGTACCGCCCACAAAAAGCCTTACAGTAATGTAAGGCTTTTTTTATTATGAAATATTTTGTTTA
>JADFUR010000075.1 GCA_015222055.1 Bacteroidota bacterium | reverse complement strand
TTTGTATTTTTTCATTTGTTTGCTTTTTTATTTGTCCACAGATTACACTGTTTCCCTTTGACAGGATTTACAGGATTAACATAATTTTTATATGTTTACTTTTATATTTCATCAATATTCAGTTGTTTGCTTTTTTATTTGTCTACAAATTACAATATTATTCTTTGACAGGATTTACAGGATTTAGAAACGAATTTTTAATTTCTAATTTCATTATATAAGCATTCACTTGTTTGTCCACATTAATTCTTATTTATTTTCTTCTATTATTATCGATTTAGTCTGACACTTCCAAGAGCTTAGCACTATTCAATGTATCAACAATTTAATTTTTAGTTTTATGAACGTTCAATTTAAAAACATTAACGTCTTTAAAAAATTTGTTTTTCCTTTCTAAAATCAAAAAATCAACTAATAAAAGAAATAAAGCAACTGCAATAGCATATTGAAACCGCTCATCATATTCAGAATAAATTTTTGCATCTATTTCTGTCTTATCCATTTTGTTTATTTTTCTGAACAATGTATTTATACCTGCATTTGAGTTATTTGCACGTATATAAAGACCATTACCTGCCGAAGCTATTTCCTGCAACATTGGTTCATTTAATTTTGTGATAACAACTTTCCCATTTTTGTCTGTTCGGAAATCACGTTGACCATAACTGCCTATAACAGGAATTGGTGCACCTTTTGACAAACCCATTCCAATAGTATGAACAACAATACCTTCATCTTTTGCTTTTTCTGCCATTTCAACAGCATTATCTTCATGATTTTCACCATCAGTAATAATAATTAAAGCTTTACTTTTATTGTTATCAGGCGAAAACGAGCTCATTGCAAGATTAATAGCCGTTCCAATTGCAGTACCTTGCTTAGGCACAATTGAAGGATTTATTGTTGAAAGAAACATTTTAGCTGCCGAATAATCGGTTGTTATTGGAAGCTGTGTATATGCATCACCAGCAAAAACAATCATTCCGATTTTATCGTTATGCAATTTATCTATTAATTTAGATATTGCTTGTTTTGATCGCTCAAGACGATTAGGCTTAATATCTTCAGCCATCATACTGTTCGATACATCTAGAGCAAAAATCATTTCTATACCTTCGCGTTTAACTTTTTTTAGTTTGGTTCCAAACTGTGGTCCGGCAATTCCAATAATAATAAAGCTTAATGCAAATAATAACAGAATAAATTTCAGTTTTGGTCTTCTAACAGAAACATTAGGCATTAAATCGGCAATAATTTCTAAATCACCAAACGATTTAACTGCTTTCTTTTTTATTTGTAATGAAACAATAAAAATTATTATCATTACAGGTATTAGTAATAAAAAATATAAATAATTTGTATGTGCAAATTGAAACATGGATATAAGTTTAATGTTTAATGTTTAATGTTTAAATTTCGTTCCTTTAATTGATGATTTTTTTAAATAATTCATTAGTCCGGCTATTAATTGAATAGTTATTTCAGCAAGATTAAATATTTTATCAAATGTTTGATTGTCAATATAATTTCTATCTAACGCTCTATACAATTGAGACCGAACTTCTCCTGCTGAACCTTTTGCTATACTTAAAAAATAAATAAATTCTTTATTCCCGCTTCTTTCAAACCCCTCTGCTATGTTATCCATTACCGAACCGCTTGAAGCGTTTATTTAATTTTTCAACTCAAAATCTTTTGTAAAATCTTTAAAGCTTGTAATTTTATTAATCTCTTTACAAAGTTCTCTTGACTTCTGCCAAGCATTAATATCTTCGAATCGTTTGATTGTTGACATAACTTTAAACTTTAAACTTTAAACTTTGAACTTTAAAATCTTAACTGTCTTCTAAGGAATATTCCTTAAAATCGTATTTTTCAATAAAATATCAAAGATTAATAATAATGCGGCAATAATAGCAAACATAAGGTATTCATCTTGTTTATTGCTATATTTTTTAACATCAATCTTTGATTTTTCTAATTTATTAATTTCTTGATAAACTTGTTTTAGCCTCCTATTGTCAGTCGCTCTAAAATATTCACCGTCAGTCATTTGAGCTATTTGGGTTAAAATATCTTCATCAATCTCAACTTTTACATTTTGATATTGAGTTCCAAAAGGAGTTTTGAAAGGATAAGGAGCCATGCCTCTTGTTCCAACACCAATTGTGTAAACTCTAATTCCATATGTTTGAGCAATTTCGGCAGCAGTTATAGGTGCTATTTCACCTTGATTATTAACACCATCTGTTAGCAAAATAATAACTTTACTTTTTGCTTTACTGTCTTTTAATCTATTAACAGCATTGGCCAAGCCTAAACCAATGGCAGTTCCATCTTTAATCATGCCACTTTTAATATTTTTAAATAAATTAATTAAAACAGCATGGTCGGTTGTTAACGGACATTGAGTAAAACTCTCACCACTAAAAATCACAAGCCCTATCCTATCGTCAGTTCTGCCAGAAATAAATTCAATTGCATCTTGTTTTGCAGCTTCAATACGATTTGGTTTAAAATCCTCAGACAACATACTGCCCGAGATATCGAGAGTTAAAACAATATCAATACCTTTTGTTGTTGAGCTTTGCCATTTATTTGTTGTTTGTGGGCGTGCAATAACTAAAATCAAAAACGAAATAGCCAAAACCCTCAAAATAAAAGGGAGATGTCGTAAATAATATTTATATGTTTTTTTTGTTCCTTCAAAACCTTTAATGCTCGAAATCTGAATTGAAGCATTAGCAGTGTTTTGTTTGAGAATATACCAAACAATCATTGCTACTGGAATCAGAAACAAAAAGAAAAAATTTGGATTTGCAAATGTTATATTACTCATTTTATTTTTTTTATATTTTTATATTTGTAATAAATTTATCACAAATTTCATTCAAACTGTCATTTCGAGCGATAGCGAGAAATCTATTTAACTCATAGTAAATAAACGGGATTTCTCCCTAACGGTAGAAATGACAAATAAGCGACTTTAAAGACAGACACTAAATAATTACCAATCAACCAACTTTCAACCTTAAACTTTAAACAACTTTTTTATTTTTATCATTAATTATTTCAGTCTTTTCATTTTCCTTATCCTTTTCAGGATTATCAATTTCAACGACCTTTTTAGTTTTATTAACAAACTCATAAGCATTGTTTAAGCTCGCCTCATTTTCATCTATTAAAGGGTTTAATTTAGCAAATTTAACAAAATCAGCTAGAGATAAAATTTGTTTTAATTTTTCAAAAGATTTTTTTTCTAATAAATTACTATTTGTAAACTCTGAAATTATTTCTTGACTAGTTTTCTCCATTGCATTAATATCAAACCTATTTTCAATATAGGTTCGCAAAACATCAGTTACAATACTATGAAAATATTTTACTTTTCCTTTTTGCCAATACTTTTCATGCTTTATCTTATCAAGATCACGCAAAGCAATAACATTAGCAGGTTCTTTAGGTTTTATTTTTTTCTTTAATATTGGCTCATGTTTCTTTCGCTTCCTAATTAAGTATATAACCAACAAAACAAATACAATAATTGCAAGAGCGTACAAAATATAAGGTAAAGCTTCATTTATTGTTATTGGTGCTTCTATTGGTAATTTGATATCGGCAATTGCATTAGCTTGTGCGGTATCAATTTTCATTGTTTGAACACCAATATAAAAAGACCTTGTGCTAATTGTGTCGCTTAAAGTGTCATTATTTGACTTAAAGGCAAACTTAAATTCCGGTATTTCATAAATTCCACTATCGAAACAAGTAATTAGGTAGTCTTGTTTTAATAATAACAAATTATTATTAACAATAACAGTATCAATATTTAATCGTTCAAGTATTTCAATTTTATCAATAATAGTATCGTTAAAATTTGGGAAATTGACTTGAAAATTGTTGGGTTGAGTAAGCTCAAAATGCAATTTTATTTGGTCACCTATTAAAATCAAATTTGTATCAACACTTGCTTTAACAGTAATAGATTGTGAAAATCCTCTAAAACTCACAAATATTAATAAAATAAAAACTAATAGTATTCTTTCTATTTTTCTATTCATCATATCAGTTTCTTCTTTTAAATAATCCAATTAAAGGTTTAATATAATCTTCGTTGGTAGCTACAGAAATATAATCAACACCCGACTTTTTAAAAATTGTATGTTGTTTTAGTTCTGTCTCTTTCCAACTTTTTTCATAGTTACTTCTAACTTGCTTATTAGAAGTATCTACCCAAATATATTTATCGGTCTCGGCATCTTTCATTTTAACAAGTCCTATTGCAGGCAATTGACTTTCTCTTTTATCAAAAATTTTAATAGCAACAATATCGTGCTTTTTATTAGCAATTTTAAAAGCATCTTCAAGATTATTGTCAATACCATCATCAATAAAATCGGAAAGGATAAAAGCAGTACAACGTTTCTTTATAACATTTGTGAAATATTTTAAAGCTTCGGTAATATTTGTGCCTTTGCTTTCAGGTTTAAAATCAATAAGTTCGCGAATAATTCTTAAGATATGCTTTCGTCCTTTTTTTGGTGGAATAAATTTTTCAATTTTATCGCTAAAAAATATTACACCAATCTTATCATTATTTTTGATGGCAGAAAAAGACAATACCGCAGCTATTTCAGTCATCATATTTTGTTTAAATTGTGTTTGCGTTCCAAATTCTTTTGAAGCACTAACATCAATTAAAAGCATAACTGTTAACTCACGTTCTTCTTCAAATACTTTTACATAAGGGTGATTAAAACGTGCAGTAACATTCCAATCAATATCACGAATAGCATCTCCGTATTGATATTCACGAACTTCACTAAAAGTCATACCACGACCTTTAAACGCACTATGATACTCTCCCACAAAAATATTTTTTGATAATCCGCGAGTTTTAATCTCAATATGTCTTACTTTTTTTAATAAGTCAGAAGTTTCCATACATAATTTTTATTTGTATTTAAAAAAGCAATTAATAAGTGCCTTAAGTTTGAAATGCCTAAAATGCCTTGAGTTTTAGGTTCTTACCAATTGAAGTAAAAATAGCAAGAATTTCATTGGCTTCTGTCAATATTAATTTCATTTTTTCAGTATCAACCCAATTTAAATCAGTAATTATTTCTAATAAAAAAACTGTTTCACTTGCTTCACTTTCGCATATTTTAATTTTATTTGCAAAGTCTGCTTTACTCCTTGAACGATTTGCTTCTCTATAGTTTGCGCCTACACTTGTTCCTGATTTTGAAATCTGATACTTTATCACCTTACTTTCCGGGGTGTTTGACAGTGAAGCAGATAGCTTAATAATACTAATTGCGAATTTCTTGGTTCTTAATTCTAATTGTTTACTAAATTCCTTATTATCCATCTTTAAAAACTTTAGGCACTCTTAACTCTAGGCACTCTAGGCACTCTAGGCACTCTAGGCACTCTAGGCACTCTAGACACTCTTAACTCTAGTCACTTTAAACCTTTAAGGAACTTCAACAGTATTTAACACTTGACTTATAATCTCTTCAGAAGTAATATTTTCGGCTTCGGCCTGATAGGTTAATCCAATTCTGTGACGCAAAACATCGTGACAAACAGCACGAATATCTTCAGGTATAACATAACCACGACGATTAATAAAAGCATAGGCTTTAGCAGCTAAAGCAAGATTGATGCTTGCACGAGGAGAGCCCCCATAACTAATCATTTCTTTAAATTGTGATAAATTATAATCATCGGGATAACGAGTTGCAAATACAATATCGACAATATATTTTTCAATTTTCTCATCCATATAAACATCACGAACAACCTTACGAGCTCTAATTATATCCTCGGCCTTAAGTATTTTAGTAGCTTTTGGAAAGGTTTCCATTAAGTTTTGACGGATAATAACTTTCTCTTCTTCTTTTTTAGGATAATCAATAACAACCTTAAGCATGAAACGGTCAACCTGAGCTTCGGGTAAAGGGTAGGTTCCTTCTTGCTCAATTGGATTTTGCGTTGCCATTACTAAAAAAGGTCGTTCTAATTTAAAAGTATTATCACCAATAGTAACTTGTTTTTCCTGCATGGCTTCCAATAATGCACTTTGAACTTTTGCAGGAGCTCTGTTTATTTCATCGGCTAATACAAAATTTGTAAAAATTGGACCTTTTTTAACAGTAAATTCTTCTTTTTTCTGACTATATATCATTGTCCCAATTAAATCGGCAGGCAATAAGTCAGGAGTAAATTGAATTCTGCTGAATTTAGCGTCAATAATATCTGAAAGAGTACTAATAGCCAATGTTTTTGCTAAACCGGGAACACCTTCTAATAAAATATGACCATCAGAAAGCAAGCCTATTAATAAACTTTCGGTTAAATGCTTTTGTCCAACAATAACTTTATTCATCTCAATATTAATCATATCGACAAAGCTACTCTCCTTTTGAATTCTTTCATTTAACTCTTTAATATTTACTGTTTCATTCATTTTATTAGATTTTAAAATTTAGTATTTCTTCTCCAAAATTTGTACCATAAATCTCAATAACGCTACAGAATTAACATTTATTATTATAATATATTAAAATTTTATATAAATTTTCTTAAAATAAATAATATTGGCAATATAAATCTTTTTCATTTCATTATATCTCACTTTTTCTTGTGTACAAAAATTGAATTACCGAAAATATAAAAATTTTATTATTTTTTTGTAATTTTGAGAAAAAATATAATTAATTGAGACAACGATATTTCATAGAGCTATCCTATAAAGGTACAAACTATCATGGTTGGCAAATACAACCTAATGCTATAAGCATACAAGAAGATTTAAACAAAGCGTTATCAACCCTTTTGCGTGAAAATATTGAAACCGTTGGAGCAGGGAGAACAGATGCCGGCGTTCATGCTCGTTTCTTTGTTGCTCACTTTGATTCCTCCAATCTCAACATTGATAATAATAATATTGTTCACAGATTAAATAAATTTTTATCAAACGATATTGCAATAAAAAAAATTTTTAAAGTATCTGAGACTTCTCATACCCGCTTTGACGCATTATCAAGAACTTACAAATACTATATTTGTAGAAACAAAGATCCTTTTAAGAAAGATTTTTCTTACTACTTTCCTTTTGAATTAGACATAAATAAAATAAATCAAGCCTGCAAAATACTTTTTAGCTATAAGGATTTTTCTTGCTTTAGCAAACTACACACCGACACAAAAACGAATAATTGCAAAATAATTTTGGCAGAATGCATCGGAAAAAATGACATGATAATATTTACAATATCTGCCGATCGTTTTTTACGCAATATGGTAAGAGCTATTGTAGGAACATTAATTGAAGTTGGACAAAATAGAATTTCAATAAATGAATTTACACAAATAATTGAAAGCAAAAATCGATCGAATGCCGGAAAATCTGTTCCTGCGAAAGGTCTTTTTCTAGAAAAAATTGAATATTAAAGATTTAAATCAAATTATTTAAATCTTTAATATTGCTTTTGATTTCAAATAATATATAAATTTATGTATTCATTTTTTCTTTCAGGAACTTTCCTGTAAATGACTTTTTACATTTAACAAGATTTTCTGGTGTTCCTTCAAAAATTATATTTCCTCCTTTTTCGCCACCATCGGGACCTAAATCAATAATCCAATCGGCTGATTTAATTACATCTAAATTATGTTCAATAATTATTACAGTGTGTCCTTTGTTAATTAATGCATTAAAAGCTTTTAATAGTGTTTTAATATCGTGGAAGTGTAAACCCGTAGTTGGCTCATCAAAAATAAAAACACTCGGTTTGCCTATTTTTTCTTTAGCAAGAAAAGAAGCCAACTTAATTCGTTGACTTTCGCCACCACTCAATGTGCTTGACGACTGCCCTAATTTAACATATCCTAAGCCAACATCAGCCAAAGGTTGAAGTTTATCTACAATTTTCTTTTCAATATTTTCTTGTTTAATCGAAAAAAATTCAAGAGCCTCATTTACAGTCATTTCCAACACATCATAAATATTTTTCTCTTGATATTTTACTTCTAAAATTTCGTCTTTAAATCTTTTCCCTTTACAAGTTTCGCATACGAGTTGCACATCAGCCATAAATTGCATCTCAATCTTAATAATTCCTTCTCCTTGACATTCGTCGCATCGTCCTCCATCTACATTAAAAGAAAAATGCGATGATTTAAAGCCGTTATATTTTGACAATTGCTGATTAGCAAATAACTTTCTTATTTCATCATAAGCATGACTATACGTTGCCGGATTCGAACGTGTTGATTTCCCAATTGGATTTTGATCAACAAACTCAACATCAGAAATTAAATGAAAATCACCAATGATATTATCATACAAACCCGTTTTTCCAGCATAACCACCTAAAGTCTTTTTTAAAGCCGGATATAAAATATGCTTTACCACCGACGATTTACCAGAACCACTAACACCGGTAATTACCGTCATTAAATTTAAAGGGAACTTAACATTAATACCTTTTAAATTATTCTCGCGAGCACCTATTACTTCTATATAATTATTAGATTTACGTCTTTTACTTGGTATTTGAATTCCCTCTTTACCTGTTAAATATTTTGCTGTTAAACTTTCATTCTCATTAATAAGTTGCTCAAGATTACCCTGATAAACAAGCTTACCACCTAATCTTCCAGCCAAAGGTCCGATGTCAATAATTTCATCTGCAGCTCTAATTAATTCTTCATCGTGTTCAACAACAATAACAGTATTCCCAATTTCTTGAAGTTCTTTCAACACTTTTATTAGTCGTTTAGTATCTCGTGGATGAAGGCCGATGCTTGGTTCATCTAAGATATACAGAGAGCCAACAAGACTACTTCCTATTGAAGTTGCAATATTTATACGTTGCGATTCGCCTCCTGATAAAGTTGACGATAGCCTATTTAAAGTTAGATATCCTAAACCTACTTCAAGTAAAAAGCTAAGGCGACTGTTTATTTCATATAATAAGCGTTTAGATGTTTTTTTATCGTATTCGTCTAATTTAAGATTTTTAAAAAAATTATACAACTTGTCAATTGGCATATCCACTAAATCCAAAATCGATTTAGTGGAAATTTTAACATAAGAAGCTTCTTTTTTTAAACGAGTTCCTTTGCAATCGGGACAAACTGTTTTGCCTCTATACCGCGAAAGCATAACTCTATATTGAATCTTATAAATTTTTTTCTCAAGATATTTAAAGAAGGTATTTATTCCGTAAAAATATTTAGTCCCTGTCCATAACAAATCTTCTTCTTCCGGTGATAATTCAAAATATGGTTTATGTATTGGAAAATCGAATTTATCTGCACTAGCAATAAGGCGCTCCTTCCATTTCTTCATTTTTTCGCCCTTCCAGCACACAACAGCATCGTCGTAAACAGATAAACTTTTATTTGGAATAACCAAGTCTCTGTCAATACCAAGTACTCTACCATATCCTTCACAAGTTGGGCAAGCACCAATAGGGTTGTTAAAACTAAACATGTGAGTTGTTGGAATCTCAAAAATAATATTATCTAGCTCAAACTTGTTTGAAAACTTTTTAGAAAAAGCTTTCCCATCCTCATAAACTTTTACAATGCACTCTCCTTGTCCTTCATAAAAAGAAGTTTGCACAGAGTCTGCAAGCCTGCTTTTCGTGTCTTTATCGTCGTTTACAATAAGTCTGTCAATTACCAAAGAAATATTGTCAATATCATCAATAACTTTATTATCGTCTAATATTTCATTAATTTTTACAAAATAATCTTCTACTTCGACTCTGGTAAAGCCTTGTTTTATTAGAACTTCAAGTGTTTCAACAATTGTTCTTTGCTTACTTTTAATTGGTGAAAGAATTACTATTTTTGCATTATCAGTAAATGATAATATATAATTTACCACATCCGAAACAGAGTGTTTTTTTACGATATTATTTGAAATAGGCGAATAAGTCTTTCCGATTCTTGCATATAATAATTTTAAATAGTCATAAATTTCAGTCGAAGTACCAACAGTAGATCTTGGGTTATGAGTATTAACCCGTTGTTGAATTGCAATTGCAGGAGGTATTCCTTTAATAAAATCTACATCAGGCTTATTAATACGACCAAGAAATTGCCTTGCATAAGCAGAAAGGCTTTCAACATAACGACGTTGACCTTCGGCATATATTGTATCAAAAGCTAGTGAGGACTTTCCAGAGCCAGACAATCCGGTAATTACAACGAATTTATCGCGTGGTATTTTAATATCAATATTTTTAAGATTGTGGACTCTTGCTCCTTTAATCTCAATATATTCTTTATTATTTTTTTCTTGCATTATATTTATTATAAAGTTTTGTCAAAATTAATTTTAAATTCTTAATAAAATAAATATCTTTGTTAAGAAAATAAAAAAAAATTGTTTAATTAAAATATAGGAGGATTGTTTATAGGGATATTTCTACTTTCTTAACAAAATAACAGGAGGTAATTATGAAAAAGCATAATCAGTCAGATTATGATCTCGTTAAACAATTTATTGATGGGAATCAATCAAGTATAGAAATTTTAATTAATCGACACAAAAAAAGAGTTTACACCTACATTTTTTTAATTGTCAAAAAGCAGCATCTCGCTGAAGACATTTTCCAAGATACATTTATTAAGGTAATAAAATCGCTTCGTTTGGGTAAGTATAATGAAGAAGGTAAATTTGTATCTTGGGTATTAAGAATTGCTCACAATCTCGTTATTGATTATTACAGAAAAGAAAAACACCTAAAAGTTTATTCAAACGACGATAATGAAATAGATATTTTTAATTCACAAAAATTTTCTGATAGAACAATTGAAGAAGATATTATTTCAAATCAAATATCACAAGAAGTAAAGTTGCTTATTGAAGAATTACCTGAAGATCAAAAAAACGTGATTATACTTCGACATTATGCAGGACTTAGTTTCAAAGAAATTGCCGAGCAAACAAATGTTAGTATTAACACAGCTCTTGGCAGAATGAGATATGCTCTTATTAATTTAAGAAAACTTATTCAAGAAAAGAAACTGACACTGACTTTGGATTAATTGTTTGATAGCTCAATTATTCTTTTTCAAGTTACGAATTTTACTGTTTTAATAATATCAATAAAAAAGCCGCTAATAAGCGACTTTTTTATTTTTTCAAAAATTTATTAAGCATTATTCAATTAATGATTTAAAACTCTCAATTAATGCTTTAAAATATTGGCTTGCCAATTTCGTTGTACCATCATTAAATACAATTTGCAAGTCAATATCACCATTTAATGTAGCTATAAATTCTAAGTTTCCAATTTTCTTATCAGTATCAGTGTATAATGAAAGCTTAATATTTTCATTCAACTGAGCAACCGTAAGATTTGATTGCAACTTTTCTAAAACTGCAACATACACTTCTGCTTTAAGTTTAATATGTTCAATTTGAATATAACCTTCAACTATTGTAACATTCTCTAAAGTAGCATCTGTAAAGCTAATTTTTAGATTAACATCTATTATTGTATCATTATCCTTTTTCAAAGTAGCTCTCCCTGTAATTGTGGTATTGCTTTTTTCAACACTTATGGAAAATGTAAAAGGTTTTAAAAATACAGAACCGTTAACTGATGTAGGATCACCACTTAAATTGTAAGTAGCAGTTAAATCAAGATTCACTAATTCTTCATTTGCAACATAAATATTTGCATTTATATTGGTTGGCTGATACCAGATGTCAGAATCATCAGAAAACTCTTGTTCAGTATAACTATTAATTGTTAATACTGTGTTATTTACATTACTACCTTCTGTAGGAAAATTAATAATTATTTTATCGCTTGGTGTTCCATGTTGTACGTCCCAATTTCGAGATTCAATATTCCAAGTGTAAGTTCCTACTTTACTGGCAAAATCAAATTTCTCATCACCAAACTCTCCAGATTTTCTTTCAATTTTAGGTATGTAAATTAATTTTGATAAATAAGGAAAATGTCTTTTACTAATTTTAACAGATTTTTGTGAACCTGTAAAAGGATCGTTTATATTAATGATATTAATAATGTCAGTAAGTGCCTTAGCACCTTCGGAATTCATCATTTCAGTCAAATCTGCATTAATATCATTACTGGCATCAGTAAGAACTATCTCACTATCCTGTGTAGATAAATTGGTGTCTTCATCTTTTTTACATGCTGTAAAAACAACAGCAGAAATTAATAGCAATACAAAAATTTTTTTTATCATAATTTCGACTTTTAAGTTAAATAATAGTATAAAAATAATACTTATTATAATAATATTCTTAGAATTTTGATTGAAAAAATTTAATGCACAAATTTTGCATATAAATCGTAATCGTCTGAACTAGTAATTTCTACTATGTAATAATCCCCAATTTTTATTTTGTTGTTTTCTTTCGAGATAAGAACTTCATCGTCAACTTCAGGAGAATCAAACTCTGTTCTTCCAATATAATAGTCTCCTTCTTGTCTGTCAATAATAACATTAAATTGTTTTCCGATTTTATTAGAATTTAATTCTTGCGAAATTTGTCTTTGAATTTCCATAATCTCATCGGAACGTTGTTGCTTAACATTTTCGGGAATATTATCCTCATAATTTTTATAAGCATAAGTGTCCTCTTCGTGAGAATAAGTAAACACTCCAAGTCTATCAAATCTTACGTTTTTCACAAATTGCTTTAATTCTTCAAAATCTTGTTCAGTTTCACCTGGATGACCGACCAAAAGAGTTGTTCTGATAGCAATATTAGGCACAGTATTCCTAATTCGAGTAATTAAATCATAAGTTTCTTGCTTGGTAATGTTACGTTTCATAAGATTCAGCATATTATCACTAATATGTTGAAAAGCAATATCGAGATAATTACAAACATTATCTTTCTCACTCATAACATCCAAAATAGCGTAAGGGAAATTTGCTGGATAAGTATAATGAATTCTAATCCATTCAACACCTTTAATGTCAGATAATTTTGTAAGTAATTCTGGTAATTTGTGTTTTTTATAAATATCTAAACCATAATAAGATAAATCCTGAGCAATTAGTATTAATTCTTTAACTCCCTGTTTAACAAGAAATTCAGCTTCAGCAACAACCGTTTCAATTGTTTTTGATTTATGTTTTCCTCTCATTAAAGGTATTGCACAATATGAGCATGTTCTATCGCAACCTTCAGATATTTTTAAATATGCATAGTGCTTTGGTGTTGTTAAAAGCCTCTCACCAATTAATTCTTTTTTGTAGTCAACACCTATAGAATTAAGAATGTCTTTTAAATTATTTGAACCAAAATATTCATCAACCTCTGGTATTTCATTCTTTAGCTCATCTTTGTATCTCTCAGACAAGCAACCCATTACAAATAAGTTATTAATTATCCCCTGCTTTTTTGCTTTAGCATAATCTAAAATTAAATCAATAGATTCTTGTTTTGCATCGTTAATAAACCCACAAGTATTAATAATAACAGTATCAAAATCAGTGTTGTTTGAATTGTGTTCAACTGTTAGGTTGTTAGCAATAAGTTGCTCTAACAAAACCTCAGAATCTACAAGATTTTTAGAACAACCTAAGGTAATAACATTTATTTTTTTATTTTTTTTTGACATCTGATATGTATATTAAATAATTGACATCTTTAAAATGTACAATAATATATATTTGGTGATTTGCTATGCAGTAAGAATTTTAAGTTAAGCTAGTAAGTATTTAATAAAATTTCTCAGAGAAAATAATTCTCTAATAAATATTAAATTTTTCGAAATAAAGATTCAACGAATTCTTTTTTATTAAAAATTTGAAGATCATCAATCCCCTCTCCAATACCAATATATTTAACGGGGATTTTAAATTGGTCAGAAATACCAAGAACAACACCGCCTTTGGCAGTACCATCAAGTTTCGTAAGTGCGAGAGATGTAACGTTGGTAGTGTTTGTAAATTGTTTTGCTTGCTCGAATGCATTTTGCCCAGTTGAACCATCAAGAATAAGCATAACATCATGGGGTGCATTAGGGATAACTTTTCTCATAACTTTTTGAATTTTTGACAACTCATTCATCAAATTAACTTTGTTATGAAGTCTACCGGCTGTATCAATAATAACAACATCAGCATTATTTTTTTTTGCAGATGATAGTGTATCAAAAGCAACAGAAGCAGGGTCTGAGCCCATACTTTGTTTAATAATTGGCACATCAACTCTTTTAGCCCAAACATTGAGTTGGTCAATTGCTGCGGCTCTAAACGTATCAGCAGCACCTATATATACCTTTTT
Organism: Bacteroidota bacterium; assembly: GCA_015222055.1. GTDB lineage: Bacteria > Bacteroidota > Bacteroidia > Bacteroidales > B39-G9 > B39-G9. The sequence goes on along the minus strand of JADFUR010000075.1, from coordinate 34,125 downwards.
GCCTTGTTGTTTATATTTATAAGCTAACTTGCCAATTGTAGTAGTCTTGCCAACACCGTTAACTCCAACAACCATTATTACATATGGATCATTTGTTTCAGGGAGAGAATAATCTTGAGCTGTTTGTTTCTGATTCTCTTCCAACATTGCTTCAATTTCTTCTTTTAAAAGAGTATCAAGTTCAGAAACATTTAAATATTTGCTATTTTTTACACGATTCTCTATTCTTTCAATAATTTTCACTGTTGTTTCAACACCAACATCTGAAGAAATTAAAACTTCTTCTAATTCATCTAATACTTCGTCATCAACTTTAGATTTTCCAACAACAACACGAGAAATCTTTTTTAAAAATGATTCTTTAGTTTTAGATAAACCATCATCTAATTTATTTCTTTTATTTTTTGAGTGTAACCACTTAGCCATATTATTAATTAATTAACTTCAAATAATTTGCATAATATACAATAAAATTTTTCTTAATTATATATAAAAAAAAACATTATAAAAATTATTTTATAATGTTTTTTTCGAAAAATTTATAAATAGTATAATTATTTTTTTGCAAAAAAATCTTTAACGTGTTCATTATTAATAACTTCTTCCACAAAAGAGTAAGCTCCTGTTTTTGAAGATTTTACCATTTTAATAACTTTTGCGTAGTTATTACCTTTTCCGCTTTTTAGTGTTGCAACAACTTTTTTAGCCATAACTTAAATTATTTAATTTCTTTGTGTACTGTTACCTTTTTTAGAATAGGATTGTATTTTTTCTTTTCTAATCTACCCGGAGTATTTTTTTTGTTTTTTGTAGTAATATATCTTGAAGTACCAGGCATTCCACTAGTTTTGTGTTCAGTACATTCTAAAATAACTTGAACTCTATTACCTTTTTTAGCCATTTTTGATTATTTTAATAATTTTTAATAAACCCTTTTTCTTTTGCTTCTTTTAAAGTAGCGTTTAATCCTCTTTTGTTTATTGTTCTAATTCCTGCAGCAGATACTTTTAACGATATCCACCTATCTTCTTCAGGTAAATAGAATTTTTTTATAAATAAATTAGGATAGAATTTTCTTCTTGTTTTTGCATGTGAGTGAGAAACATTATTCCCAACCATGACTTTCTTTCCTGTTATTTGACAAACTCTTGACATTTTTTTATCTTTTTCAATTATTTTAAAATTCGGTGTGCAAAAGTCGTGATTTTAATTGAATTAATCAAATTATTTGCATTTTATTTTCTTATTTTACTAACAATTAATTGTTAATAACAATAATCTATATAAATTATATTTTTGCAAAGAAACAAAAAAAATATTGTTTCTTTATAAATAAAAAATTAAATTTATATTTTTTATTAACTCTTTAATATGAAAAATTTATATTTTTTTATTATTATTCTCCTATCATTATTATTTTTTAGTTTTAATAATAGCGATGAAAAAAACAAACAAGAAAAAAAAATATATAAAAAAGCCCAACGAGAGTACAATAATGGGAACTACAAAGTTGCAACAAACTTGTATTTAGAATTATTAAAAATTGATTCCTGCAACTTTGACTATAATTATGAATTGGCTTTATTATTTTTTTATGAATTGAATAAAAAAGCAATAGCAATAAAGTATTTTGAAACGGCATCTCAATACATGAAAGATGATGCAATTCCCAACTTATATAATTATCTTGGTCAAGCCTATTATGCATCTCACCGTTATGAAGATGCAATTGGCTCATATATGCAATACAGCAAATTCCCTCCCAAAGAAGGTTTTATTAAAATAAGCATGAAAAAATACATTAAAAAATGCGAAGTAGCTAAAGAAAGAATAAAAGAATATGAGAGGAATAAAAAAGAATATGGAATAATTAATTTAGGTCCCAATATTAATTCTGAATATCCTGAATACTCAGCATTTAAAATTTTTTCTGATTCTGTTATAATTTTTAACACATTACGTGATTTCGACATTGACTTTAATCAATACATAGAGACAATATATTTTTCTCAGATGAAAAATGAGGAATGCACAATTGCAAAAAAGATTTTAGAAATACCTGAATACAACAATATAATAATTGGGAATTTATGGCACGAAGCTGCAATAAGCATTACTAATGATGAAACACAAATAATTGTTCACAAAAAAAACAAACTATGGGTTTCAAATTTTATTAAAGGTGTTTGGCAAAAGCCTGTTAAATTTTCTAAAAATATTAATTCTAATTATTCACAAGAACATGCTTCAATTTCAGGAGATGGGAATAAAATATTTTTTAGCAGCTCTGATAAAAAAACCAAAAATATTGACATTTATATGTCTGTAAAGCAATGTGATGGAAAATGGGGAAAATCTATAAAATTAGGAACCGAAATAAATACAGAAAGTAACGAAGATTGTCCTGAAATATCTAAAGATGGCAATACCTTATATTTTTCATCAAAGGGTCATAACAGTAAAGGCGGTTACGATATTTTCAAATCAACTTTTGTTAATGGTAAGTGGACTAAAGCAGAAAATATTGATTCGTTAAATTCAACAAAAAATGATATGTTTTATAAATATAATAAAAACAACAATGTTGCATTTTTCTCATCTGATAGAGATGGGGGCTTTGGAGACATGGACATTTATATGGTAAAATTCAAAAAATAGATTTATACTTATAAATTCAAAAAAAAAGCAAGTAATACAAATCATTACTTGCTTTTTTAAATTATAATAGATGCTATTTAAGCACTTCTCTTTCTGCAAATTCTCTTCCAGCCTTTAGGGCTTGTAAATTTAGATTTATAATATTCTCACCTTTTTTGGCAAAAATTTTACGAATCCCATTTTCAAGACTTTCAAATGGGATGTCAATAAACGGAGATGCAGCACCTAAAATAACAATATTCATTGATCTAGGAGAACCAATTTCCGACGCTACTTTGTCTGCATCAATAGCTACATGATGAGCTAAAGATTTTACTTTTGTAATTAATTCTTTTTCATCAGGATAATTAGAAATATTGTTAAATGCATTAGTATTGGTTACTAAATATCCATTTTTTGACAAATAAGGCAAATATCTTAATGATTCCATTGGTTCAACAGAAAGAATTAAATCGGCTTTCCCCATAGGAATTAAATCAGAGGCAATTTCTTTACTTGAAATACGTAAATTTGATTGAACATCTCCACCTCTTTGGCTCATTCCGTGAACTTCTGCTTGTTTTATATATAGTTTGTTTTCAAGAGCTGCCATACCAATTATTGTTGCTATTGATAGAATACCTTGACCGCCTACTCCTGCTAATATTATATCTGTTTTCATATTTCTATATTTTTTTTATTTATTTGATTTTTCATTGTTGCACTTAAAAAAACTCATGATGTAAAAATCAGAAACTAATTTTCTTTATTCAAATAATTTCTTTGGCATTATGAATTTTTTTAAATTATACCATTAAACTCACGCTTTAGCTTTTTTCATTCTTCGTGCTAGTGTTTGAACACACTCACGACGTGGTATAACAACAGAAACTCCATTATAAGCTAATTCTTCTTTAATAATTTTTACATTTTCCTCAAAATTTTTCTTTAAAGGAATCATAACACGAATATGCTCTTTTTCAACGCCAAGCCCTTCACATATTGCCTCAATTTTACCTGTACCTTGAGAATCCTGTCCTCCTGTCATTGCTGTTGTTGAATTATCTGAAATAATAACAGTAATATGAGATTTTTCATTAACCGCATCAAGCAATCCAGTCATACCGGAATGAGTAAAAGTAGAATCACCGATAACAGCAACTGCAGGAACAAGTCCGGCATCGTTGGCACCTTTAGCCATAGTTATGGATGCACCCATATCAACACAAGTATTTATTGCATTAAAAGGAGGTAATGCTCCTAATGTATAACAACCAATATCTGCAAACACTTTACCTTTACCTTGATCTTTCATAGATTCGTTAAGAGCATCGTACATATCACGATGACCACAACCAGGGCATAAAGCAGGTGGACGATTTTTAACTATAGCTGGAATTTCTTCTCCAATTACGTTTTCTAATTTTAAAGATTCTGCAACTAAGTTAGGATTAAGCTCTCCTACTCTTGGTAAAAAGCCATCTAATTTCCCATGTACTTGTTTTCCTTCATTAAAATAGCTTTTTATCATTTCTTCGATAAAAGGAGCACCTTCTTCAATTACAAGCAACTCTTTACATTCATTTTTAATTTTCTCAACTAATTTTCGAGGAATTGGATATTGATTAATTTTTAAAACAGGATGTGGAATTTTACGATCTTCAAAATTCTCTAAAAGATAGTTATATGCTATACCTCCTGTAATAATTCCAAGACTTTTGTCTTTGCCGTCAGTGTATTTATTATATTCTGAATTTTCAGAATCTTCAACAAATTTATCTTGCTCTTCAATTAATTTATTGAAATTAATTTTTGCAATTGCAGGCAATAAAACAAATTTTCGAGGATTTTGAGGTAAAGAGCCATCAAGCACATCTTTAATATTTTTTGTAGCAATACCAGATCTTGAATGAGAAATACGAGTTGTTATTCTAAACAATACAGGTATTTTAAATTTTTCTGACAATTCAAAACCGCTATAAGCCATATCGTATGCTTCTTGTTGGTTTGATGGCTCAAGAACAGGAATCATAGCAAACTTGCCATAAAAACGAGAATCTTGTTCGTTTTGTGAAGAATGCATTGATGGATCGTCTGCTACAACAACTAATAAACCGCCATTAACACCTGTTATTGCGGAGTTAACAAAAGCATCTGCAGCCACGTTTAAACCAACATGTTTCATACAAACAATTGCACGCTTCCCTGCATAAGACATTCCTAGTGCAGCCTCCATTGCAGTTTTTTCGTTGCTTGACCATAATCTATGAATATTTCTTTCTTCTGCTATTTTAGAAGTCTGAATATATTCCATAATTTCAGTAGAAGGTGTACCTGGATATGCATAAATACCAGATATTCCACCATCGATTGCACCTTGAGCAACAGCTTCGGCACCAAGTAATAATAAATTTTGCATCTTATATAAAAATAAATTAATGAATAATGTTTATTAAAAATATTAAAAAAAAATTAAGTGGAATTATAATCCTCCAAACCGTTTCAAATATCCTACATTAACAGCAATCACGTAATAAAATACAGCTTTTTGTAACATAATTTAATAATTAAAATATTAATTCGAAAAATAGTAAAAAAATTACTATATAAATAAAAAAAGAACATGTTATATATTAGCTAAAAATTGTAACAAATAATTTTCTGGGGCCTCCATGATTTCTAAATTCACATAAATAGACAGCTTGCCATCTACCAAGATTAAAATTATAATTTGTTATTGGTATGGTAATGGACGCTCCAAAAATTGAAGATTTAATATGTGCCGGCATATCATCATCCCCTTCTAGTATATGTGTATAAAAACTTTCATTCTCTGGAACTAATTTATTCGTAAATGATTCAAAATCACTTCTTACTGATGGATCTGCGTTCTCATTGATTGTTAGTCCGGCGGAAGTATGCTTAATTAAAATATTAACTAATCCTTTTTCGGGCAGACCATTAAGACGACTTTTAATAATGGGTGTAATTATATGAAAGCCTCTTGGGTATTCCGGCAACTCTATCTCAATTTGCTTTATCATAATTCAATTTTTTACAAATTTAAAATTTATCAGTTGTAAAAACAATTTATATCTCTAAAATAAGTTTATTTAAAATAATAGATTATTTTTGTAACCCATTAAAAAATTTTATGAAATTACAGCATTACTTAGTATTAATAACATTTACTTTATTTTTTACCAATTCTATTTTTTGTCAAGATGAAATAAGAATTTTTGGTAAAATAACTGATACTGAAAAAAAACCTATTGAGTTAGTAAATATTTCAATAAAAAACCATCCTTTTGGAACCATTACAGACACAAAGGGTAATTATGAATTTTATATACCTAATATAAAACAGTTTGTTGTAATTTTCTCGTGCATAGGCTACGAAAGTAAAGAACTTAATTTCGATAGAAATAATGAAAACATTATTATTCTTTCTTATTTGGAGTTAAATGGTGAACTTAAACCTTCGTTAAAAAAAATTAAGCAAGTTGATATTACAGACCAACAGTACAGAAAAACAAGTTTAGTTAGAATAAATCCAAAACTAATGAATCTAATACCCGATGTTTCAGGAAATATCGAAGCAATAATTAAATCTCTTCCTGGAGTATCGTCAAACAATGAATTGAGTTCTCAATATTCTGTTAGGGGTGGTAATTTTGACGAAAACTTAGTTTATGTAAATGATATTGAAGTCTATCGTCCAATCTTAATACGCTCTGGTCAACAAGAAGGCTTAAGTTTTGTAAATTCCGATTTAGTATCATCAATATTATTCTCTGCCGGTGGTTTTGACGCCATATACGGAGATAAAATGTCGTCGGTGCTTGATATAAAATACAAAAAACCTACAAAATTTGGAGGCTCGGTTTCTACTAGTTTCCTTGGAGCTTCTGCTCATGTTGAAGGAACATCAAAAAATTTAAGATTCACACATATATCTGGAATTCGTTACAAAACATCTCGTTATATATTAAATAGTCTTGATACAGAAGGAGAATACTCTCCTGATTTTATAGATTTTCAAACATACTTGACCTATGATGTTACTGATAATTTTGAATTGAGTTTTCTGGGTAACTTTTCTCAAAACACATATAAATTCATCCCAACTACTAAAAAGACAGTATTTGGATCCGTAAGCGAAGTATATCAGTTAAAGATGTATTTTGATGGACAAGAAGTTGACAATTTTATTAATTTCACAGGGGCTGTATCTGGAACTTATAAACCCAATAAAAATTTAAAACTGAAATTTATTTCATCCCTATACAACTCATCTGAAAATGAAACATACGACATTCAAAGTCAATACTATATTAATGAGCTCGACAGAGATATAGGCTCTAGCACAATGGGTGACAGCGTTTCAAATATTGGAATTGGCACTTTTTTAAATCATGCACGTAACTACCTCGAAGCAAAAGTTTATAACCTATACCATAAAGGTGAATATGTTATAAACAATAACAAGTTAAGTTGGGGTGCAAAATTTCAATATGAGATAATTGATGATAATATTAATGAATGGGAAATGCACGATTCTGCGGGATATTCATTACCTTATAATAATTCAACTGTAAATTTGTTTTATGTTTTGAATTCAAAACAGAACATTGCATCAAACAGAATAAGCTCTTATATTCAAAACGATCATCAATTTAATATTGGGAGTACTGAATTTAATTTCATTGCAGGTATTCGTTTCAACTATTGGAATTTTAACAACCAATTTCTCGTTAGCCCTAGAAGTTCATTATCAATAAAACCAAGTTGGAAAAATGATGTAATGTTTCGCTTTGCTTTGGGGTATTACAATCAGCCTCCTTTTTACAAAGAGTTAAGAGATTTACAGGGTAATATTAATAAAGATATAAAAGCACAAAAATCTTTTCATATTGTTTTAGGAAGCGATTATAATTTTACTGCATGGAACAGACCATTTAAATATACAACTGAAATTTATTATAAATATATGACAGATTTAATCCCCTATAATGTTGACAATGTAAGAATTAGATATCTGGGTAAAAATAATGCCACAGGTTATGCAATGGGAATTGACATGAAGGTAAATGGGGAATTTGTAAAAGGTATTGATTCTTGGCTTAGCTTATCATTAATGCAAACACAGGAAGATCTTAATGATGACTTCTATTTTGTAACAGATAAAGATTCGGAAGAATCAACAAGAGTTGAACCGGGATATATTCCTCGACCATCTGACCAGTTAGTTAGTGTTGGCTTATTTTTTCAAGATTATTTGCCGGGAAATCCATCATATAAAATGCACTTAAATTTATTATACGGTTCGAGGCTACCTTTTGGCCCGCCTAAGTCTGAGCGTTATTTGGCAACTAATCGTATGCCAAAAGCATATAGAAGAGTTGACATTGGATTTTCGAAAGTTCTAATCAAAGAAGGTGAAAAAATTCCCATCAAAAATCCTTTCCACTTTTTTAAAAGTTTATGGGTTAGTGCCGAGATATTTAATTTGTTACAAATAGAAAACACAATTTCTTTAATTTGGGTCTCAGACATTAAAAACCGACAATATGGAATACCTAATAATTTAACTTCGAGAAGGATTAATATTAAATTGAATGGGACGTTTTAAATTTGTAAATTCGGAGGTTTTTATTTAATAGAAACATAAATGATAAATTTTTGACGCTTTAATTTTTAACTTTTTACTAACAAATGCACTTTCTATATCCTAAATTTCTGTTTGCTTTAATAGCAATTGTTATTCCAATAATAATTCACTTATTTAATTTCAGGCGATATAAAACTATATATTTCAGTAATGTAAAATTTCTAAAAAATATTAAACAAGAGACACAGTCAAAGTCTCAGCTAAAACACATACTTGTCTTAATAAGTCGAATATTAATAATAGCATCTTTAGTAATTGCATTCGCTCAGCCATATATACCTGTTAACAATAATTTTATAAGCAATAAAAAACAAGCTGTAAGCATTTATGTTGATAATTCATTTAGCATGAATGCCGAAAACAGATACGGTAATTTACTTGATATTTCGAAAAATAAAGCCCGTCAAATTGCTGATGCTTTTAAACCAAACACAGAGTTCTTATTACTAACAAATGATTTTGATTCAAGACACCAGCACTTTGTTAATAAAGAACAGCTTATTGAATTTTTATCAGATATTAAAATCAGTTCAAACACAAAAAAATTAAGTCAGATTCTTTCTAAACAAAACGATTTTTTAAATTCTTCAAATCAAAAAAAGACGGTATTTATAATTTCTGATTTTCAAAAAAACTTCGCAAATTTTAATCAAATAAAAAATGATACTAATGTAAATGTGTTGTTAGTTCCACAAAATGCCGAATCTGTAAATAATTTATTTATCGATTCTTGTTGGTTCGAAACACCCAGTCACAAAAGAAATAATCCCGAAAAATTATTTGTTAAAATAATAAATAACTCAAATGAATCATACCAAAACATACCAATAAAACTTCTCATTAACGATACAATAAAAGCTTTATCAAGTTTCAGTATAGAAAAAAACTCTAATCAAGTTATTCCTCTATCCTATTCAAATAAACATTCGGGTATTCACAAAGGAAAAATTGAAATTACTGACTATCCTATTACTTATGACAATACTTATTATTTTAGTTATTTAATTAATCGCAATGTGAAAATATTGTCCATTAATGAAGACTCTGACAACAAATTTATTAATGCTTTATATAATAACGACAATACTTTTTCACTTAGCAATTCGCTGGTTAATAATTTAAATTTTTCACAAATATCAAATTATCAATTAATTATAATCAACTCAGTAAAAAATATCTCATCAGGATTATCACAAAAGCTAATTAATTATGCTCAAGATGGTGGCACACTTCTCTTTTTGCCAAATTTTGATGCTGATATTAACACATATAATAAATTTTTATCTGAAATTAAATCAAACAAAATAACAGAGATAGACAGCCAAAAAATTAAGATTAACTATATAAATTACAAAAACGAGTTATATAAAAACGTGTTTGAAAAAATTGAAAAGGATGTTGATTTACCTTTTATTTTTAAGCATTTTGCTTTTACTAAAAGGACTTACTCTAAAAATGAGAATATTTTAACAGCCAACAAAGAAGTAATCTTATCCGTTTTGCCAATAAAAAAAGGAAAAATCTATATTTTTTCTCTTCCTTTAAGTGAAGATTGCAGCAATATTTCTAAAAACTCACTATTTGTTCCTACTTTTTATAATATAGCATTGTTTAGCCAATCATTTTATGATGCTTTTTATACAATAGGTGAAAACAAAATAATTGAGTTAAATAAAAAATACTCAAGTAATAATAATGTATTTCACATTATCAACAATGAGCTTAATTTTGATTTTATACCACAAAGAAAAATTATTGACACAAAAATTATTCTCTTTATTAATAATAAGATAAAAAAAGCAGCGAACTACATTATTAAAAACAATAATAAAATACTCAGTGTTATATCATTTAATTACAACCGTGAAGAATCTGAATTAAATTATTACTCAAAAAATGAATTAGCCAATTTATTAAATAAGAACAATTTAAAAAACGCAACTATTTTGAAGTCACAAAATAAATATTTTACTCAGAATCTCACCCAAATAAATAATGGCAAACCTTTGTGGAAAATGTTCCTAATTTTCGCTCTAATTTTATTGGGAATTGAAACAGCTCTTCTCCGCCTTTCAAAATAAAAAATTTTGATATTCTTATATTATTTTTATATTTGTATATAACTAATATATTATAATATGGAAGAAATTATGTTTTCAATTTTAGCGCTCGGAATAGGCACTATTATAACAATATCAGTATTAATCCTTGCTTTTAAAATCATAACGCTGTGGTTTTTATTTGAAAAAGGCGGTGAGGCAGGATGGATTAGCTTTATACCTATTTACAATACTATTACAATTATTAGGATTGCCGGAAAACCATGGTGGTGGATTTTTCTTTTATTTATTCCAATAGTTAACATCGTATTTCTGGTACTTATTTATGATGGACTTTCAAAATCGTTTGAAAAAACAAGTGGATTTACTGTTGGTTTATTTTTCTTAACAATCATATTTATGGCTATTATTGCTTTTGACAAATCTAAATTTCAAGGAAGCAAAGATTTTTAACTATCATACAAGCATTAATCAAATTAAAAGCTGACTATAATAATATAGTCAGCTTTTTTATTTATCAAAAACATGTTAAACAACTCTTTTTTTAACTTAAAAAATAAAATTTAAATATTAAAACACTCACAATCAGAAATTTGACTTATTTCGTTAAAAAAGGCATTAAAAAATAAGTTCATTGTTAGTTGAAAAATTTAAAACTTATTAGCATTTTTGTAATAAGAAAATTATAGTAAAAATCTTTTAAACTTTATTTGATATGACAAAAATGACAGCAAAAGACTACATGGACAGAGAAAATAAATTTGGTGCACACAATTACCATCCACTACCAGTAGTATTAGAAAAAGGTGAAGGTGTTTATGTATGGGACACAGACGGGAAAAAATATTTTGATTTTCTTGCTTCATACTCAGCGGTAAACCAAGGACATTGTCATCCAAAAATTGTAAAAGCGATGACAGAGCAATCTAAAAAATTAGCCTTAACATCAAGAGCTTTTTATAATGATGTTTTGGGTGAATGGGAAGAATATGTAACCAAATATTTTGGTTATGACAAGGTACTTCCAATGAACTCTGGGGCAGAAGCAGATGAAACTGCATTAAAACTATGTAGAAAATGGGGATATAAAGTTAAAAAAATACCACAAAACGAAGCAAAAATTATTGTATGTAATGGCAATTTTCATGGAAGAACAATAACAATAATCTCATTATCATCAGACCCTGATGCATTTAAAGATTATGGTCCTTTCACTCCTGGATTTGAAAAAATTGAATATAATAATCTTGAAGCTCTTAAAAAAGCAGTTCAAGATCCTAATGTTGCAGGTATGCTAGTTGAGCCTATTCAGGCAGAAGCCGGTGTTTATGTACCTGAAGATGGCTATTTAAAAACAGCTGCAGACTTATGTAAAAAACATAATGTATTATTTATGGCTGATGAAGTACAAACAGGACTTGCTCGTACTGGTAAAATGTTAGCTTGTGATTATGAAGATGTTCGTCCTGATGTATTAATTCTAGGAAAAGCAATTTCTGGCGGAATGTTGCCTGTTTCTGCAGTTTTGGCTGACGACGAAATTATGCTAACCATATTACCTGGAGAACACGGTTCTACTTATGGAGGAAACCCTGTTGCTGCTAAAGTTTCTATTGCTGCCCTTGAAGTTATTAAAGAGGAAAAACTTTGTGAAAACTCAATGAAAATGGGTGAAATTTTCAGATATGAAATGTCAAGCATAAAATCTGAAATGATTGAATTAGTTAGAGGTAAAGGTTTGCTTAATGCAATTGTTATTAAACCAAAAAATGGAAAATCAGCTTGGGACGTTTGCCTTGCTCTTAAAGAAAATGGTTTATTAGCAAAACCAACTCACAATCATATTATTCGCTTCACTCCTCCTCTTATAATTAATGAGAAACAAATGCGAGAAGCTATTGAAATTATTAAAGATACTTTTGAAGATTTTCAATAGTCTGATATTTAAATAAAAAATCAAAAAAGGGCTATCAATTGATAGCTTTTTTTTTAATAAATTTGGAAACAATGCCCTAATCAACTTTTTAGAAATTAAATATAATAAAAACATAAAACATACATGATTGGTTTTAAAAATATTACTTGTCCCAGCAAATTGGAAAGGGAATGATTAGATAATGAAATTTGAAACGTAAAATTCAGAAATGTTATTAAAATCATAAAAAATTTAAATATCCATAATTCACAATTAAATAAAACCATGAAACAAATTATTTTAGTTCGTCATGCTCAGGCCGAAACAGATTATAAATCTACTGATTTTGAAAGAAATCTAACTGATTATGGTAAACAAACAGCAACTGCTATTGCAAAAACAATTGTAAAAAAAAATATTAAACCGGAATTAATTATTTCAAGTCCAGCCAATAGGGCTAAGCAAACAGCCGAAATATTCTCAAAAGAACAAAATTTTCCTTTTGAAAAAATCAGTTCAAACAATTTGTTATATAGCGGATTTACTACAATTGATTTATTAAATATTATTTCAAAAATCAATTCTAATTATAATTGTATTATGATTGTTTCACACAATCCTGATTTATCAACAATTGCCAATAATCTATTAATAAGTAATTTTGTTAATTTTAAACCGTCAACAACTATTGGTATAGAATTTAATGTTGAATCTTGGAATAATGTTAAAGTTAGAGAAGGTAAATTATTTTTATATGAACAATTATAATTACTGTTTTATAGATAAAAAATTATTTTTCTCTTTGAAATTCAAAAAATAAAGAGGACTTATTATTATTAAAATAGCAGAAACAATAATAAAGCTATTCCCTACCCCATATTTATCGGCAAAAAATCCCAATACAGGAGCAAGAATTGCGGCCGTTAAGGTCTTAATCTGAGACTCAAAGGATAAAATGGTTGTAAGTATATCTTCATCTGTTTTATCACTCAAATAAGCAACTCCAATAGGTTTCCTAATGTTCTCTATTATTAATATAATTACAAAAAATATTATTGAGAAAGCAAATAGTTTTCTATTATAAAAAAATCCGCAAAACCCCCCCATTAAGAAACCCAAAATCAAACTTAGATTCAAAATTTTATTTAAATTCTTAAAAAAGCTTGAAAAATTACCAGAGTTTCGTGCAGCTATAGAAGTAATAAAATAAATTACAAAATATGATATACCTACAACAATAGAAATTTGTTGTTTGTCACTAACTGCAAAAAGTAATGGTAATGAAAGGGCAAATGTTTGTAATATTGATTGAATATAATCTTTAGAAATTTTGGAAAAACCGCTGTAAACAGACAAATTGGCTGTTATTTTTAAAACTTGAATATCTTTTATTGAGCTAATAAAAGTTTTTAACACTTTTTTAAACTTTTTCTTTATTAATTCTTTTTTAAATTCTTTCAACTCACCATCTAATTCTTTAGGATAAGAAATCATTAATAATAAATCAATACAATAAGGAATTACCGAATATATAAAAATCACTTTATAAGAACCTGTATAAAAAACAATTGCCGCAGCAATTAATGCAGATACAGCCGAGCCAATTTGTGAAGCAGATCTTGTGTGTCCATAATAATAAACCTTTTGATTTTCCCAGTGTTTAATTTTTAGATATTCAAAAATCATTGCTTTATGAGTGCCGGTTCGGAATGCATCACCAAAGGCATAAAATAAAATGGCTATAACAAATAAAAAATACTTAGTAGCAAAATAAAATATTAAAAAAGAAATGATATAACTGATAAACGAAAAAATCATTGTTCTTCTTCGGCCTAAGGAATCGGCAATTATACCTGAAGGAATTTCAAGAATATTAACAGAAATTTCACGAATAGTGTATATTGTTCCTATCTGTAGAAAAGTAAGACCTGTTTCTAAAAAAAATAATAAAATAAACGCATCAAAAAACCTTAGATTTTTTAAAAATCCATATGAGCAAAATTTATAATACTGTATATCTTTTTTGAAACTTTGCCCTTTAGTTCTTTTATTCGATTGAACAAAATTATCCATAATAAGATATTGGTTTCCTTTACAATTTGAAAGAGGTGTTTATGAAATATTTTTGTAGAGGATTGAATTAATATCAAATCCTCTACAAAATGAATTTGTTAATTTTGAGTGGCAAATTGAATCTCTTTTGTTGTTTGATTACCTAGCTTATCAAGAGCCCTTATTTTTAGATCAACATTGGAATTTCCTTTAAATCCAAATATTTTACCCTGATAAATTTTTTCTGCAGAGCCGTTTATTGAATAATAAATTCTATCGTAGGCTACAGTTGTGTTTGTAACTGAGATATATAAGGCTACTTGAGTTGGATATATATCAATTTGTTTGCCATTGAAATCTCTTTTTCCAAATGAACGAGTATTAAAACGAGTAAAAATTTTGGGACCTGTGTTATCAATAGAAAATTTAACACTATCTTTTGAAACATTACCTAGTAAATCAACAGCTCGCATTTCGATATCATATTTTTTACCTTTTTTAAAACCAGATATAAATCTTGTATAAACCTTTTCAGGGGTTCCGTTTATTGAATAATAAATATTCTCAATAGGAACTTTTTTATCTGTTGCAGACAAAAACAAGACTACTGCAGCGGGATAATAATCAAGCATTTCTCCTTGGTAATCTTTCTTTCCTAATGAAACAATACTAAAACGCGGAAATATCTCAGGACCAACATTGTCTCCATATAAATTAAATTTCAATGTATTAGAATTATTAACATTATCGTAAGCAATTATTTGAACACTATGAGAATTATCATCACTTATTAAAAATGGTTTATCGTAAGGTTTTTCATTGCTAGTGTCAAGTTTATAATTAAGTAAATTTAATCCAGATTCTTTATCAAGGGCTTTTAAATATATTTTTGTTTTCTTATTTACAAAAGCTGTATCGCTAATTTTAAATACTTTACCTTTAAAATAATAACTTAACTTTGGTCCTGATAAGTCAATATATGATGCTTTATTTCTTGTGCTTTGTTCAGAAGCGACGCTCCTATTATTCACATTATCAACAGCATAAGACTTAATTGCTAAAGAACCAGAAACATTAGATAAATAAACAGGTTTATCATATTTTTTATATTCCCCATTGTTAAGCGAATAGTAAATTCCTTTAATATCAGCCTTATTATCAACAGCAGTGAGTTTTAATTGCGTTCTGCCTGAAGAATATTCATTTCCATTGTTTAAGAAACTATTTCCAACAATTTCTTCAACTAAAATCGGGGCAGCTCTGTCAACATAAAACTCAAAAGTTTTAGTAGTTTCTTTGTTTTTAACATGATCAACGGCATAATACTCAAATTTATGTTCACCTTCTTTAAGATTTTTTACAGATATGGGATACTTATAAATTCTGTTGATTCCGGAATCGATTGAATAATGGATATTTGCCACTCCAGAAATATTATCAACTGAGCTTAATAGTATTTTTGAACGGGCTGACAAAATATCATTATATTTATCTCCTTTTACTTCTAACTTTGTTTCAGGGGAAGTAAGATCAATAGTATATTTTTTAGTTTTAGCTTTCTCAACATTACCAACATTATCTACTGAGTAATATTTTAAAGAATATTTTTTTTCTTTCTCACAAATAAGCGGTTTAGAATATTTTAAATAAGCTGCACCATCAATTGAAAAATATGTAAATTGAACTCCAGACATTGCATCAGAAGCAGATAATAGAATATTAGCATTAGCAGTTAAATAAACTTCATTATTATGAATATATTTTTTGGTTTTGTCTAATTTCACTATAGTTCTTGGTTTACGGCTATCTGAATAAATTTCAAAAACAATATCTTGTAGAGGATAAACAATTTGTTTTGAAGCAGTGTCTACTTCAGAAGGTGAGCGTACAGTATTATAGCCTTCGGTGTCTAAATACATTGGATTTGAATATTTTTTTGTTACCTCACTTTTAAGCAGATACGATTCTGCATTCTCCTCAGGTGAAGTTGCAATTCTTAAATAAACAGGAAGTGATTTATTAATATACATTCTACCCTCAGGGGAAATGTAGATTCGTTTCTCTACTTTTATTTGTTCTTGAGAGTTTGCCGTAAAAAATAAAAAAATTAATATAAATAAGCCAGTGTATTTTTTCAACATAATTTTATATATTTTAAATTTTCAATAAAGATATTAATAATAAAAAAAAATCGGTAATGATAACAATATAAATTCTAACTAATCTTAAAACCCATTACAAGCACATCATCAATTTGTTGGTAATTAGAACCTTTCCATTCATTAAATTTTTTCTCAAGAATTTCTTTTTGTTCAGGCATTGATTTTTCGTGAATATCTAAAAGTATTTGTCTAAAATACTTAGGGAATAATTTCCTTCCGTCATTACCTCCAAACTGATCAATATAACCATCAGAAAAAATATAAAATGTGGTAGGTACATCAACTTTAATGGTGTGTTTAGTAAAAAGGCGTTCTGTTTCTTTTTGCTCTCCTCCAATACCATTTCTATCTCCCTTAATAGTTGTTAATTTATTGTTTTGTATATAAACAACTGGGTTGTTTGCCCCGGCAAAATCGACAACTTTTTCTTGCTCTTTTATAACACACAAAGCCATATCCATGCCGTCTTTGTTTTCTGAATGTTTCTGTTTTAAAGCATAACGGACTTCTTTATGCAATTCATTTAAAATTAAGTCTGCCTCAACAATGCCTCTGCTAATAATTTCATTTAATATATTTATCCCAATCATTGACATTAATGCTCCTGGCACTCCATGTCCAGTGCAGTCAACGGCTGAAATAATAAAATCATTCGAAGTTATCACCTTATTTAAAGATCCTTTTTGCTTTATTCTTTCAATAATTGAGCTTTGTCTAGAAAAACTAGGATTTGTTTCTGAGAACCAATAAAAATCACCACTTACAATATCCCGAGGTTTAAAAAAAATGAATGATTCTGGAAAATTTCTTTTAAGTTTTTCAACTCTGGGTAATAATGCATCTTGAATGCGTTGAGCATAATTAATGCTACGTGTAATATTTAAATTTTGAAACTTAATGTGCTCAAGAGCTCTTGAAATTTCTAAATTTGCTAGTTTTTTTTGCTTATATCCTCTATAAACAACAAATGCAATAATACCAATAAAAACAAAACCAAAAATTAAAAACATTCTATACATGGCTTCTGTTTTTAACTGGGCTTTTTGTTCCTTTATCTTAAGTTCCTTTATTTCCCTCTCTTTATTTAAAAGTCCAATTGTCATTTCCCTTTCTTTACTTATTTTTTTCTCCTTGAGTAAAGAATTTTCTGTATTTTTTAGTTTCGTTTCTTGATCAGCAACAATTTTAGATGCATTCATTTTTACTTCTTGCATCTTTTTTTTATTTTTAATTATTTGGTCGTTTTGTATTTTTTTTTGAAACGAAGCATACAAATTAAAATAATATGATGATTTTTCAGAATCTCCCATTTTTTTAAAATTCTCGGATAGCATACCATAGCAAGTCCTCATTAGCTTAATGTTGCTATATTGTTTTGAAATACTTAGAGCTTCGAGAATATATTTGTTCGATTCTTTAAATCTTTTTACTGTAACTAAAGGAACCGATAAATTAATTAGGCATGAAGCGACATCATCATTTTTATTTAAATCTCTACAAATTTTTAAACTTTTACGCAAATACAAAATTGAAGATTCATACTCTTCCTTATCGGAATAAATCATACCAATATTTGTGTATATTGACTTTATTGCATTCTTATTACCAATATCAATGTTTATTATTAAAGATTGATTAAAATAATCCAATGATTTATCATAATTTTCTTGATCCAAAAATAAAAACGCAAGTTTATTCAAATATTTTGCAGTTTCAATATTATTTCCTTCTCTTTCAAACATCTCAACTTTTTGCAAATAATAGTTAATATTTTCATTTGGTTGAGAAAATAACACTTGGGGTAATAATAAAAATAGAATCAACAATATCTGATTAATTAATTTATTTTTATTTTTTATTGTATAGTATTTTATATTCATTTTTAAATAAAAATTAGCTCAAAAGCATCATTATTTTCTACAATTTTTTTTTATTGTATCAAATAATATATCCTTTTTTATTGGTTTTGCAATAAAACAATCTACCCCATCAATTATATATCTATCCTTTTCATCTTTAGTAAGAATATTTGCAGATTGAATAATAATTAGACATTTATTGTTTATTACTTTTATTTTTTTTAATAATTGAGTTTCTTCAATTTTTGAGAATTGCAAATCTAATAAAACTATATCAATTGTTTCATTTCGTTCACATATATCAATAGCTTCTTCTAAATTTATTGCTAATAAAACATTTGCCTTTTTTTTCTTAAATACTTCAGCTAAATATTTTATATTAAATTTATCATCATCAATTATAAGTATTGTCTTATTTATAAATTCATTTGATGTTCTATTCCCTAAAGCTTTTTTTAATATATTTCTCTTTCCTGGCAAATATGGTAAAGTAAAAAATATAGATGAACCTTTTCCTATTTCAGATTCTATCCATATTCTGCCTTTCATTAATTCTACAAGATTCTTAGATATTGCAAGACCAAGTCCTGTTCCTCCATATTTTCGAGTATTCGATTCCTCAATTTGTCTAAATCTATAAAATACAATATCTATTTTTTCTTTTTCAATACCAATGCCAGTATCTTTTACATAGAATTTAATAATTTTGTTATTTATTAGTTCATAACCGAACTCAATATAGCCTTCGTGGGTAAATTTCAAAGCATTTCCAATAATATTATTTAATATTTGTTTAAGCCTATCTCCATCAATAATTATTTTACTCCTTAAATCATCAAACCCCATATTAAGTCTTAAATCTACATTTTTCTTTTTTTGTTTCAACAACTCAACTTTAAAAAAAGAATATAAATCTAGTAATATTAAATTTAAGGAATATTCTGAATTATAAATTTTTATTTGATTCGATTCGATTTTTGAAATATCAATTATATCATCAATAATATTTAATAAAGATTTTCCATTTCGGTTAATTATCTCAACATAATCATTTCTTTTTTTACTTTCTATTTTTTGATCTTTTAACAAATCACTAAAGCCAAGAATACTATTCATAGGCGTGCGTATCTCATGCGACATATTTGCAAGAAAGGTTGATTTTAATCTATCCGATTCTTCGGCACGATCTTTTGCTTTAATTAATTCATCTTCTAAGCGTATTCTATACAAAGCAATTGATGCTTGAGAAATAAACGTTTCAACTAATTCTATGTCTGGTATAACTTTGTTATATTTTGTGATAATAGTTACATTGCCAAGAATTTTTCCGTTTTGTAAAAGTCCAATATTATATACTTTATTAAAATCATATGGTTTAATATAAAGTTTAATGGCTGTATTCAAAAAAAATTCTAATGAATTCTCTATCTCATCTTTATCTAGAATTTTTATTCTTTCTGTAAAAAAATATTTACTAAATTCTTTTTTAAAATGTATTGAATTATTAATTGGTTTTTCTCCTGTTATTCTTGTTATCTTTTTCTCATACTTATCTATGCCAGATACATATTTAGAATATAATTTGTTATTTTCTTCTTTATAAAAACGAACAACAATTATCGCATTTTGAATTATATTGTTAAGTTCATCTCCAATAAACCTAAAAATTTCATCTTTATCTGATAAACTTAAAAATTCTAATGCTGATTTGCTCAAAAATTTTTGCTTTTCTTGGTATTCGTGTTCTTTTAATTCAGCTAATTTTCGCTCTGTAATATTTCGGGTGTTTAAAACAATTCCATTTATGCTTGTATTGTTTAATCTGTTACTTATTAAGGATTCAACATAAACCGATTTTTTGTATTTATGTTTTGCACGAAAATCAATCTTAACTATTTCTTCACTACTATTTATTGATTTTTTAAAAGCTCTTTTAAAAATCTCAACATCATCAATATAAACATAATCAAAAATTGAATGATTTTTAATATCTTCCGGTTTGTAACCAATAATATCCTGACACAAAAAGTTCTTAAAAAGAATTTTTCCTTCTGTATCTAAAATAATCACAGAATCTGTTGAATTTTGAATAAGTGACCGATATCGTTCTTCACTTTTTTTCAAGTCTTGTTCAATTTGCTTTCGCATTGTAATATCTTGTGCTACTGCTTGTATTTTAGTTAAATTCCCATCTATATCAAAAATTGGAGCAAATGAGTAATTAAGATAAACTTTTTTACCCAATTTTGAAGTATAAACACATTCAGAAATTATTGATTTTTTTTCTTTTATTGTTTGCCTTAATACTTCTGAAATACCTGCATTTTTAATCATATGAAAGGTTAACATATTAATTGAACGAGTGGCTGAAATGGAAGGAGAATCGATTAATCTATTCATTGCAGTGTTTGAATCAAGTATATTACCTTGTGTGTCGATTAATAACAAACCAACTGATGCATTCTCAAAAATTGTTCTGTATTTTTCTTCATTTTCTATTAATGCTTTTTTAATTTGTTTTCGTCGGGTAATATCTCTTATAGTTGTTATAACATATTCAACTTTATTATCTTTAAAAACAGGAGTTTTTATTGTTTCAGTAAAAGCAATTTTAGAATTTAAATATTCTTCAGTTTCATTAATAATCTGTTTGCCTGTTTCAAAAACCTCCTTATACTCATCATAAATATTTTTTTGTAAAAAAGGAAAAACATCATTAATAGTACGATTAATAAAATCTGTTGTTAAACCAAATGTTTTACAATACTTAAGAAATGGTTTATTTATATGAATAATTCGCAAATTTTCATCTACAACGTGAATATTTTCACTTAAAGAATCTAATGTAGTATTATAAAATTCTTCAGATTCCAAAATTTGTTTTTCAAATTGCTTTCGCTTCGTTATATCATAAGATGTGCATATAGAGGAGGGTTTACCTTCATATTTTAAATAAGACACAGAAAAGTCAATCCACACATTTTCCCCAGCTTTATTTCTTATAATAAATTCATAATTATTAGAAAAAACTTCTTGTTTCTGACTGTCGATTACTATTTCTCTAACTTTATCAAAAAAATCAGGATGAACAATATCCCAAAAGAAAATTGAATCAAAATCTTTTTCATTAAAACCGATTAGTTTATAAAAGGTCTCGTTAACATAAACAAACTTATTGTCTTGAAGAATAAAAATTGCCAGTGGCAATTCTTTGATTAGTATTCTAAATTTTTCATTACTTAACTTTAAGCTCTTATCTATGTCCTCAAGATTTGTAACTTTTTCTGATTCTAATACTTGTATATCTTGTTCTAAACTACGAATTATCTTTTTAAATTCTGAATTTTGCTTTGATAATTCTTCATTTGATGCGTTCATACGAAAACAATTTATTTTTAAGCCATTAAACTCACAATAAAATCATTAGCAATCTTGTTATAAAAAATTAATGTCAATAATTTTCAAGTTTATAATTATTCAGACTTAATCATATTAAAAGGTAAATGAATTAGCATCTGATAATCTTCTCCAATTTCCATAATGTCATCATCTTTATAAATCCAATTTAAAACGATATTATATCCGTCTTCATAAATTTGTTCTAATACCTTAAGAATTTGTAAAATTGATTTTGAAGAGCTTGTATTAAAATATTCAATAGTAAAATTTATTGTAGTTTTTGGTTTTGGATTTTCTCGATAATCACTAACCCACTGAATTAGAGGAATATAAAATTTTAAAGCATTTTCCGGTATTGATCTACCGCTAATTTCTACCAACCCTTTATCATAATCGAAATTTATTGTTGGTGTACTATTATTTCCTTGAAAAGAAATGTTTTGCATACTAAAAATTTTTAAGACAATTATTAACTATAAAAATAGTAAAATTAATAGAAAGATTAAAATTTGAGTTCATTTTTATTCTAAAAAAAATTTTCGTATCCGGGATACAGATTTTTTGCTTTGGCTATTTCAGGCTTGAATAAAAAATAGTGAATTTCCGCTTTTGTACAAAGAACATCTTCAGAATCATATAATTCAGCACTTAAAATTGCAATATTCCTTTTAATTTCTATCAATTTACACTTTAGCTTTATTATACCTTTGTTAATATACACAACTTTTTTAAAACTAATATTAATATTTGATGTTACACCAGCCGTTTTTGCTTTTACGTTAACTGTCCAACTAGCAATTTCGTCGAGAAGAGTCGTTTGTATTCCTCCATGCAACACATTTATGTATCCTTGTAAATAATCAACCGGTTCCCACGATGAAATAACATATTCACCATCTTCATAGAACTCCAACTTTAACCCATGCTCATTTTTTGGTGAACATCCGAAACATTTATAATCGGAATCTTTTGTAAAAGGATTTAAAATTTTTCTCATTGTATGTTTTATTTTTCTTTTCGAAAAGTATTAATAAAAAATTAATATTTGAAATTTTTTCATTAATATTTTAAATCAACAATATTAAACTATATTTTAATATTATTGAAAATGAAATTACCTTCTACTTGTCATAGTTGCAATTCTAAGCTTAAAATAAAGAGTTTAAATTGCGAAACTTTCGGAACTACTGTTGATGGTTCCTATGAAATGCCAATTCTTGCTCTATTTAACGAGAAGGAACAAGATTTTATTCTTGAATTTAATAAAAAAAAAATAAAAAAATCAATATTTAATCCGTTCACTCACATAGCAGGAAATAAAGTCTTAATAATTGGTTTATTAGTAATATTAGCAAGCTCTTTCTTATGCTATTTAACAAATACTCACTTCGACGGGGTAATAAATGTTCATTATGGAAGGCCATCTGCCTATTATGTGTTTTTATCTGAAGCATTTATCAATTTGGTCACAATAAGTCTGATTTTATACATTATTGGCTTATTATCTTCTAAATCAACAATTCGTTTTATCGGCATAATAGGGACTCAAGCATTCGCCCGTATTCCTTTAATAATAATGCCATTAATTGGATTTTCGTCTGCAATTACAAATGTTTCAAGATATTTTATGTAGAAATTTTTACAATTAGGAGAAAAAATAAATATCACAAATAATGATATTGCATTATTTATATTTTTCTCAATAATTTCAATTGTAGTTATTATTTGGACAATAATTTTAATGTATAACGCCTTTAAAGTATCGAGTAACTTAAAGGGTTCAAAATCAATATGGTTATTTATATTGGGAATAATAATTTCGGCAAAAATATCACAAATATTGATTTATTCTTTTGTTACACCAGTTAATCTTGACCAATTAATTATTAATTAAATTTATATTTTACCTCAATTAAATTTTCGACCATGTGCATTTAAATTATTTTTAAATGATCTTGGTCGGTAATTTTTTCACAATAACAACATTTAAGAGTTACTTCTTTTTTTGAAATTACATCAAACTTAGTAAGTACATTTTCGTTGTTTGTAACACAATTTGGGTTCATACATTTTACAATTCCCACAATTTTATCAGGAACCTCAACATCTCTTTTTTCAATTACCTGATAGTCTTCAATAATGTTCAATTTAGCTTCGGGAGCAACTAGGGCTATTTTGTCAATTTCAGCATCTTCAAAAAATTTATTAGAAATCTTAATAAGAGCTTTCTGTCCTAATTTTTTACTAATAAAATTAGTACCAAAAGTCATTTGTGTATCAAGTTTATCAAGCTCAAGAATGCTTATTACTTTAAATAAACTATTTGCTGGAATATGGTCAATAACAGTACCGTTTTTAATAGCAGAAACACTTAATATTCGTTTGTCAGTCATTTTGGATAACTTAAATGTAAAAATTTTATTTTAAACCTAAAATTGAAGATATAATTGCTTGTCTTGTAAATACACCATTTAGTGCCTGAGTAAAATAATATGCTTTTTCATTTTCATCAACATCTTCACTAATTTCATTAACTCGTGGTAATGGGTGTAAAATTTTCAAATTGTCTTTCGTGTCTTTAAGCATATAATTATGTAAAACATAAGAATTTTTCACTTTTTCATATTCCATTGGATCAGAAAAACGTTCCCTTTGAATTCTAGTCATATAAACAATATCAGCTTTGGAGATAATATCTGAAAAATCTAAATGTTCGTAATATTTTATTCCTTTTTTATCTAAAAACAATTTATACTCATTTGGAATTCTTAATTCTTCGGGAGAAATGAAATTAAAAGTTGGATTAAAATTCGACATCGCCATTAATAATGAATGAACTGTTCGCCCATACTTTAAATCACCCACTAAAAAAATATTTAAATTTTCGAGAGTTCCTTGTGTCTTTTTTATTGAAAAAAGATCTAACAAACATTGTGTTGGGTGTTGGTTAGCACCATCGCCAGCATTCACAACCGGAACAGTAGCAACCTCGCTGGCATATCTTGCACTTCCATCAAGAGGATGTCTCATTACAATTAAGTCGGAATAATTACTTACTGTTCTAATTGTATCTTTTAAAGATTCTCCTTTTTTCACACTTGATGAGCTAGCATCTGTAAACCCAATAATACGTCCACCAAGTCGGTTTACTGCACTTTCAAAACTTAATCGGGTTCTTGTTGATGGTTCAAAAAACAATGTCGCAATTACCTTTCCTCTAAGAATATCCTGAACAGGATTTTTTTCAAATTCTCCAGCAATGTCAATTATTTTCAATAATTCTTCGGGGGTGTAATCATTTATTGATATTAAACTCTTGTTTTTCATTTATTTATGAATAAAAAGTTAATAATTATTTTTCTCGTAAATATAAATAACTTAATTAAACTATTGAATATTTAATTATTTTTTTTTATAAAAAATTATTGACAATTATACTTTGGGTAGTTATATCTTGCGTAATAGAATTTGTCTTTGAACAAAATTTAACTTAGTTGGCACTTATTTTATGTTATTTATTGTCATTGTTTAATCAGAA
Organism: Bacteroidota bacterium; assembly: GCA_015222055.1. GTDB lineage: Bacteria > Bacteroidota > Bacteroidia > Bacteroidales > B39-G9 > B39-G9. The sequence continues at coordinate 8,832 of JADFUR010000075.1, read as the reverse complement.
TCTCCCGGCGCTAAGCACTCTGGAAGTTATCTCAAAATAATCGTTCAAATCCTTCCAGCGTCGTAAGATCTGGAAGTGTTTATTTAATCACTATCTACTTTCAAATTATTAATTTTTTTAAACCTTTCTATTATAGAACTTGCATTTTTTTTACGAACGCTTAAAGTAATTTCACAGTTCAATTCTGATTTTTGATTTATCAAATCTAAACCCTCTTCTTTAATAATTCTCATTACAGAATTCATAGCAGGATATTCAAACTTGATTTTAAAAATAATATTTTCGGTTTTAGAAATAATTTTCCCGTTATTAATAGCATCTAAGGTGGCTGCTCTATAAGCCTTTATTAATCCAGGAATTCCCAATTTTGTGCCACCAAAATACCTAACAACAACGATTAAAATATTTGATAGGTCTTTTGATTGTATTTGCCCAAGAATTGGAGGCCCAGATGAGTTAGCAGGCTCACCATCGTCACTTGCACGATATATTTTTTTTTCTGCTCCTAATCTGAAAGCATAGCAATGGTGACGTGCATCATGATATTTTTTTCTGAGACCTTTTTGAATTTCCTTTACTTCGCATTCTGAATAAACAGGAAAAGCAAAAGCATAAAATTTGCTTCCTTTGTCCTTATAAAATCCTTCGGATGGTTCTGAAATTGTTTTGAAAAGATCTTCACACATCATTAATAATTTTTAGACATATGAAAGAATTAGAATCGCTAAAAATGCCAAAAGAATACCAATTTTGTTAATCAATGATAATTTCTCTTTAAAAACAATAATTGCGAAAACTGCGGTAACTAAAATAATTCCAATATGATTAAAACCAAACACAACGGAGCTTTCAAATTTACTTTTTGCTAAAGCATTAATAAAAAACAACATTGAACCAAAATTTGCAATACCAAGTAATATTCCGCTTATTAATATTTTAGGTTTAAAAAAGCTCTTAATTGGGGTCTTCTTAAAAAAGCTAATAAATACGCCTATTACTGCCGAAAAAGTAAATAATATTCCTGAAAATAATGCAGAATTGTCGAAACTCAAATACTCCTGTTGTGAATATTTTACCAAAGCATCGATAATACCTCCTCCTAGAAAAGCGATAAATGGCAAATAAAAATATTTCTGATTTAATTTAAGTTTTCCTTTTCTCATTACTGAAAAAAGAACTGCTAATATGGCTAATACAATTCCAACAGCTTTAATTGTACCTACACTCTCATTATAATAAATTATTGAAAAAGTTATTGGAATAATAAAAGACATCCTGCTAGATACTGTTGTTACAGTAATCCCTGCTTTTTGAATTGATAGGCCAATAACAAAAAACATAGCAATCAACAAGGTTCCAATTATAATTGCTAAAAATATCCAATTGCTCTGAAAAACCTCTGAGAAACCTGTTTTATAGTCGTTTAAAAATAAGCCTAAGGCAGATGCCACAAAATAATTTATTATTATTGGATAAAATATATCAACTTTATATTTTTCGAAATATTTAAACAAAACAACAATTACTGATGAAGAAGCAATACTTAATAATAGATAAATCATAGGGTTAGTTTTATAAAAAAAAAAATACTAAGATTAAAGCTTGAAAATTTATCTTTGTAGATTAATTTAAAACATCAATTCTTTTGACAAAAATATATTAATAATTTTAAAAATCTAAATTGTTAATCCTTTTAAAAAAAAATATTATTTTATATCTTTAAGTTTTTATTTTCCCACTTAAACTTATATTCTAAATGAAAAGCATATATAAAAAAATTTCAGAAATAGAAAAATCGAATGAATCCGCAGCTTTATGCACAATAATAAACACCACCGGTTCAACCCCAAGAAAAACCGGAACAAAAATGATTGTATATGATGATGGTTCAATTTTTGGAACAGTTGGCGGTGGTAGCTTAGAAAAAAAAGTTATTAATAACGCAATTGAAATAATAAAAAACAAAACACCTAGAATTCTTAAATATGCTCTTACTCAAAAAGAAGGGATGGGTTGTGGAGGTTCAAACGAAATTTTTATTGAACCTATTACAGGAACGTCAAAATTAATTATTTTTGGTGCAGGACATATTGGAAAAACATTAGCAAAATTTGCCAGACAAGTTAATTTCTCAGTAACTCTTGTTGATGACAGACAAGATATTTTTGATGATTTTGACACCTCAGGATTTCAAATTATTCAAAAAAACTATAATATTGCTTTTGACGAAATTAAATTTGATAATAACACTTACATTGCTAGCATAATGAGAGAACACAGTTTCGATCGTGATGTTGTTGCATATTGTGCAAAACAGGATTATGCTTTTCTTGGTATGATTGGAAGTAAAGCCAAAATTGCAACATCAAAAAAAATATTCCTTTCCGAAAAAATATTAACTGAAGAACAAATGTCAAACATTAATTGGCCTATGGGTATTGATATTAAATGCAATACTCCCGAAGAAATTGCAGTCTCAATTCTAGCAAAATTAATTGACGTTCGTTCAAAATTAAATTAAAGATTTCATAATATGGCAAGTAACAATTCAATAGTGTCTTTTATTTTAGATGGCAAGATTGTAAACATTGATTTTAATAATAACAATAAATACACTCCAATCACAACTGTTTTAGAATATTTGCGAAGTTTACCAAAGCACAAAGGAGTAAAAGAAGGTTGTGCCGAAGGTGATTGTGGTGCTTGCACAGTTGCTATTGCTCAAATAAATAATTATAATCAACTTACATATAAAGCTTTTAATTCATGTATGATTTTTTTACCACAACTACATGGTAAACAATTAATTACTGTTGAAAATCTTGGAACTTCAAATGTTCTTCATCCTGTTCAAAAAGCTATGGTTACAAATGATGCAAGTCAATGTGGTTTTTGCACATCAGGAGTTGTTATGTCACTTTTTGCATTATATAAAAACATTAATAATCCCAACAAAAAAGAGATTGACGATGCTTTAGCAGGTAATCTTTGTCGTTGCACCGGATATAGACCAATAATTGACGCAGCAACTCAAGCATGTGCATACGATGGCATAGATAAGTTCACAAAAAATGAAGCGGAGATTATCTCTCTTCTAAAATCAATTAACAAATTTAGCACAATTGCCATTGAAAATGACACTCAAAAATATTATATTCCTTTCACACTATATGAAGCATTAAAATTAAAGGAGAAACATGAAGATGCAATAATTTTAAATGGTGGAACAGATGTTGCATTACGTGTTACAAAAAAACATGAATTTATAGCTGAAATTATTGATATATCTGAAATTAATGAATTAAAACAGATAAAAGTTAACGATAATTCAATTGAAATTGGAGCAGGTATTAGTTTAGAAGAAATAAAAATTACTTTTGAAAACAACTTTCCTCAACTGTCATCTCTCCTCTCAGTATTTGGCTCAAAACAAATTAGAAATAAAGGTACACTTGGCGGAAATATTGGCTCTGCATCACCAATTGGCGATACTATTCCAATATTAATGGCTTATGATGCAAGCGTAATATTAGTAAGCACAAAAAACGAACGAAAAATTCCATTGCGGGATTTCATTACAGCTTACCATAAAACCGAAATGGAAAAAAATGAGCTTATAAAATCTGTAGACATACCAAAAATTGATAAAGACACAATAATTAAATCTTACAAAATATCAAAACGTAAAACATTAGACATTTCAACTGTAAGCGCTGGTTTTAGACTAAATTTAGATGAAAATTTAATTATTAAAGACATAAAACTTTTTTATGGAGGTATGGCTGCAACAACAAAACGAGCTGAGAAAACCGAAAGTTTCTTAATTGGCAAAAAGTGGGAACGTAAAACAGTTGAGCAAGCTATGCCAATTATTTTTGAAGATTTCAATCCTTTATCAGATGCTCGTTCGAGTGATGAAGGAAGAAAAATTATGGCTCGGAATTTACTGCTGAAATTTTATTTAGATACTAATTAGGAAAATTAATGACAAAATGAAAATAAAAATTAAAGCCACGAATGCACGAATGAATAAAAATATTAGTGAATTAGTGGCAAAAAACAATGTTCATGTATTTATGATAAATAAATTAAGTAAGTATTAATAAACATATAATGTATTCTGTATGAAATTAATGCTCAAAAATGAAGATGAAAAATATAACCACGAATGCACGAATGAATAAAAATATTAGTGAATTAGTGGCAAAATTAATATTCGTGTATTCCCTGTAATACGTGGATTATATAAATTAGAAATTGGGAATTAAAAAAAAGATTAAATATTTATAAGAATAAAACGAAATGAAAAAGGTTTATCACGAGAGCGGTGTGTTTCATGTATCAGGTGAAGCAGTTTATATTGACGATTTATCAATAAACAATCAATTACTTATTTGTAAAATTGTTCACAGTACTTATGCTCATGCCACAATTAAATCGTTTGATTTATCTAAAGCAAAAAAAATAGAAGGCGTTCATGAAATTTTATCATATAAAGATTTACCGGCGAAAAATATTACAGGTCCAATTGTTCAGGATGAATTGATTTTAGCAGAAGACGAAGTAAGTTTTATTGGACAAGGAATATTCATAATAGCAGCCGAAAGCATAGAGATAGCTTATGAAGCCGAGAGACTTATTAAAATAGAATATGAACCTCTTGAGCCAATAGTTACCATTGAACAGGCTATGGAAAAAGGATCAAAGCTTAACCCAACTCAAACAATGGAGTGTGGAGATGTCGAAAAAGCTAAAAAAGAAAGTCAACACATTATTGAAGGCGAAATAAAAAATGGTGCTCAGGAGCAATGGTATTTAGAAACACAAATAAGTGTTGCCGTTCCCGGCGAAGGCGACGATATGAAAGTTTACAGCTCAACTCAGCATCCTTCAGAGACTCAAACTCTTGTTGCCGAAGCTCTTGGTATTAAAAAAATGGATGTTGAAGTTGAAACAAGAAGAATGGGCGGTGCTTTTGGAGGTAAAGAATCTCAAGCAAATATTATAGCTATTTATGCTGCTTTATTGAGCAAGAAAACAAAACAACCTGTAAAGTTGAGACTTTCGCGTGAAGAAGATCAGATAATGACAGGCAAAAGACATCCTTTTATTTCTAAATTCAAAATAGGATTTAACAACGAAGGAATAATAAATTTTTATGAAGTTGATATGCATACAAACGCAGGTGCTTCTTATGATTTGACTATGCCAATTGTTGCTCGTGCACTAACACATGCCGAAAACAGTTATTATATTCCTAATGCAAAAATTAGTGCTACTCCTTGGAAAACAAATATTGCATCGAACACTGCTTTTCGTGGATTTGGTGGTCCTCAAGGAATGCTTGTAATTGAATCTGCTATTGATAAAATTGCATATTATCTTAAAAAAGATGCTTCTGAAATAAGATATAAAAATTTTTATGGAATAGACGACAGAAACATTACTCCTTATGGCGAAATAGTTGAAAATAATCGTTTATACAGTATATGGGATAAATTAATTAAATCGTCTGAATATAAAAAAAGAAAAGTTGAAATAGATAAATTCAATAAGGAAAACGAATTTTTTAAAAAAGGAATTGCTATTACTCCTGTTAAATTTGGTATATCTTTCAACACATCATTTTTAAACCAGGCAGGTGCTTTGGTAAATATTTATACCGACGGGACTGTTCTTGTAAACCATGGCGGAACAGAAATGGGACAAGGACTACACACTAAAATAAGACAAATTGCGGCTTTAGAATTAGGAATCGATATTGTTAATATTAAAGTTAATGCAACAACAACTGCAAAAATCCCCAACACATCGGCAACAGCAGCTTCATCGGGAACTGACATGAACGGTATGGCTGTTAAAAATGCCATTGACAAGCTGAAGAAACGAATTGCTCAAGTTATTGTAGATGAATTTAATAAAGACAAAGAACAAACTCTTTCAAAAATTGAAAACATTATTTTTAACAACGATTATATTTTTGATAAAATTAATACTGAAAGAAAAATCAGCTTTGCTAAAGCCTTGTCTATTGTATATAAGAGTCGCATCAGTCTAAGCGCAACAGGATATTACAAGACTCCAAACATCTATTATAATAAAGATAAACAAAAAGGTCGCCCCTTTCATTATTATGCTTTTGGAATGTCGGTTTCTGAAATTTTGCTTGACACTTTAACAGGTTATGTTAAGATGCTGAGAACAGATATTTTGCATGATGCAGGAAAATCAATAAATACAAATATTGACATTGGACAAATTGAAGGCGGATTTGTTCAGGGTGTAGGATGGTGCACAATAGAAGAGTGCAAATGGGATGCGAAAGGTAATTTATTAAATAATTCGCCCGGCACTTATAAAATACCCGGCATTACCGACATACCTGACGATTTTAGAGTTAATCTTTTAGAAGATGCTCCAAACCCAAATACCATACGACAAAGTAAAGCTGTAGGTGAACCTCCTTTTATGCTTGCTTTCTCTGTGTTTTTTGCTATTAAAGATGCAATTGCATCAATTGGTAATCATCAGATTGAACCAAATTTGAATATACCTGCAACTAATGAGCATATTTTGTTAGCTATTGAAGAGTTGAAAAAGAAATAGTGTTTACACAAAACTCTAAAACATTGAATATTTATGTAATCGGGTAAATGTATTGATAAATGGTTTTATTGTTATATTGTTAAATGGTTTTATTGTTATTCGCCGTATTACATGTATTTTAACAATTCATCAATAATAGAAAAGATTACAGAATTTTCTTTCAAAAACTAAATGTAATGAGCGAACAAGCTAAAATTGAAAGAGCTGTTAAAATTTTATTGGCACTTAACAGTAAATACGGAAAAAGTATTTATGAATTAGCTAAATATGTCGGCATTTCAACACGAAGCATTTACAGATATTTAGATACTTTTAAAAATATTGGTTTTATTGTTGATTACAAAATCGGCGAAGACGGAAATAGATACTATTATATTGAGAACAATAATAACGAATATAAATCAATTAGTGAGCTTCTTTATTTTTCTGAAGAAGAATCATACATTCTCAGCAAGGCAATACAATCAATTGAAAATGAGAATTTAATAAAACAAAATCTTGCAAAAAAACTTTATTCATTATATAATTTTAAAAGAGTTGCCGTTCCAATAATAAAAAAAGAAAACTCTGAAATTATTCACAATTTAACAACAGCAATATCAAACAAGAAGCAAGTAGTTTTAAAAAATTACAAATCGTCGCATAGTGGCGAGATAAGAAACCGACTTATTGAACCATTCGGATTTACAAGTAATTTTATTTCTATATGGTCTTATGACATTGAGGCACAACAAAATAAAATTTTTAAAACTGCAAGAATTCAAGAAGTAATAATTTCTGACAATTATTGGCAAAATGAAGCCAAACATAAAAAAGGCTTTATTGACGCTTTTCGTATAACAAGTTATAAAAAAATTTCTGTAAAACTTCAATTAACACTACGTGCTTGTAATTTACTCATTGAAGAATATCCTTTAAGTGAAAAAAATATTACAAAAATAGACGATAACACTTACATATATGATTCCGAAGTAGCTAATCTTGCAGGAATTGGCCGTTTTACTCTCGGACTAATTGACGAAATTGAAATTATAAAACCTCAAGCATTAAAAAATTATATTATTGATAAAATAAAAAATCTTACTACACTATAAAAGCATTATTAACTACATAAAAAATTTGCTTGAAAAACCAATTTATTAAGCAAAAAAAATCATAATCATAAAATAATTTATTTCGATTGACATTAATTGTCATTAATACTTTGTAAATTTGAAGGAAAAAGTCAAATTATGAGGTTTAAATTAATTTTATCTACAATCAATAATAAAAATATTCTGCCTTTAAACTACCAATACGAAATATCATCGTGCATATACAAAATAATTTCTAATGCCGACAAAAAATTTGCAAGTTGGCTCCACGACAGCGGATATGTTGATGATTCGAAAAAATTCAAATTATTTACTTTTTCAAACTTTAAAGTGCCTGAATATAAAATTAACGGCGACAGAATGTTAATTCTAAGTCATGAAATTGAGATGCAGATTTCTTTTTTGCCGGCAAAATCAATTGAATATTTTGTAACAGGACTTTTTAAAAATCAACATTTTGTTATTGCAGACCAAAAAAGCCAAGTTAATTTTATTGTAAATAGAATTGAAACAATGAAAGAACCGGCTTTTAGCAACGAAATGACTTTTAAAAGCCTATCTCCTATTTGCATAAGCCATAAAAATGAAAATTGTAAATATCCTGAATACCTACAACCCAAAGGAGAAATATATAAAAAGCTTTTCCTGAAAAACTTAGTTGAGAAATACAATATTTTTTACAAAAAACAAGCTGAATTCAATAATAATGATTTCTCTCTCGACATTTTATCTAAGCCAAAATCACGACTAATAACTATAAAAGCAAATACAAAAGAAGAAAGTAAAATTCGCGGTTACACTTATAAATTTAAAATAAAAGCAGCAAAAGAATTGTTGCGACTTGGGTATTATGCCGGTTTTGGAGAAAAGAACAGTATGGGGTTTGGGTGTTGTGAGGTGGTGAAGGAAATAAAAACTTAAGACAGGATTTACAAGTTTAACAGGATTTTATTTGTTAAATTTTAAGACGGGATTTACAAGATTTACAGGATTATATTTAGGAATTGGGGTATGAGATGTTTAAGACAGGATTTATAAGATTTACAGGATTTTATTTGGGAATTGGGGTATGATACATTTAAGACAGGATTTTAAGATTTACAGGATTTTATTTGGGAATTGGGGTATGAGA
>JADFUR010000007.1 GCA_015222055.1 Bacteroidota bacterium | reverse complement strand
TTGAAACACATACTTAAAAAATCACGTTTAATCAATTTTAATAAAAACAGCTAATTTTAAGAATCCGCTTAGCGGTTATTAACCGATAACTGCATTATCCGATAAGCGGGTTTTAACCGCTAATCGGAAAGTGGAACTGCTAATCGTAATTTTTTTTTATGAAAAGAAAAGGCGTATTCAGAGACTACACCTAGCAGTGTTTTATCTCAGGTGATTATTTAAACGTCAGCCTTCTTCACGATTAGGTTTTCGTGCTTTATTGAATTCTATTTGATTTTAGAACTATTCTAAAACTAATTTCGTTACTAATCCTATTAAAATTGCTAATAAAAAGCTTATAAATGTCCCTATAATAATGTATTCTGTTTTTTTTTGGTCAGTAGAATTTTTTAAGTCCCCAAAACGGAAAACTGATTTTGCTGCAAGTAAAAAACCAATTACATTCAATTGATTTATAATTATAAATGTGAAAACAAGTATCCTTTCAATAATTCCAATCCATTTTCCTGCATTTTGTAAACCTTTAATTTGAGTTGTACCATTTAATTCATTACACCACTTATTTGTCATTTTACCTATCAATACGGATGTGGGAATTGTTAATAATATGTAAGACAATAGCAAGCACCAAAATTTAGAGTTATTAATAATTGAATTAAATAACTCAAGGGATTTATCAAATTGGTCTGTATAAACCATCCAAACAATAATAATTACTACAATGTGTAAAATCTGGTCAGTAATGAATACCCATATATTTGTTGTTTTAATAGTGCTTTTAGCAGAATCAATTATGAAATGAAGTAAAGAAATAATTAATATTAGATTCCATAACTTCAAATCCCATAAGCAAATTAATAAAGTTGCGGCAGTAATTATTACATGAATGTATATATGCCATGATTTGAATCCTTTTTCATCTTTATTTGTGGCCCATTTCGTTGGTTGAAAAATGAAATCAGATAAAAAATGCGCAACTAAAATTTTTAGTAATAAGTCTACGTTTAATGCGTCCATAATCATTGGGCTTTAGTCATTAATTCGAAATATCTTTCCGTAAAGGCATTTATGCATCCAATATTTCCATAGGTAACCAGACGTTTATGTAATGCTGGTTGAGTAATATTTAATACACTTGCTAATTCGTTTTGGTTTTTTTTTGGGTCTAAGAGGTGAATGATAACTGCCATTGCTGTGTTAGCTGTCCAACGACTAATAACAGCATCCGCAAGTTTAGATTCTACATAAAATTCTTTATTTATATTTTCCCATGGGGTGTCTATGGCTAATCTTCCATTTTCTTTTTTTAAATTATCAAGTAAATAACCTGATTTTTGAAAAGCTTCACCTTGTGATTCGGATATTTTATTTCCCAAATAACTTACTTCACCTATTCCTATTGCAATTCGTGCATCAGTATAGGTGTAATTTATTGGCTTATCTGATTTTTTTGTGCCTATTACTTTATAGCCTGATTCGAAAGCACGTAAACGAGCTCTTATTATTATAGCAGTTACAAGAGCGAATTCAAGATTTGGTATTATTGCCTGAAAACTATCTCCTCTATAGATCTGAAATGAAGCTTTATTTGATAAAATTTTTCTATTAAGTTCATTAAAAGTTTTTTTTAGTGAATTAATTACTGTTTCGAAATCTCTTTCTTTTATAGTTCTAGATTTAACAAGATCTCCTGTAAGTACTGCAATTTTACCCATACTATTATCATTTTTACCATTAGAATAAATTATAACCTCCTTAGGTTATAAAGTACAAATATAACCTGCATAGGTTATAAAGTACAAATATAACCTGCATAAGTTATATTTGCAACTTATAGTTCTTTTTAAGTATAATTTTTATTTCATTCATTTTATAAATTATTCCTCAATAATCATTAATAATTATAACTTAATCAGCTTATAAACCAGTATTATAAGCTGATTAGTTTTATTTTTAAATGTTGCTTTATTATCTTCATCAGAGCCTTCGTTTTTGCATGAAACCTAACAATCATATAACCACCAAATCCCGTTTATCGATATTTTAGTAATAAAATTCACAGTCGTTAAAAGCGGTGTGTAGAAAACTGTAAGAAAAATATTATGTTTTTGATACATATTATATTACTCCAGTAAAATTATAAATTTTGGATGAGATAAAAAATATTATTTCTGGTTTGTTTTATTTTGTTTTCTGATTTTAAATCCGAAAGAGCAGGTTTTTATTGCTTATTAATTACTTTGAATTCTGTTTTTTTAATCATTCATTGCTTGTTGTTGAGCAGTAAAACTCCAATCTAATATGATATCATAAAGTTTTTCAATATTTTTTTCAGAACTTTCTGTATATATTTCCATTAATTTCCTATTAAAATTTTTGAATTGTATAAAATTACGACCTTCAATCATATTATTTTCCATTGATTTTATAGCTATTTCATAATCTACTTTTTCATAATTATCAATACAATACAATGAAAATAAAGCCCATGTCATGTATTCGTTAAAAATAAGTTCAGAATCAAAATAAATTTTATTAAGATCCGATTTTTTTCTCCAATATTCCTTATTGCTAAACGAATTATTAATTTTTTCAAGATATTTATCTGTTGTTGGGTTAATAAAATTATGATCAATTTCAGTAAATACATACCTTGAGTTATTCAATTCATTAGTAATTTCATTAATTTTTTCATTAATTTGAATTGCAGCTACAGACATTATTGTTTGTGTGAAATTGTTAGCTGAAAATCTTTGTGTAAAATTAGTACCATTAATAAGCGGAGATATCACTATCAAATAACTATCATATTCTATATCTGGAAATTTTTTTACTAACCAATCAGTCATCTTATTAATAGGGACATACTGGTGGTACTGAGAAATTAAACTATCATAGTAATAATCATGATTTTCATAAAATTCCCGAAAATTAGAAATATTAATAAAGTCATTTATTTCAGAAATATTTCGTTTAACCGGATCTCTAAACCAAAGCATTTGTTTTTGAGGAATTATCCCTGCATGATATACATTATTATTTTCATTTATTTTATAACCCAATGCATTCCATTGCCAAAATAAATAATTTAAGTATGTTATTGTTTTTTCCGGTTTCCTTAATTTCCTATTTATCCGCTTTATTACTTTATGATTTTTATATTTCATAAATTGATTCGTAACATTTGAATGATAGTTAGAATTCATACTAATCAATCCTGAATCAAGCTGTCCAACATCAGAAATTGAAAGCATGATATTTACAAGTTCGTAAAATTTCGGAATTTCTACTCTATATTGATTTTTGTAATAATTAATATAATTATCATCAAAGCTTGCTTCCTTAATTGAACTGCAACTAATTATTAATAAAGAAAGAAATATGCTTATGCTCAATTTTTTCATAATTTTTCGTTTTTCGTCGAAGAATACCAGCTTGCGTATAACAATTTCATAACCGCCCATTTCCGTTTATTTCCATTATAGTAATAATAAGTTTAGTCGTTAAAAAAAATCGGCAATTACTTAAAAGCTGTAGGAAAAATTAATTTTTTGTTATAAAAATGCAGCAAAAAATAATGTGTTTTTGGTACAGTTATTATTACTCTGGTAAATTTATAAATTTTGGATGAGATAAAAAATATTATTTTTGGTTTGTTTTATTTTGTTTTCTGATTTTAAATCCGAAAGAGCAGGTTTTTATTGAAAAAGCACAAGCGAGACGCTTGCACTATTTTGGGGCATAGATGAAAAATCACGTTTAAGCAATTTTAACATCGTTATCCGATAAGCGGGTTTTAACCGCTAATCGGAAAGGAAAAAGCTAATCGTAGTTTTTATTTAAGCATTTGGATTTTTTATTTTTTTTTCAATATATTTAGAGCTCATTATTCTAAGAATTCCCATGTAGTCTAATTCAAATTTAATTAAATCTCCTACTTTATATTTCTTTTTATTTTCGTCAAGGTCAATTACTAACATATCAGAGCTTGCACCAGCTAATTTTAAACTTTTATCAACTAAATGAAGGTGATCCGTTTCAACGTCTAGAAGTCCTAAATCAATAATTGCCCTATATGATGTTTCTCCAATATTTGTTTGGTCAAATTCATAACTTTCGCCTTCAACATTTGTTCCCATTTCTCCCATTGGGACAGTTTGTTTTTCTGTTAGTTCAATTATTTCGGAATAGAGCATAAATACATCAGAGTGCATTTTTTTAAATTTGGTATTATTGTAAACGTCTGTTCCTAAAAATAACGTTTCACCTACTCTGAAATGATTAATTCCTTTAGGTAAAAGATTTTGAAAAATTAAAGGTATTGTTACCGAAGAACCGCCGGAAACGTAAGGTATTTGTTTGTTAAATTTTGCTTCAATTAGCTGTTCGTAAAGGCTTAATTGAATTAATTTGTCATGATTTGGCAAAACGCCATATAAGCATGATAAGTTTGCACCAATTCCTACAACGCGAATATTTTCTAGTTTAAAAACACTCTCATAAAAACCCATAAAATCTTCGCCCAAAACACCTTCTCTAAGTTCCCCTAACTCAATCATTATGATGATTGAGTGAGTTTTCTTTTGCCTTTGTGCTTCTTTCGATAAAAGTTTAATAGTTTCAAATTCGGTATTCATACTAATATCTGCGTATTTTATAACACTTGTTATTGATCGTTTTGCAGGTGGTTTAATATAAACGGTTTCAATTTTAGGATTAATTGTTTTAATTACCTTCAAATTAGAGACCCGAGAGTCGCATACTTGTTTAATATCAAATTTTAATAATTCTGTTAAAAATATTTTATTACCACTCAATACTTTTGAAACGATAGACCATTCAATATCATTATTTTTAAAAAGAGTATTGAGATAGTTGAAATTTGATTTTAGTTTTTTTATATCTAATGTTACAAATGCCATTATTTCTCCTTTTTATATCTCATTTCAATATACTTACTACTAAATCCAACTTTTTCATATAAAAACTTTGCTGGATTTTCAGGCTCAACATGCAATGCAATATTACCTTTTGCAATATCAATGGTTTTTTTTAACAATTCTTTTCCTATTCCTTTCCCTCTATGATTTTTGTGAGTTGCAATATAGACTAAAATATTTTCCGGAATATAATCTTTCATTCCTGTTTGATTGATGACTACTACTCCTGAAATTTCATTTTCTAAATATGAAACTAAAATAAATCCACCAAAAGAAGTTGTTTCTTTCAAGGCGTAATCAATTGCTTTTTCTATGTCTGATTTTGGATCTCCATATTCTTGCAAGTGTTCAAATAAGAAATTAATCAAGATTTTTTTTTCTTCTAAATCGGGTTTTTTTGTTGGGTTAAAGACTTTTGTTTGAATCATTAAAATTAAATTAATTAATACTTTGTAAAATATAACAATTTATTTGAGATATGCAAATTTATATATATAGACTGGCGATGTGATTTATTAATAGTAGACATTTATATGCGTTTCAGTATCAGATTAGAGCAAACATAAGTCAAAGTAAAAAATTAAGCTAAGCCCTGATTGTAGCATCATTTTTATTAAGTGTTGGCAAAATTTAAATGTCTCCATTTTTTATTGCAGATTCTATTTCATACATCAGTTCATCAATTTTAAATGGTTTACTAAAATATTTTTGAATAAGTCCATTATCTAAAGCTTCTTGAATTTCATCTGTAATATCAAAGCCAGTCAGAATATAATAATTTATTTGTTGTAATAGTTTTCTTGCTTTTTTAATAAACTCAAGTCCATTCATATTTGGCATTTTCATATCACTAAATACAACATTAATATCATTATTATTTGAAATAATATCTAATGCTTTAAAACCATCCTGTGCTGTTAAAACATTGTACATATTCTCAAAATTTGCCTCAAAAAGTTTTAAGTTAATAAATTCATCGTCTACATATAAAATTTTTGGTTTTTTCATTTTTCGTTTGGTTTTAATGGTAATTCAATTCTCACTGTAGTACCTTTTTTAAGTTCCGATTTAAATAAAATTTTCCCATTATGCTCTTTTATTATATTATAAGAAATAGATAAGCCAAGGCCGGTACCTTTGCCTGGTTCTTTAGTTGTGAAAAAAGGATCGGTTATTTTTTGAAGGTTTTTTTCTTCAATACCACATCCTGTATCAGATATTTCAATAAAAATATTTTTATTTTTATTTTTTGTAAAAATTAACACTGTACCTTCTGTTTTTATTGATTGACCTGCATTAATTAATATATTTAAAAAAGCTTGATGCAATTGTCCAACATTACCTAAAACAATATGTTGAGTTGCAGAATAACGTTTATTGACATTAATTTTATGCTTTATTTTATTGTTGATTATTAGTAGGTTTGTTTCAATTATTTCATGTATATCACAATCTTCATTATAAGTATTTTTATTTCTACTTAATTTATTTAGTCCCGACACAATTGAACTAACTCTTTCTAAGCCTGTTTTAATACTTGTCAAAAATAATGTTGTCTTTTTGTTTTTCAGTTCTTTTTCAGTAAAGAAATTTTCTAATCCATTAAGCCCTCCTGAAATGTAATTTAAGGGGTTGTTAATTTCATGAGCAATTCCAGCAGTTAGAAT
>JADFUR010000074.1 GCA_015222055.1 Bacteroidota bacterium | reverse complement strand
CATTTAAAATTACTAAACTACAAAATTAATAATTAAATGGTCCTTTTTAATTACTTTTGCAAACATACGAGCGGTTAACTTTACAAAAAAAACTGAAAGCTATAAATCTGTACGTCAATTTGTTATAAATCCGCTAAGCGGCTATAAATTGATAACTTTAGTTTTCGGAGTAGTCTCAATATTTATAAGGGTGAATTCAGAATTTGTTCGACAGCCTTGGTAAATCCACTATTCTGGTTACTGTCTGTTAATGAATATTTTTGTTTTATTTCTTCAGGAGCATTTTCAACAACAAAGCTGTGTTTAGTTACATTCAAAAAATCTTCATCATTATAATCGTTACCTATTCCTATTGTTTTTTTAACATCAACGGCTAATTTTTTACATAACCAAATTAGAGCATTCCCTTTAGAAACATTTTTAGGAAAAATTTCCATCCATATTGAACTCTCGTCAATAGGAGAGGTGGCACGAATTACTTTTACATCTGACAACTGGTCTTTTACTTTATTAAACATGTCAATATTATTGGGGAAAATTGCCAATAGCTGTGTCGATTGACCAAAATTCAAGCTTCTTTGATTTAAGGGTTCTGCAAATTCCTTATAAAAATTGCAATAGCTATCAAAATCATTATTTCGTTTTCCACTTTTGTTAAAAACAAATCGATGATTTTTTGGAATTTTTTTGTGAATAGTAAAATCTACATTGTTTTCAAAAAAAACATCGCAAACAGAAAGAACGTGTTTTTTTTTCAAAATTTTTGTAAAAATCAACTCTTTTGTTTTCCAATTTAATATACCTGCTCCTGATGAAAATATTATATAATCAACAGGAAAATCATCAGTAAAAATTTTTTTTAAAGAATATAATGTTCGCCCTGTGGCAAATACACGATAAATGTTTTTATCTCCTAATGTGTTAAGTGTTGAAAAATCATCAGCACTAACAGTTTTATTCCTGTTCAATAACGTTCCATCCAAATCGGTTGCAACTAATTCTATTTCAGACATATTTTTTAATCTAATAATTCGTAACTACTTATTTGCACAGGTGCTTGTAAGTTTGGTAAAATTTTTTCTAATAATATTCCATAATTGGTATCATAATTATAACCAAAAGTTGATCTTACACCCATTGAAACAAAGTTTACAGCTCTGTCTAAAGCTATTGGTAAACTATCGCCTTGCAAAAGAGAACCAACTATAACGCTTGCAAAAGCATCGCCGGTTCCCGGATAACTTGCTGGTAAATAATCACAAGTAACTTTCCATAACCTGTCATCTTTTTTATTATATGCAATAACAGAAGTTTGTTTGTGGCTTAATTTTTCAGGAACACTTGTTATAATAACTATTTCAGGTCCCATATCGGCTAAATTTTTTACCCACGTTTTTATTTCATCTTGTGATATTTCTAACGAAAATGGCTTGTCTAATAAAAACGCAGCTTCAGTTAAATTTGGAGTAATTATATCTGCTTTTTTTATTAATTCTTTCATTTTATCAATCATGTGGTTGTTAAATGGTCCATATAGCATACCATCGTCTCCAAGAACCGGATCAATAACAATTAATTGATTGTCTATTTTAAATTTATCAATAAAGTTTTTTACTATATCAATTTGCTTATCAGAACCTAAAAATCCGCTGTATATAGCATTAAACTTTAAATCAAGTTTTTCCCAATGATTAATAATTGCTGGCATATGTTCCGTTAAATCAACAAAATGATAATCAGAAAATTTACTATGTGTTGATAAAACGGCTGTTGGCAAGGGGCAAACTTGAATTCCCATTGTTGATAATATTGGAATTACAACTGTTAACGACGATCTTCCAACTCCCGATAAATCATGAATTGCAACTACTTTTTTTACAGGATTTCCCATTTGTTAATAAATTGTTTAAAATGTTAATTTTTATTTAAATAAAATTTACGAAAGATAAAACTTTAATCTTACTTTTGAAAAGAACTAGAATTTTAATATTATGAACTATAAAACAAAAAAATTAGTGCGCAAACATAAGAAATCTGTTTTATTAAATGATAAAGAAATTGCTGTTTTAAATCAATACTGCGAAAAATATAAAGTGAAAAACAGATCAAAATTAATTAGAGAATCCCTATTCTCTTCCATTTTAGAAACTTTTGAAGATGATTACCCTACTCTTTTCGACAAGAGTGTGCTAGCTGGTTTAGAAAGATATTAAATGTAATAACAAATGGTTATGTTTTAATATAATGTAGAATTGCATTAATCAGGTAATCCACATTTATCTACAACAGAACCTAACAAATTAAAAGTTTTATTGTAGTTTTGTAAAAATAGATTGTTATGCACACAATACAATTAAAGATTAATGATAAGGTTTACAAAAGATTTCTTTTGTTATTAAGAAAATTCAACAAAGATGAAGTAGAAATAGTTAATGAAGAACAATATTTCATTTCGACTAATAATTATCTTCAAAAAGAACTTAGAGAAATCCAAAGCGGAAATGCAAAATTTATTTCACAAAGTGACATAGAAAACAGATTAGATCAAATCATTTGATAAATGAAATTGTTTATAAAGAGATTTTTGTAATTCGACTTGAGAATCAAATTAAATTTATTTCAAAGGACAATCCTACTGCTGCTAAAAAATTCAAAAAGGAAGTATTAAAAAAAATAAAAACAATTCCCTCTAACCCGAAAATGTTCCGAAAATCTATTTATTTTGACGACAATTCGATAAGAGATTTGATTTATGAGGGTTATACGATTGTATTTAGAATTAACGACAAATAAATTGAAGTTTTTGGGTTTGTGAAATTTCAGAAAGATCCAATTAATTAAATCTAAAAAATTATATATAATCGTAAATATTCGAAGTCATCAGCGTTCTATTTTAGTTTGGAATAGTTATTAAAAATAAATTATGGATAATAAAATTCAACTTGCAGCTCAACTAATAAAAAATTCAAAACACACTACTGCCTTTACAGGAGCAGGTATATCCGTTGAAAGTGGTATTCCTCCATTTAGAGGTGTTAACGGTTTATGGAGTAAATACGACCCAATTGTTTTAGATATTGATTATTTTTATTCAAACCCTAATGAGGCTTGGATTAAAATTAAAGAAATTTTTTACGATTTTTTCGGAAAAGCAAAACCAAACGTAGCACATATCAGTATAGCTAATTTAGAAAAAAAAGGACTGATTAAAAGTGTAATAACTCAAAATATTGATAATCTTCATCAAGAGGCAGGAAGTGAAATTATTTATGAATTTCACGGCAATTCACAAAAATTAATCTGTACAAATTGCAACAAAACATTTAATGTAAAAAATATTAATTTAGATAATTTACCACCAAAGTGTGATAAATGCGGAAATGTTCTTAAACCCGATTTTGTGTTTTTTGGCGAACAAATACCCGAGTATGCCAATACAATGTCGTTTAACGAAGCAAATAATGCAGATGTTTTTATAATTATTGGTACTACTGGCGAAGTGATGCCTGCTTCAATTGTTCCACATACAGCAAAAAAAAATGGAGCAAAAATTATCGAGATAAATACTCAAGCATCAAGTTATACCAACTCAATAACTGATATTTTTTTACAAGGAAAAGCTACAGATATAATGAAGAAAATTGAGCTTGCAATAAGCTAATTTGTTTGTCAATTTAAAGTAATATTTACCAGCGACTTTTTTTTGCAATTATTTATCATAATTACTATCAATAAAAATTATCGTCATCTTAAGTATAAATAAATTCAATATTTTCAGAGTGTCAAGTAAGTGAAAAAATGAAAAATTAGAAAAACAATATTTTTTTTCATTCAAATTCCTTATATTGTACTTTGTTAGATGGAATTAAAAAATACTATTATGGCGTTTACTGACTTAGCAAAAAGACGTTTCTCTTCCAGAAAGTATACCGAAAAACCTGTTGACAGAGAAATTATTATAAAAATATTAGAGACAGTACGAGTAGCACCTTCCGCAAAAAATTTACAACCTTGGCATTTTGTTGTATTTACCGAAAGCCAAGGAATAAGGAAAATTGCGAGTTGCTATAATAATGTTTGGCTAAAACAAGCACCTGTAATTATTGTTGCATGCGGTGATCATAATGTTGCGTGGCGTCGTTCCGATGGTAAAGATTACTGTGATATTGATGTTGCAATTGCCATTGATCATCTAACTTTAGCCGCAACAAATTTTGGCTTATCAACTTGCTGGATAGGTAAATTTAATGTTATGCAATGTGCAGATATTCTTATGCTACCTGATGGTGTTGAGCCTATTGCAATAATTCCTTTAGGATATCCTGCCGAAGAACCAGACACAAACAGACATCAAAAATTCAGAAAAAATTTTAATAAAATTGTTCATTGGGATACTTTTTGATTCCCAATAAATTTGAAACATTAAACTTTCAACTATATAAACTATGATTATTGATGAATATAAAAAACCTCAAACAATTGAAGAAGCATATTCAATTCTAACAACAAAAAAAAACTCTCAGATTATTGGTGGTGGGGCTTACCTTCGTCTTAGCAAAAAGCATATTAGTTCAGCTATAGACTTGTCAAATCTTAAACTTGACTTTATTTCTGAAACTGACGATTATATAGAGATTGGTGCCATGACAACTCTCCGTGAACTGGAGATTAATGAAATAACTAAGAAATATTTTAACGGTATTATAAGTAATTCAATAAGAAATATTGTAGGAGTGCAACTAAGAAATATTGCAACTACTGGTGGTGCTATTTCTGGTAAATTTGGTTTCTCTGACCTTATTACAGCTCTGTCTGTTCTCGATTGTAAAGTAATTCTTTATAAAGCAGGAGCTGTTAAATTAGTAGATTTTATTAATCAAAAATATAATGATATTGTTGAAAAGATAATAATCAGAAAGAATAATCAAATTGCTGATTTTCAGGCGATAAGAAACACAAAAACTGACTATGCAATTTTAAATGTGGCAGTCTCAAAGCATACCAATAATTCGTATAAAATTGCAGTAGGTGCACGTCCTGGTATTGCAATTTTTGCTGTAAAAGCGGAGGGTTTTCTTAAAACAGTTGATTCTTCTAAAGAAAATGCAGAAAAAGCTGGATTGATAGCTTCTCAAGAAATAAAATTTACATCTAATTTCAGAGCTTCAGCTGAGTATCGTCAAGAGCTTTGCAAAGTGCTAGTTTCAAGAGCAATATGCAATATTAATAAATGATGATAAATAAACTGGTCAGGTTTTTTTTTATAAAAGTTGAAAGTTCAAGTTAATCTTAACAAATTTGCAGGGAATATAAAAAATACGTAAACATAAAGTATTATTAAAATGAAGATTAAACTTAAGATAAATAATCAAGATAAAATAATTGATATAAGACCTGATGAAATGCTTCTTGAGGTACTTCGTAAAAATGGATGTTTAAGTGTAAAGCACGGGTGTGATACAGGTTCATGTGGTGCTTGCACAGTATTATTAGATGAAAAACCCATCCTTTCTTGCTCATATCTTGCAGCAAAAGCTGAGGGTCATTCAATAATAACTGTTGAAGGAGCTCAAAAAAAAGTTGAGCAAATTAGCAAGTATCTTGTCGACGAAGGTGGTGTTCAATGTGGTTTTTGTATCCCTGGTCTTGTACTTACAGTAATGAGCATGGAAAAAGAACTTAATAATCCTTCTGAAGAAGAGATAACACATTATTTATCTGGAAATCTTTGTCGATGCACAGGATATTCGAGCCACACTCGTGCTATAAAGAAATATTTGGAGGAGAAAAAATGAACCATCAATGACCGAAAATAATTATGAATTACGATTTTAAATTTAATTTGGATACACAAGAGGAATGATTATAAAATAAAATTTGAAATTAGGAATTAGAGTATTAATGATGAATGACGGCGAAGCAAAATGATGAATATTGACAAAAGAAACAAAGGAATATCAACGAAAATAAACACATGAAACAGGTAAATAAATCAGTACCAAAAATTGACGGCATGGGTCTTGCTAAAGGCAAACCTGCTTTTACCGATGATTTAGCAGATAGCAATGCTATAATTGTAAAAGTATTAAGAAGTCCTCATGCTTTTGCAAGAATTAAAAATATTAATGTTGACAAGGCTACTAAGTATCCAGGAGTTGAATGTATTTTTACTCATAAAGATGTGCCGAGAAATGTATTTACCAGAGCCGGACAAGGTTATCCTGAACCATCGCCAAAAGATAAATTTATTTTAGACGAGTATGTCCGTTATGTTGGCGATGAGCTTGCTATTGTTGCTGCGTCAACAGATGAAGTTGCCGAGCAGGCAATGAAGCTTATTGAAGTTGATTATGAAGTTTTAGAGCCAGTTTTAGATTTTGAAAAAGCAGAAAATAATAAATCAGTTATACATCCCGAAAAGGAACCATATACAATGTTTCCTATGGGTTTCGATGCGTCTAAAAATATTGCATGTACTTATGATATGCATGTTGGTGATGTTGATGAAGTATTGAAGAATTCTGAAGTTGTTATTGATAAAACATATTATACTCAAGCGCAAGCTCATGTTGCTATTGAGACACATTCATCAACTGCATATATCGACCATTACGAAAGATTAAACATAATAACTTCTACACAAACACCTGTTCACCTCCGACGAATAATTGGTGAAGCTCTGGGTATGCCAATTAATAAAATCCGTGTTGTAAAACCACGTGTTGGTGGTGCTTTTGGTGGAAAACAACAAATCCATGGTGAGTTATTTTGTGCTCTTGTTACTTTAAAGACAGGCAGACCTTCAAAATGTATATATTCTCGTAAAGAAGTTTTTGAATCTTCGTTCTCACGCCATGCTATGCGTTTAAACATAAAAATTGGTGCTGAAAAAAGCGGGAAGTTAAAAGCTATTGATTTACGTGTATTATCAGATACCGGAGCTTATGGAGAACATGCACTTACTGTTTTTATGATTGCCGGTTCAAAAACATTACCTCTATACAATAAAGTAGATGCTGTTCATTTTGGTGGAACCGTTGTTTATACAAACCATACTCCCGGTGGAGCTTATCGCGGATATGGTGCTATTCAAGGCAACTTTGCTTTAGAATCTGCCATGGATGAGTTAGCCAATAAATTAAATATTGACCCCCTTGAACTCAGAAAAATGAATATGATTAAAGAAGGGGAGACTTCTGAGATATTTAAAATTATGGGTGAAGGTGGCGAAGGAACTGCACAAATTATTGAAAGCTGTAAATTAGATTACTGCCTGAAAAGAGGTAGCGAAATGATTAAATGGAACAATAAATATCAAAATAAAAATAAAAAAGTTATTGATGATAAAGTAAGAGGAATTGGACTGGCAATTGCAATGCAGGGTTCTGGCATACCAAATATGGATATGGGAGCTGCTTCATTAAAATTGAACGATGATGGTTTTTTTAACCTCTTAATTGGTGCGACTGACCTTGGTACTGGTAGCGATACTATTCTTGCTCAAATTGCGGCAGAAGCTCTAAATGTGCCTGTTGAAGATATTGTTGTTTATTCTTCCGATTCTGATTTAACTCCTTTTGATTGTGGAGCTTATGCTTCATCTACTACTTTTGTTTCGGGTAATGGAGTGAAAAAAACTGCCGAAAAAATGAAAAATCTTATTATATCGGAAGGAGCTAAGCATCTTAAAATTGATGTAAGCGATACTATTTTTGATGGTAAGATTATAAAAAGTAAAGATGGCGAGAATTCAATATCTCTAAAAGAAATATCAAAAGGATGGTTGTATAATTATGGTCAAGCACAGAAGCAACTTCTTGCTGTGGATTCTTATGTTGGTAAAAAATCGCCACCACCTTATATGGCAGGATTTGCTGAGGTCGAAGTTGATACTAAAACAGGACATTTTGATATTCTTAACTATACTGCTGTTGTTGATTGTGGTACTACAATTAATCCGAAACTTGCTCTTGGACAGATGGAAGGTGGATTGTTACAGGGTATTGGCATGGCTGTATATGAAGACGTTAAGTATAATAAATACGGTCAGATGCTTACGAATAACTTAATGAATTATAAAATACCAACTCGAGAAGATGTTCCAAATATAAATGTTGAATTTGCCGATAGTTATGAACCTTCAGGACCTTATGGAGCAAAATCAGTTGGTGAAATTGGTATTGATACACCACCTGCAGTAATAGCAAATGCAATTTTTAACGCTGTTGGTGTTAGAATAACTGATTTACCAATTACTCCTGAAAAAGTTTTATTGGCGATGAAGAAGAAACAAATAAAATAAAATTTTAGATTTATTTGGACACAAACTGGAATGATTAAATTATGAAATTAGATATTGGGAATAAATTTTTTTTAAACAGTATAATTTTAAATATCTAATTCTTAATTTCTAAAATTAGTAAAAACAAAGATAAATTTTAATAATTAGACAATTGCGAAAAAATAAACAAAAAAAACGATACAGAATTATTATTTTTTTATTGTTATCACAAATTTTAATTAGTTGCACAAAGGAAAAGGCTGATATTAGATTTCCTGATTTTAAAACACCCGAGATAACGGGATATTATATTAGAAATCTCGTAGGCAATAACATTGATATAGTTGGAGATCCTAATATAAGATTAGGCAATGAATCTAATGATTTTAATTCTGATTATTTTTTCTTTTTTTATCCAAATCCAAGTAACAATTTTATTTCAATTTCTATAAAATGTCCTTTACCACAGACTATTAAAAAGTTGTGGATTACTCAAGCTACTATTAGTGACCAAATTTTAAATTCTTCAATAAATATTAATACTGTAAATTCTACTGTTGGAGGGTCTCCAATTTTTCAAACAGAATTTTCAAATGATGTTTTTATGATAAATCTTGAAAATTTTAATGAAGGATTTTATAGAATTTATATCAAAATTGAAGATTATATTTTATATGACAATCTTGTTGTTAATAAACATATTTAAAACTAACAAAATGAATAAACATAAAATTATTTACCTTTTTTTTTAAATTTTCCCATTATATCATTATTTGCACAAAGCAGCAAAAATATTGGATTAACGCACTTCTATACAAGATAGTCAGTTTGGTATGTTAATACCCATTCGGTTTAGTAATATGATTACAATTGCACCTGCTTTCAGTGTTAAATACGCCGAAAAAATTGTAACTGACTTCAATATCGGCTTAGCACCTAAATTTTACTTAAAGAATGAAAAATTATCTCCTTGTTTTTGTGTTTAACGACTTAAAGCATCTTCAAGAACTTCTGTAAAAATATCAGAAATTGACAATCTCATAGTTCTAATTTGTTTAGGAACAATGCTGTTTTCACTCATTCCCGGAACCGTGTTTATCTCAAGAAAATACAGTTGATTATTGTTTATTATGTAGTCAATTCGCACAATACCTTTACAATTTAGAAATTTATATATTTCCATTGATAATTGTTTGCATTGCTCTTCAATATTTTTTGAAATTCGTGCGGGAGAAATTTCTTGAGCCATTCCATTTGTGTATTTGGCTTCGTAATCGAAAAAATCGTTCTCGCTAACAATCTCGGTAATTGGAAAAATATATTCTTTTTTATTTGTTTTTAACAAGCCACAAGAGATTTCTGTTCCTTCAATAAATTCTTCAATAATAATTTCATCGTCTTCATCAAAAGCTTTATTAACAGCACCAACTACATCTTTTTCCTCATACACTTTAGAAATACCAAAGCTGGAACCACCATTGTTTGGTTTTACGAAACAAGGTAAGCCAACTTTTTTAATAATTTTTTCGGGATTTATTTCATCATTTTTTCTCAGAAAAAACGATTTCGCCATTAAAATATCAAAACCTTTTAAATAAGTATTACATACAAATTTGTTAAATGTTAATGCACTTGTTAATTGATTCGAAGTCGTGTATGGAATTTTTAATATATCGAAGTATGCTTGCAAAATTCCATTTTCGCCGGGTGTGCCATGAATGGCCATAAATACACAGTCGAAAGTGGTTTTTTCATTATTGATGCTAAATGAAAAATCATCTTTATCAATTATTATATCGTTGTTATTATCTCTTTTCAGAATCCATTCAGAGCCTTTAACACAAATTGTAAAAGCATTAAATTTTTCGGTATCAATATTTTCGCTTATTTGCTTAGCACTTTGTAAAGAAATAACCGATTCTGCAGAATCTCCTCCTGCTACTATAGCAATATTCTTTTTCATTATTGTTTTTTTAACGATACAAAAGTATAAAGATAAAAGGAAAAAGGCAAAAGACAAGAAGAGAAAAATAGTGAAAAATAGTACCAGCTGGAGAATTCCAATGACGTGACTTTTATGATTGGATTCAACTTTAAACATTAAACATGAAACTCCAAACCCTCAACTCTCATTTCTATTAACTATATATTTTCTCCATTTATCAATTGTTTGTGTCATATCATCAGGTAATTCAGAATCGAAAAACACATATTCGTTTGTAACAGGGTGAATGAAACCTAACGATTTGGCGTGCAAAGCATGACGAGGTAAAAGTTTAAAACAGTTTTGTACAAATTGTTTATATTTTGTAAACGTTGTGCCTTTAATAATTTCGTTACCTCCGTATGTCTCATCGTTAAATACGGGATGCCCAATAAATTTCATGTGAGCACGTATTTGATGTGTTCTACCTGTTTCTAACTGACATTCAATTAATGAAACGTAGCCTAATTCTTCAATTACTTTATAATGAGTTACTGCATGTTTCCCAAATTCTTCGTTTGGGAACACTGTCATAATTTTTCTATTTTTTAAACTTCTTCCGATATTTCCTATTATTGTTCCTTTTTTTTCATCAAAACTTCCCCAAACCAATGAAATATATTTTCTTTCAATTGTATGATCAAAAAATTGTTTTGCAAGTTTCTTTTTGGCTATCTCTGTTTTTGCTATTACTAAAATGCCAGAAGTGTTTTTGTCAATTCGATGAACTAAACCCGGTCTTACTTCCGAAGCATCCTGAAATAATGGTAAATCTTTTAAGTGAAAGGCAAGTGCATTAACCAGAGTATCGGTATAATGTCCAAAACTTGGATGAACAACCATTCCCGCTTCTTTATTAACAATAAGAATATCATCATCTTCGAAAAGAATATTGAGGGGAATATCTTGAGGAACAATCTCAATATCGCGTGGTGGATAAGCCATAACAATAGAAATTACATCATTTGGCTTTATCTTATAGTTTGATTTAACAGATATATCATTTACCAAGATATTGCCGGCATTAGCTGATAATTGAATTTTATTGCGTGAAGCATTTTCAATTCTATCAACTAAAAATTTATCAATACGAATAGACGTTTGTCCTTTATCTACAACAATGTGATGATGTTCGTATAATTCGTTCTGATCATCGTCTGCTTCTATGTTATTATTTTCTGTTTTGCTATTCTCAACCATAAAAATGAAGTTATTTGTACATGATTAGTAATTTTAAAAAGCCGCAAAGCGGTTAACTTTATAAAAAGAAAGTAAGCTAAAAAAGTATTCGTCAATTTATTATAAAACCGCTAAACGGCTATAACACATTTCAATTTCCATTTCCAAAAAGCCGCTAAGATACTGTGATTAAATCCAAATTTTTTTATAATTATTTTTCATAATTTTTTTTGTTA
Source organism: Bacteroidota bacterium (assembly GCA_015222055.1). Lineage (GTDB taxonomy): Bacteria > Bacteroidota > Bacteroidia > Bacteroidales > B39-G9 > B39-G9. Next base: position 14 of record JADFUR010000074.1, on the reverse strand, counting down.
TCTTTGAGAAGCTG
>JADFUR010000073.1 GCA_015222055.1 Bacteroidota bacterium | reverse complement strand
CATTTAAAATTACTAAACTACAAAATTAATAATTAAATGGTCCTTTTTAATTACTTTTGCAAACATACGAGCGGTTAACTTTATAAAAAGACTGAAAATTAAAAATTTATATGTCTGTTTATTATAAAACCGCTAAGCGGCTATAACATCTTAATTCCTAATTCGTAATTCTTACCTAACAACTATAAATTTTTTGTTAGCAATAAAAGAATTTTTATCATTAATCCTAATAAAATAAATACCGGGATTGTAATTATTAACATCAATATATCCATTATTAATTTTACCTGAATATACGAGTTTTCCTATATTATTAAAAATCACAACATTCAAATTATTTATATCCTGACTATTAGTGCGTAAAAATAATTTATTTTTAACAGGATTTGGATATAATTGTATATCTGAATAAATAGATTGTATTTTTTTAATATCTGTTGTTGTAATTTTTATTGGGTTTCCCAGAACGGGTCTAATCATTAAAGAACCTTTAAAAGAAGAATTATACCAGTTACCGTTTAAGTTATAAAAAATTTTACTGTTAGATTCTCTGTTCAAGTCAAAGCCAATGTTTAAGAATGCATCACTTGTTTGTGTCCATCCTACATAAAAAATATCAGAGACAATAATATTAACTGTGTCGGGTAAAATGTAGGTATGAAATTTGTTTAGTTCATTTTCATATTCTGGTCTGATACCTGTTTGTTGGTAAACAATATCTCCCGGCTTGCCATCATTGTCATCCCATATTGTAAGCTTAAAATTTCGCTGACTTGCAGATAGGTACGATTGATTAAAATACATATTAATAGCTTGCAGAGTATCAGTTTTATATGTTTTGAATTTGTAGGCTAACATTGCGTCTTTTGAATCTATACCATAACCATTTTCGGCAGTGCCATCGTCGTAAGCATAGTAATTATAAAATTTTTGCTTAAATGAAGCAATATTATTTCCTTTATAATCAAAATCATCGGTTTTTACTTTGCATTTAACTTCAAACAAAGCAGAATCTTTTGGTGAGATAGGAAAAGGATTATTGTCTAATTTAAAATTATAAATTTTGTGTTCACGGGCAGGATAGTTGTCAACATTTATAAAAAACGAATCTAGTTTTGTATTATTAATAAGGTTCTTAAAAAATAACATGCTTGTAATATTTCTTACAATATTGTCGTTATTTCTGTAATTAAAAGATACTTGTTGTATTTCTAAAGGGAAAACCGAAATAAAATGTTTCCAAGGCATTGACGAATATGTTTTTAACACAGATGTTGGAGGTTTAACAAAAGCAACATCGTGAATTACGGTATCATTAATACTTCTATTTTTGTCGAGTTTAATATAATCAATATTCCATTGGTCAACATTTGATGTTGCCGACGGGTTATAGTCGCCTGCAAGACTTGCATAGTTTCTAAATCTGAATTTGAAACCTTTTTTTAAATAGTTTGTATCGGTAATTGACAATATCACTTGTTTAAAATCTTGCCTTGTGTCGCCTGGTGTACCCCATATTGAATGCCATATTTTTTTATTTGGTGAAAAAAATTCTAAAGTTAAAGAATCCTCAATTTCGGGTTTGTTGCCTATGCCTTGAGCCTGAAAATAAAAACTAAAAAAAACAGAATCCTCAGGATTATAATCCAGATTAATAGGTTTCGATGTTAAATTATCAGCAATAAAAGGGTCTGATGAAGCATCTGTGTAATGAGTACCGTTAGAACTTATTGCATCAAGAGTAACAACACCTATTGATGGCGGATTTATTCCAAAACTTGTATTTACAAAGGCGTATTTATCAACCCATAAATTTGTGTCAGGGTATATTGTTGATGTTGAAAAATCATCAAAAAAAGGCAATTCGAGAGTATCGTTTAAAGCCTTGCTTTTTAAATGTATTTGGCTTTTGTTATAGAAATTTTTAACAATACTATTTTCTTTTTTTGAAACTAATCGTTCCTGCGAATAAACAGTATTACAAAATAAAATGCTTAAAAATATTGTAAATAGATAATTTAAAAAAAATTTATTCATCAAAGTAATTAGTTTGAATTAATAATGTATCTGTAAACAATTTAGTTGAATCTACTGTTAGCCAAATATCAATAAAAGAACCTAATCTTATTCGTTTCTTTTCCGAATAAGTAGGGTGTTGTTTAAATACAGCGGCATTTAAAGAATCTTTAAAATCTTTAACAGATTCATCGTAAATAACAGCACCTATATTCAAATAATGGTTTGTAATCTCTTGTAATGCTTTATTTTTTTCATGCAAGAAAAGGTCGGGCACATAAGTTGATTGACTAGATAAGCCATTTCCAATAACAACATCAATAAATGATCCTTTATCAACTAAGGTATTTGTTTGAATTTCACTGCCCTCATATTTTTGTTTTAAAACATTATTTTTGGCAAAATCCGCTACATAAAGAAGTTTTCCAACAAAAAGTCCCCGTGTTTCAAGAATTGTTTTTGCTTGCCTAAGTGAAACACCAACAATGTTTGGCATCTCAACTTTTGGTTTAGTAAACGCATTTATTGTGAAAAAAATTGTTCTGTTTGTTTTAACTTTAAAGTCTGCAGGAGGATTTTGATCAACTATTACACCTCTTTTCATATCGTTAATAAAAACAGAATCAATAACTTGATATCTATAGCCTTTATCTTCTATTATCTGTTTGGCTTCTGGTATTGTTAGTCCTTTAAAATCAGGCACCGAATAGGCTTGTCCGTGATGTGTATAGATTTTTAAACCAAATGATATGATAATAAATAATAATATTAATAAAGCTATGGCTAATATAATATTTCTTAAAAAAATGTTTGGAATTCTATCTTTTAAAAATTTCACGAGAATAAAATTAAATTAAACTTATGTTTTTTAATTATTTATAGATAATTATTTTTTTGTAAAAGTAATTGTTTGACATTAGATTTCACCTTAAACGTTAAACTTTTTACCTTCAACCTTCAACTTTTAACAGTTATATAGTGTCAGAAAAAAACTACCTATTTTTAAGTTTTTGATAAGAACGCGTTAAAGACAAGGCTTTCGAAGTGTTGAAAATCAAGGAGTTTACTTTTGTAAATGACTGTTTTCAACACAAGAATAACGCAGTATTTGGCGTTTTCTTGCAAAGACTATATACTTAGTAAATTTTCAAAGTTTTATATAAAGTATCGCGTTCAACAGGAATACGATTCGTTTCTTTTATCAGTTTAACAATTTCGTCTACCGAAAGGCTAGGGTTCTGGTCTTGTGCCCCTGCCATTGAATAAATTTTTGTTGTGTCGTCAATTGTTCCGTCAATATCATCAACGCCAAAAGACAGAGATAATTGCGTAATGTTTTTGCCAATCATTGGCCAATATGCTTTTATGTGATCAAAATTATCGAGATAGATGCGTGAAATTGCATAGTTTTTTAAATCTTCAACTACCGATACTTCGCTTAAATATGACATTTTATTATTTATTCTTCTGAATTTTAAAGGAATAAACGAATTAAATCCGTGAGTTTTATCCTGTAAGTTTCGTAAGCGATTCATATGGTCAACCCGGTGAGAATAGTTTTCAATATGCCCGTAGAGGATTGTTGCATTTGTCGGTATATTAAGACCATGAGCTGTCTCGTGAATTTTAAGCCATTGCTCAGATGATGTTTTGTCGGGGCAAATCTCTTTGCGAATTGTCTCGTCAAAAATTTCAGCACCACCGCCGGGAATTGAATCAAGACCAAACTCTTTTAGTTTTTTAAGCCCTTGCTCAATTGATAAGCCTGCTTTTTTTATCATAAAATCTAATTCAACAGCAGTAAATGCTTTAACATGAACTTTTGGCAGAATATTTTTCACTCTGCTTATCATATCACAATAATAATATAAATCACGTTTTGGATGAACGCCTCCCACAATATGAACCTCGGTAACCGGACGGTCTGTATATTTTTTTGCAATATTTTCAATATCGTCAATACTGTATTCCCAGCTGCCTTCCTGACCTTCGAGCCTTCGGTATGAACAAAATTTGCAATGGTTTTTGCAAATATTTGTTGGCTCAACATGAAAATTGCGATTGAAATATGTGTTATTGCCGTTTTTTCTTTCTCTTGCGAGATTTGACAATATCCCCAAAAAGCCAAGCCCTGCTTTTTCAAACAGCAATAAACACTCCTCGTCGTTAATGCGTTTATTATTAATAACTTTTTCAGCTATTGTTTTTAAATCGTTTGGTAATGATTTTGTAAAAATTATATCAGATTGTAGTTCTGTTTGCATTTTTGGTTTTGTTTTTTACAAAAATACTAAGAACTTTTATTTTGTGAAAATATTAGGTGCCTTTTTAAATTTACTGATAATTTTTTCGAAAATTATCCCTTGCTTTTTTGGATTTGTAATCCGAAAAAAATAAGGAACACACCTCGCTCTTTCGGATTTGTAATCCGAAAGCAAATATTCAATTTCTAATATCATTCTAAAAAGTCCAAAAACCTCAAAACCCCCGTCATTGCGAGAAACCTGTCTGCGAGCGACACACAGGCAGGCGAAGCAATCCATATATTTTAAATTCAGACACTTTAGATTGTTTCTTATTTGACAATAACACAGTCACACTTTTCGTAGTGCCCTCAATTTGTGTTTTTTAACATTTAATAAGAATCGCATAACTGTTATTTTTTTTATAAATTTACTTTTTAATTGCTTTATTATAAGTTAAATAAATACATGTAAAGGTTGTGTGACAGAGTGGTGGGTGTTATTTAAGTGTTGGCGGTAATATTGAAAAAATGAGAAACGGAATACTATATACAATTTTTGACTGGATACTTGAAAAACTTAAGTTTTTTAATCTTGTAGAATTATTCAAATACATTGCAAAGAGAATTTACTCAAAAGATAGAATACTTTCGTCAAGATTAGGTGTCGATTTATTTATAATTTTAAAATGGTTAACTGTAGTTAGCTTGTGGGCTTTTAGTGTCAATAACAAATTTGTTGACATACTCATCTGGTACTTGATTGCAACTAATTTATATACCTACTTCTATTATCATTCATGGACCAAAGATTTGGAGAAAGGAAATTTCGATCTTGATAGAATTAAAAGGAGATTTTTTAATCTTATGCTTGCAATTTCATTTAATATACTCTGTTTCGCATATTTATTTGCAGTTCCTTTCTCAATAAATTTTCAATGGTCAAATATTCTATTAAGAAATAAAGATGCATTGTTTTCAAGCATAGCAAATTCACTTACAGTTGACTTTCAAGCAATGGAACCAATTACAAATACAGGTCATGCATTAACTTTATTTGAAACCGTAATAACATTTATCTTTTTAACAATTATCCTGAGTAATTCAACACCACAAATAAAAACTGAATAAAATGGCTTATAGAAACAAAACCTATGTTTGCTTTGATGCAGACGAAGACATGCTCTATTATAACCTAATGAAAGCATGGAAAGAAAATGAAAAATTCGCATTCAATTTTCATAATGCACATGAGATTAACAATCTGCGAGATGGGAGTAGTGAAACGACAATCAAACAAAAATTACGTGAAAGATTGGCTGACACAAAAGTGCTTGTAATCCTAATTGGTGAAAAAACTAAAAATTTGTACAAGTATGTGCGATGGGAAATAGAATATGCCATTGAAAAGGGGATTCCAATAATTGCAGTAAACTTGAATAAATTAAAGTCAATGGATAACAAATTATGTCCTCCATTATTGAAAGATAAATTGGCAATGCATATAGCATTTGGACAGAAAATAATGGATTTTGCTCTGAATAATTGGCCAAGCCAACATACAACAGAGAGAGCAAAAGGAAAAACTTGGTCATTTCATTATCCAGATAAAATATATGATGAATTATAAAATAATACCGCCAACACCTAAAAATATAAAAGTACTCTATAGTAAGTTCTGCTAAAGCTTTTATATTCGATATTGAGCAAAACCAAAGGTGGCGGATTGTTTATTAATCTTCTTTTTAACATTTAATAAGAATCGTATAACTGTTATTTTTTTTATAAATTTACTTTTTAATTAATTTATTATAAGTTAAATAAACACATATAAATGATGTATGGCAGAGTGGTGGAGCTTATTTAGGTGTTGTGTGTAATGAGATAAAACGGCAGTTCGTATATGAAGAATTATATAACATGTGTTTTAAAAAAAATCAAATTATAAACATTAAAATTCTATACAAATGATTTTTAAAAGTAAAAATTTAACAGCTTTAGAAGATGCTCAAGAAAAAGCAAATTTAAGTAATGATTGGTGTCAAAGTTTAGGCTCAATTGACCAAGAACTTGAAAAGATAAATAGTAGAAATGAAATATTTACACAAAGTTTTATTGATGAACAACAAAATATATTGGCTGTTTTTGAAAAATATGGAACTACACTAACTGATGAATTATATTTAATTGTTCAGAAATATTTAGAAAATCAAGCTGAAAAAATGAATGAATTTCTTGATATTTATGAAAATGGAATTGCGTTTAGAAGCAAATTACAAAAAGAAATGGAAGCTGTTCAACAAAAGACTGAACATTTAATTAAAAATTTAAAAAAAATTGCAAAATGAAAAAATATAAAACTTAATAATTAAATACTAAAAATTATGCGAAAAATTAAAATAATAGCAGGACTTATAATCTTAACTACATTGAGTCTTTCCGCTCAAGAAAACTTTTCTTTTGAAAAGGTAATAAAAACTGACAGTGTTGGAAAAACAATAATTTTTACAACAATTAATGATTGGTTTGCAACAACTTATAATTCGTCAAATGATGTTATTCAAATGTCTGAGAAGGATGCAGGAATCATTATTGGCAAAGGTTTATTTAAATATTATAGTAATAAACATCCTTTTTTTGCCCCCTATTCATATGATGGAAATATAAAATATACTATTAAGGTTTATGTAAAAGATAATAGATATAAGGTTGTATTGACTAATTTTAATCATTCAGCAGACGAAGATCCAAATGACCCAACACCACCATATTCATTTGAAACGATTACAACAGCAAAAGTTTATAAAACTAAAGGAATAGCTATGAAGTCCCTTAACGCGTCATGGAATGATATAAAATTGAAATCTGAGCAATATTCAAATGATATATTCAAATCTTTAGAAAATAAGACAAAAAACATGAAAGTTGAAACTACTGGAAATGATTGGTAAAAAATCACTACACACAACACCTTAGAATATAAAAGACCTGTAGACCAAGTTCTGCTACAGTTTTTATATTCGACCTTGAGCAAAACCAAAGGTGGCGGGTTGTTTATTAATCTGCTTTTTAACATTTACTAAGAATCGCACAAATGTTATTTTTTTTATAAGTTTACTTTTTAATTAATTTATTTTTTTGTTAAATAAACACATATAAAGGTTGTATGACATAGTGGTGGGTGTTATTAAGACGTTGGGCATAATTAGCCAGTTGAAATTTAAACATCAAAAAAACAAATAAAATGAAACTAATATTATTTACGAGTTTAATTCTGATAAATTTCAATATAGTATTCTCTCAGAACTCAGAAATTGAAAGATTAATAAAAATTAAAGATGAATTTATCATCAAAAGGACTGAGATAAATGATTCGATTAAAAAACTTGATGTTCGAATAAATTATTTAGAATCCAAAGAAAAGAATTTAAATATTCGAAATATCAGTTTTACTGAAACAAAAACTCGCTCAAAAGCAAAGATTAAAAATAAACCTGATGTGTTTGGTGATATTATTGGATATATTCCTGAAGGGAAAATAATAAAGGTCTATGATTATTTCGATAGCTATTGGTTGATTGAGAAAGATTCGATTAAAGGATATACCAGCGAAATGTATTTAGTCAATAATCAACAAATGAATAAAATAAAGAAGAATCATGACAAAGATGAAATCAAAAAAATATATGGAGAATCTGTTGCTAATAAAATTTTCAATCATAGTATTTGGATAGGAATGACAGCTGACATAGCAAGATTAAGTATTGGAAGTCCATTAGAGATTAATCGAACAACTGGAAGTTGGGGTATACATGAACAATGGGTATATAAAAACAGATATTTATACTTTGAAAATGATAAACTTACAAGTTGGCAAGATTAAAAAAACAAACTATGCCCAACACCTAATAATATAAAAGTACTGTAGAGCAAGGTCCTCTACAGCTTTTATATTCGACCTTGAGCGAACCCAAACTTAGCGGATTGTTTATTAATCTGTTTTTTTGGATTTGTAATCCGAAAGAAATATGGCTTTATAATTTATTATACTATAATATTTAATTTTTATTTTTTACGAAAAATCCCATAACTGTTATTTTTTTTATAAATTTACTTTTGATTAATTTATTTTAAATTAAACAAACATATATAAAGGAAATAAGACAGAGTGGAGGGGCTTATTTATGTGTTGTGCGGCATACCAAAGAGCTGACATAGTTGACCTGATGATGATAAATCGTTATTATTTATATTAAAATATGATATATTTATTATAAATTTGTCAATACAATTCTGTAAAGATTATGAATAGAATTAAAGAAGTATTGGAAGCAAAAGGAATTAAATAAAGGTGGCTTGCTGAAATATTGGATATTGACCCGAAAGAATTAATAAAAACAAAACCTATGGTAAAGTATGGCAAAGAATAAAAGAAAGATAAAAATAATGCTGGGTTCTACCGTTTATGGTTTTGAAGACCAACTATCACAGATTATTGCTCAATTAAACATACTGGATTATAAAGTTCTTAATTCTCATAATGGTAGTATAAAAGTAAATCCCAAATTATAAAATTTAGATAATTGCTTAAATGCAGTAGAAGAATGTGATTTGTTTTTAGGTATTATCCGACCTTTTTATGGTACGGGAAATATTGGAGAAAAGAATATAACCTTTGAAGAAATAAAAAAAGCTATTGAACTTAAAAAACCATATTGGTTCTTAGTGCACCGAGATGTTGTATTTGCTCGTTTGCTTTTCGAGAAACTCAAATTAGAAAGTGGAGATAAAGTTGGGTCAAGTAATATTTTTGTGGACTATCTAATAAAAATTAACTTTGTAGAAAAAATAATTAAATAGAATAAAAATGGATAT
>JADFUR010000072.1 GCA_015222055.1 Bacteroidota bacterium | reverse complement strand
GTATTATAAAAAATATCGCCCTGTAAAGGGCAGCTTAAAAAAATAAATATTATGTCACAGTGATTATCTCCAAGCACATTCTATTTTGTTAACCAGATTAAGTTCCAAACTTAATCCATATAAGGTGAATTGTATTTGTAACACGATAAAGCAAAACCATTAGCGTGACTTATATTAATCTGTCCTTTCAGGACGACAAAACAACCTATAAACTAACCCGAGGCGTTGCCTATCGGGCTGAATTAAATTGGGCTTTACTTACGTGAGCTCTCAGGCTCGGTTCAGCCCGGATTATAATAATTCTCTGCAACTTTTTAAAGTGAATCATTTTTTATTGAAACACACAATTATTCTCCTGCGGAATTACGGTGTGTTTATTGGCTCATTTTAAAATTCGGATTTATTATAATAAAATAACAAGTTTAAAAATTGTGGATTCGTTTTTTTTGCTCTGTAAAAAATGATGTTTGTTTATTTTTATATATAGAAAGCCAGAAGGCCAAAGAAAACAATAATACCAAATCGCAAACAATAAAAATCAATTCACTTTGCCTAATCATAAATTACGATTGTTTGTCGTTGGTATTAGAAGAAAACATATATTTATTTAAATAAAGTTTTTTTGTAGAAATAGTCCGAAGGACTAAGACATCTTAACTTGGGACATCGTCCCAAGAAAAATAACAGGTAATATTTCATCAGTCTGTAAGACTGAGACAAAGGTTAATAAAATATACAAACAGGACAGATTTGATTGATGAAGATTTTTTTAATAGTATTATATAATAAAATATGATAAGAGCTATTTTGATAGTAATTTCTCTCACCCCTTCAGAGTGATTTTAAAACAATTGTTTTTATACTTGGAGCGTTGCCCCAAGTTAGTTTATTATAGCCTTACAGGCTATTAGTCTTTAGCTTGAAAAATAAGTGAGGTGAAAAATTCAGCTGTTGATAAATTCCGAAATCATTAGCGATTCTGTATTTTATTGTCAAAGACTTTTAGTCTTAATTTTAGAATGAGCCCGTTTAATTATGGAGTATAGCATATTGCCACAATTTTAATTTTTTCAGCCCCCACATAATTGAAAATTACAAAAAAAAAGTTCCTGCCTTTAAAAGACAGGAACTTTTGTTATTTTATAATTGTATCAACAAATTTAATTATCGCTCATAAAACCGATTAATATTGAGACACAACCACTTTGAATTGTTTTTTCATCCCTATCATTTTCAGGAACAGTTATTTCAACAATAAGCTGTTGGGTTGAGTTTGAAGAAAAATCCCACATACTGGTATAATCATGATCTTTATTGTCAAAAATTAAATTTTTTTCTGCATCTAAAAGGCGGAAACCAATGTTACCTAAATTTTCTTCAGCACAAACCAAAATTCTATAATCTTGATTGCTGTAGAAGGTCAACATTAATTCGGCAACATCACCCTCGTTTAAAATAGCAGAATTTAATTGTCCATTATAAATATATGGCGACAATTGTGGCATACACTTTTTCCTTGTAAAATTTTTACATTGTGCAAAATTTACTGTCGGAATACTAATAAGTAAAGACAATAGAAAGATTGTTGTAAGAATTTTTTTCATCGGTATATATTTTTTAATATGATTATTTTATAATTAAATCTCTAATAATTGTTGCTTGTTTATTAATATTTTTAATGTGTTCAAAAGTAACAACTATTTTCGTACTACTATTAATAGATGTTTTTTTTGTTTCTTTATTTGTTAACACCTCATATTCTCCGCGAGTAATTTTTATTTTGTTAAATTCTAATTCCAAATTTCTTAAGTTTGGCATCATAACAGACAAAAAGGCTTTTGTTCTTTTGTCGTTTAAAGAAGATAATAATTTAATTAAATTATCTAAAGAATATTTCTGCTCAGCAATTCTGCTCATAATTTCATGATTTGGATTGTTAGAATCCAACATACTTGTAGAAATATACAATGCTTCAATCCATCCACCAAAAATTATTAATGCAGCAGTACTTTCTCTGTCATTTTCTTTTAAATATAAATCGGTGTTGCCATAAGTGTCTGAAATTATTTGAAGAAGAGTATCTCTGTTATTAACATTATTTTCTAATTTATTGATTGATCTTGAGGCCGTTTCTTGTGGAATTTTTAGTTCTTCAATTATTGTTCTTATTACCGATAAATAATCTATTGATTGTTGAACTTGGTCATATAATCGACAATAACTTAAATCAGCACCATATATGCCTAAATTTAGAGCTAAGTTAATTGTTGTTGAATAATTTTCAGCATTGCTAGTTGGGTTTAATAATGCCGAATTGTATTTAACACCCGCAGATTTAGTAAGATGAGACATCTCTATTGGAGAAGGAACATTGTAAAAGATTTTTTCAATTTTATAGTTGTTAGTATCGACATCTGATATATCATCAACCAATAATTCTTCGTTTTCTGTATTTGATGTTTCTTCATTTTTATTTGAAGAATTGCAAGCAAACAAAACTAAAAAAGAAAAAATGGCAATAAATATTAACGAGTAATTTTTAATTCTAGAGTGTGTCATATAATTTTTTGTTTTTTCAAATTTAATGAAATAATATTAAAAAAGCACAAGATTTAATAAATTAACTAAAAAAATAGGAAAAAAATTTGTGTTGACAATTGATTTTAGATTATTTTTGATTTTTTTATATTAATATTGGCTTATGAGAATAGGAATTATTATAGGTAGATTTGGAGGCGTTGATGGTGTCTCGTTAGAGACAGAAAAGTGGATTGCGGTTTTCGAAAAATTAGGTCATGAGATATTTTTAATTTCCGGTCAGTTCGAAAATAAAAAAATTAATATTGAACACGAAACACTCGTGCCTGAGATGTCATTTTTTTCACCGGAAAGTTATTGGGGACAAAAAAAAGCGTTTTTTTTTCCCGAAGCCAACCCCGCGGAGTTGTTAACTCACATTGAATTTTATTCCGACATTATTTCTAAAAAAATTATTGATTGGGTTCTCGAAAAAAAAATTGATTTATTACTCTCAGAGAATGCTTCTGCCTTACCATCCCATATAGAGTTGGGATTAGGAATAAAAAAAGCAATTAAACAAATAGACATTCCGGTTATTACTCATGACCATGATTTCGCATGGGAGCGGGGTGATAGGTATGTTTCTCCGCATAAGCTAATTAATGAACTTGTAGGAGAAACGTTCCCTCTTCGTTCTCAGAATGTATATCATGCTGTTATTAATTCACATGCACAAAAAACATTAAAAAGAAAATTTAACATTAACTCTGTGGTTGTTCCCAATGTTATGGATTTTGATAAGCCTTTTGGTCAATTAAATGAAAATAATAAAACTTTACGAAGAGATTTAGGATTGAAACAAACAGATATAATATTATCACAAATAACACGAATTGTTCGCAGAAAAGGTATTGAAACAGCAATTAGTTTAGTTGATAAGCTAGATAATAAAAACATAAAATTAATAATAACAGGTTCTTATGCCGACGATGCCGGCAGTTTATATTATAATGAATTAATTGATTTAATTCATAAATTAAAACTTAGCAATCAAATAATTTTTGCTTCTCATGTGGTTAATAATAAGGGATTGCGTGTAAATAGTAATTCAAGAAGTTACTCTTTGTCAGATGCTTATGCAAATTCTCGGGCAGTAACTTATTTCAGTACTTACGAAGGTTTTGGAAATGCTTTTATTGAAGCGGTGTTGGCAAAACAACCAATTTTTGTTAATAATTACAAACCTGTTTACTGGCCCGACATTGGAAGCAAAGGCTTCAAAACGGTTATGCTCGAAGATAATATTTTAACCGATGATGCGGTAAAAAATATTAATGAAATGATTTTTAATGACAAATTAAACAAAGAAATTAGCGAATATAATTTTGAATTAGGCAAAAAATATTTTTCATACAATACATTAGAACAAAAATTAGTAGAGCTATTATCTATTATAAAATAGATTGTTATTTATTCCAAATAATTTTTAATCTTTTAAAGATTAGGAAAATTTTGATTTATTCAAAAACATAATTGACCCACTATCTGGTTCATTATATCTTATGTTTTTTCCTTGCATTTCATATAGGGTTATTCTTAAATTAAATTGTTTCGGGTCACTTTAAAATTTTTGAATATGCTAATATTTCAAAATAGCTTACCCTTACAGAACTCGTTTTTTTGATAAATAAATCCCCCCTAATTTGGGTGTAAAAAGAAACCACGTAGTGGTGATATGTTTATAGCACAGAGTTTACAAAATATTTTAAAGTGCCGTAGGTACGTCCTGTTTCAATATTTGGCAGTTTTAAAATTTGTGGGGCAGCAATAATTATTTTATTATAACCCTTCATAATTTCAAATTGAGCCGTTATTTCATATATGATTAATTAAATGTAAAATAAATTTTTATTTATTAGCTTATCCGTGCCACAGCAGAGCAAATTAAAAATTATACATCGATTTTGAATTTATTTAAGCATCTTCTTAATTGATTGCATATTGTAAGATTAGTAATAAAGTGTTCGCAGATTTTTTTAATTTAAAAAGTTACAATAATAAAAATCACAAGTAAAGAAATCTTAGCTATAATGAAGAAAACAAAGAAATATAGGGCTTTTTAAATAAAATTTTTATTAAATTTAAATTTTAAATAATTAAACAGACATTTTAACATGAAAAAAATACGGAAAATTTTCATTTTTTTATTTTTCATTCTATTCTTATTTAATGCAAATCTTTTTGCACAAAATTACGAAGTGAAAGGAGCAGGAACAACAGATGTAAACGGAATATATGTGCCTGACGGAAAAGATAAAGGGAAAATAAAATATGTAAAAGGAGAATACACTTTATTTTATAAAGGTTGCCATGCAAAATGGATGATTAAATCTCCAAACGGAAATTTTTACCGAAACAGAAAAGACACAAAAAAACCACCAGAAACAGGCTGGGAAAAAGGATGCGGAAAAGGAAGCCTCAATCCAGCACCAACAGTTGTTGCTGTTTCTGAAAACTAAAAGAATTAAAACTAACCAACAAATTTAAATTTAACAGGATGAGAAAATTTATACGCTTTTATTGTTTGTTATTATTGATTGTAGCAATTACTACCAATTTGCAAGCACAGTATTCAATATCCGGTGCTACAACTTCGGAAGTAAATGGAATCTATCTTGAAAAAGGTATAGAAGAAGGTAAACCATATTATTCTAACGGTACTTACATATTAATCTATTCTGAAGATGAAAAGAAATGGGTTGTTGAATTTGTTTCTGAAGATAAAGGAGGACCATCTGTAACTATTTTTTATTCAACAATTGTAGATGGAGATTTACCTCCAAGCGAAGGATGGAATAAAGGAAAATCGAAAGATGGATCTATACAAAACCCTATAATGGTAGCAAAAATAAATAGCATTGCTTATGATAAAAAAGGGTTTGTTGAATCTGTTTCTGACGATGGTAGCTGTAAAGATACTATTAATATGCTATTATATTCACCCGAAAATCCATTAACAGGAACAAACAACGAAGATTTTGTTGCAACAGGAAAAATTGTTGTGAATAATCTGCCGACAGGACTAACTCCTGTTGTTAAAAGAACGAGTGACACTACTTTAATGGCATTTTTTACAGGCTATGCAACTAATCATACAAAAAACGATAATATAGATAATTTAACATTTGCTTTTCAAAATTCTGCTTTTACCGACAGAGATGCCATGGATATTGAACATTCTACAAGTAATGATTTGAAAGTAATGTTTTTTGAAAAATATATCGTTTCTGATGCAACAAAAAACATAGAAGTTAACGATACATTTTTTTTAACCGGTATTTTTAATCAAAAGCCATATTATACAAATGGAGAATATAATATTAATTACAGAGGATGTAAGGCAAAATGGGTTGTGCAAAAAAATTTATATAGTGGGTGTCCCGAATATTCTACATCAATAGACGGTGATAATATTCCCGCAAAAGGATGGTATGATGGCGGAGAAGGAGCCGGTAAGTCAGATACAATTTGTATTCATCCAATGAATAGTATTGTGTATAATAAAAATAAAGTTTTCGAATTTTTTTTAGATGAGGGATCAATAGCAGATTCAATTACGATATCATTTGTTGCTCCCACAGACAATAATAAATTTACAGGAACAAACGGTGATGATTTTATAGCAGATAGTAAAATTATTGTTTCGAATTTGCCTTCAGGTCTTATTGTTTTAGCTACCCGAACAGGAGATACAACTCTTACAATTAAATTTATAGGTAATGCCGACAGACATAATTACAAAGATAATATCTCCAATCTCAATATAGAATTTCAAAACAGTGCATTTGCAAATGGAAATGCTACACAAGTTGATAATTATTTAAAAACTGGCATTAGCATTTTTTTCTTAAAAAAATATGAAGTAATTGATGCAACATCAACACCGGAAGTAAACGGAACCTATTTTTTAACCGGCACGAATAATGGTAATACTGTATATTCAAAAGGCGAATACAGGCTGGGTTACAGAGGTTGTGGCTCAACATGGGTTATTGTTGGTGGCGATGAAAACAGTAATATTGGGAGACATACTTGTCCTTTATATTCAACAGGAGTTGTAAGTGATGTTGTTCCCAGTAAAGGATGGGCTGTTGGAGGATGCGACCGAGATTATTCAGAACCAATTTATGTAATTTCTCATAATTCAATATTCTTTAATTCTAATAGTATTAAAGAATCTTTTGCAGACGATGGAACTATAGATGATACTATTGCAATAACATATTTTTTTCCTGCTGAAGGAAATAAATTTACAGGAACCATTGGGAATGATTTTATTGCAGATGGGAAAATTATTATTTCAAATTTACCATCAGGACTAACAGCAATAGCAAGCCTAACCACAGATACAACAATTACAATTAAATTTACTGGCAATGCTGACAGTCACGCGTATTTAAATAATATTAACAACCTAAGCGTTGAATTTCAAAATACAGCATTTGTTAACGGAGATGCTACAGAAGTTGAAAATTGTTTAAAAGATGATATTGATGTGGTTTTCCTTATGAAATATGAAATTTTCAATGCTGTTAATGAACCGGAAATGAACGGAACTTATGTTTCAAAAGGAGCGTTTAACGGAAAACCAATATTTTCAAACGGAAAATACCGTTTAGGTTATAGAGCTTGTCCTAGTAGTCCTGCCGCTCCAAAATGGGTAATTGTTGATGGTGATTCCGATAATAATGTTGCAGCAGGATATTGTCCATTAAGCAAAACAGATGTTGATGGAGACCTTCCCCCTCTTAATGGTTGGGAAGTTAATTCTGTAGATCTTTATCCTCATAATAGCTTGTATTATGAAAAAAATACATTCGAAGAATCTCTGCTTAACAAAAATTCAATTGATAATAGCGACACTTTAATAATTAGTTATTTTCATCCACAAAATTTTGCAATATTTTCAGGTGTTAATAATGAAGATTTTGTAGCCGAAGGAAAAGTAACAGTTCCAAATTTACCCATTGGTTTAACCGCATTTGTAACTCGCAAAAGCGATACCACATTGGCTGTTGTATTAACAGGGAAGTCATGTTCAGAAGATGTTAATGATTTAACGATTTCTTTTTCAGATAACGCCTTTATCGGAACTACAGCAGAAGAAGTTTGGTTCTCAAGCAAAAATGATTTAAAAATTAATTTCCACAACAGTTATTATGTAGCATCAACTGGTGGTGATTTTACAACCATAAAAGATGCCGTTGAAGATCCCAAAGTTGACAATGGTGATGTTATTTATATTTCAGATGAAATTTATACAGTTACAGACCAAATATCTGTAAAGAAGTCCCTTACTTTTATTGGGCAAGGAGCAGGCAAAACTATTATTCAGGCAAATGCTAGTCCTGCAGCAGCAAACAATCGTTTGTTTCGTTTATATTTTTATAATGGACGTAATAATAATGTATGCTTTCAAGATATGACCATACAAAACGGAAATGTTTCTGGTGAAGGTGGTGCTATATATGCTCGATATTGTAATTTGACCATAAAAAATTGTGAAATAAAAAAAAACAGAATTACATCTATTAGAGGAGGAGCCATTTATTTTAGGGGGGGGTATTTTGTTGCAGAAAATATTACATTTTCTGACAATTCTATTATTAATGGTTCGACAGCAGGAAATTTTGGAGGAGGAGCTTTGTACCTAAGAGAAGGTAACGCTTCGATTACAAACTGCACTTTTATTGGTAATAAAGTAGATAGTTTAGGACACGTATATGGAGGAGCCTTGTTTTCAGAACAGAATACAAAAATATATAATTCTACCTTTGTTAATAATTCTGCATATAATGGCGGAGGAATAAATAGTGGCGAAGGAACTATTGAGATGCTAAATGTTTTAGTGGCAAATAATACTGCAAAAAATTTAGGGAATGATATTCAAGGAAGCTTTACTGCAAATTACTGCTTAATAGAAGACGAAACCGGAGCAACCATTACAGGAGCGAATAATGTTACAGGATTAGACCCAGAGATTTCGGGATTAGATAATAATGGTGGACATACACAAACCTGTGCAATTTCATCAACAAGTCCGGCTAAAGATGCCGGAACAAATAATAACGTACCGCTAATTGATCAACGAGGGGTTCCTGTATTTAATACTACTAAAGATATTGGTGCTTATGAATTTAATTCAGAGTCGGCAATAATGGTTTCAGATACTGTTATTAATTTTGGAAATGTTGTGAAAGGGAAAACAGCAGAGTTAAGATACTCTTTATCGGCAATTAATTTAATTGCGGATTTAGTTGTTACAGCACCCGAGGGATTAGAAATTTCAACACTTTCAGGTTCTGAGTTTGTTGGAGAATCAACAATTACAATTACTCCTAAAAATGGTTTTGTTAGCGATACAATCATATACGCACAATGTACATCAAACAACGTTGGATTTTTTGAAAATATTATTACACATGAGAGCACAGATGCTGAAACAATAAACACTTCGGTAAAAAGAAAGATTATTGATAGACCAACAGGAGAAGACGATTCCTTTGTTGTGCTTCAAAATACTGAAAAAGAATTTACTGCCGATAATTTTGTTTTCAATGATGAAGATGGAGACATTTTCTCTGGAATTAAAATCATAACAAAAGAAACAAATGGTGACCTTGAATATAATGATTTAAATATTTCCGATGGTACAATTTGCGATGACATTTCAAAACTTATATTCAAACCTTATGAAAACGAAAGAGGCTTAGCCTATGCAACATTTACATTTAAAGTTAAAGATAATTTTGGCTTATATAGTGTGGCAGATTATACAATGACTATTGATGTTAATGATATACCTGAAGGATCAAACGAAACACTCACAACAAATGAAGATGCTGACTTAATATTTGCTAACGAAGATTTTACTTTCACAAATACAGTTGGTGGTTTTGATGGTATTCAGATTGTGTCTGTACAAACAGCAGGCGAGCTTAATTATGACGGTATCGTAGTAATATCAGACCTTGATTGCCCTGATGTAACTAAGTTGGTATTTACACCAGCAGACGATGCGAACGGAGATACTTATGCAAGCTTTGATTTTAAAGTAAAAGACGCTCTGGGAGCAGAGAGTGAAATTTATACAATGACAATTAATGTAACAGCAGTTAACGATGCACCAACAGTTGCAAACGAGATGCCAGATGATACAGCACAAGTTGGTGTTGCTTATAATTATGAAGTTCCAGAAAATACATTTGTCGAGATTGATGAAGGAGACGAACTTAAATATTCTGCAAAATTAAATGATGGTAATGATTTACCGGTTTGGCTAAGCTTTGATGTAGTCACTCGTATATTTAGCGGAACGCCAGATGTTGCCGGAAGTATAACTTTAAAAGTTACTGCCACAGATGAAGCTCTTACAAGCATTTCTGACGAATTTGTATTAACGATTGCTACGGCAACAGGAATTGAAGATGTCTTTGGTAATAGTTTGTCTATTTATCCAAATCCAACAAGCGGAGTAATTACAATTTCACTTGACAGAAAATATAATGATGTAGATGTTTCTATAATTGATATTATTGGAGAAACAATAATGAGAAAATCAATTTGCAGCACAAAAACAGTAATAAATATGGAAGGTTATTCTAAAGGAATGTATTTTATAAAATTTTCGAATAAAGAGCAAACTATAACCAGAAAAATTATTGTTGAGTAATTTGAAATAAAGGTTTTTATAAAAAAATAAAGAGGGGGTTTAACAGGCTCCCTTTAAGAAGTTGTGGAGAATCATTATAATCCGGGCTGAACCGAGCCTGAGAGCTCACGTAAGTAAAGCCCAATTTAATTTAGCCCGAT
>JADFUR010000006.1 GCA_015222055.1 Bacteroidota bacterium | reverse complement strand
ATTTTTTTGCTTCAAATCATAAAAAAAAGTGATTAACATCAGCTTTAATTTGATTTTTTTATACTGATTTTTTTTTGGATATTTTTCATGAAATTGTTACTTTTGAATTGTGATTTTGTTCAAAAAAGTTTTGTGTGTTTTTTTTGTTAATTTTTGTTAATCTTTTCATTAATATATTTTTATAAAATAGTTGTTTTAAGTAATGGCTAATTTAATAAAACACACTGAATAAAAAAAGATGCTATTTTAGCATCTTTTTTTATTTTCCCCGAGTATGATTGTAAAATATTTAATCAAAAATTTAATTTTATTTTAAGAAAAGCTAAGGTAAACTCTTGTCGTTCTGGCTTTGAATTCGTATTTATAATTAAATTTGCGTTAAAATATTGCATAAAAACAGAAAAATCTAAATTGTCTTTTAGACTGTAACTAATTGAAGGCCCCGCATAAAAACCTTTTAATTTAGGAAAATACATGCTTGCAAAATTTGCATTTAATAATGGAGTTATTGGATAGCTTATTTGTGCAAAAAAACTGTATTTAGTAAATGCTAAGCTTCTAACATTTAATGTTTGTGAGTAATATTGTTCAAAATCTGTAAAATTAATATTATCGGTATTATCAGTAAATAAAAATTCTGCTTGCAACATTAAAGAGTTTTTAAAAGTGTAATCTAAACCAATTGAACTCATAAATTGTTTCGAATAGTTATTATCATTTTGCGGTATGAAATAAGAAATTTCGCCTCTAAATCCTGCATTTGCAAGATTGCCTGACCAACCTGCTCCGGCAACATAAACAGAGTCATCGAGAATGCCTGCAATGAATTGAAAATCGTAGCTTAGTTTGTTGAATTTGTATAAAGCTGCTACGGTTGTTTTTGAATCGTTGTTTAATTTTGCAGCAAGTTCTATTGAAGATGTAACTCCTGTATAGTATTGAAGATGAATGGCATCTGAACCCGGGCGTTCAATATAATCGAAATCGAAAAATGAATAAGCATTAAAAATGTCATTTGGATTCCAAACAAATGTCTGCCCCCAATTTATTCTTTGCCGTCCTATAGTGGCTTCGAAATCACCGAATGAGTATTTTAACCAAATTCTGTCTATTGAAGAATTTAAGATGCATGATTTTTTGTTTATCAGATTGGTTGTAAGCCCGAAAAAACCATTGTCTAATTCCAAATGTTTGTCATAATTGGGAGTGAATTTTAATGTTTCTCCGGTAAAAAATCTATTTCTAATTTGAAGACTTGCAGTAATTGCATCGTTGGTATACCATTTTAAATTTAATCTGTTATGAAGTAAATTATCATTTATCCAGTTACCGCTAAAATCGTTAAACATAACCGACTGCATGTTTGTCAAATATCCGTTTATCTCGTATTTCGGATTCTTATTCTGCCCAAAAGAAAAATATACCACAAATAATAACAGAGCAGTGAGAATTGTATTTTTTATGTAATTATACTTATTCATGAACATTTTTTTGGACACCAATTTCACTAATATTTTTATTTATTCATGCATTAGGGACTAATTTTTTTTTATGCCACTAATGCTCTAATGTTTTTATTTATTTTTAAATCTTATTCTTTTTTAATTACTTTATTATTCGTGATTTAGTGGATATTTTTTTTTATGCCACTAATGCACTAATGTTTTTATTTATTTTTAAATCATTTTCTTTTCAAATACTTTATTATTCGTGAAATAGTGGATAATTTCTTTTTTTTATGCCACTAATGCACTAATGTTTTTATTTATTTTTAAATCTTATTCTTTTTCAATTACTTTATTATTCGTGATTTAGTGGATAATTTTTTCTTTTTATGCCACTAATGCACTAATGTTTTTATTTATTTTTAAATCTTATTTTTTTCAAATACTTTATTATTCGTGAATTAGTGGATAATTTCTTTTTTTTATGCCACGAATGCACTAATATTTTTATTTGTTTTTAAATCTTATTTTTTTTAATTCCTTTTTTATTCGTGAATTAGTGGCTTAATTCTTAATTATAAAATTTTTTTATCGTCAACAACCTTCCCGTCTTCGACAGAAATTATTCTTCGGGCTTTGTTCACTACACGGGCATCATGAGTAGAAAATATGAAAGTAATATTTTCATCTTTATTCAATTGTTTCATAATATCTAGAAGTTTTTCGGTAGATTTTGAATCAAGGTTTGCTGTGGGCTCATCAGCAAGAATAAATTTTGGTTTTGAAGCCAAAGCTCTGGCAACAGCAACTCTTTGTTGTTGCCCTCCTGATAATTTATTTGGACGGCTGTTCATTCTGTCGCCTAAACCCACTGACGTTAAAAGTTCTTTGGTTCTTTCAAATCTTTCCTTTTTTGATTTTCCCTGAAGTTGCATAATAAACTCAACATTTTCTTTTGCTGTTAAAACGGGAATTAAATTATAAGATTGAAAAACGAAACCAATATTTCTCATCCTAAAATCTATTAATTTTTTCGATTTTAATTTACTGATATTAACTCCGTCAATAATAACTTCTCCTGATGTTGCATCATCTAAACCTCCAATTATATTCAATAATGTTGTTTTGCCAGAGCCTGATGGACCTACTATTGCAGCAAACTCACCTTGCTCAAAAGATAAGTCGATTCCATTAACAGCTTTTACTTCAACCTCTGTTTCTTTATATATTTTTTTAACATTTCTAACTTCAATAATACTCATGATATTTATTTTTTAAAGTTGTTATATTTCTAACTATTCCATTATGTTGTAATTACGCTTCGCTATCATTTGCCCTTTGGGCGTAATTTACTTTGTGTCATTCAAACTTTAAGGAGGAATCCCTTTCAATTAAAAAATAGGATTCTTCAAATTTCATTTTTTTAAATTTACAATTAATAATTATTAATGACTATTAATGACTATTAATAACTATCAATGACCATTAAATGACTTGACCATTTAATAACCGTCAATAACATCGACTCTTCCAGGTTTTCATACACAGGAAGGTCTCTCAATTTCTATTCAATCCTCAAAGCGTCAATCGGTTTACTTGATAATGCTTTTTTTGCCGGATAAATAGATGCCAAAATAGCAGTAATAATAACCATTATTGAAATTGATAAATAAAACGACGATTTAATCTCCGGATAAATATAAGAATCTATGCCAAAGGATTCTAATCCTTTTGATACTATAGATAAATCAATTCCATAAATATTAAATATATAAATAATTATTGTGCTGATTAATGTTCCCAATACAGCTCCAATAATTGACAACAAAATGGTTTCGCACATAACCATTTTGAATACTTTTTTTTTCGACATTCCAATAGCTATTAACATGCCAAACTCGTGAATGCGTTCAAAAACAGCCATAAGCATTGTGTTTATTATTGCAAAAGTTAATGCTAAAAGAATAACTATTAATATTAAATATGAAACACTTTCCATTAAAGTAGACATCATTTTTAAATCGGGTTGAATATTGTACCATGCTTGAACACTTAAATCGCTGAATTTTGATTTTAAGTCTTGTGATAATTGCTGTGTGTTATCGTCATTAGATAATAAGATAGCAATTTCGTGAGCTTTGTAATTTTTTGGGCTGTCATAAACAAGTTTGTTTAAATCATTATTTAAAACAAAAACATTTGTTTCATCAAAGAAAGAATCTGAGGTTTTAAAAACACCTATAACACGAAATGCTCCTCCTATAAGATCTCCTTTGTTGTTTTGTGATGTAATAACAATTTTGGAACGGACTTTTACTTTTAGCTTTTCAGCCAATTTCTCACTAATTAGAATGGAATATTTTTTGTGTTTTGTAAAGTAATTACCTGTTGATAATTTTTTGGAAATAGAAGTAACATTAATTTCTTGTTCGGGATTAATCCCATTAATAATAATACCTGTTCCTGTTTCGGCAGTACTTGCCATTGCACTTACAACTGTTCTTTTACAAACAGCCTTAACCAAAAAATTCTGTTTTATAATATTAATTATAGAATCTGAATTATTAATTGAAAAAATTAATTTTTTGTTTTTTAAAAAATTTGGATTATGTATCTGTATGCTAGATGTTTGTGTTTGAATTCCAGCTCTAAGTCTTTGTTCTGCCATTCCATTCATCATAGCAATTGAAAATATTCCACCAAATAAACCAATAGCAATGGCAATAATTATTATACTGCTTCTCAGTTTATTTCTCCAAATATTTTTCCATGAAATTGAAAATATCATAATGTTTAATTTTTATTTAATTATGTAACGATTTTATCACACTCAAATTTTTAACCATTATTAATGGATATATTGTAGCAATAGAAGTTAATAGTATAACAACAAGCCCCTGATTAACAAATATATTTGGATCAATAGAAAAAGCAAAAACCGGTTCAACGCCCCATTTCACCATTGCTTGTGCAGCTTCGCCTGTAAGTTTTATAGGATTGTTAAAATAATAATATATTATAGGTAAACTAAAAATAGAACCTGTAAATATGCCGATTAAACATATAAAAAATGTTTCGAAAATTGTAACGATAACAAGCCTTGCTTTTTGTGTTCCTAAAGCAACCATAACCGCAAATTCTTTTTTTCGCTCAACTACACCCATTATTATTGTACTGAAAATACCAAATGTAATTATTATATAAAGAATACCAATCCATATTAATCCTCCGGCATTATCACTTTGAATACCCTGAACTAATTCTACAAGCATTTTGTTCCAAGGTATTACTTCATATTTATCTCCCAATAAATTTGATAATTCTTTTTTTGTTTTATTAATTTTCCTTGTATTATTCACTAAGATTGAAATAGATGTTAAACGATTCTCAGCTGAATAAAAATATTGGCAATTTTTTAAAGTCATATAAACAGTTGTGCTGTTTAAGTCAGGACTTGGAAAATGAATAATTCCTCTAACAGGGAATTGGTCAGCTGTAGTATAACCATGATAACCCTGTGATAAAAAAACAATAGTATCGTTTATATTTAATTTCAGATAATCGGCTAAATCTTCGGCTACCAAAACACCCTTATCGTTTGGAGTTAAATATTTACCTGTAACAACTCTTTTTGAGAGTTTAGAAAATTTGTTTTCCATTTCAGGTTCTGTACCTATTAACATAACTCCCTTTGTTATATCTCCTACCGATGCTAAAGCAAAAGATTCTAAACGAGGTGCAAATAATTTGGTATTTTTATTCGATTTTATTTTATCAATAATGGTATCATTATACTCAAATGTTCTATTAATCGATTTGTTATTCCAATAACCGTTTTCATGAATTTGAATATAACCGGTATAAAATTCAACCACATCACTAATCATTTTTGCATAAGACCCTATTTGCATCGACCTCATTAATATTGCAAGAAAAACAGCGAAAAATATTGAAGAAGTCGTAATTATTGTTCTTCTTTTATTTCGCCATAAATTTCGCCAAGAAAGTTTTATGTAATTTTTCATTTTTAATATATTATTTAATTTAATAGAACACTGATCTAACTTATTTAACTGATTTTTACTGATTTTTTAAATCATTTGTAAATATTTTCCTTTTGTGTTGTGGCTTTTTACCAAAATTTAATAATAAGCCTACTTCAATATCTGTAGCTTTTAAGTAGTTTATAAGTTGAGCTTCGTGTTCTTCAATTATATTTTTTGCTGCCTTTAATTCTATTATTACAATTTCATTTACAATAATATCTGCAAAATATTCTCCAACTTTAGAATTATAATAATAGACATTTATGTGTTTTTGATTTTCACAACTTAAGCCAAGTTTTTTTAATTCTATCATCATTGCGTTTTCATATACCTTTTCAAGAAAACCATATCCTAATTCATTATAAACATTATAAAATGCTCGAAGGATTATTTTTGTTATATCTGAATGTAAATATTCCATATAATCTGTGTTAATAAGTTCAATCAGTTAAATTTGTGTTCTATAATCAATCATCTGATCCTCTTCATGTTTTGTTGTGAAAAGAATTTATCGTTAATTGGTTTGTTAAATTGAATATTTTTATATTCTAAAACGGTTTTATTTCCTTCCTTTTCAACAGGAATAATTTCAATTCGAGTAGGGATTATTCTATCATCCATTTTTTTAATTTCAGAAGCAATCTGTAAATTAATTAAATAGTTATCTTCATCATAATATTCATTTTTCATTGAGTTAAAAGAGTTTTTGCTTACCCACGAAATAATTTTTCCCCAAACTACTGTAGCATCTTCTTTTGGTGTTAATTCAATTTTGTAACAATCGAGTCCTGAAATTATTTCGTTACCAATAATTTTGTGAGTGTAGTCGTTTACAACGGAAGATTCTTTTAATAAATCGTCATTTGTGAAATCTGATCCCATCCACGATTGCATCATCATTGATGGAGGAATTTTTATCATTCGTTTAATTGTTGGTAACCAGTTCCACATTTCATTTTTACGCTTCAAAAATGCTTGTCCTTTTTCTTTAGCAGGAGAGGTGATAAGTAGTAAAGATAATTCTCTGCCTTTCGACCAGGTTTTCATCGAAACAGTTCGCGACCATGTAGGTCGAATAACCGTCATCGTCATTTTTCCCTGACTCGTTATACCGTGCATCTTATCATCGGCTTTTTTAATTATTTCTGTTGCATTTTGAGCATGCAAATTGCCAGTAGCAATTAAAATAAATATAAAAACAGAAAAGAACATTTTTTTTTTCATAACTTCTAATTATTAATTATTATATCTTCAACATCATTAAGAGGGAAATTGTCATGATCAAAAATATATTGGATTAATATATTTCACAAAAAAAAGTAATAATATTTCTAATTATAATCAAAATTTTGATTATAAAAAATTTATAATATATTTGTACACATATGTATAAATTTGAATATAAATTTAAACTCAAAATTATGAAAAAATTTGCTTTAACACTAATTCTACTTTCATCATACTCATTTATGTTTGCAGGAGGTATTTTAACAAATTCTAATCAAAGTGCACGTTTTCACAGAATGCTCTCAAGAGATGCATCTACAGCTATTGATGCTGTTTATTACAATCCGGCTGGATTAATGATGCTAAATAATGGATTCTATCTTTCTTTCTCTAACCAAACAGCTTTTCAAACCAAAACAATTCAAAATGATTTTCCATTCTTAAATGAACATACATATACAGGAGATGTAACTGTTCCTGTATTCCCTGCTTTCTATTCCGTTTATAAAATGGATAAATTGGCAATTTCTTTTGGTTTAAGTCCAAATGCTGGAGGTGGAACAGCTACGTATAGCCGAGGATTACCATCTTTTGAAACACAAATAGCTATGTTGCCTGCAATGATAACTGCCATGGGAATTCCTACAACAAACTATACTGTTGATATTAATTTTGACGGTTCTTCAATTTTTTGGGGCGGTCAACTTGGTGCTTCATATAAATTTACTGATAATATTTCTGCTTTTGCAGGAGCTCGTTACATTTACGCTATTAATACTTACAACGGTCATATTAACGATATAATGATTAATCCTAATGGAACATTTATGTTAGCAACTGCATTTTTCACTGCAGCCGGAGATCCTATTCATGCTGCTTCAACAGCAAATAAAAAAGTTGATGTTAAACAAACGGGAACAGGAATCACTCCAATACTTGGTGTTAATATTAATTTCGACAAATTAAATATTGGTATAAAATACGAATTTAAAACAAAACTTGAACTTGAAAATGAAACAACTACTGACGAAACAGGGATGTTTCCTGATGGTGCTAAAACTAAAACAGATATTCCTGCAATTATTTCGCTAGGTGTAGCATATTCTATTACAGATGATTTTAAAGCATCAGTAGGTGTACATCATTATTTTGACAAAAATGCAGATTGGGATGGGAGAGAAAAATTTATTAATAATAATATTTATGAACTATCTTGTGGTTTAGAATATAATGTTAGTGAAAAGGTTTTAGTTAGTGGTGGATATCTACATACACAAACTGGTGTTGGACAAGGATATCAAACAGATTTAAATCACAGCCTTTCAACAAATATGGTTGGATTTGGTGGCGAATTTAAAGTATCTGAAAAATTAACTCTAAACGCAGGTATGTCTTATGCTGTATATGTTACGGATGACCAGATGATTGATTACTCCTCATTAGGACTTCCTAGTTATAAAGAAACTTATGATAAGGTTTCAACTTCATTTGCTATAGGTATTGAATACAAATTGTTTTAAGATAATTTATTTACTTAAAACAACAAAAAAAGTGATGGATACAAACCATCACTTTTTTTGTTGCGTTTTTTTAGTACTTGTAAATTCATTATAACTTTTAGAATCTGGTTTAGAAACATTTTGCTATTAATCATAATTTTTTTTATTTATTTTGCCTCCAATAAAGATTACTACTGTTAAGAATTCTTTTTTTTGTTTAATTGTTTGAAAATAATTTCGAAAAGCAAATTTTTATATATTGGTTTCGTAATATAATCGTCACATCCTGCATTAAGAGCTTTTTCTTTATCTTCTAGAAATGAATATGCCGTTTGTGCAATAATAATTAAATTTTTATCAAATTTTCTAATTTCACGAGTAGCTTCAAAACCATCTATATCAGTCATTTTAAGATCCATAAGTACAAGATCAATATCTTTGTTTTTTTTACATATTTTAATTGCTTCCCTTCCTGTTTGAACAAATGTAATTTTTTTACATATTTTATTCAGGATTGTTTTTAAAAATAAGGAACTGCTTTCTTCATCTTCTGCTATAAGAATATTTAAGTTTTTCGTTTCGGAGTTCACATTAAAATCATAATTGTTTTTTAGATTTTTATCAGGATTATTAAGCTCTTTCTTTGAATCGTTTTTTATATATGGAATTGTAAAAATAAATTTTGACCACCCTGCTTTTTCAAAAGACAGGCTTTCATCTTCGGACTGTAAACGAATTTCACCTCCAAGCATTAATACATAAGCCTTTGCAATTGACAGACCAAGACCTGATCCTTCAAAAACCCGTGTATCTTTGATGTCTGCTTGCACAAAGCGATTAAATATTGCTTCTTTACGGTTTTCAGGAACACCTATTCCGGTATCATTCACATAAAATTCAATAAAATTTTCTTTTCTAAAATAGCCAAAAGTTATACTGCCTTTTTTAGTGAATTTTATTGAATTTTTAATCAGGTTTGATAATATAGCATGAAGTTTAACATTATCTGTCAAAATGGTTGCTTTTTCATTAGAAAGGGTAGGTTCAGAAATCAATTTTAACCCTTTTTTATTTGCTTCAAGAGAAAAGAAAGCGTAAAGTTCATCAAATATTTTATTTATTGAAGTTTCTGTTTTTGATATCTTTATTTGCCCGGCATCAATTTTTGAAATATCAATAATGTCTTTTATAGTGTCTAGTAATCGTTTACTACTTTTGTTAATAATGTCAGTAAATTCTTTTTTTTCTGAGGTACTAAACTCTGGATTGTCAAGAAGTTTTACAAATCCGATTATACCATTCATTGGAGTTCTAATCTCGTGGCTCATATTGGCAAGGAAAGCACTTTTAAGACGTTCGCTTTCTAAGGCTTTTTCAAGAGCTGATTTTAAATTTTCCTCTGTTTTTTTTCTCTCAAGAGAAATGCTAACTTGATGCGATATTATTTGAAGCACATCCATGTCTTGTTTATTAAAAGCTTTTTCGCTTACATAACTTTGCACAGCCATAACGCCAATAACTTTTTCTTGTACAATTAATGGAATTCCGAGCCAGACCTTTGAAGCAGATCCTAATAGTTCAACATCTCCAGATTCTACTAGCTTATTTTTTACATTTTGTGTTGCCAGTAAAGGTTTTTTTGTTTTTATAACATAAGAAGTAAGATTCTTACCCATAGGAGTATAACTAAACTTATCTTTCTCGTCATAGTAGTAGGAGAATTTTAATGTATCAGAAATTTCATTATAAAGAGCAACATAAAAATTCGTAGTGTCGATAATTTCACCTAATTCCTCTTTTACAATTGTAAGAAATTCTGTTACATTATCTGTCGTTATTACTGCGTTGGAAATATTATATATTACTTTTTTTATAAAGTCTGAACGTTTCCGTTCAGTAACGTCTAAAACTGTAATGAAACCAGAAAATTTATCATTAATTTTAATAGAACTACCACTTAAAAGCACCCATTTTATTAGCCCTGATTTTGTAATAATTTTAAACTCATAGTTTGTTCCAGCCTGTAGTCCTTTTTCTCTGGATTGACCACGATTTTTGATAATATTTTGAAATTCTGGTGCAACAAACTCCCAAAAATACATGTTTTTTAATTCCGAGAAATTGTACTCGCATATTTTTTCAGAAGCTTGATTTGCATAAATCCACTTATCTTTTTGGTAAAGCATTATAGCCATTGGAGATGTTTGAGCCAAAATTTTAAATTTTTCCTCGCTTTCCATCAATTCTTTTTCTGCTTGCTTATACAAGGTCAAATCTGTAATAAATGCAAAAGAACCGGTATGTTTTTCGTCTTTGTCAATTAAAGAAGTAGCTTTGAAGAGAGTAGGGAAATTATTGCCATTTTTCTTTTTTAGTGATACTTCATATATTCTTTGTAAAGAATTTAAAGAATCTGAAAATTGTTCTTCAAATATTTTGCGGTTCTCATCATCAACAAAATCTAATAGCGTTTTTTCCATTATCTCATTTCTTGAGTATCCAAGCATTTCGCAAAGAGAGTTATTCACGTCTGTGGCGTTTTTATCGGCATCAATAAGCAAAAATCCCTCAGATGTTGTTTCAATAAGATTACGATGTCTTTTTTCGCTTTCTTTTAATGCTTCAACAGCATTTTTCCGTTCTTTTTCCAGATTAATGCGATACAAGGCAAATGCAATATCTCCGGCAACATTTTTGAACAATTTTTTTTCTTCATCACTTTCAACAATATCTTGTGGTATTGAAACAGACATTATTCCATAAATAACTCCTTCATATTCAAGGCGAGTTGTCAGTGCAGATTTACCCACATAAATTTTTGATAATGGGCAATCTGTACATTCAACAACAGGATTTTGTTTTATAATAATTTTTGATTGCGTCAAAGCTTCTTCTACGTATTTAGGCATCTTTTTATTTCTCAACAAATCGTATAAAGAAGTAAATTTTTTTCCAATACCAGATTCTGCCCAAATAATATTTTGATGAGATTCGTCGAATAGTACAATCCACAAACTACAATAGCTATGGTTTTTGAAAAGATTTTTACAAGCATTTTTTATTAACTCTTCTGGATCATTTATTTTGATAATAAGCTGGTTAACATCACGAATAGCAAATAACACACGATTTAAGTGTTCAATTTTCTTTTCTGAATTTTTTTTTTGGCTAATGTCAAGCAATGAAGCAATACTTTTTTTGCTTCCCGGAATCATATTAATTGTAAGGAAAATATTTTTTATCTGCTTATTCTTGTCTATTAAATTGAATTCGTATGTTGTTAGAGCAGTATCACTTTTTCTTCTTAATTCATGCTGTTTTTGCATATTTTCCTGATCTTCAGGAATTACAAATTCAGTCCAATATTTTTTTCCTTCAATTTCCTCTGCTGAATAACCGGAGAGCTTAGCAAACTCGCTATTAACTAATGAGATTATTGAATTTTCTTCTATGATTACATTTGCAGTTCCTGTGTTTTCAAAAAAGGATCGATATTTTTTTTCATTTTTTCTAATATTGTTTTCTATCAATTCTCGTTTTATGATATCATTTTTCAGATTTTCTGTCATTAAGTTAAAAGATTCACTCAAATTTCCTATTTCATCCTCTGAACGAATCTCTATTTTTTGACTGAAATCACCTTGACTTATTTTTTTTGTAAGCTTTGTAAGTTTAATTATGGGGTTTGTGATTGATTTTGCACTTATAAGTATGAATATCAATATTATTATAAGTGCGAAAAATGAAATAACTGCCATTAAACTTTTATAATGAATTGCAGGTTGTAAAATTTCTTTTCGATTGAGCCTGACAGAAAAACCAAGATTAAGATTGCTATTATATTTAACTATAGCAGCCATTGGCTCATTCTTGTAATCATATATTAAATTATATGTTCCTTCTTTTTTAAGAATTGTTTTTTTTGAAATTTGTCCAAGTTCATCGTAATAAGCATAAGAATAATTAGAGGGTTTTTTATCAATCCTTCTTGAGGAGACAATAAATTTATTTTTTTCGTCAGTTTTAATAACAAGAAATGTATATCCTGTTTCACCAAATAATGAGTAGTCTGAAACAAATTTTGTGATTTTATCCCCAGAAATTGTTATTATTAGAACTCCAATAAGTTCATTGTCAATTTTTAAAGATCCGGAAAGATGCAATTTTAGATTATGGTTTTTATCTAAAAAAAAATGATTGGCAATATTTTCTTTTTGTGCATTACGAAAACATTGTGTGTTATGGTTAACTGTGCCAATTAATTTTGCATTTGTTGATGCAATTATTTTGCAGTCTAAATCTAATATACTTAATTCTTTAAAATCAGAAATGGATATCATTGCTTCTTTTAAGATTGTATTCATCTCAAGCTGATATTGTTTTTTTTGATTATGGAGAAAATTTTTTAAGTTTATGAGCAATTGGGTTCTATTAGTAACCAAATTTAATCTTTCTTTATTCTGTCCATCTAAATTATCTAAATAGTTCTGTTGTACTGAAGATACAGCTTCTAGATTATTTATTGCATTATTTATAACAGTGTTTTTTACAATAAAATAAGAGACAGTACATATAAGTAAAAGAGAAACAAACAAAATGCTTATAAAGATAATTGAAATTTTTTTTTTGATTTTCATTTTTTGCAATAAATTGATATTAAAAATATTTTTTAATTAAATAATCGAAAACCTTATATTATTTTTACAGTTTTATAAGATAATAAATGTATGTAAAATATGCTTTATTATTTTATTGAGTTTATATTACACTCGTAAATTTATAAATTTTCGTTTAATTGACAAATAATTGACAAATTATTTACCCGCAATTTCTAATTTTTGCACTGTTTTTAATGGTTTGATAATTTTTTTTTCATTAGCTTAAAAAAACCCTCTCTTATTTAAAATCGTGATGTTATAGAATTATTATTTTCCGTAATATTCTTTAATAATTATAACAGCAGAATTTTTTTTTAAAATTATCGTCTAGAGCAGTTGAAATTATTACTATGTTAGCAGAATTTCCGTCGCCATGCTCTTTTTAATTCATACATTATTAATTCGAAATTTCCCCACCGCCAAATACTACGAAGCCTTTAACTACCAATTCATTATTGTATGAATTATTGTTGTTAAACGTTCTCCTTTTGTCTTTAAAACCTCCAAATATTGATACAACTTCTACTTTAATATTCCAATCATCGGGAACAATTAGTTTGCTACCTCCAAACATCGTGAGCACGTCAATTTTATTTACACCTTCGGCTAATTTTGCATCTTTTAAAATAAATGTAGAACCACCAAAAATTGCTGTTATCCTGCCACCTATAAATTTTTGAGAAGTTATGTATTTTTCTCCTCCTCCAAATATTGCTAAATCATCAATATAATCTATTGATGATTTAGTAGAGTTAAATAAATTTCCAGATGAACTTCCTCTTTTTCTTAAAATGAATGCTAATCCTACAATAATTAAGAATACCGGCCAAAATAATTCTTTGAATGAATTAGGTAATACAAAAATATCAGGTATAAGAAAAAAAGAGCCTATACCAATCAAAATTATTCCACTTACAATCCTTTTTGTTAAAAGGTTATAAGCACCAATAATGATTAAAATCATTTCCCATTTAAATATTATATTTGTGAAATTTTGAGGAATTAAGTTATAATTATGCAATAAAAAGATTCCTCCAATTAAAATAAAAATTAATCCAAGAAAAGCTCTTTTATCCATTCTGCGACTTTGTTTAGTTGAGTTTTGAGTTTCCATCTTTGTATTTATTTTGTTCCAGCTAAAAGTAATATTTTATTTTGTAATTAATTTATTTTCGATTGTTAAAATAATAAAAAACAATTATTACCTTTACGTATGGTAACATGGCAAACATCAATAAAGGATTTTCAATCCTTTTTGAGATTAGAAAAATCTCTTTCAGAAAATTCTATTCAAGCTTACGTTCATGACGTAGACAAATTTGTTCAATATTTAAATTTTTTTAATTATAAAGTTTCACCTGTTGAGGTAACTTTTGCTCATATTAAAGAATTTGTTAATTGGATAAATGAATTAGTTATGAATCCGAGTTCTCAAGCTCGAATATTATCGGGAATAAGGGCTTTTTTTCGATATTTATTGTTAGAAGAAATTATTGACAAAGACCCTGTTGCATTAATTGAAATACCAAAAATTGGAAAAAAACTACCTGTTGTTCTTTCTGTGCAAGAGATTGATGATTTAATAAATGCTATTGATCTTAGCACAGAAACAGGACAAAGAAACAGAGCAATAATTGAGACATTATATAGCTGTGGTTTAAGAGTTTCTGAATTGGTAAATTTAAAATTATCTAATTTATATTTTGAACAATCATACATTAAAATAAAAGGAAAAGGAAATAAAGAACGTCTTGTTCCAATTAGTACTAAGGCTATAAAAGAGATTGATTCTTATATTAATAATTATCGAAATCATATAAGTGTTGACCGAGAAAATAATAATATAGTTTTTTTAAATAGAAGGGGTAAGAAACTTACAAGAGAAATGATTTTTATTATTACAAAAGATTTGGCTAAAAAAATTCAATTACAGAAAAAAATAAGTCCTCACACTTTTCGGCACTCATTTGCAACCCATCTTGTTGAAGGTGGTGCCGATTTAAGAGCCGTTCAGGAAATGTTAGGGCATGAATCTATTTTAACAACAGAAATATATACTCATCTCGATAAAGAATATTTACGAGAAACAATTATTCAATTTCATCCTAGGGCATAATAATTATTTATTTTAGAGTCTTCTTTTATATAATCTAAGTATATTTGTTGATAATTATAATAATATATTGAGTTTGCCCCACATCTCATTATTACAATTGTAATTTTATTAATTATTAATTCTTATTTTAATACAAAAATGACAAATTTAAAACTAAAATTATTAGAAGTAATTAAAAAACATCAACAAGTTTTTGATAACCCTGAAAGGAATGTTATTATTAAAGAAAGTGTTGACAATAAAGAAGTTATTGTTACAAAATCAGGGTCTTTAGCAACCTGGACACCTACAGAATCAACTGGACGAAGCCCTAAAGATACAGTTATAGTTAAAAGAGCTGAAAGTGAAAATAATATTGATTGGGATTCTCCAAATAATTTACCTATTGATGAAGAATCTTTTAATATGGTTTTTGAAGATGCTCTGAATTTTCTTTCACAAAAAAAGAAAGTTTATGTTACCGACAGAGTGATTGGTGCTGACGTTAATTATGCATTACCTGTTAAAACGGTTACTTCACATGCATTAACATCTCTTTTTACAGATAATATGTTTCGTCCTGTTTGTTCAGATATTAAAAAAAGTAAATTTTATGGTGACGATTTTTATTTGTTATCATTGCCTTACAATAAATTAGAAGCATCAAAATATAAAGGACGATTAAGAGAAATCGCTGATGGAAAAACATCAGATATGGTTGTTGCAATGGACTTTGATCGTAAAATTGGTGTTATTGTAGGCTCAGCTTATTTAGGAAGTGTTAAAAAGCTAATGTTTACTGCCATGAATTATCTTATGCCTTTTGAAGGAGTATTACCATTACATTGTTCAGCTAATGAAGGAGATAATGGGGATTCTGCATTGTTGCTGGGATTGTCGGGAACAGGTAAAACAACTTTGTCTGCCGACCCGAGAAGAGCCTTATTAGGCGACGATGAACATGGTTGGAGTAATTCTGGCATTGCTAATTTTGAAAACGGTTGCTATGCTAAAATGATTGATATAGACCCAGAGAAAGAGCCTGATATTTATGATGCTGTAATGCATAAAGATAATTATTTAGAACATGGTTCTATTATTGAAAATGCAATGATTTATCCTAACGGAGAATTAGATTATTTCGACGATAGAATAACTCCTAACTCAAGAGCTTCTTATCCTTTAACATATTTAAAAAATATTAAAGATTCTTCAACATCCACACATCCAAAAACTATTTTGTTCTTAACAGCTGATGCTTATGGTGTTTTGCCTCCAATTTCAAAACTAAATGAAGATCAAGCAATGCTTTGGTTTTTAATGGGCTATACAAGCAAATTGGCAGGAACAGAGACCGGAGTTACTGAGCCTCAAGCAACTTTCTCTCGTTTTTTCGGACAGCCTTTTATGCCTGCAAATCCTGATGTTTATTCAAATATGCTTGGCGAAAAAATGAAAGAATATAAAACTCAGGTTTTTCTTGTTAACACCGGATGGAGTGGGGGAGCTTATGGTACCGGTAAACGAATTAATTTACCTTTAACTCGTGCCATGGTAAATGCTGCTCTTTCTGGACAGCTTGCTGATGTTGAATATTTTGAAGATAATTTATTCCATCTAAATGTTCCTAAAAATTGTCCAGATGTTCCTTCTGAAATTTTAAACCCTATTAACACATGGGAAAATAAAGAAGACTACAAAAAAACAGCAAATAAACTGGCAACAAAATTTTCAAAAGCATTTGATAAAGCTTATGGAAATAAAAATATTAAAGATTCTGTTGTAAATCAATGCCCGGGTAAATAATACTTTTGCTATTATATTTGAAAGTTGCATTTTAATTAATGCAGCTTTTTTTTTAAAAAAAAAACTGTCTTAGCTTCATAGATTAATTTATTTTTTCAATACTCTTTTAATATTTATTATTTTACTCAATATATTTTAATATTTATAAATATACAGATTTACTAATGCTCTCATAAATTGTGAATTGTGGTATTTTAAATATAAATTCAAGAAGCTTGTGTTTATAAAATTGACATAGATCAGTTTTATGTTTTAAAAAGACGTTCAGTAATAAAATAATGGCTAAATTTTAAATTTATAACATCTTTTAGCAACAAGAATTAAAAATAAAGTAAAAAAAATTATACAATGTGAAATAATATAAGTAATTTTGCAGAATTAAATAATTATAAATAATAAAATGAAAAAAGGTACAGTAAAATTTTTCAATGAAGCTAAAGGTTTTGGTTTCATTACTGAAGAAGACGGAAAAAACGAGTATTTCGTACACGTTTCAGGTTTAATTGATGAAATTCGCGAAGGTGACGAAGTAGAATTTGAATTAGCAGAAGGAAAAAAAGGATTAAATGCAGTAAATGTTAAATTAATTTAAGATTTCTTCAAATTTTTTAAAAAAAAAAGGTTTGTCAATTTTGACAAACCTTTTTTTTGTTCCAAATATTTTATCAATACAAAAACCGAGATGATTCTGGGTCACTTCATAAAATTGTGGATTATGCATAAATTTTAGCAAGTATAAAAAAGAAGAAACAGCAAGGAGTAGAATCTTTTTTAAGTTATAACCTTTTTCCTTGCTGAATTTTATATTTTTAAATTAAGCACCTCTTTTATTATTCGTATATTTTGTAATAAGTTTATATCGTAAATCTATAAACATTTTATGAGCTTTATTCATTCTGTCAACAGTTAATTTTGTGAGATATTTGTTAGCCTTTTTTGGACTTTTTTTGCATAACTCTTCAACTTTTTTGTCAATGGCTTTTTGCTCATCAAAATAAGATTCTTCAAGAATATTTCTTTCTGCAAGCAAGTCTTTGTGAGCATCCTGCCATTTTAAATACATAAGGTTGTCAACAAAATCAATACACCATCGCATAGAATTATTGTCGAAATTATTT
This sequence comes from Bacteroidota bacterium, assembly GCA_015222055.1. GTDB lineage: Bacteria > Bacteroidota > Bacteroidia > Bacteroidales > B39-G9 > B39-G9. Next base: position 10,897 of record JADFUR010000006.1, on the reverse strand, counting down.
TTATCATAAATTTTATAGCAATCAGCAACATCAGTAGCACCTGTATATATTGGCATATAAATACTTGTGTATGCGTTGTCAAGAAAGACCCAGTAAATTCCACCAACTTCATCGGGTAACCATGATCTCAGTTGTGCAATCATACCATATTCGCCACGAGCACGAGCTACATTTCTTCTGCTGTTAATTGTCAACAATTGTCGTAATTCTCTTTGAGGAAAAGGAGTAGCCATTGGACTTTTAAGCATTTTTCCATCTTTGCCGGGAATATACCATCCAGGAGCATTTTCTTTATCATAAATTGTGCCCGCAAAAGTAGAACGTTGAAATTTCATTATATCCTGAACAGATAATTTTTTTTCTGGTTTTACCGAGAAAGGATATATCGAAATTGGCTCAACCCATTGAGTATATTGATCATCTTGTTTAAAAGGATTTGAGCTTGTTCTTTCGGGCCATTTGCAATAGTTAGGAGCAATGCTTGAATAAAAAAGCCAGAAACGACTTGTTGCCCATTCGCGAGGAAGTGGAGAAAAAATATCTTGCCAAACAAAAGGTTTATTATCTTTTGGATTAAACCAGCCGTGTTTTACAGCAATATCCATATAATTTGAAGATACCATAAAATTTGCACTATCATCAGCATCAAATTCTTTAACAATACTCCAGTTTGGAATAATAAGTGCATTCTCGTCTGGTACACGTTGTGCAACCCATAAAGCTCCGGGTTTTCCGCTCTCGGGCGTCCATCCTGAACCTACACTGTAAATTTCAAGTACCCATACTTCGTTTGGGTCTCCAATTATTAGAGATTCCGATTCATCAACGCAAGATGGCAAAAAACCATATTTATCCATTAAAGAAGTGATAAGTTCTAGAGCTTGCTTTGCTGTTGTGCATCTTTGTAAAGCAAAAATTTGAGCTTGTTCAACTGTCATTATCTGCTTGCTTTCTTTGCGAATAATTTTTAGTTCTTCTCTTTGGCTTATTGTACTTTCTCCAATAGCAAGTTGATGCTCATTAATGTGAGAATATGCAGAATGAAAATATGCATAAGTGTGCTCAACCTGGGGTATTTGTCCAATGATTTCGCCATAATTGTTTAAGTCTGAAGGGTCGTTAACCTCTGTTATTCCCCAGTAAACATTAACCATTGAACCTTTTTTAAAGTTCATTGCAGGTATGTATCTTATTCTGCTGTCGGGACCACAATCAGTATGTGAAATTATTACAGAACCGTCTGCCGAAGCTTTTTTGCCTACGGCTATTGCTGTGCAAGCATTCCCATTTAACGAGAATAGCGATAATGTAAGTAAAATTAAAATAAAATTTATTTTCATGGTTTTTTATTTAAATGATATTTCGTTATTTGCTTTTTCAATTTTAATATCTAAGCCTTTTTCTAAAGCCGAAAAAATAATCTCTTTTTGTTTGTCAGACATGTTTTTTATTCTGGCAGTAATATGAGTGCCGTCATTAATATAGATTTTTTTTGCATTAGTTTTTCCTGATAGCCGATATGAAGTAGCCGACCAAGTATCGTTTTCTCCATAAATATAAATAAAATTTTCTCCCTTATTATCTAACCAATTTTTAATTTCTTTCATTGGTTTTGGGTCAAATTTTAATTCAACATTTTTTGGTGCAGCAAAATTAAAATTAAAATCTGTTACATAATTTAACAAGCCTTTAAAAGGAGTAATATCGTAGCCATAATAACCAATTTGCGTAAGTGCTTGATAAAAGAATGCTTGTAATTCTTTAATTCCCTGGTCTGAAAAATAATTAAACGACGATGCTTTTGTTAAACAATTAAAAAGATTAACAATTGATTTGTCATTTTCAGGTATATCTTCTTCCTTAATCAATCCCCATTGCCAGAAAGCAAAAGAAAATTCTAATACATTATACTCAAAAGCTTTTTCAACACCAATAGAAAAAGCATAGCCTTTTTTTTCTGCTAATTTTTTCACCATTGGGATAAGTTTATTTTCATTTTTAAGCAATAGCTTTTGAAAATTCATAATTTTTTCTCGACAACTTTTTGTTCCAACATTATCTAGAAAAGTGTATATTCTGGCATCTTGAGTTGAAAAATTAAGGGGTGCAACATAAGGTACTGACATATCAACATCGTTTGGGAAAAAATAACGATGATACATTGTTGTTTGTCCGCCTTTGCTAATACCAGTATTTAGCCATTTTCCTGTATATAATTTTTTGAATATTTGAACAATATGGTGATGATCTTCTGCTGCTTGTTTTATTGTTAAATAGTTCCAAACTAAACTATCGGGTTTTGATTCTCCAAAATATCGATGTTCAACAATTATCTGATTGGAATTCAACAAATCGCTAAGTTCTGATTTGTAGTTTCTGTTTGCAGAATAACCTTCGGTAATAAATACTACAGGCTTAGAAAAATCAATATGTGAAAGATAAACTCTTTGAGTAAATTTTTCTCCATCAGGATTGTTGTGGTCAACCGGCTGAATAATTTTTAACTCATAAGCAGATTTATAAATAGAATCGTGATTTATTTCTGTAATTTGAGAAATATCAGATATAGATTTTAATTCAGATAAAAGGTCTTTTTGTTTGTTGTTGCAAGATAAAAATACAATTAATATATTTAATATTAATAAAGTATTAATAAGCCTTTTTATTTTATTTTTTGTTTTCATCATTTATTTTGTTTTTTCATTTTCAACATCTTTAATGGTTTTTGGTAGGGGCTTTCCAAGAAGTCTGGCACCGTCTTTTGTAATAAGGTAATCTTCTTCATTTCGTAAGCCACCAAAATTTTTATACTCATTGAGTTTATCATAATTAAGAAAATCCATAAATTTTTTCTCAGCTCTCCATTTATCAATAAGTTCAGGTATGAAATAAATACCCGGTTCAATAGTTAATACAAAACCCGTTTGTAGCTCACGAGCCAAACGTAAAGATTTAATTCCAAACTGAGTGCTTTTTGGTTTACCGTCGTAACCAACATATACTTCACCAAGATTTTCCATGTCGTGAACATCAAGTCCCATCATGTGACCTAAGCCGCAAGGAAAAAACATTGCATGAGCACCCTGAGCAACAGCTTCATCAATATCACCTTTCATAAAACCCATATTTTTCATTCCTTGTGCAATGGTTTTACAGGCAAGAATGTGAATATCTTTAAATTTAACCCCGGGTTTTAAAGCGTTTACAGCCGCCATATGAGCATCTAAAGCAATATTGTATATTTCTCTTTGTCTTGTAGTAAATTTATTGTCTACGGGGATTGTGCTCGACATATCGCCTGCATAATGCATTTTGTTCTCGGCACCGGCATCAACAAGTAGCATATCACCTTTTTTTAACATATTACCATGATAATGGTTGTGTAAAGTTTCACCATGAATGCTTGCAATTGTAGGAAACGATAATTCTCCCTGATTTGCTTGAGCAACTTGTTGAATAACAGCAGCTACTTCAGCTTCAGAAATTCCGGGTTTTGTCATTCTCATTGCTGCAAGATGCATATCAACGGTTATGTTTACCGCTTTTTCTATCTCTACAATTTCTTCGTCAGTTTTTATGTTTCGTTGGTTTACAACAGATTGAATAAGTTCAGGCGATGTAAAATCATTAACATTGTTAGGATTAATTTTCAGCCAGTTAAAGAATTTTATTTTATTATCTGCTCTGTATTGTGGTAAAAAATGAATTTTTCTTCCCTTTTGTTTAGCATCGTTAAGAAAATCAGATAATTGGCTTGTTGTTCTTGCGTTTTCGATTCCGGCTTTTTCACTTCTTTCTTTTAATGATGCTTGTGTACCCATCCATACAATGTCATCGATTGTTAGGTCGTTGCCAAAAATATAATCTTTATCATTATCAATATCGATTACGCCGGTTAAACCAGGATAGTCAAGAGCAAAAAAATATAGAAAAGAACTGTCTTGTCTGAAATTATATGTGTTATCGGCAAAGTTCATCGGGCTTTCTTCGTTACCCGGGATTAATATTAAACCGGTTTTTATGTCGGTTTTTAATTGTTTTCTTCTGTTGATGTAAGTTTGTGATTTAAACATAATTTATCTCCTATTTTAAAAAAGTTTTAGAATAATTGTTACAAAAAATGGAACTAATATTGTTAATACAATACCGCTAAAAACTGAAATAATTGCATATTCTTTTCCCGATGATTTTACTATAATTGGTAAAGTTGTGTCCATTGAAGTTGCACCTCCTGAAGCAATAGGAGCAAGCTTTCCAAAATATTTGGCGAAAAATGGACTAAGTAATAATGTTGTTATTTCTCTTAATATATTTGATAAAAGGGCTATCACTCCAAGTGTTGGTCCACTTATTTCAGTAATAAAAATACTTGAAAGGCTGTAATAACCAAAACCGGCACCAACAGCCATAACTTCATTTATTTTTAGATCTGGTAAAAAAATTGAAATTAATGCAGTTCCTAATAAAGAGCCAATAATTACACATAAAGGGACAAGAAATATTTTAAGTTTATATTGTATCAGAGCTTTCCACGATGATTTATCGCTACCGACAGATATGCCGACTAAAAACATTAAAATATAAAGGGCATATTTGCTGAAATCATTTTGAATCATAACATCGGGTATAAGATGAAACAATCCGAGAATAACTCCTGCAATAAAAAATAATAATATTATAAAGCTGTTTTTCATTTTTTGTGTTTTATTTGATTTTTGATTTTTTAAAAAATATTTTATAAACAATAAGTGCTGTTGTGATACTTCCCAATACCGCTCCAATAGTAATTATTAATGCTTTTACACCAATGCTGTCAAGATGATTAATAATTGTTTTGTTTAACCCTACAGATATACCAAGCAAAAATAAAAGAGCATAAATTGCCCAATTTGTAAATTTGTCAATTATTGATATTAATTTTTTTTTATCATTTAGCAGTGCACCTAAAATTATTCCTGCTACCATAACCGAAAGTACTATAATCATAATTATAAATTTTTTATTAAAAATAAAGACATACGTGTGTAAAGATGTAATTGAGTATTACCCCCATAAATACCGTGATTGCGATTAGGGTAAAGTTGCATCTCAAATTGTTTGTTGTTTTGTATTAATTTTTCCGAAAGTTCTAATGTGTTTTGAACGTGAACATTATCATCTCCGGTACCGTGAATAAGTAAAAATTTCCCTTTTAGTCTGTCTGCATAGTTTATTGCTGCATATTTATCATAGCCTTTAGGATTTTCCTGTGGTGTACGCAAATATCTTTCAGAATAGATATTGTCGTAATAACGATATGTTGTGACAGGGGCAACCGCAATACCAGCCTTAAAATTGCCGGCACCTCTAAGCATACAAAGTGATGACATTTGACCACCGAAGCTCCAACCGTAAATTCCAACTCTTGAGCTGTTGATAAAATTTTTATTACCCATATATTTTTTTGCATCAATTAAATCAAAAAATTCAAGATTTTGCAACTGCATATAAGTACATTTTTTAAATTTTTCACCTCTGGCACCTGTTCCTCTGTTATCTACCGAGAAAATTACATATCCTTTTTCTGTAAGGTAATTAAACCATTGGAATTCCCAACGATTTAAAACTGTTTGAACTCCCGGTCCTCCATAAACATAAAGCAGAGCTGGGTATTTTTTTGTTGAATCGAAATCATGTGGCTTAATAATCCAGGCATTTAAAGACGTTCCTTCTGAATTTTTAAATGAGAAAAATTCTTTTTTAGGTATTTTGTAATTTTTGACAATTGTTTTTAATTTAGCATTATCTTCAAGTGTGCGAATTATTTTACCTTTTGCATCATTCAGAGTAACAATGGTTGGAGTATTAATGTCTGAAAAATAATTAATGTAATATTTAAATCCTTTACTAAAAACAGCATTGTTAGTGCCTTCTTTTTTCGATAATTTAATATTATTTTTTCCGTTTATTTCTATTGAAAATATTCCCCTTTGTAATGGCGATGACTTTGCTGCCTGATAATATATTGTTTTTGTATTGCTATTGTATCCATAATAATGTGTGACATCAAAATCGCCTTTTGTTATTTGCCTTACAAGTTTTCCCTTTATATCGTAAAGATAAGCATGATTAAATCCATTTTTTTCGCTTGTTAAAATAAAATGTTTCTTGTCTTTTAAAAACGTAAGGTCATCGTTTATATCAACATAACATTTGTTTTTTTCTGTATAAATCACTGTTGATTTTCCTGTTAAAGCATCAGAAAATAGTAGTTCGTATTTATTTTGTAGCCTGTTAAGACGTACTACTGCTAATTGTTTAGGGTTAGCAGTCCATAAAATACGAGGTATATATTGGTCTATATTTTTTCCAACATCTACAGTTTTTGTTGAATTATTTTTTACGTCAAAAATATGTACGCTTACTATTGAATTATCTTCTCCAGCTTTGGGATATTTTATTGAGTAGTTAAATGGATAAAGCTTATTTTTTGTTAATGCAGGATGACTGCCTTGAAATAATGTGATATTGTATTCTTTAACATTTGTCTCATCGAATCGATAATAAGCAATGTATTTGCCATCGGGAGACCAATGAAAACCTTTTGCAAATGAGAATTCTTCTTCATATACCCAGTCGGGTGCACCGTTAATAATGCAATTGTGCTTACCGTCAAAAGTAATTTGTTTTATTTTTTCTGTATCAATGTTTTTAATATAAAGATTGTTATTATATAAAAACGAAACATTATTATCTGTTGGGGAAAATGTTGCAAGTTGTTGCTTACCTTTTGATAATCGCTTTATTGTTTTATCTTTAATATTAAAAATGTAGTAAACAGCTTTAAAAGAATGTCTGTAAATTTGTTCTTTTTCGCTTACCAATAAAATTTTTGTCTCATCGCTATTAAAGGAATAATCATCAATAGCATTAATTTTTAATGATTTAAGGTTATCAAGATTGAAAATTGTTTTTACTTTATCTCCTGTTTTATACGAGTATTCAACAATTTTATTATTATTATTAAGTGTTGTATAATTAATTCCATTGTTCATAGACCTTAATCCATAAACTGATTTTGCGTAAAATTTACCATTAACAATATCGTTTAGAGTAAATTTTTCAACTTTATTTTGAGCAAATAAAAATGATGTTAATAAACAAAATAACAAGAATAAGTTTATTTTATATTTCATTGTTTTTGGTTTTGTAATTTTTTAATTAAAAAGATTCGTGTTCGGTACGTTTTATAATTTCATTTTGGAGGTCTTCGCCTAAGTCATTGAAATAATCGCTATAACCTGCTACTCTAACAATTAAATCTCTGTATTTTTCAGGATGCTTTTGGGCTTCTTTAAGAGTTTTTGCAGATACAACATTAAACTGAATATGATGTCCATCCATTTTAAAATAGCTACGAATTAAATGAACAATATTATTTAATCCCGCTTCTGTTTTTAGAATCGCAGGTGAGAATTTTTGATTTAGCAGAGTACCTCCCGTTTTAATATGGTCAATTTTTGCAGCTGATTTTATTACAGCAGTTGGCCCTTTTGTGTCTGCTCCCTGAACAGGAGATATTCCTTCGGAAAGTGGATCAGATGCTTTTCGGCCATCAGCAGTAGCATTAATAACACTTCCAAAATAAATATGACATGTTGTTGGTAACATATTAATTCTGAATATACCACCTCTTGCACTTGGTCTTCCATTTATTGAATCGTAAAAAATATTAAATATTTTTACTGCTTGCTCATCGGCATAATCATCGTCATTTCCATATTTAGGAGTGTTGTAGATTAAATCGTTGCGTAATTTTTCATAACCTTTAAAATTAACAGCAAGAGCTTTCAACATATCTTCCATGCAAATGTTTTTATTATCAAAAACATTAAATTTTAATGAAGTAAAAATATCTGTTAAGCTACCAAGACCAACTCCTTGAATATAGCTTGTGTTGTATCTTGCTCCACCGTTGTTATAATCTTTACCATTGCAAATACAATCGTCAATAAATAAAGAAAGATAGGGAACAGGCATATAATCGGCATAAAGCCTTTCAACAATATTATTGCCTTTAATTTTTATATCAGCAAAATAATTCTCTTGTTTTTTGAAAGCTACAATAAGCTCATCAAAGGATTTGAAATTTATTGGATTACCTGTTTCAATACCAATTTTTTTGTTTGTCTTTGGGTCAACACCATTGTTTAAAGTTATTTCGAGTATCTTGGCAAGATTAAAATATCCGGTAAGAATATAACTTTCTGTACCAAAGGCTCCTGTCTCAACACAACCACTGGCTCCTCCATTTCTGGCATCTTCAACAGATTTACCCTGACGCAAAAGCTCTTGAACAATAGCATCGGAATTAAAAATTGAAGGCTGACCAAAACCCGTTTTAACAATATCTACAGTTCGTTTAATAAAATTGTCGGGTGTTTTTTTGCTAAGCTGAACCATTGAGCTGGGCTGAAGAATTCGCATTTCCTGAATAACGTCGAGCAGAATATACGACATCTCATTAACAGCATTTGAGCCATCTGGTTTTAAACCACCTATATTAATAAGAGCAAAATCTGTATAAGTATTACTTTCTAATGCCGTAATTCCAATTTTAGGCGGTGCAGGATGATTGTTAAATTTCACCCAAAATGATTGTAATATTTCAACGGCTTCTTCTTTTGTGAGAATGCCTTTTTCTAAATCGTTTTTGTAAAAAGGATATAGATGCTGGTCTAATCTGCCAGGATTGAACGAATCCCAAGGATTTAGTTCTGAAATAACTCCAAGATGTACAAACCAATAATACTGCAATGCTTCATGTAATGTTTCAGGCTTGTTTGCCGGTACTTTTAAGCAGATATTTGCTAAGTTTTCAAGCTCTAATTTTTTTTGCTTGTCACTTTCTTTATTGGCAAGACTGAAAAGAAAATCAGAATTACGTTTTGCATAATCAATCATCGATTTTGCAGCAATTTCCATTGCTTGCAACTCTTCTCTTTTTTCAAATGCCTTTTCATCTTTAAAAAAATCAAGATTATTTATTGACGAATTTATATCATCAATAATATCAAGCAATCCTTTTTTGTAAATTTTATTGCCATTAGCTGTATGCCCGGGAGCTCTCTGCTCTTGAAATTCGGTGAATACACCGGCATTATAGGCATCTGTCCATTTGTCAGACATTTGACTAAATAATCGCTCGCGTTGTGTTCTGCCTTTCCAAAATGGAATTATAGTTTTTGTATAAATGTTTTTTGTTTCGTTTTCTACTTTGAATGAGACTTTTTCTCTGGCATTCAATATTTCTAAATCTTTAATTGAATGAAGACATATCTCTGGATAAGTAGGAGTGGCTTTGGGTTCGAATCCACGTTCGCCAATTATTAATTCTCCCTTGTTATAACACAGTTTTTTGTTATCTAAAAAATATTTTAGCCACAATGCCCTTTGTTTTGGTATTGAGACTTGTTTTGGAATATTGCTGTTATAAAATTCGGTAATTAATACAGCCCTTTCCACTGATATTTTATTTGTAGCACTTAAACTTTGCTCTCTTAATTTTTTTATTCTATTATTCATGATTTCTAACTTTCAATTTATCAACCATCAAATTTATATATCAATAGTTACTTTAAAACCTTCTTTTATTAGTCTTTGCTTTATTATCTCAATTTTATCAGAAGAAAACTCTTCAACTTCAGGCAGTTTATATTCAATATTAAGCCTTTTGTACTTACTTTTTGATATGTTATGATAAGGTAAAATATCAATTTGACTTACATTATTAAACTGTTTTAAGAAATTAATCAATAGTTCAATATCTTTATCCGTACTATTAATTTCGGGTATCAGAGGCAATCTCACAATAATATTTTTATTTTTTTCAGATAATAATCTAAAATTATTGAGAATAAGTTCGTTTGAGACACCTGTATATTTAAGATGTTTTTCATTATCAATAAATTTAATGTCGTATAAATACAAATCAACATTATCAATAATCGATAAAAGTTTTTCTTTTGTTGCATATCCGCAGGTATCTAATGCAGTATGAATATTTTTATTATTGCAATAAGATAAAATTGGTTTTAAAAAATTTGTATGCAACAAAGGCTCACCACCTGAGAAAGTAACACCACCATTTGATTCGTCGAAAAAAACAGTGTCCTTTTCTATTTCTTTAATAATTTCGTTAACAGAATAATGTTTTCCAACAGTAATTTTGTTTTTTATCGGAACATCATCAATATTATTGTATTTAATGTATGAATCAATTTTTGGGTTTTGACTTTCGGGATTGTGACACCACCAACATTTTAGAGGACATCCTTTTAAAAATATAGTCTGTCTTATGCCTGATCCATCATGCAAAGCAAAATGTTTTATATCAAAAACAATACCTTCCATATTCAGAAATTTAATAAAAATTTAAATAAATAAATAATTTAATTTTTAAGATAAAAATCGAAAAAAATAGTTAATTGATTGGTATAACAAGAAGAGTTATAAGTGAATTGTTCAATATATCCAGCATTCATACAAGCCTTTGCCGTAGTTGTGATACAAGTTGCCGTATGTTTGAATTGTGAACATATTGATAGTTATAATTATTTAATTCAAAATAAATGGAAATAATTATTAAAAGCAAATAATTTGTGATAATATTATTTGTTTGTTTTTTCTAATTAATTCATTCATAATAATTTTATATAGAATTCAAGTTATTAATTATCTGAAGTTTCGCACTTTACATCAAGAGGCTAATTTATAAATATAGGGGTAATTATTAGTGTTTTTTGATAAATTAAAATTATCAGAATAATTTATTGGCTTACTAATAGTTGTCTCAAAATTAATTTCAACACCAAGCAAGTCCAAAACTACTAGTATATCAATAATTACTGACATCAAT
>JADFUR010000071.1 GCA_015222055.1 Bacteroidota bacterium | reverse complement strand
TTCGGTGAGCTCGCAAGCTCGGTTCAGCCCAAAGGCAACGCCTTGGGTAAAATGTGTATTATAAAAAATATCGCCCTGTAAATGACCGCTTAAAAAAATAAATATTATGTCATAGTGATTATTAAAATTGTATGTTCATATTATTTTTCATATAAAGAATCCTAATGTAGAAATCCGAATAAAGGTGAATTGTATTCATATATTGGTTCAATTATAAAAGATAATAAATATATACCCACAATGATTAATCGTATTGAAGACCATGTTCATATTTTGTGTGTAATGTCAAAAAATATTTTTGTGGCAAAGCTGGTTGAAGAAATAAAACGATACAGTAGCAGATGGATTAAAAACAAAGGGAGTTATTACACTAAATTTGCTTGGCAAGGTGGATATGGCGGTTTCTCGGTAAGTCCTTCGTTACACGATAAAACAAAACAATACATTCAGTTTCAGGAGAAATATCATCAAAAGATGAGTTATAAAGAAGAATATGGTATTGATTATAACGAAAAATATCTTTGGCGTGACTAATATTAACTTGTCCTTTCAGGACGTCAAAATGATCTATAATCTAACCCGAGGCGTTGCCATCGGGCAAAATTAAATTGGGCTTTACTTACGTGAGCTCTCAGGCTCGATTCAGCCCGGATTATAATGATTCTCCACAACTTTATGAAGTGACCCGTTCCTTGTCTGCTTAAGATTAGATAAATAAAAAAAACCTCATCTGTCATTTGACTGATGAGGTTTTTTAATAAAAATTTATTTAATATTATCTGTGCTTTTGAGAATAACCTTTTTGTTTAGCAGCTTGCTCAAGTTTTTGTTGAAATTTAGATTTTTTTGCAGGCTTCTTTACATTAGAATTTAATTTTTCTAAAAGGGCTTTCTCGTCAATAGTTTTTTTAATAAAGACTGTTTGCAAAATTGTAATTAAAAGAGAAAGGAAGTAATAATAGCTTAAACCAGAAGCATAATCGTTAAACCAGAAAAGCATCATTACTGGCATAAAATACATCATTACTTTCATGCCCGGCATTTGTTGGCTCGACATGTTTGTTTGTTCATTGTTTATTTTAATATAAAACAGGTTTACAATTGTCATTAATAAACAAAAAAGACTTACATGGTCACCATAATAAGGTATTGTGAAAGGAAGGCTAAGTATAGAATCATATGTAGATAAATCGGTAGCCCATAAAAAGCCCTGATGTCTTAATTCTATCGAAGAGGGGAAAAATCTAAATATCGCAATCAAAATTGGCATCTGAAATACCATTGGCAAGCACCCACCCATTGGATTTACTCCAACTTTTTTATACAAGGCCATAGTCGCTTGTTGTTTTTTCATTGCATCTTCCTTTTTAGGAAATTTTTTGCCTAATTCATCAATTTGAGGTTTTAACACCCTCATTTTGGCAGAAGAAAGATATGATTTACGTGTAAAGGGGAATAATACTAATTTTATTATAATTGTCATTACTAAAATTATAATTCCATAGTTTGAAATAAACTTGCTCAATAAATTAAAGAGAGGAATAATTGCAAATTTATTTACCCAACTAAAAATACCCCAACCTAAAGGAATAACGTCTTCTAATTTTAATTTGTATTGATGAAGAGTTTTATATTTATTAGGACCAAAATAAAATTTCATTGGAATATTTTCCGATGCTTTATTTTTATAAGGTATTGTAAGTTCTGCATAGCATTTTTTTAAATATTTATCAGAGTTCTCAATTTTTTTAACTTTTACAAAACCATTAATAAAAGAATTGTCTGCAATTAAAAAAGAAGAGAAAAATTGTTGTTTGAATGCAACCCACTTAACTTTGGTCTGAAGCTCTTCTTTAGCATCTTTCGATCTAATACTTAACTCATCAACTTCATCATTAAGATATTTATAAAAAACGGTTGTATTATCACTTTCCCATTTTTTACCTTTTTCTTGTCGTGGAATATTTGCTTCCCAATTCAATGTTAAGTAGTTTAAATTATTGGCAATAATATTATTCATGCCAACAAAATTTATATCAAACTTTAACATATATGTGTTAGCTTCAAGCGTGTATGAATATTCAATAAATTGATTGTCCGCTAATTTGAGTTTTAACGATACTGATTTGCTTGAATCTATAACTATTTGATTTTGAGTAGTGCCTGGTGTGAAAAATAATTCGTTAGTTGCTATTGATCTATTCTGTGCGAAGAAATTTAATCCAAAAATTGTTGAATCTCCGTCGAAAAGTGTTACAGGTAAAGAATCGTAAGTCTCATAATTTTTTAGTTGCACTGAGTAAACTCTACCACCTTTTGAAGAAAATTTAACTTTTATTAAGTTGTTTTCTAAGGTAACGAATTGGTTTTCTCCTTGTGAAACTTTTGCAAAGGAACCATACTGGTTTATTTGATTTGTATTTTTTGTACTTTCTGATACTTCTTGAGGCTGAATAACAGGAAGTGCATTTTTTGTCTCTTCTTTTATTTTAGTTTCTTCTATAACGTTTTGTCTTGTTACAAGTGCAATAGAATCTTGCTTTCTTATTGCTACCTGTCTTTCTTCTTCAGTCGGTTTTGTGAGGTAGCTATAACCAATTAAAACAAGAAATATAAGTACTATTCCTACAATAGAATTTTTGTCCATTTTAAATTATTTTATTTATTAGTAAAAAGTCAATATTTAAACTACAAATATAGAGAAATATTGCATATAGATTATTCAGAAATTGTTGCTTTTACAAAGTTTACAAACAAAGGATGAGGATTTATAACTGTGCTTTTATATTCAGGATGAAACTGAACACCAACAAACCATTTGTTTTTTGGTATCTCAATTATTTCAACAAGATTTGTTTCAGAATTAAATCCTGAAGCAATCATCCCTGCTTTTTCAAATTCTGCAAGATAATTATTGTTAAATTCATATCTGTGACGATGTCTTTCAACTGTTTCATTTTTATTATATACTTCAAAGGCTTTGGTGTTATTTTTTATTTGACAAGAATAAGCTCCAAGACGCATTGTTCCGCCTTTTTCTAAAACATCTTTTTGTTCTTCCATAATATCAATAACCGGATTGGCTGTTCGTCTGTCAATCTCAGAAGAATTAGCATCTTCTAAATTTAAAACATTTCTTGCAAATTCAACAACAGCACATTGCATCCCGAGACATATTCCTAAGAAAGGGATATCGTTTTCGCGAGCATATTTCGCCGCTAAAATTTTTCCATCAATACCTCTATGTCCAAATCCCGGTGCAACTAAAATTCCCTTTAAGTTTTTTAATTTTTCATTATAGTTTTCTTCTGTGATTTTTGCTGAGTGTATTGATATTAGATTTACTTTACAATTATTTGCTGCTCCTGCATGAATAAAAGATTCTGTTATGGATTTATATGCATCAGGCAACTCAATATATTTGCCAATTAAGCCTATTGTAACTTCTGTTTTAGGATTTTTTAGTTTATATAAAAATTCTTTCCATGGTTTTAGTTCAGGGTCTTTATTGGTTGGTAAATTCAGTTTTGTTAATACTGTTGCATCCAATTTTTCTTTATACATTAATAAAGGAACTTCATAAATAGTAGATGCGTCAATAGATTCAATAACGGAATTGATATTAACATTACAAAATAGTGCAACTTTCTTTTTTATATCAAGTGTTAATTTTTTTTCTGTACGCAATACTAAAATATCAGGCTGAACACCACTTTCTAACAGCATTTTTACAGAGTGTTGTGTGGGTTTCGTTTTTAATTCTTTAGCAGCCGAAAGATAAGGCACTAAAGTTAGATGAATAGCTAAACTGTCGGAACCTAATTCCCATTTTAATTGTCTTACTGCTTCAACGTAAGGGAAAGATTCAATATCTCCAACTGTACCGCCAATTTCTGTAATTACAACGTCAAATTTCTTTTTCTGTCCAACTAATTTAATTCTTCGTTTTATTTCATCAGTAATATGAGGTATAATTTGAACTGTTTTACCTAAATAATCACCTTTTCGTTCTTTGTTAATAACCGCTTGGTAAATTCTGCCTGTTGTAACATTATTTGCCTGAGAAGTGGGTGTGTTCAAAAAGCGTTCGTAATGACCCAGATCTAAATCCGTTTCAGCTCCATCATCGGTAACAAAGCACTCTCCGTGTTCATAAGGGTTTAATGTCCCCGGATCAATATTTAAATATGGATCAAGTTTTTGTATTGTTACATGATATCCTCTTGCTTGCAATAGTTTTGCTAATGAAGCAGATATTATTCCTTTACCTAATGAAGAAGTTACTCCTCCTGTTACGAAAATGTATTTTGTTGATGGCACCTTGTTATAATTTTAAAGTATTAAAATTTACAAAATAACGAATAAATTTTTATTTGACTTAACTTTTACGAGATTATTTTGTGAAAAAGAATTAAAACTTTAAACTTAATCCAAAACTTGGTAAGAAAGGAAGTTGGTCAATTCTTTTTTGTTTAACTCTATCAAAGTAAAAAATGTTATTACGATTATACACATTTGTAACACTAAATGAAGCCTCAAGTGTTGAATTGTCTGATAATTCGAATTTGCGTTTCATCGAAATATCTAATCGGTGATAATAAGGTAGATTACCCTTATTTATGTCAGAATAAAGTATGCCCATATTTCCATTGGCAGAAGTATAATCTGTATTGATATCAGTAAAAGGGAGCAATTCATAAAATCCTGCTGTTTGAGTAAACGGAAAACCAGATCCTATGTTCCAGCGTGTACTAAATACCCAATTTAAATTTTTGCCAAAGGTATATGATGAAACAAAATTGATATTATGCCTTCTGTCAAAATGTGGTGAATATTTTTGAATAGTAATCTCGTTTGTATTCTCAATTACTTCTGCATATCTGTCAACATACCCTAAAGAGTAAACAACCCATAAGAAAAGTCTTTTGTAATCATATTTTAATAAAAAATCTACACCATATGCATCGCCTGTCTCAACAATGAAATCTTTTTTCAAACAATCTGGTTTGTCATAGTTTGTGGCATTATCATCAAAAATTTTATTCCTATTAAGGTTTGTAAGTTGACTGTTGTTTTTAAAATACCCCTCAATATTTACATTAAGCCTATTATTAATATCATATTCAATACCGAGAATTAAATGTTGTGATTTTTGTAGTTTTGATTTAATAGATTTTCCGTCAAATTCTTTTTGAATATTACCTGATCCGGAAAGGAAGCCTGAAAAAAGATTCACTACATCGCGGTCAGAATTACTAGCTATTAGATTTTGTGAGTAAAACCCACCGGCAAATTTTAATCTTAAGTCATCTGTAATTTTATATTTCATGCCAAGTCGAGGCTCTGGTGATGCTTCAGATAGGGATGCATAATATTGTAATCTGAAACTTGGTTCTATTAAAAGTTTTCCAAAACTGTGTTTATACGAAACATAACCTGCTAATTCGGTTGTGTTTTCTTCTTGGTAAATTTTTCTGTCAATAGAGTTTGTATATTCAAAATTTGTTTTATACCCTAATGTCTCAATACCATAGTCTAATTTATCTTCACCAAAATAATAAATAAATGATAAGCCAAAGTTATATCCATTTATAAGACTGTTTCTTGGTGTTTGGTCTTCACTGTTAAGCTCAATATAATAGCGAGAATATGCAAAATTGGCTTTTATTAATACAGATGAAGAAGAAGGAATCAAAATAATATTTGTTCCTGCTCCAGATTCTGTCCAGTTAAGGTCTGATATTAATTGATAATTATTAACTTGATCGGAAAAGTTATAACCAAAAAAACTAACTTTAGAGCCATTTTTAGAATTCATTGATATCTTGCCGTAGAGGTCATTATAGTTAAATGGTAAACCGTCTGAATTGGCATATTTATATAAAATTTTTGATGTTTGTTCAAGGTAAGATGTTTTGGCAGATAATAAAAAGGAAGAATGACTTCCTCCATTTTTGCTCTTTTTTAACGGGCCTTCTAATAATAATTTTGAACCAAAGGGATTAGTGGATATTTTTCCTGCCAGTCGAGATTTATTGCCATCACGAGTAGTAACATTCATTATTGAAGATATTCGACCACCATATTCAGCACCAAAACCACCGGTGTATATATCTGCATTACGTATTATATCTGAATCGAAAACCGAAAAAAGACCTATTGAGTGGAATGGGTTATAAACAATCATACCGTCTAAAAGAACTTTGTTTTGTATAGGTGAACCACCACGAATATAAAGTTGTCCTCCTTGGTCTCCTGTGAAAATAACTCCTGGTACAACTTGTAAATATTGAGCTAAATCAGGCTCGCTTCCCATCGATGGTATTCTATCAATTTGTTTAGGTGTAATTTTTACAATTGAAGCGTATATTGCTTTTTGTTTCTCTTGCTTTTCGGCTGTAACAGTAAATTCATCAAGCTTTATTGAAGATTTTACTAGGTGTAATTTTTTTGTTAGTATTTCATCTTTTATTATTGTTATTGGAATACTTAACAATTCGTATCCTACATAGCTGACAGTTAAAAAATATTTACCTTCTTTTACTCTTGAAATATTATAAAATCCATTTACATCTGTGGCAACTCCATAGTTTGTTCCTTTTAAGTATACATTAGTAAAAATAATAGGTTCTCCATTACTTTTATCATATACAAAACCACGAACAGTACCTGTTTGTGCAATTATTTGTTGAGATAAAAAAATGAGAAATATTAATGACTTTAGATATTTCATTAAAATGTATTTTTGAAATATACACACTCATATATAAATGTATATGTACATATAAGTGTGTATATATATGTGAAAAAATAGGATGTTTTTTTTGAATTAATTATAGATTATTCAAAAGTCTTAATTTTTGTTTAAGAGTTGTTATTTGATTTCTTAATTTTTCATTTTTTTTATTCATCTCTGCTATAAGAACGTCTGCATTTTTTGATTTCGCAAAGAATCCTAAATTGTTTTCAAATAATAATACTTCATTTTCAATTTCTTTAAGTTTTGTGATAATGAAGCTTCGTTCTTTTTCAATTTTATTTATTGAATATTTAGAAGAAGAAAAGTCTGAAATTTTATTTTTAAATTCTATTATTTCTTTTTCTTGACTATCAATATTTAAATTGCTGAAGTTTTCGTTAAGTGCACTTTTAAAGCGTTTTTGAAGTTCGTCTTTCTTTTTAAATGGCACATAACCTATTTTAGTCCATTCCTTTTCAAATGCAAATAATGCTTTTAGATTTTCTTTAGGGTCTTCTCCAGCTTCAAAATTTTTCACATCCTCAATCAATTGTTCTTTTAAGATCAGATTTTCCCCTTCTTTTTCTCCAATAGTAGAATAATATTCAGATTTATTGTTGAAAAAGTAGTCGCATGCTGTTCTGAATCGTCGCCAAATTTTTTCAGCGTGTTTTCTTGGAGCAGGACCAATTTCTTTCCATTTTTTTTGTAATTGAATAAAATCTATACTTGCTTTTTTCCATTCTGTACTTTCTTTCAGAGCTTCAGCTTGAACACATAAATCTAATTTTAATTGTAAATTATCTTCTTGTTCATTTTTTAGCCCTTCGTAGAATTCACGTTTTTTGTTAAAAAATAAATCACATGCAGTAACAAAACGATGATAAATTTTATTGTTGTGCTTTTTTGGAGCAAAACCAATGGTTCTCCAAAGTTTTTGAACTTCAATTATTTCTTGTGTTTTTTCTTCCCACTTTTTGTGTTTAATAAGATGCAAACTTGTAATGCTTTCAACTTTTTCACAAAGCGTAGTTTTTGATGTTAAATTATTTTCTTGTTCTTCTTTTATATTTTGAAAATATTCATGCTGTTTTTTATTGATTTTTGAAGTAGCTTCTTTGAATCTTTGCCATAAATTTTCTCTATTTTCTTGTGGAACAGGACCAATTTCCCTCCATTGATTATGATATTCTTGTAGCGTGTTAAAAGCTTTGTTAGTAAAAGATTCTAATAGTAACTCTTCAGCTTTTTCGCAAAGGCTAATTTTCCTTTCAAGATTTTTCTTAAAATCTAAGTCTCTTAATTCTTTGTTTATGTTTACAAAATCGTAAAATTTTTCAACAGTGTAGTTGTATTTTTCCCACAAGTGTTTTAATTCTTTCTGAGCTACTAAGCCAATTTCCCTCCAACGTTTTTGTAATTCTCTAAATTCTTGAAAAGTTTTGTCAAAAGTCTCCTTATTATTAATAAGGTCTTCAATGCTTTTAATTACTGAGTATTTTGCTTCTAAATTATTTTCCTTTTGTTGTTGAATTTTTTCGTTATACTCTGTTTTTAATGTTTTATATTTTTTATATATCTCTTTAAATTTTGTTTCGTCGGGATCTTCATCAATAACGAACTCGTCTGGTTCACCACCTTCTTTAACAAAATTATTTTTTTTGGCAACTATTTCGGCTTTATGCTTTTTGTAAAAATTAATTTTGATGTTATCAACATCTAATTTTATTTTTTCAATGCCGTTTTCTTCAATTAGTTTCTCAAGAGTATTGTTTAATTCTAATTTGTTTAATGTTGAGTAATCAGTTTTTGAATCCTTTTTGTTGTTCAAACTTTTTTCTTCCTCTGTATTAAGCTTTTCTTCAGACACGATTAATTCAACACTTTCAGTATGAGTGCTTTTAATAGTTTTATCACTTTTTTCAGCTATTATTTTCACCTCAGAAAATTCTTTTAATTCAGTATCTAACTGTTTTGAATCTTCAGCTTTTACAGTTGAGTTTCCTGTTTGTTCAATTATTTCATCTTCAGATTCTTTAACTGAATTCTCATTTAATTTTTCAGATATATTTTCTGAATCATTAATTTCTTGCTTACTCAAATCTTTATTTTCCATTAATTCTACTTTGTTAAAAAAGCTATATAAATACTTTTTAATAAAAATATTTTTTATTTCAGAATACGAAAATATATATTTAACTACTAATACTCAAGGTATTTTTTAATATTAATTATTTTTTTTTATATTAATATTTTGTAATTGCCGTTAATAAACTTACAATCAGTTAATTAGACGATGGTACTTCAAGATTTAAAAAAAAATAAAATAAATTTAATAAATTTTAATGAATTAACACTAACATATTATAATTTTACGTCTTAATTTCTTTATTTTATAATGTATTAGAACAGATTAATATTTATATTAATCAATATTAATTGTGATTATTAGAAATTTAAAATAAAATAAATATTCTTAAATTTTTAATTTTTAACTCAATAAATTAAATTATTATTCAGTATTATGGATATTAAATTGAAAAATCAAATATTAAAAATAAGATATTAAAAATTCATCAACAATAAAAGAATTATGAGAATAGATATTTTGACAGTTCTACCCGAATTATTAGTAGGACCTTTAGGTCATTCAATTATTAACAGAGCTAAAGAAAAAAAACTTGTTGAGATATATATCCATAATATAAGAGACTTTTCAAAAGATAAACATAAACGTGTAGACGATTATGCTTATAGTGGAGAAGCGGGTATGGTAATGACTATAGAACCCATTGCTTTAGCTATTGAGAGTTTGACAAAGCAACGAGATTATGATGAAATAATTTATACCTCGCCCGACGGTGAAAGCTATAAGCAAAAAATTGCAAACACTCTCTCAATTCAGCAAAATTTAATAATCTTGTGTGGCCACTACAAAGGAATTGACCAGCGTATAAGAGATAATTATATTACTAAAGAAATTTCAATTGGAGATTATGTATTAACAGGAGGTGAGCTAGCTGCTGCTGTTATTTGTGATAGCATTATACGATTAATTCCGGGTGTTATCTCTGATGAGACATCAGCATTAACCGATTGTTTTCAAGATAATCTTTTGTCGCCACCAATATATACTCGCCCTGAGGTTTATAACGATTGGAAAGTTCCTGAGGTCCTTTTATCTGGGAACACAAAAGAGATTGACAAATGGCGTTTTGAGCAATCATTGGAGCGAACAAAAAAATTAAGACCAGATTTGCTGGATGAGTAGAGAAAGATTAACAACTAATGTTAATTTTTATAAGCTTTTTTAGCGTTTCAAATATTATTAGATTAACAATTTAGTAATATATCGGGATTATAATATTATTAAGTATATTTACTTTTTTTTATAGAAATATGTTAAGATTATGATTAAAAAAGGAATTGAATTAATTACATTAATTATAATAATAGTTTTAAATGCAAGTTTTTTATCCTCAAATTTTGAAAGCAAGCCTAATGATTTTAAGAAGAACCCACCATTTGAAAAAATAAAATCTGCTTGGGCTGATTCTGTTTATAATTCATTATCTAATGATGAGAAAATTGCACAACTATTTATGGTTGCTGCATATTCAAACAAAGATTCAAATCATGTAAATAATGTTTCAGAACTGATTACTAAATATAAAATTGGAGGCTTGATTTTTTTTCAGGGAGGTCCTGTTCGTCAAGCAAAACTAACTAATTATTATCAGTCAATATCAAAAACTCCTTTAATGATTGCAACAGATGCTGAATGGGGTTTGGCTATGCGTTTAGACAGCACAATTCGTTTTCCCAATCAAATGGCATTAGGTGCAATTCAAGACAATAGTTTGATTTATGAAATGGGAGAGGCAATAGCTCATAATTGTAAAAGAATGAATATTAATGTGAATTTTGCACCTGTAGTTGATATTAATAACAACCCTAACAATCCTGTTATTAACAGCCGTTCTTTTGGTGAAAATAAGCAAAATGTAGCATACAAAAGTCTTGCCTATATGATGGGACTTCAAGACAATAATGTTTTGGCAACAGCAAAGCATTTTCCGGGTCATGGCGATACTGATACAGATTCTCACAAAACCTTGCCTGTTGTTAAAAAATCATACTCGCGTTTAAAATCAGTAGAATTATTTCCGTTTAAACTTCTTATTAACAAAGGTTTGGGGGCTGTTATGGTTGCTCATCTTTACATTCCAGCTATAGATAACACTAAAAATTTACCTTCAACCCTGTCAAGAAAAGTTATTACTAATGTATTAAAAGAGAAACTGAAATTTTCAGGTCTGATTTTTACCGATGCATTAAACATGAAAGGCGTTACAAAATATTATAAACCAGGAGATATTGAAGTGAAAGCCCTAAGTGCCGGTAATGATATTTTGCTATTCCCTAAAGATGTGCCAATAGCAATAAGTAAAATAAAAATTGCTTTATCAAATGGTATTCTTTCGTGGGAAGACATTGATGAAAAATGTAAAAAAATTATAGCTGCAAAAAAATGGCAAGGTCTCGACAACTACAAGCCCGTTGAAATTGAAAATTTATATGCTGACCTGAATGATGAAAAATCTTTTTACGTTAATCAAAAGTTAATTGAAAAATCATTAACTCTTTTAAAAAACGATAACAATTTAATCCCATTTAAAAGATTAGATACTTTAAAAATGGCTTCAATTGCTATTGGTACAGAATCTGAAAATTTATTTCAAAAACAACTAAGTCTATATAATTCAATTAGTAATTTTAATATTAATAAGAATGCAGATAAAAAGATATTTGACTCATTGGTTGATTCTCTTTCAAATTTTAATTCTGTAATTGTGAGTATCCATAATACCGATATGCGACCAACAAGAAAATTTGGTATTACTCAACAAACAATTGATTTTGTTAATAGCTTATCTACAAAAACAAATGTTGTGTTAGCTGTTTTCGCAAATCCTTATAGTTTGAGTTATTTTAAAAATATTAGTAATATTAAAGTATTATTAATGTCTTATGGAGATAATAAACTAACGCAGAAAATGTCAGCTCAATTATTATTTGGAGGAATACCTGCTTTAGGTAAATTACCTGTAACAGCAAGTAAACAATTTAAAATAAATTCGGGAATAATTTTAAAAAAGCAAATACGCTTAAAATATTCTGTTCCTCAAGAATTGGGTATTGATAAAAAAAAAATTCAAAAAGTTGATTCAATCATATTAGATGCTATTAACGAGGAATCAACACCGGGATGTGAAATATTATTTGCCAAAAAAGGAGTTGTTTTTTATCATAAATCGTTTGGTTATCATTCTTACAAGGATTCTGTTTCTGTAAAAAATAATGATATTTATGATATTGCATCAATTACTAAAGTTGCATCAACAACAGCATCATTAATGAAGCTTAAAGATGAACATAAGTTTGAAATTGACGATAAACTGTCGGATTATTTATGTTATCTTGACACCACAGATAAAAAAGACATTAAAATAATTGATGTATTAACTCACCAAGCACACCTTCGACCATGGATTCCTTTTTATTTAAACACAATGGTTGGCGATAGTTTAAAAAGCAACATCTACAGCAACACTTATTCTAAAAATTATTCGGTTAAAGTTTGCGATAGTTTGTATATTCTTAATAGCTATCACGATAGTATTTATCAAAGTATTGTTGATACAAGTTTAAGAGAAGAAGATGGTTATAAATATAGTGACTTAGGTTATTATTTTTTATATCAGATAATTGAAGAAATTACGCAACAGCCCTTGCAAGAATATGTGACAAAAACTTTTTATAAACCTCTTGGTGCTAATAGAATTTGTTATAATCCATTAGAAGAGTTTAACCGAGAAGAAATTGCACCAACTCAGTATGATAGTTTATTTCGTAAACAATTGATTCAAGGCTATGTTCACGACCCAGGGGCGGCAATGTTAGGAGGAGTTGCGGGGCATGCGGGATTGTTTACTAACGCCAACGACCTTGCTAAAATTGCACAAATGTTTTTACAAAAAGGACAATATGCAGAAGAAAAATATTTTAAGTCGCGAACAGTAAAACGTTTTACATCTTCCCCATTTCGTAATAAAGGAAACCGAAGAGGAATTGGCTTTGACAAGCCTGAGATGGATTTTTCAAAAGAAGGACCTACCGATCATTGTGTGTCATCAAAAAGTTTTGGACATACAGGATTTACAGGAACAATGATGTGGGTTGATCCTAAAAATCAAACAATATATGTGTTTTTGTCAAACAGAATTAACCCAAGTCAAGATAATCATAAATTGGTTGAAATGAATGTTAGAACAAATATACAGAAGGCTTTTTATGATGCTTTAAAAAAATAATCAATAAAAAAGGTGGGTAAATATTCCTTCTTAATAATTAATAATCGTTTTTTTTACAATTTTTTTACTTATATGTTAAAAAACAATAATATATCATTGCATTAACTTATTTAGTTTAATACTTTTGTAAAATAAAATTTAAAATTATTTAAAATATGAAACCAACTCATATAGAGCATATTGGAATCGCAGTAAAAAGTCTTGAACAAGCAATTCCTTTTTACGAGAATGTTTTAGGATTAAAATGTTATTCTGTAGAAGAAGTAAAAGAGCAAAAAGTTAAAACTGCATTTTTCAAAGTAGGACAAACAAAGATAGAATTATTAGAATCTACCGACCCTGAAGGCCCAATAGGGAAATTTATTGAGAAAAAAGGAGAAGGCCTACATCACATGGCTTTTGCTGTTGAAAACCTTGAGGAATGTTTGAAAGAAACAGAAAATAATGGCGTAAGAGTTATTGACAAAACACCGAGAGATGGAGCAGAGGGATTGAAAATTGGTTTCTTGCATCCCAAATCAACATTTGGAGTATTAACAGAATTTTGTGAAAAAAATAAATAATAATAATTAATTTAAATCATGGCGAAGCTGGATAAAATAAAAGAATTAATTGAAAAAAGAGAACAGGCTCGAATGGGTGGTGGTGAGAAGAGAATTGAATCTCAGCATAAAAAAGGAAAGTTAACTGCCCGGGAGAGAATTGATTTACTCTTAGACGAAGGTAGCTTTGAAGAGTACGACATGTTTGTAACTCATCGTTGTACCGATTTCGGACTGGAAAAAACAAAATTTTATGGCGATGGAGTTGTTACCGGTCATGGTACAATAGATGGTCGTATTGTTTTTGTTTATGCACAGGATTTTACAGTTTTTGGAGGTTCGCTTTCCGAAGCATATGCTCAAAAAATTTGTAAAGTTATGGATCAGGCAATGAAAGTTGGAGCACCAATTATTGGTGTCAACGATAGTGGTGGAGCAAGAATCCAAGAGGGAGTTAATTCTCTTGCAGGTTATGCTGAGATATTTGAACGTAATATATTAGCTTCTGGTGTTGTCCCTCAAATTTCAGCAATATTTGGTCCATGTGCTGGAGGAGCTGTTTATTCACCGGCTTTAACAGACTTTATTATGATGACCGAGAAAACAAGTTATATGTTTGTTACAGGTCCTAAAGTCGTAAAAACCGTTACAGGTGAAGATATTTCAACTCAAGATTTGGGTGGTGCTAATATTCATGCATCAAAATCAGGAGTTTCTCATTTTACAGCAGAAAATGAAGAAGAAGGATTAATGATAATAAGAAAATTAATGACATATCTTCCTCAAAACAACCTTGAAGATCCCCCTGTAACTACTTGTAATGATCCAATAGATAGAGTTGATGATGTTCTAAATTCAATTATTCCTGAGAATCCTAATAAACCTTACAACGTTAAAGATATTATTTATTCTATAATCGACGATTCTGAATTTTTAGAAATTCACCGCGATTATGCAAAGAATATTGTTGTAGGTTTTTGTAAATTTAACGGTACTTCGGTAGGTCTTGTTGCTAATCAACCAAGCTTTTTAGCTGGTGTTTTAGATATTGATGCATCGAAAAAAGCAGCTCGTTTCGTACGTTTCTGTGATGCTTTTAATATTCCAATTGTAACATTGGTTGACGTTCCGGGATTTTTACCAGGTAGTGTTCAAGAGTATGGTGGAATTATCACAAACGGAGCTAAATTAATGTTCGCTTACGGTGAAGCAACTGTACCAAAAATTACTATTACATTAAGAAAATCGTATGGTGGTGCTCACGATGTGATGAGCAGTAAACAATTACGTGGAGACTTGAACTACGCATGGCCAAATGCAGAGATTGCTGTTATGGGTGCTAAAGGAGCTATTCAAATTTTAGAAGGTAGAAAAGTAAAATCTCTGACTGACGATGGAGAAAAAGCAAAATTCATTGCAGAAAAAGAAGAAGAATATCTAAATAAATTTGCAAATCCTTATAAAGCAGCTTCTTATGGTTATATTGACGATGTGATTGAACCAAGAAATACAAGATTTAGAATTATTAGAGGATTAGAGGTTCTATCTACTAAGAAATTGGTTAATCCTCCTAAGAAACATTCTAATATCCCATTATAAAATTTATAATTATGTGTTTATTAAATAATTTATTATTAATTACTAATCAAGGTTACATAATTGCTGCAGTTGGATGGAGCATAGTATTTTTTGCCCTTATTATTCTAGTTATTGTTTTTGATAATATTCCTAAATTAATTAATATTAAGATAAAGCGAAATATTTTTAAAACAACCCAAAAAGAAGTATCTCCTGATGAGGATTTAAGTATGCCTGCAGATGTTAGTGCTGCAATTAGTATGGCTTTGTATTTGTATGATAATGAAATACATGATGAAGAATTTCATGTTATTACCATTAAGCATGCAGCTAAAACATATTCTCCTTGGAGTTCAAAAATTTATGGAGTAACAAATTTACCACAAAGATAATTTTATAAAAAATGAAAAATTATAAATTTAAAATAAATGGTGCGCAATATGAAGTTGAGGTAAACGATTTCGACGGAAAAATTGCTGACATTGAAGTAAACGGTACAAAATATCAAGTTGAAGTTGAAAGCGAGATTAAAAAACTCAAAACTCCAACTTTGGTGAGAAAACCAGTTGCCAAAAGACCAGGCGAGGGAGTTATTGTTAATACTCCATCAGTAGGTGGACTTCAAATAAAATCTCCATTACCAGGTAGTATTATTAAAATTTTAGTAGCTGTTGGCGATTCTGTTAAAAAAGGCGATAATCTTTTGATTATGGAAGCAATGAAAATGGAAAACAATGTATTAGCTGAAAAAGACGGAGTTGTTAAATCAATTAGCGTTGCAGTAGGAGATAATGTTTTACAAAATGATGCATTATTAGATATTGAATAGATTTGTTTTTTTATGAAACACAATTTTTTTAAAAAAGTTTTTCATAAAAAAGTACAAATTTTAATTAGTAAATATTTAATTTGCTATATATCAAAAAATTATAAAATTATATACAAATGAAAAAAATTTATTTTGTTGTATTGACATTATTATTTGTTTTATCACAATTTAATGTAAAAGCAAGTGATAATAAAGTTGCGATCAAATTAATTGAAGGAAAATGGCTTAATCAATCTGGTGGTTATATACCAAATCCAACAGGTAATACATCGATTAGAGTTGAAAGATATAAAACTTTTAATTTTGATGCAGATAAAAGTTTTGTTTTAGATTCTTCTAAACAAACATACACGGGAACTTGGAGAATTGAAGAAGCTCAAAATGAGAACAGCAAAATAATTTTGCACTTCAATCCGAAAGTAATTACGCATTTGCATAAAAATATGGATCCCAATGCTACTTCATATCATTATGTTACAAATGATGAAACAGTTATTCTTAATGATAGATTTTTAAATATTAATAATGATGGTCTGCTTAAAGATAATTGTGGTTTTGAATATAAAAATTATTCAAGTGCAATTGCAGGTGTTATGAATTTTTGGGAGTTCTCAGGATTTTCAAATGCTACTTTTGGGCATATCATTATGATTTTTTTTGGTCTGCTTTTTATTTTCTTAGCTGTTAAATTTGATTATGAACCCTTATTATTAATTCCTATTGGTATTGGAATTCTTATTGGTAATATTCCAATGTTTCAATCTCAGGATTTTAATCTTAAATTAGGTATATACGAGCCTGGTAGTGTCATGAATTATCTGTACTCTGGTGTAGTACAAGGATGGTATCCTCCATTAATATTTTTGGGAATTGGTGCCATGACTGATTTCTCGTCACTTATTTCAAAACCCAGACTAATGCTTTTAGGAGCAGCAGCTCAAATAGGTATTTTTGCAACTTTCCTTGGTGCTTTATACCTTGGATTTGCACCTCCTGAAGCTGGTGCTATTGGAATTATTGGTGGTGCTGATGGCCCTACTGCTATTTTCTTATCATCAAAATTAGCTAACGGAATAAACGTGATGGCTAATGGTGAAACTGTGAAAAATTTAATTGGACCAATCGCTATTGCGGCTTATTCGTATATGGCATTAGTTCCTGTTATTCAGCCACCTATTATTAAGTTGCTTACTACTAAAAAAGAGCGATGTATAAAAATGAAACCTCCTCGTGCAGTATCTAAATTAGAGAAAATGATGTTCCCTATTATTGCATTATTAATTACAGGTTATATTGCACCTACATCTTTACCTTTATTAGGGATGTTGTTCTTTGGTAATTTTTTAAAAGAATGTGGACGAACAAAACGTCTTGCAAGTGCTGCAAGTAATTCTATTATTGATATTGTTACAATTATGTTGGGTTTAACTGTTGGAGCATCTACACAAGCAGATGTATTCTTAACACCAGACTCAATACTAATATTTGTTTTAGGTGCATTATCATTTATGGTTGCTACTGCAGGTGGTGTAATTTTTGCTAAAATTATGAACTGGTTCTCAAGCAAAGATAATCCTGTTAACCCAATGATTGGTGCTGCCGGAGTTTCTGCGGTTCCCGATAGTGCAAGAGTTGTACAGAGTTTAGGCTTAGCTGCCGACCCTTCAAACCATTTACTAATGCATGCTATGGCTCCTAATGTTTCAGGTGTTATTGGTTCTGCCGTTGGTGCAGGTATATTGTTGAGTTTCTTAATGTAAAATATTATTTATATATTTAAGGGCAGTGTTTTTTTAACACTGCCCTTTTTTTTGTTATGATGATAAAAATATTAATATTGTGTACAGGAAATTCATGTCGAAGCCAAATGGCAGAAGGATTTTTAAAATCGTTTGATAAAAGTATAGCTGTTTATTCTGCTGGCACCAAACCCGAAAAGAACATTAATCCTTACACTATAAAAGTAATGAACGAAGTCGGTATTGATATAAGTAAATATAAACCAAAAAATATTAATCAATTTATTAATCAATCATTCGACTTTGTAATAACTGTTTGCGATAATGCAAAAGAAATGTGCCCTGCATTTAATGGAAAAGTAAAAAAAATGTTGCATATTGGATTTAATGACCCTGCAGCAGCAAAAGGCTCTACAGCAGAAAAGTTATTGGTTTACAGAAAAATTCGAGATGAAATAAAACAGGAGTTTCTTACTTTCTATATTAAAATTGGAAACTAATCAATTAATTAGTTAATGCTTAATCCCCAAAACATCCTTACAAAGTTTTATTGCATTGTTTTCTCCCGTGATTTTACCTAAGTCATCAGATAACTTAATTGTATTAATCCAGTTTTGACCTTCAGGTTTGGCTCCGGTCATCTTAATCACAATATTTAATGGGCGAACGCCAACATCATTAGTTAAATTTGTACCAATACCAAAAGATATTTTTATTTTGTCTTTACAATAATTCGCAATCTCTTCTACTTTGTCGGGGTTTAAAGAATCTGAAAAAATAATTGTTTTCGATAAAGGATTAATATTCAATTTTTTATAATGATTAATTGTTTTGTCGGCAAATTTTAAAGGGTCACCGGAATCTTGTCTTATGCCGTCAAACAGTTTGGCTAATTTTGTATCAAAATCTTTAAAAAAAACAGGTGAGGTAAAAGTGTCAGATAAAGCAATACCCAAATCACCTCTGTAAATATCTACCCAATGTTCCAACGATAATTTGTTTGCCATTTTATACCCATACTTGGCACTATGAAACATAAACCACTCGTGGGCATGTGTTCCTATTGCCGAAATATTATGTTTTTTTGCCAAAATAACATTGCTTGTGCCGGTAAATGCTTCTTTTCCATAATTTGACATTTCTCTAACTATTAAGTCTTGATTATTAAAAGAGAAACGACGTCGTGTACCAAAATCAGCAACCTTAACCCCCAGTTTATTAAAGCGTAGTGCCTTTTGTCGGGCAATATCAATTATTTTATTTTTATCAAAAATTTTCTGTTTTGTTTTAATAAAATATAGCTCAGAAACAATAGCCAGCAAAGGAACTTCCCACAATATTGTTCTGTACCAGTAACCTTCAATAAAAATTTTTAATTCGCCATTTTTCATCGACACACTTACTTCATCAGGATTATATACATAACCTTTTAAAAAATCGACATAAGTAGGAGGGAGAAAATAATACTTTTCGGATAAAAATTGTTGCTCAGATGGTGTTAATCTGAGCTTACTCATATTATTTATATACGTCTTTAACTCATTGTCAAAGCCATCGGGGAATTTTGTATTATCTCGGTTAATAAACTCATATCTGACTATTGCTCTCGGAAACATTTTTATAACAGCATTTTGCATTGTGAATTTATAAAAGTCATTATCGAGAATTGAACTAATCATGTGGTATTATTTTAACTAATTAATATTGGTTTAGAATTCATTACTATGACGAAGCAAATATAAAAAAAACATAATAAAATAAAATCATTATTGAATTTTTGTATTTTTTAAATCATAAAATTTTAATTAATCGCTAAATTTTGTTAAATTTAAAAGTTTATTATTAAATATTAAATATAGAAATATGAACAGTAAAAAGACTTTTGTATTAGATACGAATGTTATTCTTCATGATCATAAATGTATTTATAATTTTCATGAAAATGACGTTGTGATTCCCATTGTTGTGCTAGAAGAGATAGATAAGTTTAAAAAAGGCAACGAAATAATAAATTATAATGCCCGAGAGTTTACACGCGAACTAGATAAAGTTGCCGGCAATTTACTCTTTAAAGAAGGTGTTAGTCTTGGCGAAAACAAGGGAAAATTATATGTGGTAACCGGCAAAGCTTTTTCTGAAGAACTAAAAGATTCTTTTTTTCAAGATACCCCAGATCATAGAATTTTAGCTGTAGCCGATTATTTAAGAAAAAAAAATCCGAACACAGTGTTAATAACAAAGGATATAAATCTTAGGTTAAAAGCAAAATCTCTTGGTATAGTTGCACAAGATTATGAAACAGGGAAAATAAAAGATATAAAAGCAATAAATAAAGTAATTCCAACAGTTAATGATATTGATGATGCAATAATTTCACGATTGTATAAAAATTTTGAAGGAGTTCCGGTCGAAGATTTTGAATTTCCTAAAAAACCAGACCCTCATAAATATTCAATATTAAAGAGCAGTAAGTCAAGCGTTTTGACACATTTTGATCCTATTAATCAGGTTATTAATAGAGTTGTGAAGCGTCCTTATTATGGTATTGAACCGAGAAATGCCGAACAAACTTTTTCTTTAGATGCATTAGCACGACCTGAGATACAATTAGTTTCGCTTACAGGTAAAGCCGGTACAGGAAAAACATTGCTGGCATTAGCATCAGCTTTACAGCAAATTGAAAAATTTGAGCAAGTATTGCTAGCAAGACCAATTGTTCCTCTTTCTAATAGAGATCTTGGATTTTTACCGGGTGATGTTAAAGACAAAATTGGTCCATATATGCAGCCGTTATTTGATAACCTTTCTGTAATTAAGCATAAATTTAAATCGAATAGTAAAGAGTATTTGAAAATAGAAGAATATTTAAAAGAAGAAAAGTTGGTAATCACACCCTTGGCATTTATTAGAGGAAGAAGTTTGTCAAATGTGTTTTTTATTGTTGATGAAGCACAAAATTTAACACCACACGAGGTGAAAACAATTATTACCAGAGCAGGAGAAGGAACTAAAATAATTTTTACCGGAGATGTTCAACAGATTGACAGCCCTTATTTAGATGAAAAATCAAATGGACTATCATATTTATCTGAAAAAATGAGGGGACAAAAATTATTTGCTCATGTCAACCTTGTTAAAGGAGAGAGAAGCTATTTGGCTGAATTAGCGAGTAATTTGTTGTAATAAATTTTGATTCGCAATTTTTTTTAATTTGTTTTTATTTAAAATATTGAAAAGTGGAAAATTATAATTGGGAAAACAAACTTTTTCTCGTTGTAGAAGATGAAGTTAGCAACTATAAGCTAATTCAAGCTATGTTGAGAAAAACAAAAGTTGAAATAATTTGGGTTACAGACGGTAAAAGAGCCGTAGAAGAGTGTAGAAATAATGATAAGATTGATCTTGTAATTATGGATATTAAAATGCCAATTATGGATGGACATGAAGCAACACGGCAAATTAGGAGTTTTAATAACGATTTGCCTATTATTGCACAAACAGCTTATGCAATGGCAGAAGACAAAGAAAAAAGTTTAGTTGCAGGTTGTAGTGATTATGTATCTAAACCAATTAATTTTAAAGAATTTCTTGATAAGATAAATAATTTTGTTTAAAAAAATTTATATAAAGAATTAATTTTTGTATTTTTATAAAAATATTTTTGTATAATTGCATAGAAAAAAATCATTAGTGATGAAAGAATTAATAATAAAAGGTACAAGACAGAACCCTAATATTATTTTAAATCAAGAGAAAAATATTTTTGAATTTTCTGGTCAATCATTACCAGAGAATGTTCAAAAATTATATCAACCTATTTTATCATGGATTGATGAGTATTCAGATGCACCAAACGAGAATACCGCTATAATTTTTAAGATGAAATATTACAACTCAGCTTCTTCAAAAGTAATATTTGAAGTTTTAAAAAAATTTAATTTAATATATAAAAAAGGGAGAGATGTTAAAGTTGAGTGGTTTTTTAAAGAAGAAGATGAAGATATGCAAGAATGTGGGAAATATTATCAGGAATTATTAGATATGCCTTTTAATTTTCATTCTTTGTAATTTTATTTAATAATATATGCCATTTGATGTTAAATCCTTTTTTTTTAATAAAACATTAAACTTTCTATGTGTAATACACTGAAAGTTTTTTTATTTTCTTAATGAATTTTTTTAATAAGTATTAGTGAAGAATCATAGCAACATAATAAAAACGACGATAATAATAATTTTATTAACTCTTATTAATTCATGTACTGTTAATGAAAAAGTATTTGATGAGGGAGTTTTAGAATATAAGATTGAATATTTAACAAATAAAAAGGAAACTCCCATAGTTAACCTATTACCACCATCAATGTATATTAAGTTTAAAAATAATAGCACTTATACATTTATTAAAGGATGGATGGGCGTTTTTAGTCTCTCCTATATTTCAAATAGTGAAAATGAAACAAACACAACCCTGCTGAAAATAATGGATAAAGAATATTATTATTCAAGTAATTTCAGAGATACTAATTTTGTTTTTGATGATCTTGAAGGAATGAACTTACAATTTACAGATGATACTAAAGAAATATTAGGATATAATTGTAAAAAAGTTATTGTGACTTTTCAAGATGAAGATAAACCTCCCTTTGAAGTTTATTATACAAATGAGATTAAAATTAAGAATTTAACTCTTAACACTCCTTTTAAAAATATTGACGGCGTTTTAATGGAATTTAATATAGAAATGCAAAAAATTCCTATGAGGTTAACTATTAATAAAGTTAAACCTGCTAAAGTATCAGATGATGTTTTTTACGTTCCTTCTTCATATATTAAGGTGGAGAAAAAAAGGATTCAAAACATTTTAGACAGCCTAATATAATTCTATTTATTTGTAAATAGTTAATGATTGATAATCAATTAATTCAAATAATAAAGATTAAATTTTTTAATGTAGATTTTATAATCTTTAATTTTTTATTATTAAAACTGTTTGATTCTGTTTACTTTTGTGTACTAAAAAAGAAATAAATGGCTAAGAAGAAGCAACAAGTTAACCAGCAACAAAAACAAAAGAATAACGAAAAGACCGAGCCTGCAAAAAAAAAATATTCTTTAATTAAGGATGAACGTATTAAATTTATTCTTGGTCTGGCGTTTTTGTCTTTTGCAATATTTTTCTTGTTAGCTTTTGTCTCATATTTATTTACTTGGCGTGTTGATCAAAGTAAATTGGACGTTAATTTCTCCACCCTAATTTCTGATGCTGATATTTCTGTTGAGAACTGGGCTGGAAAAACAGGTGCGTTTTTAGCACATTTATTTATTCATAAATGGTTTGGTATTGCTTCATTTTCATTAATTATTATTCTCATTGTCTTAGCCTTTAAGCTAGTTAGTATAAGATTGCTTTCTTTACAAAAAACCGTGAAGAATTCAATTCTGATATCAATATGGATGTCAATTACTTTAGGTTATTTGTTTGGAGATACTTATTTCTTTTTAGGTGGTGCTCATGGATATTTTATTAGTAAATGGCTTAATGCTTTGGTTGGTAAAGCAGGCACTGCATTCGTAACCTTAATCGCCTTGTTTGCATTTTTAATTTTAACTTTTGATAGATTTTTTATTAGATTAAAAAATATCGTAAACGTAAATAAGTCTTGTTTAAAGCAAAAGTTAGTTGAAAAAACTACTGAGAAAAATAAGGCTCAAGAAGAGGAAAAACAAGAAATTAATGAAGCCCCAATAAATTTAGATGATTTGTCTTTTGAAGTTACTCAACCTCAAGAAGAAACAAACAAAAATGAAGATTCTAAAGAAAGTTTTGACGACAATATTCAAACTCTTGAAGTCAAAGAATCTGTGAGTAATGTTTCAGGAAGTACTGATGAGGAAAGTGTTGATGAAAATGAAGGCGGATTAGATTTAACAATTGTAAATAAAGCAACAGAAGAAGATAATGATGCTGATAAAATTCATTCAAAAGCTCTTGGCGATTATGATCCAACATTAGACCTCTCTTCATATCGTTTGCCAACAGTTGATTTATTAGATATACATGAAAAAGATAGCAATGCTGTTACTAATGAAGAATTAGTAAGTAATAAAAATAAGATTGTTGAAACATTAGCAAATTATAAGATTAAAATTGATAAGATACGTGCCACAATAGGTCCTACAATTACTTTATATGAAATAATTCCTGCACCTGGAGTAAGAATATCCAAAATAAAAAACCTTGAAGATGATATTGCATTAAGCCTAGCCGCTCTTGGAATTAGAATAATTGCACCAATGCCGGGTAAAGGTACAATTGGTATTGAAGTGCCAAATATTCATCCGGAAATTGTTTCAATGCGCTCGGTAATATCATCCAAAAAATTTCAAGAATCTCAATATGAGTTACCTATTGTTTTGGGAAAAACAATCTCAAACGAAACGTATGTAGTTGATTTAGTTAAAATGCCTCATCTGCTTGTTGCGGGTGCTACAGGTCAAGGGAAATCGGTTGGATTAAATGCAATATTAACTTCATTGCTTTATAAAAAACATCCATCACAATTGAAATTTGTTTTAATCGATCCAAAAAAAGTTGAACTTACACTATATTCGCTAATAGAAAAGCATTTTTTAGCAAAAATGCCAGATACAGAAGAAGCTATTATTACAGATACTCAAAAAGTTGTAAACACTCTTAATTCTTTATGTGTCGAAATGGATCAACGATATGACCTTTTAAAATTAGCTCATACACGTAATATTAAAGAATACAATGCAAAGTTTATTAAACGAAAATTAAATCCCGAAAAAGGACATCGTTTCTTACCTTATATAGTTGTTGTAATTGATGAGTATGCTGATTTAATAATGACTGCCGGAAAAGAAATTGAGATGCCGATTGCTCGTTTAGCCCAACTTGCTCGTGCTATAGGTATTCATTTAATTATTGCTACTCAGCGACCAACAACTAATATTATTACAGGTTTGATAAAAGCAAATTTTCCAACTCGAATAGCTTTTAGAGTTACTTCAAGTATGGATTCTAGAACAATATTGGATCAAAC
Source organism: Bacteroidota bacterium (assembly GCA_015222055.1). Taxonomy (GTDB): domain Bacteria; phylum Bacteroidota; class Bacteroidia; order Bacteroidales; family B39-G9; genus B39-G9. The sequence goes on along the minus strand of JADFUR010000071.1, from coordinate 23,959 downwards.
AGGAGCAAATCAATTAATTGGTAGAGGTGATATGCTTATTTCAAATGCGAGCGATTTAACCCGTGTGCAATGTGCTTTTGTTGATACTCCTGAAATAGAGAGAGTTATCGAATATATTGAAAAACAGCAAGCTTACCCAAGTGCTTTTTTATTACCTGAATATGTTGACGATGCTTCAAAAGGTCTTAATGAGGTAGATTTGAAAAAAAGAGACGGTCTTTTTGATGATGCTGCTCGCTTAATTGTTAATCATCAACAAGGTTCAACATCTCTTATTCAGAGAAAATTCTCAATAGGTTATAATAGAGCAGGAAGGATTATTGATCAACTTGAAGCTGCAGGTGTAGTTGGTCCAAATGAAGGAAGTAAAGCCCGACAAGTTTTAATACCTGATGAATATTCGTTAGAGCAATTACTAAACAGAGTTAATAATCAATAAACGATGAAACATCTAGATGCTATAATCGTACATATTTTTAATTGACTTAAATATTAATAAAAAAAAACAGATTTAAACATGACAAGATTATCAATTATTATTATATTTTTAACTACCGCATTAGTTGGATATGGACAAAAAGAGCCTAAAGCAAAGTCGATTTTAGATAAGGTTTCTTCAAAAACAAAATCTTATAAAACGATAAAATCAGATTTTTCATATAATATGGAAAATCTTCAAGATGGTGTTAATGAGACTTTTGAGGGGACAGTGTTTGTAAAAGGAGATAAATTTAAACTTTTACTTATGGGAACAGAAACATATTCTAATGGAAAACAAAGATGGGTTTATATGCCAGATGAAGATGAGGTTAATCTTTATGATGTAGAAAAAAAAGATAGAAAGAATAAAGATGATGATGTTTTAAGTAATCCAAGCGATTTGTTTACTATTTATAGTAAAGGTTTTAAATATAAATATATTAGCGAAGTGGTTGAAAATGGTAGAAAATTGTATCTTATTGAATTAGTGCCACGTAATAAGAAAAAACGTTTTTTCAAGATTAAAGTGAAAGTTGACAAAGCTAAATACCATTTATATTCAATTAAATATTTTAGTAAAGATGGGAGTAGATATACTATAAAGGTTAAAAATTTTAGACCGAATGTAAAAATGAACGATGCAATGTTTACTTATAATACAAAAACAAATCCAGATGTTGAGCTTATTGATATGCGGGAATAAATAAAATTTATTGTATAAAAAAAACCTCAAGTATTTCTTGAGGTTTTTTTATAATTTCGAATTAATAATAAGAAAATTAATACACAATATCTTCAATAGCTCTTTTTACATTTTCAAAAGCACTATCATCTTTTACTACATAATTTGTGGCATTTTCTCTTACAAAGTCATATACTAAGTTGCCGTCTTCTTGACCAGATAAAATAATGACTTTTGATTTAGGATCAATTTGATGAATTTCTTTTAATATTTCAAGTCCATCCTTTGCATCATCTTTTTCATTATTTAAAAAATAATCAAGAACAATAACATCAGGCTTCAAATTCATATGACTTAAACACTCTTCTCCAGTTTGAAAAGCTATTATATTTAAGTCTGGATTGTCCAATAACGATTCTTTTAACATTTCTAAAAAAATTAAATCGTCATCTACTAATATTATATTATACTTTTTTTTCATTTGATGTAAAAGTTTATTATTATAAAAACATATAAATTAAGTTATATATATGAGCATTTAAATTTATACAATACAAATATATAAATTAATTTTATTATTAAGATGTAATAACAAAAATTAATTATTTAAAAACGAATTCCAATAACTAAAAAATATTGATAATGTGCTTGGTTTTCTATTTTCAATATTAATTTTGGATTTTCCTGTTCTATAAAGCTAATTGCTAAAAAATGTCTTTTATCTATTGATGATATTATAATTTTTTTTTAATAGTTTGAAGGTAAAACAGAGCTTTTTTTATAAAAAAAAATAGAATAACTGAATATTAATAATAAAAAAAAATTATCTAAAAAGATTGTATTTGCCTTTATAATAATGAATAGAAAAGTTATAATCAACAATTTACATATATAAATTGTTGAATTGGAAAAACCTTTATTATCGATTCTTTTTAAAAAGTGTATTTTTTTATACATTTGCTGAGGATTTTAAAACAATAAAATGCGAAAATCAAATATTATTGAACACTCAGGTATTGTTGAAAGTATTGAAAATAATATTGTAAAAATTAACATACTAAGTGCTTCAGCTTGCTCATCATGTCATTTAAAAGGTGCTTGTGGTGCTGCCGAAACCGCAAATAAAATAATTGAGGTTTTTAATTCAGGAAAAAATTTTTCAGTAGGAGAACAAGTAAACGTAATTGCAGAAGAATCATTAGGATTTAAAGCCCTTTTCTACGCATATCTATTACCCTTTATTTTAGTCGTTTCTACATTAATTATCACTTCTTTTTTTTCAAGTAGTGAGGCAATAATTGGATTTCTATCACTGATTATTCTTATTCCATATTATGCAGTGTTATCGTTTTATAAAGCAAGATTTAAGAAAATTTTTACATTTAGATTACAAAAAATATAACTGTTGAAAATAATTTATCAATATTAATAATAATAATTAACAACAAAATAATAAATAAACGAACATGACAATTTTAGTTACAATTATTACATTAGTCTCGATTGGTGTAATTGCTGCTGTAATTTTATTTCTTGTAGCACAAAAATTTAAGGTTTTCGAAAATCCAAAAATTGATGAGGTCGAAGAAGCATTACCAGGAGCAAATTGCGGAGGTTGTGGTTTTCCTGGTTGCAGAGGAATGGCAGAAGCCTTAGTTAACGCAGATGATATTTCTACATTGTTTTGCACTGTTGGTGGAAACGAAACAATGGCAGAGGTTGCAAAAATTTTAGGTAAAGAGGTTACTGCAAAAGATCCTATGGTTGCAGTTGTGAGATGTAACGGCAATTTCGAAAAACGTAAAAGAACAAACCAATACGATGGTTCTGCAACATGTGTTATGGCTGCAAATCTATATTCTGGCGATACTGCTTGCGAATATGGATGTCTTGGATTAGGCGATTGTGTTAAAGCTTGTAATTTTGATGCAATCAAAATTGATAAAACAACTGGATTGCCTGTTGTAAATCAAGATAATTGTGTGGCATGTGGTGCTTGTGTTGAAGCTTGTCCTAGAAATATTATTGAGCTTAGAAAAAAAGGTCCAAAAGACAGAAGAGTTTTTGTTTCTTGTGTAAACAAAGATAAAGGAGCTCTTGCAATGAAAGCGTGCAAATCTGCATGTATTGGTTGTGGTAAGTGTGCAAAGGTTTGTCCTTTTGGTGCAATTACTATTGAAAACAATTTAGCTTATATTGATTTCGAAAAATGTAAATTATGCCGTAAATGTGTTGCTGTTTGCCCTACTGGAGCTATTCATGAAGTGAATTTCCCAGCAAAAAAAGCAGTTGCTAAGCCCGAAAAGAAAAAACAAACAGAAGAGATCAAAGAAGAAATAAATAAAACTTCTGAAAACAAATTAAATTAGGAGGTAAATAAGTGTTAAAAACATTTTCAAAAGGTGGTGTTCATCCTGCTGCTAACAAATTATCAGCAGATAAAGCAATAGAGATATTGCCATTACCTAAAACAGTTACGATTCCAATCTCACAACATATTGGAGCCCCTGCAAAACTACTTGTTAAAAAAGGTGATAAAGTAAAAGTTGGACAAAAAATTGCTGAGAGTGGCGGTTTTGTTTCAGCCAATATTCATTCATCTGTTTCAGGTACTGTTTCAAAAATAGATAAAATTTTTGATGCTAGCGGATATAAAAAACCATGTGTTATAATAAATGTTGAAGGTGACGAGTGGGAAGAGAATATTGATAAATCTAAAGATTTAAAGAAAGATATCTCTTTAAGTGCTGAAGAAATTCTCAAAAAAGTTAGTGAAGCTGGTATTGTTGGATTAGGTGGTGCAACTTTTCCTTCTCATGTTAAACTATCAATCCCAAAAGGAAAAAAAGCTGAGGTTTTAATTCTTAACGGTGTTGAGTGTGAACCTTATCTTACTGCCGACCATCGCTTAATGTTAGAAAAAACTGATGAGATTTTAGTAGGAATAAAAATTTTGATGAAGGCTTTGAATGTTGATAAAGCTTTTATTGGTATTGAAAATAATAAACCTGATGCTATTAATCGTTTTAACAAATTTGTTGAAAATTATGATGGCATTCAAGTTGTTCCTTTAAAAATGAAATATCCTCAAGGTGGTGAAAAACAACTTATTAAAGCAGTTGCAAAAAGAGAAGTTCCGTCAGGAGCTTTGCCTATTGATGTAGGTGCCGTTGTTCACAATGTAGGTACTGCTTTTGCTGTATATGAAGCAATTCAAAAAAATAAACCTTTGTTTGAAAGGGTTGTTACTGTTACAGGAAAATCAGTAAAAAATCCTTTAAATTTATTGGTAAGAGTTGGAACTCCTACTATAAATTTAATTGAGGCCGCTGGAGGAATACCTGAAAATACAGGTAAAATCGTAAGTGGTGGACCAATGATGGGAAAAGCACTTGTGAATACAGATGTGCCTATCACAAAAGGCTCATCAGGAGTTTTGCTTTTTGAAGAAAAAGAATCAAAACGACAAGATGTCCAAAATTGTATCAGATGTGGTAAATGTGTATCGGTTTGTCCAATGGGACTTGAGCCATATTTATTAATGAACATGGTTGAAAGTAAAATGTGGGAAGAGCTTGAAAAAAATAATGTATTAGATTGCATTGAGTGTGGCTCTTGTATGTTTACTTGTCCATCTCAACGACCATTACTTGATTATATCAGGTTAGGCAAATCAACAGTTACAAAAATTAAAAGATCACGAAAAAAATAAATAATGAATAAATTAATTACAATTTCACAATCACCTCATGTTGAAGGCGATTTTACAGTGAAAAAAATAATGTATAGTGTTTTAATTGCACTAGTTCCTGCATTGGCAGTTTCAATTTATTATTTTGGATTTGATGCTGTACGTGTTATCCTCATAGCAGTAGCAGCTTCAGTATTTTTTGAATACATAATCCAAAAGTTTTTGATAAAAGGAAAGACAACAGTTACCGATGGTTCTGCAATTATTACAGGAGTGCTTTTAGCTTTTAACGTACCTAGCAATTTGCCTATTTGGATGATTATTCTTGGTGCATTGATAGCAATTGGAGTAGGTAAAATGACATTTGGTGGATTAGGTAAAAATCCTTTTAACCCAGCTTTAGTAGGGCGTGTGTTTTTATTAATATCTTTTCCTGTTGATATGACAACATGGCCAAGCAATCGCTTTGCTCTAGCAATAAATCCTGATGCTGTTACAGGAGCAACACCTCTTGCAATATTAAAAGAAGGTGTTAAGAATGGCGAAAAAGTTACTGATTTATTATCTCAAATCCCTCCATATCTGGATATGTTTTTTGGAAATGTTGGAGGTTCTTTAGGCGAGATATCTGCTTTTGCATTGATAATAGGTCTTTTATATATGTTGATGAAGAAAGTTATTAGTTGGCATATTCCGCTTACAATGTTGGGAACAATATTTGTTTTTTCAGAAATTCTTCATTTTGCTAATCCTGAAAGATTTGCAGACCCAGTATTTCATTTATTAACAGGAGGTGTTATGTTAGGTGCAATATTTATGGCAACCGATATGGTAACATCACCAATGTCGAAAAAGGGAATGATTATTTTTGGAGTAGGTATTGGAGTTCTAACAATTATTATTAGAAATTTTGGTGCATATCCTGAAGGCGTTTCATTTGCAATTTTAATAATGAATATGTTTGTGCCATTAATTAATAAGTATTGTAAACCAAAGTTATTTGGAGAAAAGGTTTGATAATTAAAAATTGATTATTGTTTCATTTTTTTATTAATCAATAATCAATAAACAATAGTCAACAATCAATACTAAATAAACAATAATTAATAAACAATAAACAATAACAAAGTTATGGCTAAGAAAAAATCGTCATTAGTAAATATGGTGTTTACTTTGTTTGTAATAACTCTTGTAGCATCAGCTGCACTTGGGTATATTTATGAACTAACTATAGAACCGATTTCTCAAATGAAGGAAAGCAAAAAATTACAGGCAATTAAAATTGTTGTTCCTGATTTTAATAATAATCCCAGTGCTGATATGTACAAAATTTCAACTTTTGATGGCACAGATAGTTTAGAATGTTATCCTGCCAAAAAAGATGATGAGCTAGTTGGTACAGCAGTAAAAACATACACAAAGAATGGTTTTGGAGGATTGGTATGGTTAATGGTTGGTTTTAAAACTGATGGTACAATAAATGATATTTCAGTATTGGAACAAAACGAAACACCTGGTCTTGGAACAAAGATGACAAGTCCAAAATTTAAAAATCAATTTAAAGAAAAAAATCCGGAACAATTTAAGCTGACTGTAATAAAAGATGGCGGAGATGTAGACGCAATAACAGCAGCTACAATTAGTTCTCGTGCTTTTTGTGATGCAGTTAATAGAGCTTATCAATCATTTAAAAATAAAGGAGGAAATAAATAATGAATCAATGGAAAAATTTCACTAAAGGTTTTATAAAGGAAAATCCTGTATTTGTACTTTTACTTGGGATGTGTCCTACATTAGGAGTTACTTCTTCGGCAATAAACGGTCTTGGAATGGGACTGGCAACTACATTCGTATTAGTTATGTCAAATATAGTAATCTCTTTAATTAAGGGTTTTATCCCCGATAAAGTTAGAATACCATCATTCATTGTTGTTATAGCTTCGTTTGTAACAATAGTTCAAATGGTACTTCAGGCTTATCTTCCTGCATTATATGCTCAACTGGGATTATTTATTCCACTTATTGTTGTTAACTGTATAATTTTAGGTAGAGCAGAAGCTTTTGCATCAAAAAATGGTGTTTGGTCTTCATTGCTTGACGGTTTAGGAATGGGACTTGGTTTTGCCTTAGCTCTTACAATTTTAGGTTCTGTGAGAGAAATGTTAGGAGCTGGAGCTATTTTTAATTATAAATTTATTCCTGCAAATTCCGATGGTATATTATTATTTATTTTAGCACCAGGAGCATTTTTAGTCTTAGGCTATTTAATTGCTATTGTAAATAAAATCAAGAAACAAGCATAATTAATAAAATAATTTAAAATATTTTATCATGAGTTATATTATAATTATTATATCAGCAATATTTGTTCATAATATTGTTTTATCCCAATTCCTTGGAATTTGTCCATTTCTAGGTGTTTCTAAAAAAATATCAACCTCCGTTGGAATGGCTGGTGCAATTATGTTTGTTATGACATTGGCAACAATTGTAACCTATTTATTGCAATATTTTGTTTTAAACCCTCTTCACATTGAGTTTATGCAAACAATAACTTTTATCTTAGTTATTGCAGGATTGGTTCAAATGGTTGAGATAATATTAAAAAAAGTTAGCCCAGCAATGTATCAAGCTCTTGGTATTTTTTTACCTTTAATCACAACAAACTGTGCTGTGCTTGGTGTTGCAATTTTAGTTATTCAAAAGGATTTTAATTTGATGGAGAGTGTTGTTTTTGCAGTTGCAACTTCAATAGGTTACGGATTAGCATTAATTACTTTTGCAGGCATTCGTGAGCATCTCGATTTAGTGCGTGTTCCTAAAGGAATGCAAGGTACTCCAATAGCTTTAATTACTGCTGGTATAATGGCAATGGCATTTATGGGATTTACCGGTATTGTATAGATTCGTATTTAATTTATTTATAGATAAAGCTTATTCATTTTTTTGAATAAGCTTTTTTTATGCCGTTAATAGTAATTATTGTTGCAAAAATCGTTGTGTTATTTGAATGATACTATCATATATAAAAATTGCATTTTTGTGGAGAAAGAATATAAATAGTTTGTTGTCAAAAAAAAATATTAATACATTTACAATAATGTTTTAATAGAATCAAAATTAAAATATAATGGAAATAAACGGAATAGTCCGTTTATTTAATTGTTATCGTTCATACTGTGAAAGATCTATAATTCAATTATATTTAGTATACAAAATATTTATGGAACCAATAATAATAATTACATCATTTGCAGTTAGTATTGCAGCTGGGATAGTAAATAATCAGCTCAGCAAAGCCACAAATGTTGATAAAGAGATAAAACAAGCATTTGAAAAGGCAAAAAAGGACTGGTCAAAACACGAGCTTAGCTTCATAAAGGAAAGTGAATTAAAAATATATTTAAATCAATTGTATGAAAATCCTAAAATTTTTGATGAAATAAGTAACAAAGAACGATATGACTTTTACATTAAATTTCAAAAAAGACTTAGTGAAACAACCTTCGCAAAAGACTTTTTAAGTGATATTAGAGATGACAACCGATTTAAAAAAATTATATCAAGCATTCAAGATATTAAAGAAGACACACAATATCTTAAAGATAAATTTAAAAATTTCAGTAAAGAAATAAAAGAATCAGGATTTATAATAACAATTGAAAGAATAACAGAAATATGTAATCCATTCATTCTAGAACTCAAACCTGCTTCAGCATTAAAGATAGTAAATAAACTCGAAGAATATATAAATCAAAAACCCCAAGAAATTTCTGAAACCATTAAAGCAAATGTATGGTTTTATAAAGCTACATGTTACGAGGCTATAGGAAAGTCAAATGAAAGTTACGAATATTTTATAAAAGCCTACAATGCTGTACCCTCAGATATAAAATACTTAGAAAAAGCTTGCATATTATATTATCTTCATAAAAACGAAAAATATATAAAACTTTTAAAAAAGTTAGAAAAAGAGGATGAATTTAATCCAAGACTTTGGGCTATTAAAACTTTGGAAGCAGAGGAAATCATAAGTTTCATTGAAAATCATGTGCCTGAAAATGTAATAGATAAAACAATCTATAAACGTAATGTTTTCAATAAATCTCTCAATGAAAAATATGAAATTATAAGTTCAATAACCAAAGTTCTTAATATTCCAAAAATTATAGGCCCGCTTCCTGAAAAAATAACATATTATGATTTGTATGATTGGATATTGATTCTCAATTTTTTAATAAACGATTTACTATTTTCTAAACCAACTATAAAATTTTTTGATTTTATAGAAAAAGATGAGAAAATAATCTATTTGTTTGAATTATCAAAGTTGCTTTCTGAAACTATAGCCAAAAGTGAGTTAAAAAATATGGATCATTCTATTCATTTTATGTACTATTGGATGGAGAGCGAACTTGAAGTTAAACCAAATACATTGGGAAATCTCAGAAAATCTTATGATAATTTAAAAATTAAGGATGCCCTTCATACAACGCTTTTTGCAAATGCTTTTCAAAAGCAGGGTGAAAAAAAGATGGCAAAAAAAATCATCAATGATTTTAAGGGTGAAATGGATGAACAACTAATGACACTTAAAACATTTCTTACTCTATATACTTCAGATAATACAGAAATCCGTAAAAATATTTCAGACTTCCTTGAATTTGAAAAAAGTGTAACTGAAAATAATATTCAAAATTATTGTAAATTCATAATTCAAATAATTCGCAAAAATGTTACAGAAAAACAAGACCTACAGAAATATACAAATAAGTTAGAAGTATCGAACCCTAACTATTCGGAATTGATAAAACTCACTATCAAAAGCCATTATCCGAGTGAAAGCAATTTGCAAATTGAAGAAATAGACAAATTAAGAGATAGACTTTCAAATGAACCTGAATTAAATCATTTGATTGCCTCATTATATTATGAAAATGAATATTTCAATGAAAGCATAAAATTTATTGAATCTTATATTGATGAAAATATATTGTCTCCAAGCTTACTACTTCTTATTGAGTCTTTAAAAGCATCTTCCAATTCAGACAAGGTTAAATTAATGAGATTGTTAAAAGATTGGAGAGAAAAAGAATATCCTTTTGATATTCAGTTATTAGGTTATGAGATTCAATATAAGCAAATGATACAAATCTGGAAAGATGTAATTGATATCGCAGATTATGTTTTGTCAAAATTTCCCAATGAGGAATATTTTTACATATGCTTGTTAAATGCTCTAGAAAATGATAAAAAATCTAAAAGAATTAAAGAAGAAGTACAGAAAATAAAAGAATTTCAATTCCAAAAGACTGAATGGGCATTAAGAGCCGCAGGAATACTTCTAAGACAAGGATATCTAAAAGAAGTATTAGATATAGTTTACAATGAAGCCAAAGATGAAAATAACTCTGACGCACGACTTAGTTATTTTGGTTTTAGCACTACAGAATTTCAAGAGTTTTTTAATCTCTATGAAACAGTTGAAGAAGGAAGATATGTTACATATGAAATAAATGGAAAAGAAAAAACTATCTATCTTGAAGGGGAAAGTTTAGAATTGCCAATTATAAAAAAATCATACGGTAAATCAGTAAATGAAACGTTTTTACTTGAGGGTAAATTCAATAGTACGCTTGAACAAGTAAGAATTAAAAGAATTACAAACAAATATTTAGCTTTATTAGATGAGATTCGTGAAAATGCCGAAACTTCAATTTCAAATCCACTAATACAGACGATTAAGTTTGAGAAAAACGATTTAGAATCAATAAATAAAGCATTTATTGAAAATTTTGGAGCAAAAGAAGAAGAGTATCGAAAAAAAGCAAAGGAAAACTTAAGTGCTTACAATATATATAGAATGCCCTTTTTTCAATTAGTATCAGCCAATTTTAAGGGATCGTTTGTTGATGCTTATTTAACACTAACATTAAATAATGGCTATTTGGTGAAGCCATTGCAACATGTATTTAAAAATTTCTCTTTTAAAGGGAAGAAAATAGTTATTGATTTCACAAGCGGGTTGTTATTGTTTAATATATCTAAAAAATTTGATTTAAAATACAATAGTAAGTTCATAGTATCTAAAAATATTTATCATTTTATAGATAAGACAATATACGAAACAGATAAAAATAAAAACTCGAAAATGACTTTATCCGTTTATAATAACAGGGTTGTACCACATATTTTTTCAGACGAATTTCATGACACTCGAATTAATTATCTGAAAGAAATAAAAAACTGGTTTGAAAAAAATACTGAATCCGATATACCCAAAGAAAAATTAAACATAGTTGCCCCATTATACGAGAAAGGTCAGGTAACTTTAGCCATAGACCTTTTTACTGATAATATGTTTTTAGCTCTTAGAGATGGTTATATACTTTTAACTGATGATTTAGTATATAATGACAAACTTTCACCTGATAAAAATATTACAACAGAAAAGTATCTAATTGAGAATTTTCCCGAAAAGAAAAATAGAATACTTGAGTATATGTTGGAATTAAAATACGTTGGAATAACTTTGAATTCAGAAGTTCTATATTCAGCGTATATTAATCAAAACAAAGAAGGTAAAGGACATATCTATAACTATTGTCTTAGAAATCTTTCATTGAGAGAAAACTATTGTAAAGAAAATATAAATATGGCTGTTAGTTATTTAAAAAAATTAGCTCTTAACCCAATTATTCGTAAAGACATATATAAACAAACCGCAACAAACATGTTTTTAATGTTAATTAATAGTTTTCCAGATTTGAAATTAGTCTTTCAAGTAAAAACAATAATTTCAAAAGAATTTGAATTACTTTTTGATTATCAATATTTAACACTTGAAGCATTTTTAACAGCTTTAGATATAAAAAATAGAAGTATATGAAAAGTTTAAGAATTATGTTGAATTAATAAGTACGAAACGCTAACAAGGCGTTAAAAACAATAACGGGGCGAAGTGAAAAATGAAAGGATTTTACAAGAAAATAACTACATTACAAATTAATAATGATCTGCAAGTAAGTCCGTTACAATTTTTAGCACAACGTTATGCGTAAGGAGTAAAAAAAATCCAAAATATTAATCTGACAACATTTTCTAAATAGAATTATTCTGCAAAAAGGATAAATAATATTTTAGTTTTCCTGCACTCTTTTTCACTAAGGTGCAATGAAAAAATTCTATCGATAATTAAACACATTTATTTAGTTTCCCTTCACAAATAAGTTTTATAAATCATACCATAATTTATATAATTGGCATTTTGGTTTATGACAAATTGTTACAAATTGGGTGCAAAAAGACAATCTATGTTTATTTGGCAAATTCGGTTACTATGAAAAACAAACACATTTTTTTAGAAAGAAATTCATATTACTTGTAAAAGCAAAATTACATTAGATTACAAATTTATTGGTAAGCCTGATTGCTAACTGAACAACCTAGCTTACCAGAATATTTATATCATGTTTTTTAAAATATCAATCTTTAATTAAGCTTTTTGAAGCCACAGCAGAACAACGAAATAATCCTAATGCACCATTACTTATATTTCCAGAAGGACTAGCCGGAGTTTGCGAAAATGATCCACCATCAGAATCAAATTGATCTATTATACCTTTATAAAATTCGTAGGCATCTTTAGTTAAAGATTCCATAAATACTTCAACTTCGGCACCTAATGAAATTTTACTATAAAAATCACGCCCAGAGGCAGATTGTCCATCATCAATTTCCAATCCATTAACCTGTTCAGTCAAATATTTATCACTAATGATTGAATATTCCCAATTTCTATCAGACCCCCCAAATCCATCTATTTTATAGTGTAATAAGTAATAATCGCTAGTATTTTGGGGTTCAGCAAAATGAAGAAGAGGTATTGTAACTGTCTCCTCTTTTGCTTCTAAGTATTTATCTTTAAATGTAACTTGTTCTATTTCGGGCACTGCTTTTAACATTGATACTGATTGATACAATTTCCCTGACCATTCAATTTTCAATGTATAAGTTCTACCTACAACCCCTCTTATATTTTCGATTTTGTAATATCCTTCTGTATAAGGATAATAGTTTTCTCTTATTCCTACGTAAGAAAGCACTTCGGTATTACCAGCATCGTCAGAGATAGTTATTTTAGCATCCTTAATTGCTTCAAATTGTGCGGCAGAATTCGAAGATCCTGAAAAATCAGCATTTACAAGAGTATTCTTTGACTTAGTAAGGCGAATATAATGATCTACATCTTGATCTGTTAATACTCCATCGACAACAAGAACTTGAGCATTAGAATCAAATTCAAATTCAAATTCTTCAGTGCAAGAAACTGTTATAAAAGCTAAACTTATTATTAAATAAACTATTTTTTTCATCTGTAAGAAATTTAAAAATTAATTTTATATGAGATAGATGGTACTATTCCAAACATATAAATCATATATGCTTCGGAACTAGATACATCATAATCATTTGCTTTAGCATAAATACTAAAAGCATTATGTTTGTTATAAATATTATATATTGAGAAAATCCACTCACCATCCCAAGGTAGCTTTTTCTTCGATTTTAGCGTTATAGATAAGTCTAAACGATGATAATTGGGTAATCGATAAGCATTCCTATCTGTATATTGATTAACCGTAATTCCCTGGAAGCTATAACTACCAGAAGGGGCTGTGATTGCTCCACCTGTGGAATATGTAAAGTTTGTGGAAATTGACAAACGTTCATTTAATGCATATGATAACATAATTGATAAATCGTTTCTTTTATCGTAACGTGTTGGATAAGAATTTCCATTGTTAATACCTTCGATTTGTCGTTCTGTTTTTGCCCATGTATAAGAAAACCAACCTTTCAATTTTCCAGTTTTTTTGCGAAATAAAAACTCTGCTCCATACGCCCATCCATCACCAATTTTAATTTCCTGTTCTATATAAGGATTTAGGAATAAATCGGAATTATCAATAAAATCAATTTGATTTTGCATGTCTTTGTAATATAACTCTATAGAAGATTCATACATATTCTCTTTAAAATTTCTAAAGTATCCCAAGGCTAAATGATCTGCAATTTGAGGTTTAATATGTTCATCAGCCATATACCACACATCTGTTGGCAAACCAATACTCGATGTTGAAAGTAAATGCATATACTGTCGAGTTCGAGAATAAGAACCTTTAATAGAGCTTTTTGTATTCACACTGTACCGAAAATTTAATCTGGGTTCCAGCCCAGCATATGTTTTTCGGATATCTCCAGAATTATATTTTTTTGATCCAACAATAGTTTCCTTGTTTTCTGTTGCATATTGATATACTTCACCCTTTCCAAACCTAATAAGAGAAGAAAAGCGAATTCCATATTCTACGCTAAAATTTTTGGTGAATTTGCTTTTATTACTGAGGTATACCGAACTTTCTATTCCTTTATTTTTTTCAAGCTGAACAGCTTCTGTAATTGATGTTTCGGAACGGGGAGCTATCTCTCCAGGATTCACGTAATGGTAATTTGCAGCAAATCCAAATTTAATATGATTTTGAGGGTTAAGATAAAAGTCGAAATCGTTTTTTAAATCTATTTCTTGTAAATCAGAACTCCACTCAAAATTACGAATGTCATCTTTAATATAATATGAGTAGTCGAAATTTGAAAAAGTAATTGTTGTATTCGAAAACAAACGTTGATTCACAATATGATTCCATCGTAAAGTTGATGTAGTATTTCCCCAATCCATACTACTTTTTTCATCAATTAATTTAAAATAGAAGTTATCTCTTCCTGTATATGCCGAGAGATAAAAACGATTTTTATCATTAAGAATGTAATTTAGCTTTAGATTCAAATCATAAAAATTTACTTTGTTTCCTTCTTGGTAATTCCCCAATTCTTCTTTGAAAATACCAATTCCATCTGCTAATTTCGAGAAGTTATCTGCAGTAAATCCTGCATACGAGTATCTTCCTGATATTATGAATGAAGCCTTTCCTTTTTGGATTGGTCCTTCAAAAGATAATTTTGAAGCAATAGTTCCAACATTAGCAACTCCTTCATATTCATTTAAATTTCCATCTTTCATACGTATATCTACAACAGATGATAGTCTGTCTCCATACTGTGCAGGCATCCCTCCTTTATAGATTTCGACATTTTTAATTGCATCGGCATTAAAAACCGAGAAAAAACCTAAGGCATGAGAAGGATTATAAATTGGAGCATCATCAAGTAAAATTAAATTTTGATCATAAGAACCTCCTCTTACATTCAGATTTGCAGTAGCGTCACCACTACTTTGCACTCCGGGTAGCATCTGCAATGATTTCATTACATCTGTCTCACCCATAAAAGCAGGCATTGCATTTATAGTTTTAATCTCCATCTTTGCTCTACTCATTTTTATTGCTGTAACATTAGCATCCACTTTGCGAGCAATTACAGTTGCTTCTTTCAAAAGAGTAGTTTCAGGGTTTAACGCAACATCAAGTTTTGTGTCTTTATTTAATTTTATTTTTTTGTGCATTACTTCATAACCAATATAAGATGTTTCCAGCATATACTCTCCTTCATCTAATCGAATTGAATAAAAACCAAACTGGTTACTTGCTGTTCCCTTTCCTTGCTTTGGGCTATAAATCGTAGCTCCAATTAACGATTCTCCAGAGCCTTTTTCAATAATTAATCCACTAATGGTGTATTGCTTAACAATTTTATTTTCGGAAAGAACCACATTTTTCCCTTTAATGGAATATTTAATGTTTCTATCTTTTAATAAAATTTCTAATGCATCATGTAAACTCAAGTTACTTACGCTTAAACTTACGCTTTGCTGTTTTTCAATTAAATCTGACGAATATGTAAAGCTACAATCATAAGCGAGCTCTATTGCCTGTATAACCTTTTTAAAGCTTTGATTATCAAATTTTAAATTTATCGCATTTTGTTCTTTCTCCTGTCCGCTAAGAAACATTCTTGCTCCCGTTAGTAATATTAATCCGATTACTAATACCCATCTTTTATTCATTCTTTCGTTGTTTTTTATTAATTAATATGAATTGTATTATTCTTAATTTGATATGTGAATCCTAAACTTTCTGATAATAATTCCATTACGTCGTTTATTTGCAAACCCTGAAATTTCGTAGTAATTTGTTGCTTTTTCATATTTTCATTAGTAAAATAATATTCGAAACCATAAACTTTTTGCAGGCATATCATTACTTGTGCTATGGTTTGATCTTTGAAAAGAAATTCCCGTGTTTTCCAAGCCAAGATATTCTCATCAATATTATTTATGCTAGCAATGCTCTGTTGATCTTTCAAATATTGTGCTGCCATATTATACCTAAGAACAACTGTATTTTGTTTTTTATCGGAATATTTCACTTTACCTGTAAGTACTTGAATGGATTCCCTCTTTTCATCAGGGTACGCTCGAATATTAAATGATGTACCTAATACCTTAGTATAGGTATTTTGTGTCTCAATAATAAAAGGTTTATGGGGATTAGGTTTCACTTGAAAATAAGCTTCACCTTGTAATCTTACTAATCGTTGGTCTTTATTAAAATATTTAGGATATTGTAGATATGAGTTTTTATTTAACCAGACTTCTGTACTATCGCTTAAGAAAATTTTTTTTTGAAAATTATCACTGTATACTTTTTCCCATCCGATCTTTAATAATACATCTCTTGATTGAAATATTCCTAATCCAAGGAACCCAATCAATAAAATAGCCGCAATACTACTTGCATATAATATTAATGAACGCTTCTTATTCTTTTTAAAACTTAATTTTTGTTGAAGTTTTTTCCAATCATTTAAAGTATCAATATTTAAATTTGTTGACTTATATAAACGATCAGTTTTTATTATTTGCTTAAAAAGCCGCCTATTTTCTTCCGACTGCTTAAGTAATAAATTTAGTTGCTCAATTTCTTCTGTTGAACACTCCTTATTAAGGTATTTTACTATTAGCCCTTGTATATTTTCCATGTCCTTTTATTACGTTTCACAAGAAAGACACAAGAAGATCCATCCACCCCCAAAGAAAATATTATTTTTTTTCAGAAAATTTGTTATTTTTTTATCAAAAAGAAATTTATTAATAAAAATACATAGCTTATATGCCAAAAGTATATTGTTAGAAATACCAAACGAATAAAAATAAAATTGGAGATAACTTATCTCTTAGTTTCTTTAAAGCAATTCCCATTTGATTTTCAACTGTTTTTCGAGTAATATCCAATTCATTAGCAATTTGAGTGTAAGTCAATTCGTTTTTTCTACTTAATAGAAAAATTTCTTTACACTTTGGAGGAAGATTCTCAATAGCTTCGTCTATTTTTTGCTGAACAAGTATTTTATCCAAACTTTCAAAGTCTGACATTTCTTGTAGCATATCTTTTTCTAATTCAGAGCATACATCATCTAAACGCTCTATTACATTATTATCACGAATATGATTTAAACATGCATTATGTGCAGAACGAAATAAATACTATTTCAATGAAGTTTTAATATTTATAGTTTGTCGTTTCTCCCAAAGTCTAATGAATAGTATTTGAATTAATTCTTTTGAGGTAGATTCATCATTTACATATAGAAAGGCATATTTACACAAATATTCATACAGTTCATTAAAAACAAACTGATATACTTTTTCATCTCCTTTTTTTATGGCTTCAAAACTAATATTATCCATGAGCGAAAGTTATGAAAATTACTATTTCTAAGCAAAGTTATTTTTGGACAGTCAAATTTAGGCTTTTACTATAATGTAGCCAAAGGCTGCAAAGTGTGCAGGCAAAAAATGACACAGTTCATTGAACAAACCCTAATTTCATATCGATAACAATTCAGCACACACCGACAACAATTCATTGCAGAGGGAAGCTTATTCAGTACAGGCAGATGACAGTATAAAACCCTTTATCCATAGCTATTACAAGTACTTTTACAATTCAACCAGAACTTACACACAATCTAATTGTAAAAAAGCTTGTAATACCAACCCAATTTTGCCTTGCGGCAATAATAATTCCAACCCTAAACTAAAATATTGGTATTTCTTGGATAAAGTATAACAAACTGACAAGTCAGTATATTAAAAATTCCCAACCTCTAACAGCAAGTCGAAATCAAGCGGGGTTTTGTGGTTTGCTGACTAAGTTTTATCTTGGTAATGTTGTTTAACGGCGGACATTGAAACGCGGCGGAAACCTGCACTATGCACTACTGTTAAGCAAAAAACGTTACCCCCCTCGATAGACGTAGTCTCTGACTACGGCTTATTTTTTTCAGTTGATGCTCATTTGCATAGTGTAGCTAATAAGTCACCCAATTTCACTCATAAGAAATATTAACCAAAAGATTATTTGTCTGCTCAAACAAAATTTATAAATTTACCAAGTAATATAAATTGTATCAAGAAAATATTTTTTTGCGTTTTTATAAAGAAAAATAACCGGAATTGTCTGTTTGTTTAATTGTTATGCACAATGGTGTAGCAGGCTGATACAACATACATTAAATAGTTAACTATGAAAATTGGAATAATTGGAACTGGTGGAGTTGGAGGATACTTTGGTGCAAGATTAGCTTCATCCGGAAATCAGCTTACCTTTATTGCTAGGGGGAAACATTTAGAGTATATCAAAGAAAATGGATTAAGGGTAAAGAGTATAAAAGGAGATATAAATATTTGTCCGGCAACTGCAACTGATAGATTAAGTGAATTGGCAGATTGTGAATTGGTTATTTTGGGGACAAAAGCATGGCAGATAAAAGGCGTTGCAAAGGAGTTAGCAGGTACTTTAAATAAAGATGCTATGATTCTGCCTCTACAAAATGGAGTGTTAGCAGCAGATGAATTGTTGCAGAGCTTTGATAAAAGTCAAATAATTGGAGGATTATGCATGATTTTTAGTAGTATTGAATCACCCGGGGTGATAAATCATATGGGGCTTGACCCGTCAATTACATTTGGAGAAATTGATAAAACAATAAATAAACGGACAACTCAATTAAAGCTTTTATTTGAAAAAGCTGGTATTTCTTGCACATTATCGGATGATATTGAAGCTGCATTATGGAGAAAGTTTATTTTAATTTGTTTAAGTGGATTTGGAACCATCTCAAATTCTGGATATGGATTAATTAGAGAAACACCTGAAACAAGACAAATGATAATTGATTCATTGACTGAGGTAAGCATGATTGCTAAAGCTAAAAATATAAATCTTAAAAATGATATTGTTGAAGAATCATTGGCTTGTGTAGATACTTATCCTGCTAATTCAATGTCATCATTGTCGCGGGATGTGCTGAGTGGAAAACGATCAGAGATTGAATATCAAAATGGTACTGTAGTAAAATTCGGAAAGGAACTCGGGATTGACACACCAGTAAATAATTTCGTATATGGATTTGTCAAATTAATAGAGAAAAAATATCGAAACCAAAGCACATAAAAAAGCATATTGCGAATGCCGTATGGAATTTAAAAAGTATTTGCAAACGAAACAATTTTAATGATTGGCAGAACATCGCCATATGTCAGTCGTTAGGTTTCATACAAGAGACTCTTAAACTATGTAATTTGGTGTTTTTAAGCTCAATTATACAGAATCCATCCAAAGATGGATGTTAATACAATTACATATATTACTAGCACATAAACCCACTTTCCTGCAAATTTTGGTGTTGATATTGATGATAAATTAAATGCTGATAGCACCATTAGTATTATATAAATAATTATAGAAAAAGTAAAATGCTCGAAGAAACCTTCAAATAAAAAGACAAAAGCTAGAATGAGTACATTATTATCCAATGAAAGCCCCTTATATGTATTGCTATTAATAAGACCATATACATTAAAATAACTCAAACGAATTGCAGCCGTGGCTATAATTACAAATGCTCCGGGTATAAACCATACACCATAATTTCCATAGCTTAAAAGCAGAATCGCAGGTAAAATACCAAAGCTCACAATGTCAATCAGGGAATCTAATTGCCCTCCGAATTCGCCTTGCACTTTTGTCCTGCCTTTCATTTTCCGTGCTATAATTCCATCGTACCAATCGAATAATACAGCCCACAACACACCAATAATTGCTAACTGAAAATTTCCTTTTATTGCAAAATAGATTCCTGCTGCTGCACTAAACAATCCCAATAGGGAACAAATATTTGGTAACTCTTTGGCAAAAGTAAGCATGCCTGGCTGTTTTTTGTTATTCATCTTGTTTATTTTAAATACATTACATCCTTCAAGGCATCAACAAGCTTATTGTTTTCCTCATTGGTGCGACTTGCAATTCGAATATATCTATCGGCGTCGGGTTGTGTTTTTCCAACACTATCTTTTATATAAATATTATATTTAATAAAAAGTCGCTTTGTAACTTCCGGTCCACTTAAAGCGGTATCGGGTAAACGACAAAAAATATAGTTTGCATCAGGTTTAAAAACAGTCATGTCATTTATGGTGCACAAATTTTTATAGAGCATATCCCGGTCTGTTTTAACTTTTTCGCAACTAGCTTCAAATTCTTGTTTATACTGGGGTAATATTCGAAGAAACTCTTCGGCAAATCCATTAATATTCCAAATATGAATACCGTTTCTAACTGCTGCGGCAAATTCAAGGTTAGCCGTTAACATGTATCCTATTCTAAGCCCACATATTCCATAAGCCTTACTCATGCTTTTTAAAATAGCCATATTTGGATACTTATCAATGTCTTGTTCTAGGCTTGTTTGTTTTTTATTTTCAGCAAAATCAATAAATGATTCATCAACAATAAGCATGCAATTGTGTTTATCCAGCTTTTGTGCCAAGCGTATTATATCTGCTTTTGGCACCAACATCGAAGTAGGATTATTGGGTGTTATCACAACAGCCATATCGGCTCCAACTTTTATAGCCTCGGCTGCAAATTTGTCTACATCAAGTTTAAATGAAGGAAATTCAAGTGGGAATTCTATTGCATGTCCTTTAGGTGCAGCATTAGCATATTCATTAAATGAGGGTACAGGAACAATTATTTTTTTAGCTAAATGCCCCGAAAGTATTTTAATAATTTCGGCAGCACCATTTCCAACAATTATTCTCTCGGCTGGTTGCTTAATTATTTCCCCAATAAGTTCGTCAAGTGCATCTTGTGCTACGGGGTAATTCAATACTAAATCTTGAATATTATTTTTAAGATGGGTAAACACTGCTTTGGGTGGAAAATAAAGATTATATAAGTAAGAATGGTCGGTAAAATTATGTCTGTAATAACCACCATGTTGTTTCGATAAGTATTCGTATTTCTCAGCTTGTGTTTTGTATTTGTTTTCCATTATACGTTTATTAATTATTTATTCTATTCCACTATGCAATTGCTTTTTCTCTCTTAATATGTTTTTTCATTTTGATAGGGAAAAGTTTTTCTGCTTCAGCCAAATCATGAATAGTATCAATCTCGTACCATGGTTTATGGTCGAACGAAACTGATTCAAGCGACAAACTTTTGTCATCAATCATCTCAGAAAAAATGACCTCATAATAACAGTTTACACTGCCTTCTGAAATATATTGATTGAGCTTTTTAACAATTGCCCGCCATGATGAACGCGAAAAGCTATATATATTAACAGTTTTATAACGAATGTCAGAATAGCTATTGCTTGTTCCTTTTTGAAAATGAGTAACCTGATTTTGTTTATTAAGCGACACAGTTGTACCGTTAAGCCAGGGTTGCATTAAAGCAACAGCCATTTTATCTGGGTAAACCATTTTGTTAAGCAATGATGTGTTTAAAACCAAATCGCTTTCAAATAGAACAAATGGTTCGTCTATTATATTGCGAGCCATCCAAAGAGAATAAATGTTGTTTGTGGTTCTGTAAAGAGGACTATTAATGTACTCAATGTTTAAGTTTCCCGATTTATTACCCAAAAAATTCATGATGCATTCTTTTTCATAGCCTGTAACTATTACAAGTCGGGTAAAACCCTGTTTTTTCAAATTATTTACTAATCTTTCAAGAATTGATATTTCATTTACAAGGGTAAGACATTTGGGTGAGCTTTTGGTTAAAGGGTAAAGACGACTACCTGTTCCGGCAGCTAGAAGTAATGCAGTGGTAATTCGATTATCACCATAATAATTTTTTGAATTAATATTCATATTTTATTCAATTAGGGTACATCAAAAAAAAACGTAAATACTCGATTTAGGGGCACTTAGTCGTACTAATTTTTAGCACTTTGATGCTTGGATTGGTAATTGATAACTCAACGATTAAGAATAAAGTCTGCTAACGAGGTGGTTAATTGCTTTATAAAGCTTATTAACAAAAATGATAGTAAATGATTGACATCAAAAGATATGTAATCCATTACAAAGGTACTCTAAAAATTAAGACTAACTAATGTTTGTTTTAATACTTTAGTGTGAAGTAATTTAAACAGATTATTAAAGCATCATTTTTAATGGCAATAAATTGGAGAAAAAGTATGGAAATTTAAGAATGCATCAGAAAAATTATTTTTTATATCCTGCAAAATTTAAAAATTTGCCAGAGTAATATAAACTGTAGCAAGAAAATATTTTTTTGCTGCAGTTTTATAAAAAGAAATCAATTTTTTTTACGGTAGATACGCATAATTATGCATCTCTACTTCGTAGATATAAGTAATTTAAATCAGACAATAAAAGTTTGTGGGCATACCTAAGCTCACCGACAAGAAACGCTGTATCCATTGTAATAAAATATTTACAGTGGGAGACTTTAAAGTTTTTAAGACCAATAGCGGTAATGAATTTGTTTGTTGCCCAAACGCACCAGATTGTAATGGGACTGTTATTGATTGTATGAGCTTAGATTAGATTTCGAAAACATATCTCACGCTAGGTGTAGTCTCTGACGAAGCCTTATCTTTCTCGTTGCTGCAAGCTTATAAGTCACATAATTTCACTCATAAAAAAGATTTACTAAAAGTTTATTTGTCAGCTCAAGCAAATTTTGTAAATTTACCTGAGTAATAAAAAACTGTATCTAAAACAATACCTTTTTTGCTACATTTCACTTATAACAAAAAATCCAATTTTTCTTACAGATTAAAGTTATTGTCAATATATGGATAGAATTTTATTACTATAATGGAATAGATGGGAATGGACGGGTTAGTTAATTTTTATTCTCAAAGTTTGGAAAAAAATTGAAGAAAGTTTCTGTATATAGAAACTTTATCATACTTTTGTTCGTATAATTTTTTAAGAAATTTATGCTTGAATATTTTAGAATTTTGTATTCTGATGAAGTTGAAACATTTCTTGACAGCTTAGATGACAAAGCAAGAAGGAAAATCCTTTACAATATTGATAAAGCAAAACTTACACTTGATTCAAAATTATTAAAAAAATTAACTGAAGAAATCTGGGTGTTTAGAACAAAATTCAATACTATTCAATACAGGCTTTTTGCTTTTTGGGATAAAAGTGACAATAAGCATACATTGGTAATAGCAACACATGGAATAGTTAAGAAATCTCAAAAAACACTAAAAGCTGAGATTAAAAAAGCAATGAAAATAAGGCATATTTACTTTGAAAATGATTTTTGATATGGGAACAAAAGATATAAAATTTAAGAGTTTTGATAAATTAAAGGATAAATATATTGGCGAGCTTGGTACAGATGAAAGAGAACAATATGAATTTGATCTAAAATTAGACATATTGGGAGAGATGATAAAAAAAGCTCGGAAAGAAAGAAATCTGACTCAAGAGCAATTAGGAGAATTGGTTGGAGTAAAAAAATCAGAAATATCTAAACTGGAAAGAAACGCCAGAAATATGACTATAAGTACTGTACTGAGAATATTCAAAACTCTTAAAGCAAATGTTAAATTCATAGTAGAGTTAGAAAATATAGAATTAAACATTGCATCATAAACCATAGTGTATAACTCTAATTATCGGTGTTTTTCCACCTAAGCGTAGATTTTATCTACGCTTTTTTCAGGGTCAAGTAATATTTTTGTGGACTATCTAATAAAAATTAACTTTGTAGAAAAAATAATTAAATAGAATAAAAATGGATATA
>JADFUR010000005.1 GCA_015222055.1 Bacteroidota bacterium | reverse complement strand
ATTTTAATTACACTCCTAAATTTATCAATAATATAATGATTTTCAAATGCTTAATGTTTCTTTTAAAGATAAGTGTTGCTAAATATTTATTCTGTCATTTGACTGTAAGCCACCTGAATAATTGTTCACTTTAATCCTATTCGAATAATGTTTTTTGAGCTTGTATTGTTCTGTCTTTATGGGTAAATTTCATAGGTTTACCCTCAACGGTAATAATATCTTTTTGCTCTTTCAAAAATGACGTAACTCTTATTGAAGTCCAATTAATTTTTAACGTATCTATAATTTTTTTGGAAGTATATACTCCTTTTTTTAAGAATTCAATTATTTTTTTTTCATCTGAATTTAAATCAGATTTTGAAACAATACTATTTAAACTTTCAATTTGTTCGTGAGTTAATTTTTCACCGTCTAAACTAACGGGTATCGCTCCTTGTTGAATCAATAAATTATTTGCATTTTTTTCATTTAAATTGGGGCTCCTTACATAAATATTTCTTCCTTTTCTTAAGCCGTCAACAACACCTGACCATGTTCCTCCTTTTGAACTTGATTGAGCAACATAAATGTCGTTTGCTAATCCATAAATGATTGGATTACGTGACATTGCAAATTCAACACTCCAAGGA
This sequence comes from Bacteroidota bacterium, assembly GCA_015222055.1. Classification (GTDB taxonomy): domain Bacteria; phylum Bacteroidota; class Bacteroidia; order Bacteroidales; family B39-G9; genus B39-G9. The sequence goes on along the minus strand of JADFUR010000005.1, from coordinate 14,485 downwards.
GCTTTTGGAAAAAATGTGCTTAAAATCAAGACGTTACCTTCAATAACTTGTTTGTAATATTTTTTAAATCCGGATTCAAACGTTGCAATCCCTTGCGGAAGAACAATAATGCCTTTTCCTTTATATTTTAATGCAGAATCTAATGCTTGTTTATCAACACCTTTTGCAAAACCGCTAACAACAACCTTATGTTCTTTTGAGGCTTTTTTAGCAATATTATCTGTAAATTCAAGAGAAATTTTATCTGCTTTTCGAGAACCTACAATTGCAATTGAGGGCTCTTTCATAATATTTTTATTTCCTTTTGTGTAAATTAATGGTGGAGCAAAAGTTCTTCCTAAGTTTTTTTTAAGAATAGGGGAGTAATCAGAAGATGTAATTGGTATAATGCTATAACCTTGTTCAAGTATATCTTCAACCATAAATGAGTAATTTGATAATTCATTTATCGCCTTTTCAAAAAGAAATATTTCATCTTTGGCTATATCATAATTGTTTAGCCAATCATTTTTGTCTGAATGAAAGAAATCAGAAATAGTTTTTTGTTCCTCAAACAATTTCACTATTATCTCATTCTTTTTTTTTGTTCTTACTGTTGGTAAATGTGCCAAAGCAAGCCAATATGCTAATTCTTTATCCATAAAATTTATTAAATATCACCACCAACCGTTTTGGCAATAATTAATGGTGTAATTTTTGAAACTCCATTTTTAGATAACATTTTTCCAATTTCTTTAATTGTGGCACCACTATCAAAAACATCATCAAACAAAATTACAGATTTTCCTTTAATTTCCTCAATACTTTTATATCCAAATTTTCCTGAGACATTGCCTTTTTTTAGAAATCCGTTTTGAAAAACGTTTTGTGGTTTTGTATTTTTAGTTTTTATAAGGTTATGAGAAATTGGAATTTTTAAAATTTTTGATAATTTTTCTGCGAAATTTTTAACTAAATCCCCAGATTCTGTTGGAGGAACATAAATAATCATATCAAAAGGGTCTTGTCCGTATTTTTTTCTAAATGCTTTTAATGTTAATTTTAATAGAAAATCAGGAAAATCACCACCATCTTTGTATTTGCTTCTATGAATTGCTGCACCAACATTAGAAACACCATAATAACTTGCAGCAATACCATTTACTAAGTTTGAGTTCTTACTCTCTACTTGTAATATTGGGGAATAAGTTTCTCTAAAATCTTTAAGTTGATTAACAGTATTATCTTGTGGAGCAGATATGAATTTTTTAAGATTTGTATTATCGCAGTTCTCAATTCTATCTGCAATATCATCGCCAAGATATTCACATAAAAATTTCATTCTTGAAGTTGATAAATTTACATATTCAATCATTGAAGCAAGCTCTGATAATTTAAGCTGTCTGAGTTCTTCAAAAGTTTTTGTATTTAATTCAGGTGCATCAAATTGATATTCGTATTTTTTAGACTTACCATAAATTACTTCTTTAATAATACCCTGTTCTATTAAATCTGCTTTTATAACTCTTAGCTGAGTTTGTTTAAGGTTAGTCGCTTTCATTATTTGGCGTTCACCTAACTGTTCGCTTTTAACAGCATCAATTACTTTGTTATATTTATTTATGCTTGGTCGTCCACTATCTATAAATGCTTTTGGAAGTTTATAATCTGCTTCTATTCCGTTATCGTCTTTGGCAGAATTGTAAAACAAAATTATGATTGTTGGTTTGCCATCTCTTCCTGCCCTCCCTATTTCTTGATAGTAGTGAATTGGAGAAGCTGGAATTTGGGTGTGAATTATAAATCTAATATCTGATTTATCTATTCCCATTCCCAAAGCATTTGTAGAAACAACAGCTTTCCATTTATTAGCCATTAGCCCAAGTTCAATGTCTTTTCTTGTCTCTCCATCTAATCCAGCATTATATTCCGTTGCGTTTATATTTAAATATTCAAGCCAACGAGAATATATTTCAGGATTAACCCTTGTCCCTGTATAAATTAATCCAGTTCCAGAAAGATTATTAATATTTTCGGCAAGCCACATTAATTTTTCATCTTCTGATTTTACGTTAATTACAAATAAATTGAAATTATTTCTAATTAATTGTCCTCTTAGTGTTGTTATTTGACCTGATATTTGTTTCTCAACATCAATTTGAACTCTTTTAGTTGCGGTTGCCGTTGTTGCCAAAACAGGCATGTTTTTGGGTAATAATTTTACTAAATTTATAATACGTCTAAATGCAGGTCTAAAATCGTGTCCCCAAACCGAAATAGTATGAGCTTCATCAATTACCACCATTGACAAATTCATCTCTCTTGTTGCTTTTATCCATTTTTGATTTTCCTGTCTTTCAGGTGCAATATATAGTATTTTTAGTTTTCCATTTATCGCATCTTGAATTGTTTGTGAGTTTTCTTCTGCTGTTTGTTCCGAATTAATAAATTTAGCATTAATCCCTTTTTTAACTAATCCATTAACTTGGTCTCGCATTAGCGCTATTAACGGAGAAAATATTATTGTTAATCCCTCAAATTGAGTTGCAGGAAACTGAAAACATAGGGATTTTCCAAAGCCTGTTTTTTCAATGAGTAAAACTTTTTCACCTTTAAATAATAAATCTATCACATCCCATTGCTCATCATAAAATTTTTCAAACCCAAATATTTTTTTTAGCTTTATTTCTGCCTGATTTCTATTCATAATATTTTGGTTTTTATTGTGGACAACACTTAAATAATTAACCATGGTATGCCTTTTTGAAAAATTTTAATTACACCCATAAATTTATCAATAATATAATAATTTTTAAATACTTAAGAGGGTTTTTTTTTAAAATTGTTGCTAAATATTTATTCAGTTATTTAAATGTGTGGTTTTTGCCGGCTGTTGGGAATTGGAGTTTAAAAATACCAGTTTGGGCTTTTTTATTTTACGGAATGTTATTGCGGCCCTAATTTATTCCGGGAATAACTGTACATCCTCACAGGGTGAGATGCACAGTGACCGTCAGCCGCCTACTCCTTTAGATTTGTCCTATGGTTTGTAATCAGAAATATACTAATTTTATAATTAACCGAAAAAGTAAAAATGAACTAACGCCTATTCCAGTCTATTATGGACTATCAATCGAACTAGTCTTTTACTCTTTTATTGAAAAGCATCAATTAAAATTATAAGTTATCAGGCTTAATAAAGGAGGTTTAAAAAAATCAAAACACGTAGTTGTAAATAACAATTTGAAGGGATTTAAAAACCTAGAAAATGGATAAAGAAAAGGATACCTGTATTTAGTGAACTACTCATCTGTATGGAGCATACTGGAGTTTATGGTAATAATCTTTCAGTTTTTTTAGATGGGAAAGGAATTTCTTTTTCGATGGTTTCACCCTTACATATTAAAAGGTCATTAAGTCTTACTAGAGGGAAAACCAACCCGTCATGCTGAACTTGTTTCAGCATCTGTTAATAAAAAACAAAATAATCATTATTTTGCAAACATAGGAATAACGAATGAAATATGCTTGACAAGTTGGTCAATTAATTTACTTTTGGCTTGACCCAAAAGTAACAAAAGGCAAGACTGCAAAAAAATTTCAACAATCCTGAATAAAAAAATATATATCACACAAATTTTGATGATTAGTCAATCAGGATTATAGGAACAAAAATTTTCACATTGTTTGTTTTTTAATCTAAATACTAATAGCCTGTAGGGCTATAACAACAAAACTTGGGGCAACGTCCCAAGTAAATAAAAAATTGAACTCCAATAACCCTGAAAGGGTGAGAGAAGTTGTACCAATCGTAATTATATAATGACCTATTAAATATAAACTTTTGTCTCAGCCCTTCAGGCTGATATTATATTTATTGTATTATTTCTTGGGGCGATGCCCCAAGTTGTATTCTCAAAGACTTTCAGTCTTTATTGTTTTTAAAAAAATATTATTGAAAATTAAAATAAGAGGATGTCTTATTTTAGTTTTTCGATAAATTCTAAAATAAGAGGGGGTGCTATTATAGTTTTTTGGTAAAAACTATAATAAGGGGTATCTTTGTTTTAAAATATTATAAAAATGAAAAATTATATATCAGGAAATTATATAAATCAAGGATCTTACAAAAGCTTTCAACCAAATTTAGTAAATCAAGCTTGGCAAATTAATGATATGAAAATTATTGACATGTTAAGCAAAGCTGACAGGGCTATTGGTAGACTTGATATGTATTCTGAATATATACCAAATATTGATTTATTTGTTAGTATGCATGTACTAAAAGAAGCAACAAAGTCTTCTAGAATAGAAGGAACGCAAACAAATATTGAAGATGCAATTTTAGAAAGGGAAGATGTTACTCCTGAAAAACGTGATGACTGGGAAGAAGTTCATAATTATACTATTGCTATGGGACAAGCAATAGAAAGTTTGAAAGAATTACCTTTCTCAAACCGATTAATAAAAAATGTTCATAAAAAACTGCTTCGCGGAGTAAGAGGTATGCATAAAGAACCCGGAAACTTCAGAAAAAGTCAAAATTGGATTGGAGGTGCATCTATAAATGATGCTGTATTTGTTCCTCCAAACCCCTCATCTGTTCCAGACTTAATGAGTGATCTAGAGAAATTTTGTCATAATGAGGAATTCCATATACCTAATTTGTTGAAAATCGCTATCTTGCATTATCAGTTTGAAACCATACATCCTTTTTTAGATGGTAACGGTAGGGTTGGAAGATTATTAATACCGTTGTTTCTCGTTAGTAAGAAAATACTAAAAAATCCGGTTTTGTATCTTTCAGATTTTTTTGAAAAAAATAGAACTCTGTATTATGATAATTTAATGCTAGTAAGAGAAAAAAATAATTTATCACAATGGTTTAAATTTTTTTTAACCGGTATAACAGAAACCTGTAACAGTAGTATAGAAACTTTTGATAAGATTTTACAACTTGAAAAAAAATCAGCAATTAAAATTCAGTCTCTACGATCGCGTGCAGCTAATGCTCAAAAGGTTATAAATGATTTGTATCAGAGACCGATAATAAATGTAGCTAAAGTTTCAGAAATAACTGGCTTGTCGGTTGCTTCTGCTTATAAGTTGATTGAGGAACTAGAAAAAATACAAATTCTTAGAGAAATAACAGGTAGCAAAAGAGGTAAGCAATATGTTTATGACGATTATCTGAAATTGTTTTTATAATAACAAACTACTTCAAACATTTATAAATTGATTAGATTGGAATAATATAAAATTTTATGTTATAATAACTTAATGGATTTTAAAAAAAAGATGAAAAAACAATTCTAAATTACTAAAAGTCGATGCCATGAATTGTTGAGGAGTTGGAAAATATATTTTGTTTCGTCCCGATAGGTATAGTGAAGGAGCGAAGTTCGAATTTTTGCACTCAGATACTAAATAAAAGTCTTACAGTATGGTTTACAGTAAATTCTAAAATAATGAAATTTTCTTTGCAATTTTTAGTCAATAGTTATCTCGATTCATTTCTATTAAGCTACTCTTGTTTCGTATAAATGTTTCTGGAATCCTATAAAAAGTGAACTGATATTTGCTACATCTCCCAATGTTTCTTTTGCATCTTCAAGAGACTGATATTTATTTACTAATAAAATCGGTAATTTTTCTTGGTCAAGTTCCCCAACTCCTGTTTCAATATATTTACTCAACACAAATTCAATAAATTCTTTTTGAGTATCGTTAATTAAAGTAAAAATTGACATTTTAGCTGCTTCTACTCTTGCTTTTCGGCTAATTGGTTTTATATCGCTGTTAAATACATATTCTAGCACATCAAATAAATCACTATTTTCTGCATCAATTAATTTTTTAAGAGTATTCAGTTCTTCTTTCCCAAAACCAGCTTCATCTAATTTGTCAAGCAAAATTTTTCTTGTTAAAGGATTACTCCAAATATTTCGTAATTCTTCTTCGTTTTTGAAAAATTTCGGAAGTTCTCCAAATAAATTGTTTAAAAATTCTTTTGAAGAAATTGGTTTACCATCAGCATTCCAAAACGAAGTTGCAATCATATGCTGTATTTCTCTTTCTTTACCATCGCTCAATTTGATTTTAATTTTTTTTCGTTTTTCGTTTTTTTCTCCATCTTCCGGCCCTTTAGGTTCTTTGGGAGATTCTGGTACTATTATGTCTGGTTGCCCTTCAGGCTCAACAGGCTCACCGTCCCATTCAGGGTCTGAAAAACGTTGATACGCATCTACAAAATCATAGATTGTAAAAAATTCTTTGCCTTCAAAAAGGCGAGTTCCACGACCTACAATTTGTTTAAATTCTATAATCTGGTTAACAGGACGCATTAAAACAATGTTGCGAATATTACGAGCATCTACACCGGTTGAAAGTTTTTGTGAAGTAGTAAGTATAGTTGGAATTGTTTTTTCATTGTCTTGAAACTCACGTAAGAACTGTTCGCCAATTTCTCCATCGTTTGAAGTAACTCTAACACAATAGTTTGGATCTTTACTTTTTTTATATTGATTCACCAATTCCCGAACCGCAGCTGCGTGGTTTTGTGTAGCACAAAAAATTATTGTCTTTTCGTTCTGATTGGCTTCGTCCATAAAAATATGAACCCGCTTTGCCTCTCGTTGTTTTATTTCAATAATACGATTAAAATCCGGTTCAGTGTATAGTTTCCCTTCTTCTATTTCGCCTTCAATAATATCATCATCACTTGTGTAAACATAATCATCGAGAGTGGTTTTAATCCGCTTCACTTTAAAAGGCGTTAAAAAACCATCGTTAATTCCTTCTTTAAGCGAATAGATATAAACAGGTTCACCAAAATAGCGGTAAGTATCAACATTATCTTTTCGCTTTGGTGTTGCTGTTAAACCAAGTTGAACTGCCGGCAAAAAGTAATCTAAAATTCCTCTCCAATTTCCCTCGTCATTTGCTCCGCCACGGTGGCACTCGTCAATAATGATGAAATCGAAATAATCTTTTGGGTACTGACCAAAGTTGTAGTTTAAGGCTTCATATTCTGTTTGTGGTTCGGCAGCAATATTCAAATTTCCATTATCAACGGATTCTGTCATAAACGACTGAAAAATGGTAAAAAAGATACTACCATTTGTGGGCACTTTCCCTTTTTTCTTAATTCCTTTGGGTTTAATTCTAACCATTGCATCTTCGGGAAATGAAGAAAATGAATTGAATGCTTGGTCGGCTAAAATATTACGGTCGGCAAGAAACAAAATTCGTGGTCGCCTTGCAGGTTCGTTGGGGCGGTGAGCTTGTCGAACCGTCCAACGGGTTTGAAATAATTTCCACGCTATTTGAAAAGCAATTGCGGTTTTTCCTGTTCCGGTGGCGAGTGTCAACAGAATTCGGTTTTTGTTTTGTGCAATAGCTTCTAATGTGTTTTTTATAGCAATTTCTTGATAATAACGTAGCTGCCAAGTTCCCGATTTATCTTCAAAAGGAACAGAAGAAAATTTATCTCTCCATTCGTTTTGGTCGCTATAAACAGCATTCCAAAGTTCCTCGGGTGTAAAAAAATCAGTAACGAGCTTTTCCTCGCCTGTACGCATACAGATTTGGTAAATCTCTTTTCCGTTGGTAGAATAAGTATAATCTAAGTTTAGTTTTTGGGCATAGAGTTTTGCTTGTGCAATGCCTTCGCCAACTTCCAGTTCATTGCTTTTTGCTTCAACAACAGCCAATTTAATTCCTTTGTAAGCCAGAATATAATCGGCAATGAGTGGTTTTTTTCTGCCACCGCCAACTTGTATTCTGCCGTCTGTAATTTTAACACCATCGGCGTTTTTATATACATTACGTTCACGAAGAATTTTTGAACCCTCTAAAATGCCCCAACCATTGGCTTTTAGTTTTGGGTCTATTAGTTCTGCTCTTGTTTCAGCCTCGTTCATTTGTCTTAATTAAGATTTGTAAGATTGTTTGATTTTAGGATTATTCTTTATATAGTCTTTATTTTCAGGATGATTGACATTGTAAACTCTTTTAAATTCAAGGCTTTTTGCCCCGAAGTTTATTAACAATCCTATTGGTAAATTATAGGCTTGGCAGTAATTCATGGCTTGTGCCAAATGCACATCCTCCAATTTTATTAATGCTTTTAGTTCAACCATAATATTCTTTTCAACAAAAAAATCAACCCTACGTGTTCCAATATTAATTTCTTCATAAAAAATAGACATTTCCATTTCTCGCTGATAATTTAATCCTTGTTTTTCAAATTCAATTGCTAAAGCACGTTGATAAATAACCTCCTGAAACCCATTACCAAGTGTTGAATGAACTTTCATTGCACAACCAATTATTTTGTGTGTTAAATCTTCGTGTTTCATTTTCTATTTATTTTATCCTATCATCCATTAATCTTAAAAATCTTAATTCAGACAATTTATAATTCTCCCCTAAATGCTTTTTGTAAAACTGATTTTTTCAACTCCTCCAAATCTACAACTTTTTGCTGATAAATATGTTCTAAGTTTTTGGTTTCTGTTGAAAGAGCATCTAGTTTTTTTACAATTTGTTGTTGTTTGGATTTAGATTTTGGAATATTTATTTTTGTTTTTTCCCATTTTGATTTATTAATTATAGGTAAAGTTGCTTGTGCACTTTTCCCTTGATTAATAATTTGTTTCTGAACATAATCTGAAATTAATGCATAATATAATAACTTAGGTTCATAATTACTATAAGGTGTTAAAGCATTAATTTGTTGATTTGAACTTATAGGTTTTTTTGAAAACCCAGTTTTACCTATTGTTGCACCTATACAAACCATTAAAATTGAATTTGCACCAAATAATCTTCCTTTTTTTAGACCTAATTCACTCAACATACTATCACCAGTTTCAATATTTCCATTTGTTTTGAAATGAGGCGGTTTAGCAAAAGAAATATAATTCCCATAATTTAATTTATCTTTTGTTGGTGGTGTAGTTCCTGTTTGTACATTCCCTATTTCTGAAATTGTTTTCTCTTCCCAATCCTCACCTTTATTTTCAAACACCCCATGCAAATAACTCTCAAAAAGTTCTTTAGCATTTTTAAGATTAGTTTCTGCATTAGCTTTTGCTTTGTTAATGGCTTCAAATGTTTTGTCGAGTATGGAGACTATGCGTTTTTGTTCGGGGAGTGGGGGGAGTGGGATTTCAACAGACGATAAAGAGCTAGTCGAGAGTTCTCTAAAAGTTGCTCCTGTGCCCAAATTATTTAATAATTCGACAGACTTACTTAAAAAATAGTACAAGTAATAAGTATTAATATTTATTGAGGGTATAATGCCTCGACAACCTTGATTGGTAGCCATTTCAGCGATATTTATCGCAAGATGCCCAATAGGTGCTCTTGTTGAAAGTATTATTGAATTAGAGGGAATAAGCTTTGCTGATGATTTTTGTAAACCAAGGTGTGTTATTGTACGTGGAGTTTCAGCAATAAATTTACTTATCATTTTCCCCATATCTTTTGGCGTAATCCATTTAATGTTGCCATCCCAATAATTAGGAATTCCTGTTTTAGGAGTTCCTCCATTAAGAATCTGACAAACCTCCCCCAATTTTTTTATTTCCCAATTCTTCGGCATATTTCGACTTCGTTCAGTAGCCGATCTCAGTGTATTGCATTGTTTCATATTGTGCCTTTTTTATTTGTAATGTTGCCTTCGAGAACCTCAGGCAACGGGTTTATTTCGGTGGTTGAGGTTTCTTTGGTGGTTGAGGTTTCTTTGGTGGTTGAGGTTTCTTTGGTGGTTGAGGTTTCTTTGGTGGTTGAGGCTTCTTTGGTGGTTGAGGCTCTCGAAACCACCTTATTCAAATCTCTATATGCCATTGACAATTTTGGTAATTTGTTGGTTTCATTGTTTATCAACGCTTCTTTCTTTTTTCTACTCCAACCCTGAACTTGTTTTTCTCTATAAAAGGCATCGTCTATTCTTTGAAATTCTTCGTAATAAACCAGTTTTACAGGTAATCGTTTTTTTGTATGATTAGCCCCCTCACCGTTTTGGTGTTGTTGTAATCTCAACTCTATATTATTAGTACTACCTGTATAATAGCTACCATCAGCACATTCTAATATATACATCCAACCTTTTTTCAAATCAAGCCCTCCTCTTTTAATTTATCCAAAACTTTAACAGAAGAAATATCCATTTTAGAAAAAGCAAACCATTTTTTGCCTAAATCTTTTAAGCTTGCTCCAAAGTGGTATAATTTTTTTTCATCAATAATAAGAAAGCGGTCGTGAGCATCTTTAAATTCTTTTACCACAATGCTTTTGTATTGTTCGTTGTGTTTTTTTATATCTAAGCTCAATTGTTTCGATATGGTTTTTGTTAGAATTGTAAAACTCACAGCTTTTTTTCGCTTTGCAAAATGTGTTAATACAGTATCATCAATATAGTTATCGATAAGAATTATTGAGGTTTTTGCAGTTCTTATTAAATCGGAAACAAAAGAATAGGCATCGAATATTTGTCCATTAAAGAAAATATCTTGTTTAGGTTTTATGCTTTTATCTTCGAGAGCATTAAATAATTTATTAAAATTCTCGTCGGATTGTAAAAGTTTCTGTTCAACCTTATCTAAACGTTGGAATATACCAGCATTTTCGGATATAAATTTTCGCATTTCAACAAAAGCATTTATTATGCTTATACTAACTTCTATAGCAGTATCGCTTCGCAACACTGCCGAAAGCATTGATACGCCTTGCTCGGTAAAAACATAGGGTAAATATCGCCTTCCTCCACGATTTTTTTTTGAGGTGCCATTTTGGAACCTCAAAGACTCGTTCTTACTTTTTAAGGTGCCAAATTGGGATCTTAAAAATTTCTCAAACTCATCAAATTCTATTTGAGTTAATTGAAATCTAAATTTTTCAGGAAATCGTTTTATATTTCGACTAACAGCTCTATTTAAAATTTTTGTTTCTACGCCATACATTTTTGCTAAATCGCTATCTAACATTACTTGCACACCTCTAATTGAGTATATTCGGTTTTGAATTTCTGATATTTGTGCTAATTCATTTTTCATATCAATCCTTTTATATTTTCTAAAATACTTGCACTTTCTTTATCCAAATCAGCCATATCTTTTAATATTTCTGCTGGTTGTCGTAAAGGTGCTTCTTCAGGAGTATTAGGATTTTTAACAGAAAGGACTAACGTAGATTGGTCAATGTCTTTAATATTAACAGACCAGGAGTTTTCGCTTTCAGCTTTTATTTTTTGTAATTCAACAAATTCTGCTAAATCTTTTTCATTTAAAGGGTTTGTCTTGCCTAAGTTTCTATTTAAATTTAGGTGGTAAAACCAAATTTTTTTAGTGGAGCTTCCTTTTTTAAAAAACAAAACAACAGTTTTAACACCAGCACCGGCAAATGTACCACCAGGCAAATCTAAAACTGTGTGTAAGTTACAAGAGTTTAGTAATTCTTTACGTAAAGCAATAGAGGCATTATCGGTATTGCTAAGAAAAGTATTTTTAATAACAACACCAGCTTTACCGCCAGCTTTTAGAATTTTAATAAAATGCTGTAAAAACAAAGAAGCAGTTTCACTGGTTTTAATAGGAAAATTTTGTTGTACTTCTGCTCTTTCTTTACCACCAAAAGGAGGATTAGCCAAAACAATATCGTAGCGGTCTTTTTCCTGTATGTCAGTAAGACTTTCTGCAAGAGTGTTGGTTCGTATAATATGAGGAGCTTCTACACCGTGCAAAATCATATTCATAATACCAATTATGTAGGCAAGGGATTTTTTTTCTTTGCCATAAAAAGTTCTTTTCTGTAAGATTTCTGTATCTGTGGTAGATAATCCTTTTCTTTGTCCTGAGCTTGTCGAAGGGTTATTGAGATATTCAAAGGCTTCTACCAAGAAACCTGCTGAACCAACAGCACCGTCATATATTGTATTTCCTATTTCAGGATTTACTACTTTAACAATAGTTTTAATTAAAGGACGAGGAGTGTAATATTCGCCACCATTACGTCCGGCATTACCCATATTTTTAATTTTACTCTCATATAGGTGGCTCATTTCGTGTTTTTCTTTATGAGTCCTGAAACTAAGTTGGTCAATTAAATTAATTACTTCACGTAGATTATAACCACTTTGAATTCTGTTTTTTAACTCACTAAAAATTTCACCAATTTTATATTCAATAGTGTCAGCATTTTCGGCATTGGTTTTAATTTTTTTCAGATATGGGAAAAGTTCAACATTAACAAAGTCCACAAGGTCATCGCCTGTCATTGCATTGTGGTCTATTTTATCGTTTTGGAGTTTAGGAGCAGCCCATACATTCCATTGATATTTTGTTTCAATTATTTTAGTATAAGATTTGCCAGTAAGTTCTGCTGCTGTTTTTTTATCTTCTTCTAAATCGTTAAGATATTTTAGAAATAAAACCCAAGAGGTTTGCTCTACATAATCTAATTCACTACCACAACCTGCATCTTTACGCAGAGAATCGTCTATATTCTTAAAGGTTTGTTCAAACATTTATTTTTATTTATTATTCTATAATTTAATTCAAAAAGTTAAAAATAACATTAATCTTGAGTATTGGCAAAAGAAAATTTGTTTTATTATTTTTGTTGATAAAAACCAGAGACACCTTATTTTTTTCTATATTAATTTCAATTTTGTAATTCACAGGTGTAATCAAAAATAAATCCTTGTGTAATTTAAAAGGTTTTTTTATTTTCCAAATTTTAGGATGTAAAGTATGTGCTTCAAAAACCACATAGATATAATAGTTTTTAAGCTTCTTTGCTTTTTCAGTTTCATTTTTTGTGATAATAAAATTTGTTATACCTACTTTTTTTCTAGTTGATTTAACTTCAATATATTTTATATTTTATTTTTTAATGGTAGCATTTTTTATGCTTGCCTGTAACACTTAAATTATAAAACTAGAGCATATTATTGGATAATTTTATTCACACCCCTAAATTTACCAATAATAAGATAATTTTTAAATAAGTGATTGTGCTAAAAATCTTGTGTTTAAAAAAAAGTAAGATGCAAGGAATTTTTACCCCAGCCTTCTATTTTTCTCAATGCTTCTAAAAATTTCCAACAATTGTTTCTCGTCGTTTGGTATTTGTGTTTCGGATTTTATTTTTTTTAGTAGTTGAGAGGCTACTTCAGTTATTTTAACTTTTTGGAGATTGTGCTCGTGAGTGAAGTTCATATATTTTAATACTTTAAAAGCATTGAGCCATGCAAAAAATCTTTTTTTAAAATTTGTTAAGTTTGAGCAATTGTTGTTAATGTCGTTTATGGCAAGGTTGAAATTATTGGCAATTAAAAATTCTTTTATGTTTTCTGGTATTTTTTTATAAAAATCAACAAGTTTTGAGGCTTCAATTTTATATAGTTTGTCAATAAGTGAAAGAAAAGATTTTAAATCGATAAATGCCTGAAAGTTATAAGTGTATAAATCCGTAATGTTATTTTCCTCAAACTTTTTTATTGTAGCACCAGTTCCAAACGGTACTCTGTCGGAAGGTCGGGGAGAGGGAATAACTCGTGTTGTGTGAAGCTCGGTGAAATTGCCAAGAGGAATAACTTTTTGCAGAAAGTAAAAGTCTTCGCCGGCTTTTTTTCTGTTCATGCCGCCTTGTTTGGCGTATATATCAGCCTTTACTGCAAAACTTGAACCAACGGTATGATATGCAAACGGGAAATTTGCATAACGTAAGCTTAAATTATAGTAACGCAAATAAAGCTCATACTGAGTAATTGTTTTATAAATGCTTTCGGAAAATTGTGTTCCTGAAATGGGGTGCTCATAATAAATTGAGCAGGCTGTTGCTTTACTGTTTTTTGCAAAATGATTTTCTATCTCGGTAAAAAAATTATCATCGCAAGTAGCATCTGCATCAAAAGCAATAAGTATTCCTTTGCTGTTATTAATTTTGTTAAATCGGCTTACGGCTTCGTCCATGCCAATTTTTCGGGCAAAACCAACTCCTGCATATTTTTTTTGCAGATTGGGCTGGTAAATGGTATAAAAGCTAAATAATTTTTCGTTATGTTCTTTAATCCATTGCTCTGCTTGTTGCAAGGTTTTTAAATTATTTTCAATAATCTGTTTGTCTTCATCAATAGATGAATTGATAACAATAATTATTTCGACCGGTGATTTTGGGCGTTTGCAATTATATAAAGCATCTAAGGTGTTTGTTAAATTTGGCTCGTTATAACAGGGTATGAACACTATTAAATTCAGATTTATGTCAGGAGTTGTTTCTATATAATCAGGATAAATTCTGTAATTGTTTAAGTAGTGATTTGCAAATCCCATGTGGCATAATTTTTTTTGTAAAGATATTAAAAAATTAAATAAAATATTTATTGATAAAAAAATCAATTCCCCTGTTCCCCTTTTCGGATCACTTTAAAAAGTTGTGGAGAATCATTATAATCCGGGCTGAACCGAGCCTGAGAGCTCACGTAAGTAAAGCCCAATTT
>JADFUR010000070.1 GCA_015222055.1 Bacteroidota bacterium | reverse complement strand
TTTTAATTCCGAATTTATTTCTAAATCTTTTAAAGCCTTTAGGTGCATTTCTATTCTGGATTTCTGTTTGTTAAAGAATGCATAATGAAAGAAATCATGTGTGTTAAAATCACTCTTAATCAGCTTATTTACAACATTTAGAATGTTTTTATTAAATTCCGCTGTCACTCCTTTTTTGTCATTATATGCTTTCTCAATAATGCTTATTTCTTTCATCATATCCAGGCCGAGTAATAAACTATCCCCTTTATTCATTTCATTTCCCAAAACCAACATAAATTTGGCAAGTTCTAAAAATTTAAAATTTCCTATGGTGCTGCCAAAAAAACAAAAAAGTCTATTCTCTTTTTGTGGTATTTTATTTAATTGATAAAAAAAATCAATGGCAATTCCTTTAATATTCTTTAGGGGAAATTCCTGGCTTAAATTAGCAATTGATTTCTCAATTGCAGAGATGCTAATATCTGTAGCAAAATAATTAATACTGCTTAATAATTCTTTGGGTATTTGCTTAAAAAGCATACTTATTTTTGACGAATCTCCACTTCCAAGTTCAATAATAGTTGAATTTTCAAACTTAAAATTTAGCTTTTCTACAATGTTTAATAAAATGCTTTTTTCTGTTCTGTTTGGGTAATATTCCTCTAATTGAGTAATCATCTCAAATAGCTCAGTTCCCTTTTTATCATAAAAAAACTTGGGAGATAAAAATTTTTGTTTAGCATATAATCCTTTATAGATTTCTTTTATTATATCGTCCTTCCCAATATCATTAAGATAAACAACAATATTATGATCTTGAGAGGAAGTATTATTTTTTAAGTAATACATATAACTTATTTTACAATTTTTACTCCTTTCCAGAATGCAATATAATTTTTTATCTCTATTGCCTTTAGTTTAGGGTTTTCATAAGTCCAGGCAGCATCGGGATTTTTCTCACTATCAACAATAATATTATAATATGATGCTTTTCCTTTCCATGGGCAAATCGTTTCTGTATCTGTTTTTGCAAGATAATTCATATTAACTGAAGCTGGGGGAAAATATTGATTGTTTTCAACAACTATTGTTTCCTCACTTTCTGCAATTATTTTGTCTTTCCAGATTGCTTTCATATAGCATTTATTTTAATTTTCGTTTTATGTATCTTCATTTTGGCAAGCCTGTTTCGTAAGGATTTTTTGGATTGTTGCTCCATTCAAACCAACCACCATCAAACACAGAAACACGAGGCCAACCCATAAGCCATGCATTAAAAAACGCCTCACTACCTCTCCATCCAGTACCGCAGTAAAATGCAATATGCTTGTCTGAAAAAATTCCATTTTCTTTCCAAATAGCCACCACTTCTTGAGCCTCACGAACAGTATGGTCAACATTTCTGTAATTTTCCATGTGATAAGCATCTGTTCCACAATTTCCAAAAATTGCTCCCGGTATTCTTCCTTTTTTTTCTATATAATTATAGCCACTTACTTCACCAATATATTCCGGCCAACTACGAACAGAAACCAGTTCAGAATCTTTATCCATAATCATCTCTTTTGCCTTTAAAATATCTACAATTATTTCAGGATGTGCCGGGATATCAATTCCAAAATTATTTATCTGCTTCTTATTAACGTCTTTGTTAGAAACATCAAAACCGGCATCTTTCCACGATTGAAAACCGCCATTTAGAATCCGCACATCTTTTACACCGGCATACAACATAATAGTTGCATTTCGAATAGCTGCTATTTGCCCTGCAGCACTTCCGGGAAAATCGTCAGCATTATCGGGGAACATAAATTTCCCATACATTACAACTGTTGTGTCATAAGATATTCCATGCTGCTCCAAAGCTTTCTTTAAATCCTGAGGAGACCTGCAATTCCAAGTTTCGGATGCTTCAAGAGCCAATGTGTCCATATCTATAGCTCCGGGTATGTGTTCAGATAAATAAGCTTCTCTATTTCGATAGTGAGATTGTATAACAATAAATTTATCATTGTTGTATTCATCCGGCTTGTCTCCTGAAATTAACTTTTTTACCCATTCGGCAGACACTAATTGCCTGTATTTTGAGAGCCTCTCAATTGGTAAATTTTCATTAACAATCCATTCATCTAAAAAATTATTGTAAATAGAAACATCATTATAACCGACTTTTATAAACAGGTTTGCAATTTTTTCACTTTTCTCTTTTGAATATGAGTAAACAACAAGCTTGTCTTCAAAAAAAATTTGCTTAGAGCGAACAATTTCTATCCAATCAATATATTTTGACCATTTATAATCTAATGATTTTGCTCCCTTTATATGTCCGCCACGCTTTTCTCCCATTTGTCTCCAACCATTGTAGGCATCAACAGAACGAATATCTATAATTTTTGCACTATTATTTTTTACGTGTTCTAATAATTCATTTGTTCCTATTATTTTTTTATTTACCATGAAGTAATTTTAAAACAATTTACCTTTTTCATAATCATCAAAAGCTTGTATAATTTCTTCTCTAGTATTCATTACAAAAGGACCTCCTCTGGCGTATGGCTCTTTATTTGGTTTTGCCGAAAGAAATAAAAACCCGCTATCCACACTAACACTTTCAATATTAATTTCTTTGTCTTCAACAAATTCTATCAACTCACCTTTCTCAAAATCTTCATTTTGTATTTTTACTCTTCCGCTATGAATATATACTAAAGAGTTGAAATCTTTTTTTGCATTAAGTTTAATTTTTTTCCCTTTCCGGAGATACACATCATAATATTCAGATGGCACAGAATTCTGTGCCGGCCCATTTATACCTTCAATAGAACCTGATATAACAATTATTTTAACTCCTTCTTTTTTTATTACCGGTATTTTTCCCTTGCTTAAATATTGATATTTTGGTTCGAGCCATTTCATCTTTTTTGGTAAATTCAGCCAAAGTTGATAGCCCCACAAATGTCCTTTCTCCATTGCCGGCATCTCTTCATGCTGAATGCCTTTGCCGGCAGTCATCCATTGCACATCGCCCGATTTAAGCAAACCTCCTCCATCCCTGCTGTCTTTGTGCTTAAAACTTCCTTCAATAATGTAGGTGATTGTTTCAATACCCCTATGAGGATGCATAGGAAATCCGGCAATATAATCGTCGGGGTTTTTGCTTCGGAATTCATCGAGAAGAAAAAAAGGGTCAATGTTATTGACTTTTGAATTTGCAATAAGCCTATTAAGAGATACGCCAGCACCGTCTGATACCTGCTGCCCTTTTACAACCCTCTTTATAACTTTTTCAATCATACAAAGTTCTTAAAACTTTTTTTCATTGAATGAAATACCATACTTGTTAATGTAAATAAATTCTGACAAATTCATTCTGGGAGGACGATTTTCCTCTGATTCAATTTTTTCCTTTGTTAAAAAATCTTTATAATTTTCAGCATGTTGGCTCACAGCTATAATATTAATTAACGTCATGTTTGTAGGAATGTTAAGTAATTCTTTGGCTTTTTGAGCGTCGTAACCAGCCATGGGATGAGCAACCAATCCTAATTCTGTCGCCCGGAGAATCATAAATCCACTTGCTATGCCTGTATCAAAAAGGTAATACTCCCTTCCGTCTTTCAGCTTACAGTCGAGCGAGGCCTCAGATATAACAGCAATAATAAGTGATGCATCATAGGCCCAATTGTTTGCATCTGGAAGTGCTACACGAAAATCATTAAGGCATTTTTTATCAGATATAAAAACATATCGCCACGGCTGCTTGTTAAAACATGATGGTGCTAGCTGTGCAGCTTTCGAAAGTTCTTGAATTATTTTAACGGTAATTTTAAATGGCTTTAGAGCCCGATAAGCCCGTCTCTTGTTTATTGCTAATTTCACATCCATAATACAAGCTTTTTTGAGTTGGAAAAAATTATTTACACATATAACTTCTTTTATTTCAATTATTTCTCAGGGTTTTTCTATTATTCCAAAGTTAATGAAAAGAATAACAAAAGTCAATTTTTTATTCTTGATGTGCTTTCATTCAGATTGTTGTTATTATTTAGAATCGTTTTGGCAGGAATGTGTTGTTTTCGATTTATGAAACCCGATTATTATAAAAATTAAACTCGTGAAGGTTTAATGGTAAACTACCTGAATAAAAAAATATTTTTTTTAAAATAATTAAGACTGAAAGTCTTTGACAATATAACTTTGGGCATCGTCCCAAGTATAGATGTGATTAGACCCCAATCACTCTGAAAGAGTGAGAGAAAAATAATCCTCATCATATTCTATAATATCATATTGTTTTAAAAAAATTTCACCTCTTAAGTCTGCCGTTTTTTGTGCCATAAATTAAATACGCATATATTTTTGATAATGATTGTTACATAAATACCGGCTTTTGTCTCAGTCTTTCAGACTGATGTGAGGTTTTTGGTCTTATTTCTTGGGGCGATGCCCCAAGTTAATTTGTCTTAGTCCTTCGGACTATCTCTAAAAAAATATTTTTTTAAAATCCGCATCCAAAATTTTTGAATAGGCCTTCTTATCATTTTATTTTAATCCACCCTAATTTTTATATGACCCAAAAAAGGCACAGTATAAACTGTGCCTTAATAAAAATATTGCTATTTGCTGTTTTTACTCTCTTATTGCTTTTATTCCGGGAAGTGTTTTTCCTTCCATATATTCTAACATAGCACCACCACCGGTTGATACATAGCTAATTTTATCGGCAAGATTAAGCTTATTAATTGCTGCAACAGAATCGCCACCACCTACTAATGAGAAAGCTCCTTTTTCGGTTGCTTTTGCTATTGCTTTTGCTACCTGTGTTGTTCCTTTTGCAAAAGTTTCCATCTCAAAAACGCCCATCGGTCCGTTCCACAATATTGTTTTTGATTTTTCAATAAGGTCATTAAACAATTTTATTGAATTTTTAGCAATATCAAGTCCCAGCCAATCATCTCCTACCTCATCAATTTTTGTTACTTCTGTTTTTGCATCATTAGCAAATTTATCTGCGTTTAAGCTGTCAACAGGAAAAATTAAATTAACGTTTTTCTCTTTTGCTTTTTTTATTACTTCAAGAGCGGTGTCTAATTTATCTTCTTCAACCAAGGAGTTTCCAATTTTACCACCTTGTGCTTTTATAAATGTGTAAGTCATGCCTCCGCCGATAATCAAATTATCAACCTTGTCAAGAAGATTAATAATAATGTTAATTTTTGAAGAAACTTTTGCTCCACCAATTATTGCGGTAAATGGATGTCCCGGTTCTCGCAGAACCTTATCCATGCTTTTCAGTTCATTATTGATTAAGAAGCCAAACATTTTCTCTTCTGGGAAAAATTTTGCCACAACGGTTGTTGAAGCATGTGCACGGTGAGCAGTACCAAAAGCATCGTTAACATAAACATCAATATTTTCTGCCAGTTTTTTTGCAAACGCCTCATCTCCTTTTTTCTCTTCAGAATAAAAACGAAGGTTTTCTAATAATAAAATCTCTCCGTTTTTCAATTCTTTTTTCATTGTCTGTGCTTGTTCGCTAATGCAATCATCGGCAAATTTAACCTCTCTGCCAAGCAGTTGAGAAAGATGTGCCACAAGGTTTTTCAATGAAAATTCAGGGCTTACCCCTTTTGGTCGTCCCAAATGGGACATTAAAATAACAGATCCCTTGTCTTTTAATATCTTGTTAATAGTTGGAAGTGCTGCTTTTATTCTTGTGTCGTCGGTAATTTCTTGTTTGTCGTTTAAAGGTACATTAAAATCAACTCTTATTAATGCTTTCTTACCTTCAAAATTGTAATTTTCAATTGTTTTCATATTGTTCTTCTTTAAAATATTGATAATTCATCCATAAAAACAGAACGTAAATTTTTGTACAAAATTATTAAATAAATCTTCAAAGAAAAAATTACATTTATTTAACTTATGAAGATGCTGTATTTTATTGAGCTTTTTTAAAACCTATTGAATGTGAAAATATAACAAAAAAGTGCTTAGCAACACTTATCTTTTAATAAACCCCTTAAACATTTGAAAATTCTTTTATTAATTGATACATTAGGGGTGTAATAGCGTGTTTTATTTAGGTATTAGCCTTAATGGGTTTAAAAATTGCTGCGATATGGAAAAAAAAGAAATTGGAAGCCAAGAAGAATGGTTTTCAAATAAAAGGAGAGAGATTCCTCATTGTGAAAAAAGTACAGTCATTAGTTCAAACCATATAATTCATTTTACTGAAGAGTTTGAAACACTAAAATTGATACTAAAAAATGGTTTTCGTCCTGCATTATCTGTAGAATCTCCAACTTATCTGAAAGAGCATGAAAATTTGAAAGAAATGTATGATTTTTTGGGAATAAAAAAAGACGAAATAAATGACATTAATATACCAATGACTTGCTATTGTGATATTCCATTTAAATATTCAAAGAAACATAGAAAAAAATATGGCAGATATGGAATTGCTTTAACTAAAAGTTGGGCAATTTCAAATTGCATTTCTCCAGTTTTATATCTAAAAGAAAATACCCAAACTCAAAAATCCCTTTTTGGAATTATTAAGACTTTAAATAATGCCATTAATTTTTCAAAAAAAGAAAATCCTTTTTTGGCGAATGTAAAAGAAAATTTAAACCAATTTTTAGATTTTGCAAAACCCTATTACAATGATAAAGAGAATGAAAAATATTATGATGAAAGAGAATGGCGTTACGTTCCTAAAAATTTTCATGAAAAAGAAATGTATAATCCTGATACTTTTTTAAAATTTGAGTTAAAAGACATTATCCAGATTATAGTAACTACATCTAAAGAAAAAGGTGAGATTAATAAATTATTACAAGAACAATTTGGTATAAACTCACGGAGATTAATTAAAATTAGAAATAATTAAAGCTAAAAAGTCAGTCACACAAACATAAAATTTGTATTTTTTTGAAATTCAGACAAGCCTTGAAAAAAAATAAAAAAATATTTTTAAGCCTATCTTTGACATAAATTGAATTATTAAAACGAAATTTGTAATCTAAGACGATTAATTAAAGAATATAATAATATGGACGGAAAAAGTCTGACACCTCAAGAATTAAAGCTGCAACAGTTAAAAAAAATATTACCCGAAGTATTTGCCGAAGGAAAAGTTGACTGGGAAAAACTAAAAGCCACTCTGGGCGAAGATATAAATTTTGCAAACGAAAGATATGTACTAAACTGGGCAGGAAAAAGTGAAGCCTTTAAAGTATTGCAATCACCAACCACAAAAACACTTGTGCCCGACAAAGAAGAATCTGTAAACTTTGACGAAACCAAAAATATATTTATTGAGGGTGAAAATTTGGAAGTACTGAAAGTCCTACAAAAAAGCTACTTTGGAAAAGTGAAGATGATTTACATTGACCCACCTTACAACACAGGAAACGATTCTTTTATTTATCCCGATAAATTTTCTGAAACCAAAGCAGAATATGAAAAAAGGGTCGGCGATAAAGACGAAGAAGGCTATTTGACCAAAGATGGTATGTTCAAAAAAAACAGTAAAGAAAACGGACAATACCATAGTAACTGGCTTAATATGATGTACCCACGTATGTTTTTGGCAAAAAATTTACTCAAACAAGACGGTGTTATATTTATATCTATTGACGATAATGAAGTGCATAACCTCAGACTCATAATGAATGAAGTGTTTGGGGAAGAAAATTTTGTAGAATGTATAACTTGGAATAAGAGAATACCCAAAAATGATAAAGGTATTGGAAATATACACGAATATATTTTGATCTACGTAAAGGATTCAAGTCTCAAGCATGAATTTATTATGAGGAAAGAAGGTTTAAATGATATTCAGAAGCTACTCACAAAACTTAAAAATAAAAAGACAAACATACCAGATTCTGAAAAAGAGATTAAAAAATTGTACAATAAGAACGGTTATGATAGAGGAATTACATTATATAATTCATTGGATACAAACTACAAATTGTGGGGTAAAATAAATATGAGTTGGCCAAATGCGAATACATTTGGATCTAGATATGAAATATTGCACCCAAAAACAGGAAAACCAGTAAATGTTCCTGATAGAGGTTGGCGTTGGAAAAAAGAAACTTTTGATGAAGCAGCATTATACTCTGATGGGAATTATCAGAACATCATAGAACTTCAGGATGGCTCGTTAATGTGTGGACGCATCTGGTTTGATAAAGATGAGAATACACAACCTAGTTCAATTACTTATTTAGAAGAAGTTGAGAGTTTTCTACTTCGCTCAATTATTTCATTGAAAAGTGACGGTGGCATTGAAGTTGAGAAATTATTTGAAGGAAAAAGTTACTTCTCTTATCCTAAGCCAACAACATTGTTAAGCACTTTAATCCAGTCATTTCCATCAAATGATGAGGATATTATTCTTGATTTTTTCACAGGTTCAGGAACAACTGCACATGCCATCATGAATTTAAACAAAGAAGATGGAGGCAACCGCAAATGCATTTCTGTACAACTGCCCGAACTTACCAATGAAAAAAGTGAAGCACACAAAGCAGGTTTTAAAACAATAGCCGATATTGCCAAAGAGCGTATTCGCCGTGCAGGCAAAAAAATAAAAGAAGAAATAAAAGAAAAGAAAACGACAAAAGAAAAAGAAATAGAAGACCTTGAAAGCCAATTGGATATTGACGGTAAAGATGATAAGATAAACAATTTAAAAGCCAAAATTGAGAAACTTAAAAATCAAGATTTAGGGTTCAAGGTTCTAAAACTATCCAACAGCAACTTTAAGCAATGGCAACAAATTAAAAATAATGATGCAAAAGCCTTGGAAGAACAAATGAAAATGTTTGTTGACCCTGTATCGGAAAATGCCACGATAGAAAATATGGTTTACGAACTCTTGCTAAAAAGTGGTAAAGACTTAAACAGCACCCTTCGACAAGCTCAGGGTTACATAGTTGTAAATAACAATGAGCTAATTTTTATGCTTGAAAAGGCAACACAAAAAATTGTTGATGCGGTAATTTCAGAACAACCGCAAAAAGTTATTGCACTCGACAGGCTTTTTAAAGACAACGACCAACTGAAAACAAATACTTCGTTGCAAATGAAAGATGCGGTAATTGAATTTAAAACGATATAAAAAAAATTATGAGTAAAGGCGAAATACTTATTTACCAAAACGAACAAGGCAATTTGAAAGTAGATGTTCGTTTGGAAGACGAAACAGTATGGCTTAGTCAAGAGCAAATGGGATTATTGTTTAGCAAAGGAAGAAGTACTATTGCCGAGCATATTAGTAATATTTATAAAGAAAATGAATTAAAACAGATTACAACTTGTCGGAAATTCCGACAAGTTCGCACTGAAGGCAATCGAAAAGTTGAAAGGGACATAGATTTTTATAATCTTGATATAATAATTTCCGTAGGCTACCGTGTAAAATCTCAACAAGGCACGCAATTCCGCATCTGGGCAACGGAAAGGTTAAAAGAATATATCATCAAAGGTTTTACCCTTAACGATGAGCGTTTCAAAACGGGCAATTCAATGAATTATTTCAACGAATTACAAGAACGTATTCGTGAAATTCGTTTGTCGGAACGTTTCTTTTATCAAAAAATAAAAGACATTTATACCACGAGTATTGATTACAATCCAAAAGACGAAGCTACAATCGTTTTCTTCAAAACAGTTCAAAATAAATTACTCTGGGCTATCAGTCAAAAGACAGCAGCAGAACTAGTATATCGAAGAGTAGATGCAGAATTGCCCCTTTTAGGAATGCAATCTTACGCTAAAAAAAGCAATCAATCTATAAAAAAATCAGAGGTAGGTATTGCTAAAAATTATTTAAACGAAGATGAAATAAAACTCCTGGGTCTATTGGTTGAACAATACTTAGCATTTGCCGAAACAATGGCACAACAACAAACGCCAATGTATATGAGAGACTGGATAGCCCGTTTGGATGAAATACTTAAGCTTAATGGCCGCGAAATATTAACTCACGCCGGGAAAATCAGCCATCAAATGGCTTTAAATAAATCATCAAAAGAATTTGGGAAATATAAAGAAGAACAAAAACAATTTCAAAAAGAACAAAGCCTGAAGGAGATTGAAGCAGATATCAAAAAATTAAAGAAAAAAAAATGAAGTTAACATTTGAGCCCAATCTACAATTTCAACAAGACGCAATAAAATCAATAACAGATTTATTTGAAGGTCAGCCAATGGAAGATTCTATAATGGAATACGACCTTAAAGAAAAAGGAACATTAAATTTAATAAATGGCGTTGGAAATAATCTTGTAATATCAGAAGAACAAATTTTAAATAACTTACAGGGCATTCAAGAAACAAACGAACTTGAGAAGTCAACAGACTTAGCTGGCATGCACTTTTCTATTGAAATGGAAACCGGCACAGGAAAAACCTATGTCTATTTAAGAACCATTTATGAACTAAACAAACTTTACGATTTTAAAAAATTTGTTATTGTTGTTCCTTCTGTTGCTATTCGCGAGGGAGTTTTAAAAAACTTAGAAATCACACACGAACATTTTCAAAACCTTTATGATAATACACCAATAAATTTTCAGGTTTATAATAGTAGTAAGGTTTCAACATTAAGAGGTTTTGCTACAACCAATACAATTGAGGTTTTAGTAATTAACATTGATTCGTTTGCCAAAGATGAAAACATAATAAATAAACCAAATGACAAACTAAATGGACAAAAACCTATTGAGTTTATTCAAGCAACAAATCCTATTGTAATTGTGGACGAACCACAAAATATGGAAACAGAAAAAAGGATTGAGGCTATCAAAAAATTAAATTCGCTTTGTACACTACGTTATTCTGCGACACACCGAAATCTCTACAATTTAACGTATAGTTTGAATCCTGTAAAAGCTTACGATTTAGGTTTGGTAAAACAAATTGAGGTTGATTCTATTATTGAAGAAAACGCTTATAATGACGCTTTTGTATCGGTAGAATCAATAACAGCAAGCAAAACAAAAGTAACGGCAAAAGTTGCTATTAACAGTAACGACAATGGCGGAGTAAAAAAGAAAAAAGTAAGTGTAAATGTTGGTGATGATTTGTATAAGCGTTCCAACGAAAGAGAAATTTATTCAGACGGTTATATTATTGAAGAAATTGATGCAGCAAACAAATGTATTTCGCTTTCAAACGGAAATGTTTTATATAAAGGCGATACACAAGGCGGATTGACAGACGAAATAATGAAAATGCAAATCCGCAAAACTGTTGACGAACACTTAAAAAAAGAAAAACGACTTAATAAAAAAGGAATTAAAGTATTGTCATTGTTCTTTATTGATAAAGTTTCTAACTATCGTCAATATGACGGTGCGGGAAATCCAATACAAGGGAAATTTTCAAAATGGTTTGAGGAAATTTACAAAGAATATATTTCAAAACCCGCTTTTAAAGAATTAGACAAATTTCCTTTAAATAAAATTCATAACGGATATTTTTCTATAGACAAAAAAGGAAAATGGAAGGACACAAAAGAAACTTTTGCTTCATTAAATAGTCAAGATGCAGCCAATACTTTTAATTTAATAATGAAAGACAAAGAGGAATTATTAAACATTGACAATCCGTTAAGGTTTATCTTTTCTCATTCGGCATTACGTGAAGGTTGGGACAATCCAAATGTATTTCAGATTTGCACATTAAACGAAACGAAATCTGATATTAAAAAACGTCAGGAAATTGGCAGGGGTTTGCGGTTAGCAGTTGACCAAACAGGAAAACGAACTTACGACCCGAACATTAACAGATTGACTGTTGTTGCAAATGAAGCTTATGATGACTTTGCTAAAACCTTGCAAAAAGAAATTGAAGATGATTGCGGAGTTGAATTTAAAGGCAGAATTAAAAATAAAAAAGAGCGTACAGCAATCAAATACAGAAAAGGATTTGATGCAGACCCAAAATTCTTGGAAATTTGGGAACAACTTAAAAAGAAAACAACTTATCGTGTAGATTATGACACAAAAGATTTGATTGTTTCTGCTTCAAAAGCAATAAAAGATTTACCGGAGATAAAAGCACCTTCAATTCGCTCAAGCAAAGTCTCAATTAATATGACAGAAAAAGGAGTTGAAACTATGTATGCTGGTGATAATGTTGAATCTTATGGAGGTTACTCTTGGAAAATTCCTGATATACTTGGGTACATTCAAAGCAAAACAGAATTAACACGTTCAACTATTCAAGAAATTTTAAGTAGGTCTTGCAGAATTGGAGATATTTTAATCAATCCACAACTGTTTTTAGATTTATCTGCACAAGCCATAAAAAGGACTTTATACAACATAATGATTGATGGAATTAAATACCAACAAATTGGCGGTTCCGAATATGAAATGGCGTTGTTTGAAGCACAGGAATTAGAAGTCTATTTGAATGGTTTTACTTTTAATGTAACAGATTCATCAAAGACAATTTACGAAGAATTAATTCCTTTAGATTCTGGTGTAGAAAATAAATTTGCCCAAGACTGTGAAACAAGCGAGCAAATTAAATTTTATTTCAAATTACCAAATTGGTTTAAAATTCCTACACCAATTGGAAATTACAATCCTGATTGGGCTGTAATTTTTGAAGATGATAAAAAAATTTACTTTGTGGCAGAAACTAAAGATACAGGAACACCACAAGTTGATCGATCAAAATTAAGTGGTTCAGAACAATTGAAAATTAAATGTGGGAAAGCACATTTTAATGAGTTTGAGAAAATGGAATATAAAGTGGTAAATACGGTCGGGCAACTGATAGGATAAAATTCTACGCTGAAAGACATCCGCATTAGCATGTCACTCTGAAAAGCTAAGCACAAGAACCAAAACTTATTAATAAATCTGCAATCAAGATAGCCCTATTAAAATTGCAAAAAAACTTTCAAATACAATGCTTTAGAAGTATTTGAACCAGTCATTTGCAAAAGTAAATAACTGGTTCATAACAAAAATAACAGAGTACTTGACGTTTTCTTGCAAAGACTATTTATTCTTCTCAATCCATTTTCTAGCATTAACAAATGCCTCAACCCACGGTGTTATTTCGTGTGCTGTTCTTGCTTCAGGATAATTAGCCCATTGCCATGGGAAAACGGAACGTTCAAGATGTGGCATCATAGCAAGATGGCGGCCGTCGTCTGAGCAAATTGCTGCTGCTGAAAATGCTGAACCATTTGGATTTGCCGGATAATCAGAATATGAATATTTTATTGGAATATTATATTTACTCTCTTCGTAAGGAAATTTAAATTTACCTTCACCGTGTGCTACCCATACTCCAAGTCGTGAAGCTTGAAGTGATTGAAGCATTATTGAGTTATTTTTTTGAATATCAACATTAATAAAACCGGACTCAAACTTATGAGAATCGTTAAACAACATTGTTGGTTTTTCTTCATGTTTTGGTGTTATTAATCCAAGCTCAACCATAAGCTGACAACCGTTGCACACACCAAGACTAATAGTATCCATGCGTTTATAGAAATTGTCGAGAGATTTTTTTGCTTTATCGTTAAACAGAAATGCTCCTGCCCATCCTTTTGCTGAGCCAAGCACATCGGAATTTGAAAATCCTCCAACAAAAACAATCATGTTAACATCTTGGAGCGTTTCGCGACCGGAAATCAAATCTGTCATGTGAATGTCTTTTACATCCATGCCTGCAAGGTACATTGAGTAAGCCATTTCTCTATCACCGTTAACTCCTTTTTCACGTATTATTGCGGCCTTAATTCCTGTTTTTCTTTTACGGTTTAATTCAATATTGTATTGTGATGCTTTTCCTGTAAAGTTGTTGCTAAAATTAAATTTCAGTTCTTGATTTTTATAATTTTCGAAACGTTTTTTTGCCAGTTCTTCGCCACATTGTTGTTTGTCGAGCAAATAAGAAGTCTTATACCAAACATCACGCAAGTGATTAATATCAAATTTATAATTACTTTTTTTATTTTTAATTTTTAAAACTCTTTTGTTTGTTGGCTGACCGATAATATGAAAATCAATGTTTTGTTTTGTTAAAAAAGTGGAAACAGAATCTTTATCTTTTGCCTGAAAAACAATAGCAGGATTTTCGCTGAACAATAATTTAATAATGTCTGCTTCATTCAATTTCGACAAGTCAATATCGAGACCAGTGCTGTTATTGGCAAAACACATCTCGAGTAAACTTGTAATCATTCCTCCGGCAGAAATATCGTGACCGGAAAGAATTTTTTTGTCAGATATTAGTTTCTGAACAGCATTAAACGATTTAATAAAATTGTCGGAATTCTTAATTGTAGGTGCAGAATTTCCAATTTTGTTGTTTATCTGTGCAAAACTACTTCCGCCAAGTTTATATTCATCACCTGAAATATTGATATAAAATATTGATGTTTCTGTATCATTAATTAGCACAGGAGAAATTGTCTTTTTTATATCGCTAACTTCTGCAGCAGCTGAAATAATAACTGTTCCGGGTGCAGAGACCAATTCATTGTCATATTTTTGAGTCATCGACAAAGAATCTTTTCCTGTAGGAATATTTATTCCAAGCTCAATAGCAAAATTGCTTACTGCCTCAACAGCTTTATAAAGACGAGCATCTTCGCCTTTGTTTTTTGCAGGCCACATCCAGTTTGCACTCAACGAAACTCCTTTTAAAGAATAAGACAAGGGAGCCCAAACAATGTTTGTAAGAGATTTGGCAATTGCAAGTCTCGAGCCATTAACAGGATTAATCATTGCACTTACAGGAGCGTGCCCCAAAGAAGTTGCAAAGCCTTTTTCTCCCTGATAATCAAGGGCAACCACTCCACAATTGTTTAAGGGCAATTGAACTGTACCTGCGTTTTGTTGCAAGGCAATTCTTCCTGTTACCGAACGGTCAACTTTATTTGTCAACCAATCTTTACATGCAACAGCCTCAATCTGCAATACGTTTTCGAGATACTCATCTAATTTAGAAAAATCGTAAGTTACAGAATCAAATTTATTTTCAATATTAATGTCATTAAGAATAGTTTTAGGCGGCTTGCCAAACAAATCTTCCAACTTAAGATCGAGTGGATTATTTTCTATTTTTTTATCTTCAAAAGTAAACCTCATATCGCCGGTAATATCACCAACAACAAACATTGGTGCTCTCTCACGGTCGGCAATTTTTTGCAAAAAATCAACATCTTTATTATTAAGCACAAGACCCATTCTTTCTTGCGATTCGTTACCAATAATTTCTTTCGCAGATAAAGTAGAATCGCCAATAGGAAGTTTGTTAATATCAATCTTGCCTCCTGTATCTTCAACCAATTCTGATAAGCAGTTAAGATGTCCGCCTGCACCGTGGTCGTGAATTGATACAATTGGGTTATTATCAGATTCAGCCAAAGCTCTTATGGCATTAGAAACACGTTTCTGCATTTCAGGATTTGAACGTTGCACCGCATTAAGCTCAATAGCATTATTGTATTCGCCTGTAGCAACCGATGAAACAGCTCCTCCGCCCATACCAATTCTATAATTATCGCCACCCAAAACAACAATCTTATCATCAAGTTCGGGTTTATCTTTTAAGCTATCGTCAAGTTTGGCATATCCAATTCCTCCGGCTTGCATAATAACTTTATCAAAGGCAAACTTTTTGTTATTTTCGGCATGTTCAAAAGTCAACAAACTTCCACATATTATTGGTTGACCAAATTTATTTCCAAAGTCGCTTGCTCCGTTAGATGCTTTTATTAATAATTCAATTGGTGTTTGATATAGCCAATTTCTCTCTGGAATATTATTTTCCCACGCTCTGCTATTTTCTACTCGGGAATAAGGTGTCATATAAACGGCTGTTCCTGCAATAGGCATGCTGGCTTTTCCACCTGCCATTCTATCTCGTATCTCGCCTCCTGTTCCTGTTGCTGCTCCATTAAAAGGCTCAACAGTAGTAGGAAAATTATGTGTTTCTGCTTTTATCGACAAAACGCTTTCAAAATCTTTAGTGGTAAAATAATCGGCTTTGTCTTGTGTTTTTGGTGCAAATTGTTGAATAAGCGGGCCTTTAACAAATGCACAATTATCTTTATATGCAGAAACTACTTTATTTGGGTTTTCTTTGGTGGTCTTTTTGATTAGTTGAAATAATGTTTCGTCTTTTTCTTGTCCGTCAATAATAAACTTGCCGTTAAAAATTTTATGTCGACAATGTTCTGAATTTACTTGCGAGAAACCAAACACTTCGCTGTCGGTTAATTTTCTGCCAATTTTTTCACTTACCTGTTCAAGGTATTTTATCTCATCAGCATTTAAGGCAAGACCTTCTTTTTTATTATATTCATCAATATTATTGATAAAAATAATTGCTTCGGGTTGCTTATCAACATCAAAAACATTTTGTTTAATGTTCTCATGTAGCTGTTTCAGCATCTTATCAAATTCCACATCGGGAGAACTCTCTTGAAAAAATTCTTCAATTCTTATAATGCCTTTAACACCCATATTTTGTGTTATCTCAACAGCATTTGTGCTCCATGGAGTTATCATTTCTTTGCGAGGACCTACAAAAAAACCTTTTAAAATTTCTGTTTCGACAATCTGTGCATCGCCAAACAACCATTTAAGTTTTGTTAAATCTGTGCTGATTAATTTTTTTTCACATTCAACAACATAATATTTGTTGGCAACTCCTTTGTAAAATAGTATCATTCTTAATGATTTAGAAGGTTTTTTAAAGATATAAATTATTGAAGCAAAGGTAACAAACCAAAGATGAATAATAAAAATATTATTTTGTATTTATAAACATCTTTTTACCAAAAAGTTTGGACGAGACCTTCCAGCGTCCGAAGGCCCTGGAAGCGTTGAGTTAATTAGGACTAAACCCACAAAATTTCTGTTATTTTCATTCTTTATTAAAAATTAAACTGTTAATAAATTTTAAACTAAACCTTGCGGGTTTTGCACCAACTTTTTAAAAACTTCCAGTGTCCGAAAATCCTG
Source organism: Bacteroidota bacterium (assembly GCA_015222055.1). Classification (GTDB taxonomy): domain Bacteria; phylum Bacteroidota; class Bacteroidia; order Bacteroidales; family B39-G9; genus B39-G9. Next base: position 11,441 of record JADFUR010000070.1, on the reverse strand, counting down.
AAGACCTCGGATTAATTAGGACTAAACCCGCATGGTTTCTGTTATAAAAAAACAAGATTGTAGTAAAACAAAAATAGCACACAGATGACACAGATTATACAGATAGCCGCAGATTAAATTTGTTTAAAGCAATCTGTTTTTAATAAGAATTCAAGAGGGCTGTTAATTAAATTATTTCCCGAAGGGAAAAAATATGATTAGCCCCCGATTTTATGACAATTTTTATTTTTGGAATAATGCCGATAGACTTTTTACGTAATTTCAGAAACGAAGTGAACTGAAATTATTGTATAAAAGCAATTCGGTATTAATCGGGGGAATTGATAATAAACAAAATCCCCGCAGGGAGCAGTCTTTTTATTTATGCAAAAAATTTATTCCCTGCGGAATTACGAAGTTCTTTTGAAAAATAAAAATGATAAATATTATTTTATAGTAACTGGTTTAAAAACTTTCGTCATTGCTTCTCCGCCGGCTGGCGGAGAAGCAATCCCTGAATTATACGAAACCACTATCAAAATAAAGAATATTATTTTAGTCGTTTGCTTGAGTTAATGCCGAACGATTGAAACTTGCGAAAATTTATTTTCGCTTAGTTGAAGCGGATCGGTATTAATTACAAATACACAAAAACTTGTTTTTAAACATACTCCAAGCATAAAAATAAACTTGACTTTCTCATTTTCTTGTTTGAAATTTGCTTTATGATTTTTTGTAATAAAAATTATAACTAATCAGTACAAATAATTATTAACAGAAAACGTAGTAAAATTGCCACAGATTCTCAGATTTTATTATTTTTTACATTCCGGCGAAATTGTAAACAATCTCTTAATCTCAGGCTAGTATTAACATCAATGACACTGATTTGTTACTGAAAATTTTATAAAACCATGCTCAACAACAAAAAAATATTTTTACCCTCTTTGGCTAATAATTATACATCTTATTTTTTACATGATATTATTTATGTTAAAGCAGAAAGGTGTTATTCCGAACTTAAAAGTATTAATGCCAAAGAGACTATAAAAATTTCTCTACCATTAAAGCAAATAGAAGAAGTCTCTAATAATTCTAATTTTTTTCGCTGTAACCGTTCGTATATTATAAATCTTAATTATGTTACAGAGTTTAGCATTAAAAAAAATATAATACAGCTAAACAATAAATTTGAAATACCTCTTTCCGAAACCTGTAAAAAACAGTTTATTAACAAGTTGAAAAATATTTCGAAAATAGTATTTATAAACGGTGGGGGGGGTAATCTAATGACAATCAATGCGTTGCATTTAGCACTTTTTAATAAAAAAGTTTCGTACACATATAAGGCTGTTCGTTTATAAAAAAAAGTGGTTCGTATCTCTCTGAGCAATTTCGTACATTTTTACTTGAAAAATTTGCAGGGTGTTGTTTTGTTTTTCAACTTTAGGTTTTAATTACTATTTATTAATTTAAAATTTACTAAAATGAAAAAGAAAGTTTTTAACAAAAAATTATGCTTAAATAAGGAGACAATTGCGGTATTAAATAATGATGAAATGAATAATGTTCAGGGAGGTTCTAGTTGGTGGTGTGTTTATACTCTAGCAAAAATAGGAGCTGGTGTAGCACTCTTTATTTGGGGGGACGAAGGTGGCTCAGGGCAAACACCGGGTGGAGAGATGTCCGTTCAAATAGATCAATGGGGGTGCGTAATAGGAGAGGTTCAAGTTTGTGGTTAAATTTATTAGAAAAAGATTCTTCTAAATGAAGAATCTTTTTATCTGAATTAAAAAATATTATATCTCATGTATTTAAAACTTTTTTTTCTTGTTATTTCAATAATTCCTATTTCGTCAGATTTTTATTCTTTTTATAAAAAAACTACAGCGGTTATAGATATGGAAGATGTTTATTATTTGAATAAAAAATATTCAGAGAATGAATTATATTATTTTTATAAAGTAGCATTTAGAGAAAATTCATATGATTTTGGTTTGTTGAAATGGGAAAAAAATGAATTATCTCTTTATTGTAATGGGTCTGATTTTGAAATAAATATTGTAAAAAATATAATTTCAGAATTCAATAGTAAATTTGAAAAAATTATCAAATTTAATTTAACAAATAATAAAGATATTGCAGATGTTAATATATTTTTTCCTAAAAAATCAAGTCTGATTAATAGTTCTTTTGTACGTAAACATAAATTAGGGGTTACTATTCCTACTAACCAACTTTATACAAATATGCTTAAGAAAGTAGATATTTTTATCAAAACTAAGGATATGAATAAGCTGAGAATGAAAAATATTGTTAAGCATGAATTGATGCATAGTCTTGGTTTTAAGGGGCATACATATAATTTACCTTTTGATAATACAATACTTGGAGGGACAAACTATAAGAATAATCAAATAAATGAATTCGACTACAAAGCTCTTGAGATTCTCTATGATAATAGAATAGATGTTTATATAAGTAAAAAAAAGTTTCATAATAAATTTATTAGAAATAAAATATTTCAATTTGATGTATATTGATGTATCTATATATAATTCTATGCAAGGATGTTAATAGAGCCAATTTAATTTGTTTTTTTTATATATGTGGGAAAAAGTATTGAAAAGTATATTTAATAATTATAAAAATGTAATGTATGAAGAATAATTATTCGCTAAAATTAACTGGTAATGTATTGTTGAAATCTGTTTCTATAATATTATTAATTTTATCTATTTACTTAACGACTAGAACAATTGTGCCTGTTAATAGGTTGCTTTTGTATGCTGCTTTTGTAATATATTCTCTGTCTGATACGATAATGATAAAAAAAATGAAGAAAAAAATTAAGTTATTAGAAAAACAATTAAAAGATACAAATGAAGATAATGAAGGATAAAATATCTATCATTTATTTATTAAATTACAATTAGATTTTTTTAATTCAAAACGGTTTGATGTTTTATAATTTTTTAATGATAGTTTTTAACTATCATTATGTATAGTTATTTTTATTACATTTAAAATATTTTTTCACATTTCCCCTAAACGGAGAAACGATTAATTTTTAAAAATTTCGAGCTAACATAAAAAACATTAAAATAATGAAATGAAAGTTTAATCATTTGTATTCAAGAACAGCTAAATTTATTTTATGAAATGATATAAAAAATACAAATATTTGATGATATAAAAAAATGACTTTTGAAATCAATTATAATAATAATAAAATATTAAATCAAGACCAATGACGAAAAAAATGACGAAAAAATTAATTAGTGTTCTTTATATTTTATCTTCAATAATTGTTTTAGTTGGTGCATTTTGTAAAATTCAGCATTATTCAAACGGGTTCACTATATTAATTTTTGGATTTATGCTGGGTACAATTACCCGTTTCATTGACGATTGTAGTTTAAAAAACAATAATAAAAAAAATGAAGAGAAAAATTAAGTTGTTAGAAACAATAATTAAAAGATACAATTTAATAAATGAAGGATAAAGTATCTATCATTTATTAAATTACAATTAGATGTTTTTAATTTAAAACGGTTAGATGTTTTATAATTATAGTTTTTAACTATTATTATGTATAGTTATTTTTATTACATTTAAAATATTTTTACACACTTCACCTAAACGGAGAAACGATTAATTTTTAAATTTTCCAAGATTACATAAAAAATATTAAAATAATGAAATGAAAGTTTAATCATTTGTATTCAAGAGCAGCTAAATTTATTTTATAAAATGATATAAAAAATATAAATATTTGATGATATAAAAAAAATGTCTTTCGAAATCAATTATAAAAATAATAAAATATTAAAGCAAGACCAATGACGAAAAAATTAATTAGTGTTCTTTATATTTTATCTGCATTAATTGTTTTAGTTGGTGCATTTTGTAAACTTTAGCATTATTCAAACTGGTTATCTTTATTAATTTTGGGATTTATGCTGGGTACAATTACCAGTTCTATTGGCAATTTTAGATTAAAAATAATAAAAAAAAAATTTAGAAAAACAAATTGATTGATACAAAAATGTTAGGTAAAATTTTGTAAATTCTAGCGTGAGGGAAATTGTTTTTGAAACGAAGTTTTTAAACTTTAGTCCAGAACAACCTAGTAATAAGCTAAATAATAATACAAATCAATTTTATAACAAAAAGATATTATTATTCAAATTTCAAAAAGATTTATGTCTAGACCAAAATTTGAATTATTATATTAAAATCTGTTTTTTTTAATTAAGAAATAATATCATTCAAAAGAATTATTATGTATTCATTTTTGTTATATTCCCTCTATAAATTTAATTAAAAAAAATTGAGTATAGGTAAAAATAAATAAAAGTAATTTGTGTTTAATGAAGAATAAAGAATTGTCTATTTCCTTAATTAATATGATGAAATTGAGTATTGAAGAGGACTTGAAGAATAAAATTTCATCTATTAAAAATTTTAGTATTTATAGTGGCGTATTGGGTAATATATTATTTCTTAATTTGTATAATGAATATTTTAAAATACGAAGTGAAGTAAATGAAGAAGTAATAAACTTTTTATTTAATATACAGAATCTATCCATTTTTCAGAAAAAGGGTGCATTTCCTCATTGGTTTTGGTTGGCAAATAAGTTTTCATATTCTAAAGTTTCACAGTTTGGCTTTAATGAAAGAGTAATTCTTAGAACAAGACTTCTAGAGGCATCTTTATTTTATTTTAAGCAAAAAAAATTTGATTTATTTAAGGGAGGTATTGGTTTACTTATTTCGGCCCTTTCTTTGAAAAATGATTTTTCTAAAGAAGAGATTGAATATTTAACACTGATAACAAATGCTATTAAAAATACAAGTGAAATAGATAAATTTGGAGGTTTAAAATGGAAGACGCAAAATGCTACAGAAAAAAATCGTTTTTATAATTTAGGATTAGCACATGGGATAACATCAATTATTGCAGTGTGTTTAAAAATATTTCAAATCGATAACATAAATTCACAAATTAAAAACAATTGTTCTTATATTATTCAAAATGCATTTAAATTTTTAGAGGCACAGAAATTAGATGAGGAAGAGTATTTCTCAAAATATCCTGATTTCGCATTTGTTGATAAACAGAAACGTTATTCTAGTAGACTTGCATGGTGTTATGGTGATTTGTCAATTGGCTATACTTTGCTTAGAGCAGGGAAAATTTTGCATAATGACAAAATAACTAATTCAGCCTTAGATACATTGAGGAAAACAGTATTGCGGAGAAATTACAAACAGAATAATATTTTAGATCCAGGATTTTGTCATGGTATTTCTGGTGTTGCCTATATTTATAAAAAAATTTATATGTTAACAAATGAATCTATTTATGAAGAAGCAAATAGTTGTTGGATTAATGATTTGTTTGAATGTCTTAATATTGGAGTGAATTCTTTTTTTTTAGATATAAAAAAAATTACAAAAAACAGAGAATTTTATAATAATTATAAACTTGATAATAGTTTTCTTATGGGGTATTCAGGTATTGGGATAGTTTTATTATCGCATTTAACAGATATATTATCTGACTGGGATGATATTGTGCTTTTATCATAAAAAATGGAATCAATGTATAAATTATTTTCAAACATAATTTTGAGAACGCCAAAATTTTCCTTAAATAATTTTGAGCATTTTGTTTCAGGAAAAAAAAGCATTAAAGATTATTCTAAGCAAAATTTTTTTCAAGAAGCATTATATATTGCAAGTCCTGAGTTGTTTAGTGAAACTCAAAAGTGGTTGAATGGTTTAATTAAGGACACAAGTAGGCAGGAGAAGATAGAACAATCTTTATATAAATATTTGGCTCGTATGAGTACACGTTGTACTCCTTTCGGACTTTTTGCAGGGGTAACACTTTTGAAATTAGGTGGAAAAAATGAGCAACAAAATGGCACAAAGATAAAATACAGGGATACCAGACTTGATATGAATTTTGCATGTGCATTGGGTCAGCATTGTTCAATGCAAGAAGGCATAATCAACCAATTAAAGTTTTATCCAAACAGTAGTCTTTATACTATAAAAGATAGATGTAGATATGTTGAATATACCTATGGAAATAAAAATCACAGAAAATATAAGATTACAGCTGTTGATAGTAATGTTTATCTAAATAAGATATTGAAACATTCAAAAAATGGGAGTTTAATTAAAGAGTTAGCAGCAATAATTGTTGAAGAGGATATTGCTTATAACGAGGCAGAAAGTTTTATAAATGAGTTAATTGAGGCTCAAGTTTTAGTAAGTGAATTGGAACCTTTAATAACACAAACTAATTATTTGAGTTTCTTAATTGAGAAGTTAAAAAAAATAGATAATACAATTTCAATTGTTGAGAAATTAAAGAATGTGGAAAATATTTTATTTGATTTGGATAAGCAACCTGTAGGAGTGAAAATATCTGAATATTATGATAAAATTAAATCAATAATTGATAATTTACAAATAAGTTATGATGAAAAATTTCTTTTTCAAACAGATATGCTTATTTCGGATATATCCGTAGATTTTAAAGTTGAATTAGCAGATAAGGTATTAGAAGGAATAGAGGTTCTTAATAGGTTGTCTATACCTTCTCAAGAAACAAATATTTCAAAATTTGCTTCTGAATTCTATAAACGTTTTGAAGAAAGAGAATTGTCTCTAGTCGAAGTTTTAGATCCTGAGATAGGAATTGGTTATCCTGTAGCTACTGGTGCAGAATTAGATTTAGCACCACTTATTGATGATTTGTTATTACCAAGGAATAGTTCAGGAAATTATCAAATTCGTTGGAATCTCGTTCAAACATTTTTATTAAAAAGGTATCAGCAATCGATTAAAAATAATGATTTTATTACAGAACTTACTTACGATGATTTAAAGCAATTTAGTTTTACTGAAAATGATTTACCTTCCACAATTTCGGCAGTGATACAATTATTACCAGCAGAAGAACAAGGAGGAGAAGAAAGAATATTCTTGAATACAGCAGGAGGTAATAGTGCGTTATGTTTAATCGGTAGGTTCTGTCATTTAAGTGATAGTCTTTATAATTATGCAAAAGAGATAGCACAGAAAGAAAAAGAGTTGGCAGGTGATGCTATTGTTGCTGAAATTGTTCACTTACCTGAAGCTCGCACAGGGAATATATTGATGCATCCCAGATTTTACGACTATGAGATACCATATTTGGCTCAATCATCAGTAGGAAAGGGATTTAAAATAGAAATATCAGACATAATGATATCAGTAAAGCATCATGAAATTTTTTTAAGATCTAAGAAATTGAATAAACAAATAATTCCTAGGTTGAGTAATGCTCATAATTATTCTGTTAATTCTTTACCTGTTTATCGTTTTTTAAGTGATATGCAATTGCAAGGTAAGCGTGGTGGATTTAGCTTTAATTGGGGTGTATTCGCAAATGAATATTTTTTCTTACCAAGAGTTATTTTTAAAAATTTAATATTGTCGTTAGCAACTTGGAATATAAGAAATAAAACCATAGAGCATCTTTTTAAGATAAAAGATGAAAAAAAATTATTAAAAAATGTTAAAAAATGGTGTGATGATAATAGAATTCCCCGTTGGGTAACATTAGCCGATAAAGATAATGAATTAGTAATAGACATGACATCCGTTTTAAGTGTAAAAACATTATTAAATCTCATCAAAAGAAGGAGTGGCTTTATACTTAAAGAGTATTTGAATTGTCCTGAATATGGATCGGTAAAAGATAGAGATGGGAATATATATGCAAACCAAATAATTTTATCATTTTATAAAAAAAATCCTGACAATAATGTAAATACAAACAAATGAACAAAGAAGTCAAACGAAAATTCATAATAGGTGATGAATGGTTATATTATAAATTATATACAGGACCCAAAACGGCAGATAAAATTTTAACAGAAGTAATTAAACCTGTTACTGAAAAACTTCTGTTAGATAATATAATAGATAAATGGTTTTTTATTAGATATGCTGACCCTAAACTTCATATCAGAGTACGTTTTCATTATAAATCCCCTGAAAAAATTTTTAATATTACTGAAATTGTAAAAAAGTTTATTAATCCTTACATAGAAGACGGTCTAATTTGGAAGGTACAGGCAGATACTTATAATAGAGAAATAGAACGCTATGGATATGATACAATTGAACTAGCTGAAGATTTGTTTTTTAGAGATAGTGAAATGATAGTTAACATGCTTGATCTGATTGAAGGGGATGAAGGGGAGGTCGTTAGGTGGTTGTTTTCATTAAGAGCAATTGATGCTTTGCTTGAAAATTTTAAATACGATGAACAACAAAAGCTTAATCTTTCAGAAAAATTAAAAACAGGATTTGGTAAAGAATTTGGTATGAATAAAAGCTTAAAAAGGCAGCTGGATATGAAATTTCGTAAAGAACGATTTGTTATTAATAATGTTCTTAATCGAAAGAATGATTCTGAAAGTGAAATGAAGCAATTATTCGAATTACTAAATAAAAAATCATCAGATATAGAGCAAATTGTCAGTTATTTACTTGAAAAAAATGTAAATAATAAACTTCAAGCCCCTTTAGATGATTTATTGAGTAGCTATATTCACATGACTATGAACAGGATTTTTAAATCAAAACAGAGAGTTCATGAAATGGTGATTTATGATTTTTTATATCATTATTATACATCAAATATTGCAAAAATGAAATATTGCAAAGTCGGTTCATAATAAATTTTAATAATTTTATGTATCTTACAAAATAAAAAATACTAACAAAGAACCATGCAATTCCCCCACTACAAACAACTTGATGCCATGGATTGCGGAGCAACCTGTTTACGGATGATTGCAAAGTATTACGGCAAAAGTTACAGCTTGCAAACATTGCGTGAACGCAGTTACATTACCCGTGAAGGCGTTTCAATGCTTGGCATTAGCGATGCTGCCGAGAGTATTGGCATGCGTACCATGGGTGTAAAAGTAGATTTTGATAAACTTATTGAAGAAAAACCTTTTCCGCTTATCGCTCATTGGCGTCAGGTGCATTTTGTGGTTGTTTACGATATTAAAAAGCGATCGTCATTGCGAGGGCTAAGCCCGAAGCAATCCCATACAAATAGTAATGACGACTACATTGTTTATGTTGCCGACCCTGCCGAGGGATTAGTTACCTACACAAAACAAGAATTTATAAAATACTGGGCAAGCACTAAAAAAGACGGTGTGGACAAAGGAATTGCTTTATTGCTTGAACCACAACCTGATTTTTATGAGCAAAAAGATGAAAAAACCGACAAAACAAAATTCAAGTTCCTGTTTAAGTATTTAAAACCTCATAAAAAATTTATTACTCAACTTGTTATTGGGCTTTTGTTTGGCAGTGTTTTGCAGTTAATTTTCCCGTTTTTAACACAAAGCGTGGTTGACTATGGTATTGCCAACAATAACCTGTCGTTTATCTATCTTGTTTTTATTGCTCAAATGGTGCTTTTTATAAGCCGCATGAGTGTTGATTTTATTCGTTCGTGGATAATGCTACATATCAGCACAAGAATAAATATTTCTTTAATTTCCGATTTCTTAATAAAACTCATGAAGCTGCCAATAGGTTTTTTCGATACAAAAATGACAGGTGACTTAATGCAGCGTATCGGCGATCACCAAAGAATTGAAAGTTTTCTTACAGGACAAACTCTTAACGTTCTTTTTTCTTTTTTTAATCTTATAATTTTTGGTGCAGTATTGGCTTATTATTCATTAACAATATTTGCTGTTTTCCTTGTTGGTTCAGCTTTGTATATTGCTTGGATATTAATTTTTATGAAGCGTCGTAGAGAACTTGATTTTAAACGATTTCAAGAAGCTTCAAACAATCAAAGCAATATTATTCAGTTAATTCAGGGTATGCAGGAGATAAAACTGCAAAATGCTGAAAAACAAAAACGCTGGGAATGGGAACGTATTCAGGCAAAACTGTTTAAAGTAAGCATTAAAGGATTATCACTAAGTCAGTATCAACAATCGGGAACAGTATTTATTAACGAAACAAAAAATATTTTAATATCTATTATAGCTGCCACCTCGGTAATAAATGGCAATATGACACTTGGTATGATGCTCGCCGTACAATATATTATTGGTCAGTTAAACAGTCCGATAGAACAGATGATAACATTTATACAATCGTTGCAAGATGCAAAAATAAGTCTTGAGCGATTGGGCGAGATACATAATAAAAAAGATGAGGAGAGTTTTGAAGACCCAAAGCTTGCAATTTTACCTGATAAAAAATCTATCAGAATAAAAAATTTGGAATTTCAGTACGAAGAGCCTCATAGTGCAAAAGTTTTAAAAAATATTAATTTAGAAATACCCGAAAATAAAGTAACTGCCATTGTAGGTGTTAGCGGAAGCGGTAAAACAACACTTGTTAAACTCTTGCTTGGTTTTTACGATTTAACCAAAGGTGAGATATTAATTGGTGATAATCATTTAGAGAATTTTTCACAAAGCTGGTGGCGTAGCCGTTGTGGTGTTGTTATGCAAGATGGTTTTATTTTTTCAGATTCTATTGCAAAAAATATTGCCGTAGGAGTTGAAAATATCGACAGAGAAAAATTGTTAAATGCAGTAAAAGTTGCAAACATACAAGAGTTTATTGAGAGTTTGCCACTTGGATATAACACTAAAATTGGTTCGGAAGGCCATGGATTAAGTCAAGGTCAGAAGCAACGAATATTAATAGCACGAACAGTTTACAGAGACCCACATTATTTATTTTTTGATGAAGCAACAAATGCTCTTGATGCAAATAATGAACGAGAGATAATGGACAATCTCGATAATTTTTTTAAAGGGAAAACAGTAGTGGTTGTGGCTCATAGGTTAAGCACTGTAAAAAATGCCGACCAGATTGTTGTAATCAATAAAGGAGAAATTGTAGAAACAGGAACTCATAAAGGACTTACAGATAAAAGAGGAGCTTATTATGAGCTGGTTAAGAATCAATTGGAGCTTGGGAATTAGACGCAGATTTATTTGGACACAAATTTGTTATGATTATTATGATTTATTAATTTAATATATATTTGGTTATTGTTAAAAATATTAAGCTCTGTCATATAATTTTAAAAAGTGTTAAATTTATTATATTTAATGATTTGTTTTTCTGTAAAAAAATCATAAAGAATCAGCGTTAATCAGCGTCTAAAGAAAAGTAATAGGCACAGGTTTAATATAATTATTATGAATTATTTAGACGCAGATTTGTTATGATTATTATGATTTATTAATTTAATATATATTTGGTTATTGTTAAAAATATTAAGCTCTGTCATATAATTTAAAAAAGTGTTAAATTTGTTATATTTAATGAGTTGTTTCTCTGTAAAAAAATCATAAAGAATCTGCGTTAATCAGCGTCTAAAGAAAAGTAATAGGCAC
>JADFUR010000001.1 GCA_015222055.1 Bacteroidota bacterium | reverse complement strand
GTAGTTTTCAAACGTAACGAAGCGTAAAAAAATAAAAGCTGTTTGAACGACCGCAGGGAGTGAGTTCTTTTATTTTAGCGGAGCGAAGTGTAGAAAACAAGAAATTGCTTTGCAGTCTTGAATTTTTGTTACTTTTGGTTCAAGCCAAAAGTAAATAAAAAAAGTTTAACAAAGCTCTATACTACAAGCACTTTCGGCTAAGGCCATCTCTTTGTTTTTGGGAGAGACCTGACAGTTAGAGGGAGTAATAAAAAAAATATGGTGGATTGTAATAAAATAATTATTATTGTCCTATAAATTTTAATCCTATCTAAATATTGAAACAGGACGTACCTACGGCACTTTAAAATATTTTACAAACTCTTTGCTATAAACATATCACCACTACGTGGTTTCTTTCATTGGGAAGAGAATTAACAATTGATTGCCCATTCCAGTATTTAAGAAATCAATTTTGGTGATAACTTTAGCTTTTAGTCTTTTTTTGAGGTTTGTTAACGATATTATTTTTATAAGCAATTGTTGATGTAACTTTTTTTTTGTCAATAAAAAAAATAAAGTTGACTATTCGCGAGACAAGCCTTGAGGAATTTTAGATTAAAATAATTTTCTCATTATTTTTGCAAATAAAATTGAAATGTTTACCATACTATTTAAAATCAAATTTAATATTTAATCTCAACAAACCGACTATTAACGAATTATATAATTCGTACTAATCTGTTTTATATTAAATGTAGGCTTTATGTAGATGCAGTTGTAGGTTTTTTATAACCATAAAAATACTTACTAAAAGTTATATGATAGTATATTTGTCCTAAATCAAAAAGACTAAAAATATGAAAAAAACTTACTTAATTATGGCGATTCTTATATCGGCACTTTTTGCCCGAGCACAAGAATACACCATAAAAATTAATGAGCAATCATTAGAGCCACAAACAAGCTTAGAATTGTTAAAAAATAGTAAAGGTGATAATAGTTCTGAAGTCATCATTCTTCAATTTTTTAAATCTCCTACACAAAAGGAAATAAAAGATTTAGAAAGAAAAGGAATTAAATTAGGTCAATATGTACAATCCAATGCATATTATGCACGAATAAGTAAAGATTTTAAATACAGTAGTGTTAAAAAATCTAATCTTCGTGCAGCCTTTGAAACAAAAAGTTTACAAAAAGTTGCTCCTGATTTCAGACGGGATACTTTACCGAAACATATTACAAAAGGAGACTATTTAAAAGTTATCGTAACTTATAATAATCTTTATAATGAAGAAGAAATTAATCAGCGAATAAAATCAGTTAAAACCCGCTGTACTAAAATTTTTCCAACATTTAATCAAATTCATGTTGACTTAACATTAAAAGAAATCGAGTCTTTAAGTAAAGAAGACTGGGTTACTTCAATCTTTCCAGAAACTCAGGAAAGAATTGCTTACGATATTAAAGGAAAGCAAATTCATGGTTATGGAGTTTTAACAAGCCCAAGTCCTGCAATACCCGAAGGATTAACAGGAAAAGGAATTAAAGCAGGAATTTGGGATGCAGATGTCTTAAATCATGCTGACCTTTATGGCAGAATTACTAACCGTGAAATGGAAGATAGAAGTACCCCTCATGGTACTCATGTAGCAGGAATAATGGCTGGCGCAGGAAATATTGATTATTATGCACAAGGTGTTGCTCCTGAGATGGAAATATACAGCTGGAATTTTAACAGAGGGAGTAATGAATTACCCGAAGCTCTTGAAATGGATATTTCAGCAAAAGAAAACGGGATATCTTTAACTCAAAATTCATATGGTATGTATAATCCTGTTGGAAGTCCTTGGGCATATGATCCATTCTCAGCAAATTTGGATGTTGTTGCTAATATATATCCAAATTTGTTACATGTTTTTGCTGCAGGTAATAGCCGTGGATATGGACCTGATTATTTTACCGTATCAAATGCTGCAAAAAATATTTTAATGGTAGCAAATATAGCTCCTGACGAAAACATTAATCCATCATCGAGTTTTGGACCAGTATTTGACGGACATCTTTGTCCTCATATTTCAGCAATAGGAACTATGGTTTATTCATCCAGCTATAACGATGAATATATTAAAATGACTGGTACATCGCAAGCCTGTCCTTTAGTATCTGGTGTTGCAGGTTTGTTAATGGAGTATTATAAAGAACAAAATAACAACGAAGATGCTGTTTCAACTCTTATTAAAGCAACTATCTGTAACTCGGCTAAAGATATTGATAATCCTGGACCTGACTACAAAAGTGGTTTTGGTATATTGAATGCTCCAAATGCACTTAAAATTTTAAAAAATAAAAATTACAAAGTTGCTACCCTTGAAAAAGGAGAAGCTTGGAATACGGATATATATATTCCTGAAAATACAGAAGAATTAAGGGTAATGATTGTTTGGAATGATCCTGTCACTACTCCTGTTTACGGCCCAGCATTAGTAAATAATTTAGACTTAAGCCTTGAACATAATTCAAATACTTACTTACCATGGGTGCTAGATCCTTTAAATCCAAATTTACCTGCAAAAAAAGGAATAGATAATATCAACAATATTGAGCAGGTTACTATTACAAAACCAGAGGCTGGTCGTTATAAGATCAATGTCAATCCTATTTTAATACCTAAAGGTACTCAAGAATTTTCTTTAGTGTATTTTATAGATAAAAAAGGTGTAGATCTTTTATTTCCTTTAGGTAGTGAAGTGTTTTTCCCTGGCGAACCTATTCGTATTTCATGGATAACAAAAGGCTTAGAAGGATTTACAGAAGTGCAATTTTCAATAGATAATGGAAAAACATTCGAAACCATTGAAAAATTAAATGAAGGAATAGATTTTCTTGATTTTTATGCTCCACAACAAGCAGGAAGTAAATATGTTGTTCGTGTTGTAAGTAATGGCAAATCTGCTTTAAGTAAAGCTTTCTCAGTATTAGGCAGATCAACAATTATTTCAGAAGCTAAAGAAAATGGAACTTTAATAAAATGGAATAAAATTAAAGATGCTAGTTCATATAATGTTTTAAGTTTAATTGAAGGCAAATTTAAAAAAGAAGCTACTGTAGAAGATACATTTTATCTCGTAAATTCTGTGCCATTAGATAAAAAAACATATTATACTGTTGAGGCATTAAAAAATGACGAAAGTATAATTGCCTCTAGAAGTTTTGCAATCTTAGTTGAAGGAAAACAATCCATAACAAATATTCCTTTTACCGAAGATTTTGAAAAAGATGTTATCTCAAATTTCACTACCGAACATGGTAAAAATGCATGTTGTTATATCGATTATGATGCAAATTCAAAATCGAAAGTATTTATGATGAACGGTGGATGGCAATCCGACTGGGACTGGATGGCAATTGATAAAATTGATGATAATCCAAATCATATTTCAAGTTTGAAACTGAATGAAATTGATGCCACATCATTAGAAAATTTAATGTTAACAGTTGATTTGAAATTTATATCCAATATATATATAAATGCTCAAAATATGGCATGGTTAAAAGTCGTAATAAACGGGAATACTGTTGCCGACATTCAAGCAAAAGATTTATTTGGAACAGAAAAAATTGAAGCAGGATCAAGAAATCCAAATATTCCAATTGAATTTCCCTGGGGGAAAAAATATTTTGATTTAAGTTCATATTGCGGTGGTAAAATCAATATAGAATTTCGTGGTGCTTGTAGTTGGGGTAGAGGAGTAACTCGAGGATTTTCTGACGGAGATATGGTTTTAATCGACAATATTAAAATAGAAGAAAAAGCCGAAAAAGAAATTGCACTATTAGGTATTGAACCTATAAAATGTGCTATGCCTAACGATTCTGTTGAAGTAAGTATGTTTATTGCCAATATGGGAACAATACCTGCATCAAATGTAAAAGTAAGTTGCACTGTTAATGCTGGTACTGAATATGAATACATTTATAATGAAACTTTAACAAATACCATAGCACCTTGGACAACCGATACAATAACTCTATCGAAAAAAATTCCTTTAACACAAAGAAACTATTCTCACGAAATAAATTTAAAAATTGAATCTGAAGGAGATGCTAATACGCTAAACAATAAATTTACTCAAAATGATATTGATAACTATGAACCTGTTTTAACTTTCCAAATAGATCCAACATGGGGTTTCCCAATGTCTGCCGAGGTTGAGTTAAATCACGATACCATATTTACAGATTACCAAACAGAAATGTATCCTTATCCTGGTAGAACTTTTGGTGATATTAAAGTATTCCCAGGTGATAAAACTAAAAAAGTAAAAGTTACATTTTCAAAATTTGATTTAGGAACTCAGTATGATGTACTTAATGTTAAAAATGATAATTTTGAAGGTAAATTGCTTGCTGAATTAAAAGGGACAGAAATACCAGCACCTATTACATCAACATCTGTAGACGGAGCATTACATTTTTACTTTAATTCAGAAGATTTCATGTTTTCACATGGCGAAGGCTGGGTTGCTACCTTATCGCTTGAAGAAAAATTGAATATAGATATAGGCTCTTTAGATATTCTATCACCAACAACCTTTGTTAATGCAGGAACATATCCTTTAATGGTAACAATAGGGAACTTTGGTGTTTCAGAAATTACAGAAGTAAAACTAAACTGTAAAATTAATGATGAAGCAGCTATTGTAGAAACCATAGCTTTAAGCGAACCATTATTACCAGGTGATACAACAAGTATTCAATTTACAAATCCTATTGATTTATCTGTTTGGGGAAAAGAGTACAATATTGTTGTTACAACAATATTGGAAAGCGATGCAAACTCATCAAATAACCAATCACAAATATTGGTTGTAAATGATTATCCAAGAACAAATCCTGGACCATACACATCTTGGTATATGAAATCGATAAGTGTTGGTGAGAATAACTTTAATTATACCGATTATATGTATTCTCTTGTTGAAGAGACTATTTCTATAAGTTCAGATAACCTTACGGAGGTTAAAATATTAGTTGATGGAAATGGAGCTTCCTTTGTTACCCCTAATGAACTTGTATTAGGTATTGATTGGAACAAAGACGGAATTTTTTCTCCAGAAGAAAATTATCCTGTAAATCAATTAGAGATGGGTAAATTCGAAGCTAAAATTATTCCACCAGATAATGCACCTAAAGAAGTACGAAGAATGCGAATTTCTTGCGGAACATGGGAAAAAGAAAATAAAGATTTCAAAATAATAGCCGACAAAGCTGGAGCATTAGATGTTTCCTCTGCAAATTTTGTAAACTTAAAGCCTGTTATGCAGAACGGCAATTATGCTCCAATAGTTAATATATATAATAATTATATAAATACTGTAAATGGAAGTATTACACTAAAAATAGACGATTCTTATACAAAA
Source organism: Bacteroidota bacterium (assembly GCA_015222055.1). Lineage (GTDB taxonomy): Bacteria > Bacteroidota > Bacteroidia > Bacteroidales > B39-G9 > B39-G9. The sequence continues at coordinate 20,372 of JADFUR010000001.1, read as the reverse complement.
ACTATTAATGTTAGTATTGATGCTTTTGCTAATAATGAAGTAAGTTTAGAAACATTTGAACTAACTTCCGGTTTACATAATGCTACTGCTATTGTAAATTTTGAAGGAGATGACAACAAAAGTAACGATACGCTTAAGCTTGAAATAAATTCAGGAGACTATACTATAGTTTATGGATATAACCTACAAAACGAAAATACATGGATAGGAAAAACTTATCTTGAAAAACCAGCTTATGTAGAAAAAGTTACAAACACTCCTTCCTGTATTGCTTTAATGGGTGGTACCTGGGCTAATGATAAATGGTATGTAACACAAAACGGTATCATGTCCACTATGTCAAATATTAGTACTATTAATATCGAAACAGGTGAGCAAACAATTCTTACAGAATTTTTACCTCCACTTGGTATTACAAGCTTATCATATTTCGATGGAAACGGTAAATTATATGCAACAGGAATAACTTATAACAATCCTGGTGATCAACATTTATATCGTTTCGATATTGCAGATGGAGCAGAACCTATTGATATGGGTCAATTAAAAACAAGAGATATACATACTTCTCTTGCTATTGATATGGACGGTAATTTCTATTCCTATGGTTTAGTTAAAAATATGCTTTATAAAATTGATACAACTACATTAGAAGCAATTCCTGTACTTAAACTCTCTTATAATATAAATTATAAAAACACACTTGAGTTTAATAAAAATGATGGTAAATTATATTTTGCAGGAATAGATTTAAATAATGGAAGTAAACCTTATTTAATTAAGATTGATCCTGTATCAAAAGAATATGAAACAATAGGCGAGATTGCATACAACCATTTTACAGCACTTGGAATACCATATGCTAACGAAACAGCTCAAAAACTTGTAAAACTTATCAGTTTCGATATTGAAGAACAAATAGCACCTACTCAATTCGATAATACAAATAAGCAAATCAGCGTATTTATGGAGCAGGGAGCTAGTATTGCTGCATTAAAACCTGTATTTAAAATGGCTAATGGAGGTAAACTTTTCATTAATGCTACTGAACAAGAGAGTGCTGTAAGTGAAGTTAACTTTACACAAGATGTGGTTTACACTTTAAAATCTGCTGATGAATCTGTTTCTGAAGAATGGACAGTTAAAGTAATTAATACATTAAGTCACGAAGCTTTAATTGAAACATTCAAATTAGAAAAAGCAAACAATGCTTTGTTAAATCAGGATATTGAAGGAACAATAGATGGTTTAAATATCAATTTAGAAATTCCATCAAGCACCAGTTTAAACGATCTTGTTTCAACTTATAGCTTAAGCGAAAAGGCAAAAGCATTTGTTGATGAAACTGAACAAGAAGGCGGAGTAACCCATAATGATTTTTCTGATTACATGATTTATCAAATTAATTCAAGCAGCGAATTGTTTACTAATTATTATAATGTGAATGTTACACGTAATCAAAACAGTGCCTGTGAATTAATTGGTTTACGTATGGAAGCTGAAGATAATACTTCATTAGATGCAGATGTTGTTGCTACTATTGAAGGCGATAAAGTTAATCTGGAGAATTCATCTTACGAAAATATGGTTATACGATTTGAAACTTCGTATGGTGCTACAGTAAGTATTAACGATGGTAATTCTTATGCTAATATTTTAATTAGTGGTTTAAGTGTTGACAGTACCATTACTGTAACTTCAGAAGATAATCAAAATACAAAAACCTATACAGTAACGAATAATACAACAGGTTTTGATAATATTGTTAATGATTATAGCTTGACAATATACCCTAACCCTGCTACTGAATATTTTACTTTTAATAGTATGGAAACTGGACTTGTTAAAATTTACAACATACAAGGTTCATTGATTCAGTCAAATACATATCATAAAGGATCTAATCTGATTAAAATATCAGATATTCTTGCTGGTGTATATCTAGTGGAAATACAATCAGGTAATAAAACCTACAGAAGACAACTTATTAAACAATAAATAAGTTTGATTTTAATTAAAAAGGGGCTTTTTTAAAGCCCCTTTTTTTTTATAAATCGGTCCCGTCCTAAAATAAGTTGACACATTTGAAATGGGATGTGAAATTATGGATCAACAATGGATTTCTTTTTATGTTCGACCCGTACCTGAAAGATCAATGCTGAACAAAATATTTATAATAAGAAAGAATTCTATTCCTTTGTTAATGACGATTCTTTTAATTATTTTTATTATAATGTTTTGCAACACTCTGTACTTAAATTTAAAGGTAATTTGAATTTTAATGAAAGTAATCAAGAGTATTCTTTTAAAATTCAGACAACCCAATTTAAAAATTAGATAAATATTCAGCAATATCAACCGATTTATCAATATTAAGTTTTTTTCTTAATCGATAACGAGCGACAGTAATACTTTTTAATTGTTTATTTGTAATTTGAGCTACCTCTTTATTCGACATTTTTAATTTATAAAAAGCACACAAACGAAGATCCCATGCAGTAAGTCCTGGATGTTTTATAATTAGTCCACTGTAGAAATTTTTATGGATTTTACCAAAATATTGCTCAAACTCGTCCCAGAAATTATCCCCAATAGTATTATTAAGATTTTTAATAATTGTATTAATCATGTTCTGAACATCTTTTGGTAAAGTTTTTTGACTCTCCTTTAAGGCATCTGTAACTTCACTTATAATTTCATTTTTATTGGCAAGCATAAGGGTTTTGCTAGTCAACTCCCTTTGTTGCGAACTAACCGATAATTCTAATTGCTGCCTTTCGAATTTCATTCGTTCCTTTTCCAAAAACTCCTGTTTTCTTCTTAATTTATTTCGCTGATTATAATAAAACACGAAACTTAAAAGTAACAACATCCCAATAACAGACAAGGTTATTAGTAATTGTAGCCTTCTTTTTTGTAACAATAATTGTGTTTCATTTTTTTCATTTTCAATATCTGTCATAATTTTTTCTTTTAAATATCCAAAATTACTATCTGTTATTGAATCGTTAAAATGACGCAAATTTTCGAGATATATCAATGCATTTTTGTAATCTCCTATAGTTTTATAGTTTGTATATTTTTGATCCAAAATAAAGTGTTTTATTTTGGATGAATTTAACTTTGAATTTATTATTATTGCGGAATCAATCATTTGTCTACTTTTTGAAAATTCATGTATATCGATATATAACCACGAAAGATTCAGATAAAGCATAGAACTTAAATAGCCATTTTTATCAACAATAGTTTTTTTAAGTTCAACCCTAAAAATAGCTTCACTCGAATCATATTCCTCTAAAGTTCGAAGCAAACTTGCAATATTCATTTTAACACCAGAAATATAAGCTTGATCTTTTAAATAAAGTAAACTTTTATTTAAATAAAATAACGATGAATCTGACATGTTTTTATTTGCATAAAATGTTCCCATATTAATATATGCATTTCCAATTAGTAGACTATCTTTAAATTTTTGTGATGTTTTTAGGGATTTTTTATAATACTCTTCAGCTTTAGAAAAATTATTTTTTTGAATGTAATAATGTCCTATTGCTGTATTTGCAGATATAATTATACTTGTATCATTATACTTTTCAGAAATATCAAGACTTCTAATAAAAAATTCTATTTCTTGTCCACCTTTTTCTCCTATCATAGTTAATAATTTTCCTTTCTGATAGAAAACGGTTCCTTTTAAATCTTCCAATTCATAAATATTGGTTATATACAACGCATCTTCTACCTTGCGTAATGCTTTTATCATATTAATTTGTGATAAACTATCGGCTTCTCTTAATAATTGTTCTACTTGTTTTCTTTTCTCATCCTTGTTTTTTTCAGGCGAATTGTAAGCATATTTTATTGTGGCAAAACATAAAATAAGTATTAAAAATATTTTTTTCATTTTTTAGATTTATATTAAAGAAACCCTTTGTGCATTTGTGAAAAAGATAAAAAAATCGTATACACATCTATTTCCCAAGCAATTAAACATGCAAACAACTTTGTGGCAAATTACAATAAAATTTTGAAAATATTAAAAACAATAATTAAAAAAAATTTTTTAATTCAAATGCGAAATAATCAATACAATTGGAAGAAACAACTTTATATTTTTAAAAAATGAAGATAGAAAATTGAAATTTTCTTTCTTCAACTTTGCAATTAATTTATGAAAAGAAGAAATTAGGCTAAGACATTTAATAATTTTAAAACAAGAATATTATTTAAAATAATACTAACCTAAAGGTCAATTTCTGGCATTAGTATTAAAATGTTTACTAAGGTAGCTTAAAAATATAAGCTGTGATAAATTTTATTACTGATAAATTTGAGAAATATATCAATTTTAGTTATTCCTGTTTTGATTAATTAGTATTTCGAGCTTATTTACGCAATTTGTTTGTAGAAGAAAATGTAATTAATCTATTACATAACTTAAGTTTTAAGAATCTCTGCAACCGAGTATTAAAGGTATTAACCGATTAATTGAATTCACATATTAAAAAAGTTGCATATCAATTAGGTATTTATTTACATTGGTGGAGTGCCACAGAAAAGAAAAAGTACCATTCAAAACTTGACTTTGTTAAAAATATTTACCGAACTGAAATTTGCAAAAAAAAGAAAAACGAATAAAGTTATTTGCATTATTAAATAATTAATTGGTGGTTAAACCCTAATAAAAGTTCGGCTTAAGTGCTAGAACTTTTGATGAGCATATCTGAATAAACCCTTTACATACCTAGTAAAATAAATTAAACAAGCATAATTACGAGAAATATTGCTAGTATTGTTCCATTTTGAACTTACACAATTTATGAAATACTGCTACTAACTTCTTGTCTTACTATTTTTCTAGCTAACTTATCTACTTCCCTATTATAATTTGCAGTATGCGAAGCTTTCTGATGTGCTTTTACTTTTATAAACTCAACATTCACTGAGCTTAATAAATTAATCAATCGTTTAACTAAATCAACATTCTGAATTTCTTTACCTGATTTTGTTTTAAAATCTTGATCAATAAATTTTTTTATTCTTAAGGGAATCCGTTCTACATACTGACTATCTGTATAAATAATCAATTTTTCAAAGTCAATAAATTTTTTCATAGCGTATTCAATTGATTTTATTACTGCCAACAATTCCATTCGGTTGTGCGTTGTTTCCTTTTCACTTCCTTGTAAAACAAGCTTTTCTGAATTGTAAAAAATAATGGATGCCCATCCTCCTATTTTTTGTTGGGTATGACAACTTCCATCTGTATATATTTCAATTGTGCTATTTTTCAATATTTTATATTTTATTCAAAACTACAATTAATAATTCACTTTACTATGTTTTGTGTCAGGAGCTGTCATTCCTGTTAACAGAATTCCATAATTGTACGATTGTTTTAATTCATAGTTGCACTGCATCAATTTTCCATGCTCGCATAAACTCGCCCTGATAGACTTACACAAAAAATAGAATAAGCAGTTTCTCAAAATTTAAAGAGTTATTCTATAGTTTAATTTTTTTTAATTAAATTTGGAATAACTTAATTATATAACTGATATAAGAAGCAATAGAATTTTGTTGAGGTGTTGGGTGAAATTAAGATTATTAATAAAAAAATAAAGAAACAGTATGGAAGAGAAGCGATTTAACCCCAAACACCTTGATAAATTAAATAATCCTAAACGGTTAATATCACTACCAATTGAATTTATTGTGGAAAAAGCAGCAATCGAAAATCCAAAAGTAATTATTGACTTAGGAGCCGGAACAGGTTTTTTTAGTACTCATTTTGCAGAAATTTATAAACAAAGCAAGGTGTATGCGTGTGATATATCAGATACCATGGTTGATTGGATGAAGGAGAACCTTTTACCCAAATATGACAATATTATCCCTTTAAAAATGGAGGACAGTTGTGTTCATTTGAATAATGACTTTGCTGACTTTTTATTTATGATAAATTTACATCACGAACTAGATAGCCCGCAGAAAACATTGAACGAATGTTGTCGATTGTTAAAGTCTAATGGAAAGATTGCTATTTCAGACTGGAAAAAGGAGAAAACGGAACAAGGACCCTCTATTGAATTAAGATATGACGCAAAAGAAGTCAAAGAACAATTAATTGTTGCTGGTTTTAATAAGATTAGTATCTATACTGAATTGCTAACTAATTTTTTAATTATAGCAGAAAAATAGGAGTGAGGATATAGATGTTACCGCCAATTGAAAAAATGAAGAAAGTAATCATTATAATATCATTACTAATAATCTCTAACACTCTTTTTTCTCAACAAATTAAGGTTGTGAAAGATATAGGATTATGGGGTGGGGTAAATATTGAAAAAGAACTGACAAACGTTTTTGAAATTAATTTAGAGTAAGAATATTTAATTAATTGGTTAGAGAAAAGCGGTAACAATTTATAAAGATAATAGTAGCGGGGATTAATAAGCAAATTGAATATTTTGATTTTAAAAGAAAAAATGCATCATAGTAATATTTATAAGTAATAACTATGATTCAAATCTAAAGGCTTCGTAATAGATCTTTATGCAAATAATATTTAATATGTGAAAATTTCAAAAAAGAATGATGCAGTTGAATCACATCACTCCCCAGTGTTTTATGACCGCATATTATGCACTGACAGTTTTCAGTTTAATTGATTAATCACATTCAATATTTTATCACAAATCAACCCTTGATTATATTTATCAGTAATAAATGACAAATCATAGGGGTTTGATATATAACCAATATTTAATAGTAGTGCTGGACATTTACTTTCTCTGAGAACCAAAAAGTCAGTTTCTTTCAGAGAAGTCTTCATCCCACTTAATTGATTTAATTCGGAAACGACTAATTTTCCAATATTTTTACTTTCAGTTTTATTTTCAGAGTTTTTTGCAATAAAACATTCTATACCGGAAATATCAGTATTTTTAGAAAAATTAATGTGAATAGATATAAATAAATCGGCATCCGAATTAATCCGCTTATTCAATTCCAGAAACTCATCTTTTTCACGAGTTAAAATCAAATTAAGTTTCATATCTCTTGATGCTTTTTCTTTCAACATTTTGGCAATTGAAAGTGACAAATCTTTTTCTGTAATTTTGTCATTAAATTTCACTCCGGAATCTTTTCCTCCATGTCCGGCATCAATAACAACTGTAAATGCCTTTGAGTTTTTATTTACTTCTTGTCCTTTTATGCAAGCTACTACAATAAAAAGTATGGTTGCTAATGGTATCAAAGCAAAAAATTTTAACTTTGAACCTCGATTAAATTTATTTTTAGTCATCATAATCATTCTTTTTTTTATTAATGAATTGTTAAAACCAGAAGAAAGACAGATGAATTTTTCTTCTGCTACTTGATTAATTAGGAGTGCTTGGTATTTAAGTTTGTCAGTCCCGGTATTGAGTACTCCTTCATCTGCAAGATATTCATGCACTAACTGTACAGAATCTTTCATCATCCATACCAACGGATTAAACCACATTACGGCCGATAGAAGTTCAATCAGCATTAAGTCAATAGAATGATATTGTGATGCGTGAATTTTTTCATGGGATATTATATCTTTAGTTTCTTCCTCTCCATAATAGTAACTGGGGATAAATATCCAATTAAAGAAAGTGAACGAATTTCCATTTTTGTTACTCAATAAAACAATTCTTTCCTTTTTTATTTTTTCAGAAATACCAAATAGACAAATAATTTTAATAAACTGAAACAACAATCGTAAGCCAAACAATATGAAACCTATTAAATATATGATAATTAAGAAACTTGAAATGTTCCAATTTTTCTCAATTTTTGGCTTTATGTCTAACTGATTAATTTTAGTCACATCAGTTATAGTTGCTATATTTTCTGTTTCCTGAATAATCTCTTCAGATTCAAATTTGTCTTGGAATAAATTTAAATCAATCTGGAGAGTTGAAAGGGGTATTATAAGGGACAATACAATTGATATAAGCAAATAGTATCTAAGCTGATGAATTCGGGTTTCTCTTTTTTGAAATATTAAATATCCAGCGTATAAAATACTCAAACAAAATGTTGACAGAAGAATATATCGAATGAATACTTCCATTTTATTTAGTTTTATTAATTTCTTGCTCAATCATGTTCTTTAATTCTTCCAACTCATTTATGGATACATCCTTATTTTTTACAAAAAAAGATACCATTTGATTTAATGAACCGTTGAAAAATCCCTTAATAGTGTCTTTGAGTAGATATTTTGCATATTCCGTATCCGTTATGATAGGATAATATACATTGGTTTTGCCGTACGTTTTATGAGAAACATATTCCTTCTTCTCGAGAACTTTTATTACCGTTGCTACAGTATTATATGCAGGTTTGGGCTCATGCAATGCTTCACGGACATCACTCACCGCACCTTTGTTTATTCTCCACAAAGATTTTAATATCTCCTCTTGAGCTTTTGTTATTTCTTTCATGAATCAAATTTGAAACAAATATACTATAATTATTTGTTTACAACTATATTTATAGTATTAATTTCACAAAATCCTTAAATATTTTTTCAAATAATAATTTGAAGTTGTCTGCCCTGCTTGTGCATAAACCGCTGGTGTGAGATTGTATTGCGTTCCACAAAACCAATCCCCCGCTCGACGTAGTCTCCAGACTACGTCTTTTTATTAAAAATAACAATCCCCAATAGTTTATTTTTTAGCTCATACAAAATTTATAAATTTACCTAAGTAATAAAATATTGTAACTAAAAAAGATGCCTTTTTTGCTACACATTTGTTATAAAAAAAACCACAGAGAAAAAAAATTCTCTGTGGTTAATAAAATTTAATTTTTTTTGCTAAAAACCTGTAACGGTTATTTAGGACTAGTCATTTTTAATTATTCAATAATAATTCTTTGTATTATTATTTCTTCATTAACTGTGAGTTTAATAAAATACAATCCTTTTTGAATTGTAGATACATCAATATCGATATTATCTGAGTTGATGAAGACTTTGTTATATAGCACTTTGCCATCAAGGCTTAATATTTCGATATTTACATTATCAGAACTAGTTCCTTCTAATTCAACATTAAATATTCCATTTGAAGGATTTGGATAAATATTTATATCCTTCTGTGAGATATTAAATATTCCTGTTGCAACAGTAAAGTTAATGGTATAAACCATTTCTGTTACACCATCTTCGGCAGTTACTGTAACAACTGTTGAACCAGGCAATTCAGTTGCATCAACAATAACAACAGTAGCGTTAGTATCGTTAGCAGTTGCAACAACTGTTGGAATTACAGTTGTGCCGTATGTCAATTTAACATCATATGTTGTAATAGCAGCATCAAAGCCTTCTACAGTTGCAGCATCGATAGTTAAATCACTTAAAGTTGCATCACTATCAGGAGCTATTGTAAAGATAATGGTATAAACAATTTCTGTTACACCATCTTCGGCAGTTACTGTAACAACTGTTGAACCAGGCAATTCAGTTGCATCAACAATAGCAAAAATAGCATTAGCATCTGTAGTAGTAGCAGCGACTGTTGGAATTACAGTTGTGCCGTATGCCAATTCAACTTCATACGTTGTAGTAGCAGCATTAAAGCCAGCTACAGTTGTAGCATCTATAGTTAAATCACTTAAAGTTGCATTACTATCAGGAGCTATTGTAAAGTTAATGGTATAAACCTTTTCTGTTACACCGTCCTGAGCAGTTACAGTTACTATCGTTGAGCCAGGCAGTTCTGTTGCATCGACAACAGCAATTGTTGCACTTGCATCGGCAGTTGTAGCATCTACAGTAGGCACTATTATTGTCTCATGAGCTAATTCAACAGCATATGAAATAGTAACAGGATCAAAACCTGTAACTGTTGTAGCGTTGAAAGTTAAATCACTTAAAGTTGCATCAGTTCTTGGGATAATGTTATTTACAACATCAAAATCAACCGGCATTAGAATATTTCCAATCCTGTCGGTAACATTTCCATATCCATCATAGCTTAATACTATATTATTATCTTCATAAACTGCATCAGCATCAAGACTAAAGGTCAATGTATTTGTTCCAGAGCCAGCTAATCCTGTAATTAAACTTGCAGTTCCTGAAACAGTGAATCCTGTATAATCGGTAAAAACTACAATTTCAGTACATGTTACTTCAATTACAGAACGTGAAGCATCTTCAACAACAGCATAAGTAAAATATGGACTTCTTAACTCACCTACAATATTATTAACAATAGCAACATCTGTAAAGTCATCCAGACTATTTGGTACATTTGACAAATCAGTTATATTACCTCCTGAATAATCCATGGTAAGTAGTTCCCCATAAATTACATCCTTATCTAATGTTAAGATTATAGTTTTTGTATTATCACCTGCTATTCCTATTATTGAACCGGCAGTTCCATTAACGGTAATACCTGTAAAATCAGTATATGAAACTTCTTCGCTAAAACCAATTACCACATCAAAAGGATTTGCATCCTCAACTGAAGCTGAAACAACCTGTGGTTTTATAGTATCGACAAACTCAACATAGTTGGCAACTACAAATCCGGCGAATGTTGCAAGATCGTTTGTTATTGCAGCTTCGTCAGTAACATTACCTGTTGGTTGATCATAATCAATGGTAATGGCTTCACCATATGCTACAGCAGCATCAAGCTCTAATGACATAATATTTGTTCCACTACCAGAAGCACTGACTACTAATCCTGTTGTTCCATTAATAGTAAATCCTGTTGCATCGGTAAATGCAATGTTTTCATCAAATGTAAGTTCCATTATTGTTGGAGTAGCATCTTCTACTATTGCCATAGTTAAGGTCGGTGCTACATTATCTACATAAGCCACATTGTTAACAACATTATAATTTAAAAATGCTGCTAAAGAATTTAATTCTACATCCTGAACATCTCCGGTTGCATCATAGCTTAATAAAACTATATCTCCATACATTACTGAAACATCAAGTGTAAATGTTAAGATTGCTGTTCCTGTTCCGGTAACTCCAGTAATACTTGCAGTAATACCTGAAACACTAAATCCTGTTTGGTTGGTTAAGCTTACAATTTCATCAAAAACAACCACTACTTCATTTGGTGTAGCATCTTCAACCGATAAGCCAATCACTGTTGGATTAGTCTGTGGACCACCACTATATAATACATTATTTACAACGGTTACAGGTCCGAATGTTGCCAAATTATTTGGCACATCAGCAGCATCGGTTACATCACCGGTTGTAATGCTGTATGATAACATAAGATTTTCTCCAAATATAATATCTGCATCAAGAGTAAATGTTAATATTTCTGTTCCAGAACCAGTTACACCAGTTATTGTACCTGTTGTACCGGTAAGTGTAAATCCAGTTTCATCAGTAGTATTAACAGGTTCATCAAAAGTAACAACAACTTGTGTAGGAGCTGCGTCTTCAACTTTTGCAGAAATATAGTTTGGTGCAAAAACATCAACATAATCAACATAATTATAAATTGTCAATCCTGAAATATCCTCGAGTGCATTTGGTGTAACAGCATCATCTGTAATATTTCCAACAACAGCTACATAATCAATTGTTAATACCTCTCCATAAAGCACGTTAGCATCTAATGTTATTAACAGCACATCTGTTCCAGATCCACTAATTCCTGTTATCGATCCTGTTGTTCCATTAATACTTATTCCTGATTGGTTAGTTACTAAAACATCTTCGTTGAATTCTAAGATAAGCTGGCTGGGATTAGCATTTTCAACACTTATTTTAACAAGTGTTGGTGTTACATCATCAATGAACTCTACATTATTTGCTACAAATATATCCGTAATACTTTGCATGGGATTTTCTAAAGTAGCAATATCCTGAACATTTCCCGATAGGCTATCATAATCGAATGTTAAGATTTCTCCAAAAATAATATCGGCCGATAATGTAAACTCAATAGTTGATTCAAATACATCATTTATACCAAATATTGTTCCAATTCCTCCATTTAATGTAAATCCATCAAAACCGGATGCTTGAATTTCTTCATTAAAATTAACAACAAGTATATCAGGTCTGTCATCGTTTACGTAAGCAGAAACAATAACAGGAGGAATAGTATCGGCAGTAACTCCTTTAACATTTATTACCTTATCTAAACCATTATTATAAATAGTCATAAATTCATTAAATTCTCCCATTTCAGTTGGTAAGAAATATATAAATACTTCGGCTGTATCGCTCGGTTCAATAATGAATTTATCATTTTGAACAAAGAAATACTCGTGTGTTGATGTTATTGAATCAACAGTTAAAGGAATACAACCGTTATTCGTTATGAATAATGATTCTTTAGCATAATGATTTGCTCGAACTTCATCAAAGTCAAACTCGCTTTGTAACAATTCTATTTCAGGAATTCCATTTTTAGTAATTGTAATGGAAATTGTGTCTGAAGAATTAACAGGATCATTTGAAGTAATAATTATATCTTCCTCTTTATAAGTCATAGAATATGAAGATGTATTATAAACTACATTTGCAACAATTGATTCTCCTGCAGGTACAACAGTACCACTAAGTGTACTTTTTCCAGCAATATTTAAAAATTTTTTCATTATTTGCGTAGTAGCTTCATCGTCAATTAAAGCACCACTGCTAGCGAACAATAAGTAATATATCCTTTTTGCTGAATTAAGTCCTGTTACTTCATGCTGATCATCGTTTGTATCGTAACTATAATTATGATCTGCTCCAACAGCTTTTTCAACTATAATTAAATGGTTAATTGAAGGATCTCCGGAATTATAAATTCGTTTTACAAAGCCCTGATAATCTACGCCTCCTACTGAAACATCTAAAATAGCTCCTTCAACATTACCACTGCCATCAGCACCATTATCTCCTGTTAGCTCAAAATAATCAATGTTGTTAACATCTGCTACCATTACAAATAATCCATCAAAATGTCTTGTAAAATACGAACTATTATCTCCAAAAGCAGCTACATCATTTAAAACAACATTATCTGAATAATCTATTTCTGATTCGTAATTTGTATTTAGATAATTAGCATCATCGTACATATCATTTCCACCATCATCGATATAGTTACTACCACCATCGTAAGCGAAATCAAATTTATTTGGAATTAAATCAGTAATATTAATATAATTATCATTTAATAAACTGAGAATATCTTCCAAATTTTTTAATTCTCCACCAATTATAAGGTCTCTTCCGATTCCTGTATTATTGATAGTAAGTGGAAATACAATTGAATCTTCACATGTGATATTAAAATCGGTTTCTCCATAAGATATTTCCATAACAGGTGCAAGAGGATCAGCTCCATTTTCATTTAATAAAATAGCTGTTCCAAATGCAGATGGATTCGTATCTTTATCATCGGCATCGGAATGCCATGCCATTTCATCTTCAAGCCCAAAGCCATCATTATCAATTACATTCATGTCAATTCCTATTTCGGTACCTGAAACAGGAGTTATTGAAGTAGCAGATGCCCAGGGGATAGCAATTTCAAAAACATATGAATTGGAATCTGTTGCGGTTGTTTCTTCAAAATGTAATCCGCTTATAGCACTTCCAGTTTCAATTGTATATTGATCATAATCCCAGTTAAACCTTATCATATAATCATCTGCATCGTATGAGCTTCCTTTGGAATTATTAAAATCAAGATATAAAACAATATTATCGTTTATTGTACTATCAACATCTCCGCTATATAAGGTATCATCCTGTATAGTAACCAATAAATAGAGGCTGTCATTATCCCAAACTGATCTGAATTTTGCGTCAACATCATGATCGGATACATCTTCGACTTTAACGTCGAGTCTATCAGATGTTATAATGTTCCACAAATCATCAACCGTTCCATCTATTACAGGAGCAGTGTTTGTAAATAAAAATGAAGGGCTCATATTAGCACCAAAACCGGTAATAGGTATTTCTGTAACAGATTCTGTTGCATTGCTGTTAATAGTTATATTTCCGCTATATTCTTGTTCGGCTAGTGGGTTCATAACTACCTCTACAGTAAGCTTTTTAAGAATACCAACAATAACATCAGTAAGCGATGAAACATAAGTTTCTCCTTCATCAATAGTTAGCATATAACCCGTAGGAACAGTAATTGATGATATTATTAAATTATTGTTTCCTGAAATATGAGAAATAGTAAAAGGCTCTCTGTATGAATATTCGTTAATTTGTTGATAAGCAAAATCAATTGCTGATTTATCAACTGCCAGCACCATATTTTGCAATACTTTCTCCGATTGCAATTCATAAGCACCAATATCAATAATGTCAACAGTGCCATCGAATATCCTGGGGTTGCCTGCTAAATCGAGATCCGGGTAAGTACCTACAGGATTACCTGAATTTACGGCAACTGAAGAATCCGTTGGCGTATAATCAGCTTCAAGATATACTTCAATTTTATTGCCGGTATATCCTAAAATATCACCGGTACCTGCTTCCCAGTCGTACTCACTTCCAAGGTTACCTACAATATTATAACCTTCTGATATTAAATTTCTTCCATCGCCATCATAATAAATATCCGGATAACTACCCGAACCGTTATTGTCTGCAATTATTGTATTATTTACATAGAAATCACAGTATCGGATATATAAGCCACCGGCAAAACTAGTACTACTGTTATTTATTATGCTTGAGTTTGATATTTTTACGTCAGAATAGGTTCTGATATACAATCCTCCACCATAACTACCATTGTTTCCTGCAACTAAAGAATTCTCCATGGTAAATTCTTTACCATAGTAATGATAAATGGCACCGCCATAAGAACCTGCTGTATTATCAATCAGCTTTGAATTTATGATTGTTAGCGCTGCGTTAGAATAACGCTTACAAATTGCTCCACCGTGACTACTCGAGGTATTATTTGACAATATAGAATTAGTTATTTTAAGTTCAAAAATATTATCGTCTCCCTCTAAACATATTGCTCCGCCACGACTGGAAACTGAGTTATTATCAAAAATACAATCATTAATGTTTAAAGATGCATTATAAAGATATATAGCTCCTCCATTACTTGAGGCATGGTTATTTTCAAAAATACAGTGTGACAAACTAATTTTTGAGAAATATGAAATATTCAATGCTCCTCCATAATTATTATATGCTTCGCCATGTTCAAATATTGTATATGAGAATTTCGACGAATCATTCGATAAAGGAGAATTAGCAAATCGAATTCCACCCCAGTCGCCTGTACCATTTATATTGGTAAATTTAATTGTGTCAGCTTCTGTACCTTCCGCTAATATTTGTCCTTGTACCTCAATACGGTAATCGCCTCTGAATTCGACAACTGTTCCCGGGCAAATATCTAATGTAGCTCCATTTTCTATGGTAACATCAGACATTACTCTTACAGTATCGGCACAAATATTAACATAATCGTTTATGATTGCAGGAATAATATAATATCCTGTTCCGTCACCTGTTACAGATATGTTTTGTTCAGGTTCACCTGTATCGTTACTTTTAACCATAATATTACCTGCAAATGTTATTGCAGAAGTAGGAGTGAATTTAATGGTCAATACTGCAGAATTATAAGCCAGTATAGCTATGTCAATCAGAGTATCATTATATTCCGAACCCGATACCGAAATTTCATAACCTTCGGGTGCAATTATTGAATCAATTTCAACAATACCAAAGCCCATATTAGATAATTCTACTTCCTGGTAACTACTAGAATCAACTGAAGCTATTACAAAATCAAAATTATTTTGACTTATTTGAAGATTATAGTTAACTGCAGGATTACTTTGTAATTCGAATGCACCAATATCTATTATATCCAGGTCACCGTCATAAATCCTGCTATTCCCTGCCAAGTCGGTTGTAGGAATATATAATCCTGTTGTATCCGGAATACCATGATTTATGGCAATTGAAGAATCTGTTAAAGAATAATCATTTTCTAACATGGCCGGAATTGGACTTGTGTTTGTACCAACAAGATCTCCTTCAACTGCAGGAAAACTTGTACCATCTTCATTCCCAATTAAATTATAACCACCAGAATTCAACGTACCTGTATTGTAAACATCTTCATAACTACTTGCTGTATTACCAGCTACTATTGAGTTAATTAAGTTGAATGTTGCTATACGGTTGCTAATTCCTCCACCTTCAGATGAAGCAATATTACCATAAATGGTTGAACTTATTATATTGAAAACGCCATTGGCACCACCTCCACTATGGATACCACCGGCTTTATTACTTTGAGCAGTATTATTCGCAATAAGGCAATTTATAATATCAACCTGTTCAGCACCTGTATTTGCAATTCCACCACCGGCTTTACTTGCTGTGTTATCAGTAATAGAGTCTCTTTCGAGATACAATACCGCATTATCGTCACAATTTAAAATACCTCCTCCATGAAAGGCTGAATAATTATCATGAATTGCAGAGTTTAAAATATTTAAGTGTCCTGCATTTGCAATTCCTCCACCACCCATATCGTTTGATCCAGAAATTGTTGAATTATTGCTAATAAGGGAATTTAGTATATCTAATTCTCCCGCATTATAAATACCTCCTCCATTTTCTACAGCTGTATTATCAGTAATTTCACTATTTAATATTGAAACTCTGGCCGTGTAATCTAAATAAATACCTCCACCCTTACTATATTCATCGCCATTATCAGCTGAACTATTTTCAACTCGTGTATAAGATAAATAAGAATCATTTTGAATTGAATTCATAATGTTTTCAAACCTGATACCAGACCAGTTTCCTGAATTACTGGTAAAAAATACGGTGTCGGTTTCATTACCATTTACATGGATTGCTCCATTAACTTTTAATGAATAATCTCCAAGAAAATCGATTACTGTACCGGCACAAATTGTTAATGTAACATCATTATTTACAGTTACATCACCACCTATATGTAAAGTATCCTGACACCAGGTAGTGTTGGCAATAATCTCACCTTTAAAATAATCCAATCCTGAAACAATATTAGCAGACAAACTAATTGTAATCTCAGGATTGTTTTCTGCATTACTGTATATAACAAGATTGCCATTAAAAAGACTATCTGTATCATGAAGTATAGAAACAAATATTCTCTTAGTTGAATGAGCGGGAACTGTTTCATTATAAAGAACAGTATCAATAGCAGATTTACTTTGCGTAAATATTTCGAATCCACCTGATGCAAATACAGAATCAAGTGTCAATGATGCTTGTCCATAATTCTCTATTACAATACTTTTATATGCTGTAGTATCAACAGGTATATCACCAAAGTTAAAGGTAGTTGGCTCAACTGAAATAAGATAGGTTGGTAATGGTTCAGCCTGTAATTCTACCGCACCAATATCAATAACATCAACTTCACCATCAAAAATCCTTGGATTTCCATAAACATCAACATCTTCAAGATCAAGGCTAGTAAAATTTTTTGGTCCATAATTAATACATGGTGATGTTAACAAAGGCGAATAATTTTCATCTAATTCAGGATCAAATGAATCGTCTACAGTACCAACCTGATCAGATTCAAGAGCACCTAATTGGTCATAATCATCAATTCCTATAATATTGTTACCTAATGAAATAAAAGTGTCATCATTATATATATCTGTATATTCATCTGCATCTGTAAAAATATTTCCTGCAACAATTGAATTTTGCATATATAATATACCGTCATTATTATGGATACCGGCAGTATAGTATGTACCACTGTTACCACTTATTGTAACACTATTAAGTATAATATCTCCATAGAAAGAATCTCCTAAATGAATACCTCCGGCTTTGTATCCGGCATTATTATTTACGACTAAGGTGTTTTTTATATCAATTAACGCACCATAACTTGAGCCTAATCCTGCTCCAGATCGATTTGATTCGTTATCTTTAATAATACAATTTTCAATATATAATTCGGATTCTTCATCATCATCTTCCATCCATATTCCTCCACCATGCCATCCTGAATAGTTGTTCGAAATTTCAGAAAATTTAATGCTTAATATTCCCGAATTAAATAGACCTCCTCCACCTTCAAGGTTCTCAGACGATGTATTAACTTTATTGTCGGTAATAACACACCTGTTTACTAATAGTTCCCCATCGTTTAAAATACCGCCACCATAGCTTGAACCTTTACCATGAGTTACTGTTAAATCTTCGATAACTACAGAAGCACCAGCAGAGATATTAAACACTCTGTCATATGCCATGTCTGTACTCTCAGCTGCTTGAACTATAGTAAGATCAGCTCCCTGACCAATAATAGTAAGGTTTTTGTTTACAATTATACCTGCTTCGGTATGAACAGCATCAACAATTGAAATGATATCACCATCCATTACAGATGCGTTATCAATTGCTTGCTGTATCGTCACAAAATCCTGTCCAGATGCACCCACAGTATATGTGGTTTGTGCAAATCCTTTGTTTACCATTAAAAATGATAAAAACAAGAAGACCATAAAAAATTTAGAGTTTGTTTTTTTCATAATAATTTAATTTTAATTATAGAAACTAATTATAAATAGAATACTTTCTATTGAAAAATTCAAATTGTCAACAAGTTAGCTCTTTTTTTTTAAATATATATGTTATAAAACATCTTTTTTGAAAAAAAATTAAAATATTTGCATTTTGATACAAAAATTTATTCCCAATGCGTTTTTTATTAAATATTTTGGAGCAAAGAAAGAAACATGATAAAATATTTTATTTGAGATATCTATGGAACAGATCACACAACAGAAATCTGTTTTTTATACTCTTCTTTTAAGAGTATTACTTATTGTTTTTTTGTTCAAGGTGGTGCTAGCCTTATTTACCATTAATTATGCTGTGAAAGTTCAACGATCAGCGACTAAAAAACAGCGAAAAACATCAAGAAAGAAATCAAAACCTTCACAAATTTCCTGCATACTTTATTTGAACCCATCGAAATATATTTTTATTTCATGTAGTCGAATGCCATGAAAAAATTGAGGAATTATCATGAAGATAATGATTTAAAAAAAAGTCGATTTGAATGAGCCCCGCTTGTCGTAGTCTCTGACTAAGATCCCATCTAGCACCAACATATTATCTGTGTGTTTTTCACTACTTAAAACGAATTAAAAAAAAGAATCTCAATTAATCTCTTTTTTTCTTCTTTTTGTTAATTTTGGATTTAAATCTATTAAATATATAATGGATATAAGAAACGCTGGGGTGTCTTATTGAAGTGTTACCACTAATTATGAAGAAACAAATAATAATCATAGTACTTATAATTTTTTTTATTCCATCAATTGGACTTTCTCAAAACAAAAGAAAAAAGAAGAAGAAAATTAGTTCAATAGAGCAAACGAGAATTACATCTATAAAACAAATTAACAATTTACACAATGGTGTTTTATTAGTAAGACTTAAAACTAAAAAAATGTCTATTTCAGCTTTAAAGGAAATTGGAAAAAATGAATTAGCTCACAAAGTTGAAATTAAACAAAGCAATCTGAATAAGGAAATTATAAGTGCTTTTAGAGATAACTTCGACTTCTGTCCAGTTTTCTTTTTCTATAGTGACTATTCTCAAAACATTAGAGACAAGCAATTTGACAAAGTTGTATTTCTCAATGACAATTTACTTTCTGATAATATTTCTACATTTGACAATAGAAACTTTTTTACAGCCGAATTTGGAATTATTGAACAGGACACCTCAAAATATTACGAAAGCTATTATTATGAAAAAGAAAATAGTAATTATGAAAGGCATTCAAAATATTACGGTGGAACAAATATGGGATTTGGAGCATTAATTATTAAAAGTAACCAATTTATACAACTGAGAAGACCTTTCCCCTATTATGTAAGAACATTTGACTCTTTTCCTATTAAACGAAAGAAAAGTAAAGTCGTTAGAAAAATGAATCAGAGGCTTCATAAATTTTACAATTTAAATCATTAATAACTGGTGCTAATCGAGTAGCCCCATCTGGAGAACGATTGCACCTAAAATCTGCATGTTATTTTTGAGAAAAAATTATAAAACTTTATTAACTAAAGTTTTACAGTTTTAGTATTTTCTCCTAATTTGGTATTGTCTAAAAAATACCGATATGAAAGTACTAAATAGTTCGCCAATTTTCTCATTTGGTGTTGTGGAAATAAATTTATTAAAATTTTATATTTGCTGTGTTTTGAATATTTTATGTAGAACTTAAAGCAACTGAGAAATGTATTACGCCACGAAGTGGCAACTTATTTACCTTCGGTGAGCTCGCAAGCTCGGTTCAGCCCAAAGGCAACGCCT
>JADFUR010000069.1 GCA_015222055.1 Bacteroidota bacterium | reverse complement strand
TTATAAAATAAAAAAAAACCTCACATTAATGTGAGGTTTTTTTTTATTTTATATATCTTGTTTAAATATTTTTTTGTATCTTGTTTACTAGACGTTTGTTTGATAATTTATGCAAAACAAAATTTTAATCTTAAATGATTCTGATGACATTAACATTGTTATTAATTCTTTAATTGAATTAAAACATGATTATATTATTTTTGAAAATCCATTCATTGATAAACTGAAATCTTTCTTTTCTGAATACCAAACTTCCCTTTGCATTTTAAATTCGAATAATATTGACAAAGACAAATACACCTTAATTGAACAGCTCAATTCTCAAATAAAATCTTTAATTATTATAACCGACAAAAAAAACATTGTTAATTTAAAAAAAATAAAATTTGATAATTATATTGACTTTGTAAATAAGCCAATAAATAAAACAGAGTTGCATATTAGAATTACAAATGCTTTAAAATATCAGAAAAAATTATTTTCACAGTTGCCGAAACAAAAAGAATCAGATGATGAGTTACTGAATTTAAAATTGATTGCTGACAAGACCAATAACTCATATGTTATTTTTGGGCTTGACGGAGAAATTGAGTGGACTAACCAAGGTTTTTATAAAATTTATGGTTACACAATAGACGAATATAAAAAACTATTTGGGACTTCAATTTTGTCAACAAGTACAAATGGAGATATTTCTAAAATTATTAATCAGTGTATAGTAAATAAAAGTTCTACTGATTACATATCGTCTTGTAGAACAAAGAACGGAGAAACTAAATGGCTTAATACAACAATAACACCGATTTTTGACAGTAATAATGAAATTTCAAAATTTATTGCAGTTGAAGCAGATATTACTCAATTAAAGGAATCTGAAGAAGCTTTAAGTCAACAAAAAGAAGATATGATGGCTTTAACTGATTATCTTGAAAATGCAAATCAACAATTAGAAGAACAAAAGAATGAAATAGACAAGCAAAAAAAAATAATTGAAGAGCAAAAACGAAGAACTGATGCTTTATTATTAAATATTTTACCTAAAGAGGTTGCTATGCAATTGGCAAGAAAAGGCCATGCAAAACCTCGAAGTTATAAACAAACAACAGTTATGTTTACTGACTTTAAAGGATTTACAAAATTATGTGAAACACTTGAACCTACTGAGATTGTAAATACTCTTGATGGCTTTTTTGCAAAATTTGATGATATTACCGAAAAATATTACATAGAAAAAATAAAAACTATGGGAGATGCTTATATGTGTGTAGGAGGACTTCCGTTAAGGAATAAAAGCAACCCTTTTGATGTTGTTTTGGCAGGTTTAGAAGTGCAAAACTACATGAAAAAATTAATTACACATGAAAGAAATAAGCCTTTGTGGGAATTGAGAATAGGAATTCATACAGGAAGTGTAATTGCCGGTGTTGTTGGTAAAAAAAAGTTTGTTTATGATATTTGGGGCGACACTGTTAACATTGCAAGCAGAATGGAATCTGCCGGGGAAGTTGGAAAGGTTAATATTTCTGAAACAACTTACGAATATATTAAAAATTATTTTAGTTGCAAATTCAGAGGAAAAATTGAAGCTAAAAACAAAGGTAAAGTAAACATGTATTTCGTTCTGGGAATAAAACCCAAATACTCTATTGATGGAAAAGGAATTATTCCTAATAAAGAATTTATTAAAATTATTAATAAATTTTAGTTTAGTGAATGTTAAGTCTATAAATAATTGCTAAAAATCGAACCTACCTCATTTCTAAATTAACTTGTCCAATACCGGTATTAATCTTTATCTTAATATAAGGTTTATCTTTGTTGAAAGATTCGTTATAATAATATTTACCGTCTTTAATAAATTTGTCAACATTAATATCAGTAAGCCCTTTTTCGATTTTGGCTTTCACACCAACTTTTTCAGGCAATATCAAGGTAAGTTGACCAATACCACCATCAATTTCAGCACTCAGGTTGTGTTTCCAATCACCTGTTAAATCAAGTGTTAAATCTCCTACACCCATTTCAACATCTACCCTTTTTAAAATTTTACTGTTATTAAGATTTATATCTGCTTTACCGGCACCTAATTTTAAATCTAACTTTTCAATTAACAACTCATTTATATTGATTTCGGCATCCCCTGCACCTAATTTTATTAACATGTTCATCGGAACATTCTTATTGAAACGTAAGTCCCATATATTTTTATAACCCTTAATTCTATGATTTTTAATATTAAAATTTTTATTGCTTGAAGGCTGAATAATTTTTAGTCTACCTTTTTCGTCAATAACTTCGTATTTAATATTACCTTTAAATTCCTTATAAGTGAAGGCAAATCCTGCTTCGAGAAGATCTGTTGCTCCATCTGATATTTTAAGTTTCCCTGCTCCCATTAATATTTCTGCATCTACAAATTTTGCATTATTGAGCTTTATAACTTCAATATCTGTTACTAATTTTCTTAGTGTTGTATCCTTTTTGGATTTTTGATCTTCGTTACATTTATTACAATTACAGGAAACAAAAATTAATCCTGTTAAAATAAAAGATAATAATAACAACTTTTTTAGTTTGATTGATTTCATTTTGCTTCCTCCTAAATAATTTATTTTTGTATGTATAAAATTAAGCAAAAACAATTGATTAATAAAATAAAAAAAGCTCTTGATTAATTTCAAGAGCTTTTGGAAAAAAAATTATTTTGTTTTATCCGGTAATGGAGGGATTGATGGTTTTTTATGTTCCTTTGTTTTTAATTCTTCAAGAACAAACTCAATAGCCCTGTCTAACTGTTGATCAATACCTTCATATTCTTTAGCAGGATCATTAACAACAATAATGTCAGGATCAACACCATGACCTTCAATAACCCAGCCTTTGTCATCGAATGGTGCGAAGTCGGGTTTTGTCAAAGTACCACCATCAATAAAAGGTAAAGAACCTGTTATTCCAACAACACCACCCCAAGAACGAACACCAATAATTTTACCCATTTTATGTTTTCTGAAACGATAAGGGAATATATCTCCATCAGAAGCAGAATATTGATTAATTAATAAAACTTTTGGACCAATTAATAATTGTTCAGGGCTTGTAACTCCATTTTTAGCATTTCGAGTGTAATCGTAGTATACAAGTTCTCGGCGTAAGCGTTCAATAATCATTGGCGAAACATTTCCACCACCGTTGCCTCTGTCATCAATAATAAGTGCTTTTTTAGATAATTGTGGATAAAAATGTTTTACAAACTCATTTAATCCTTCGCTCGACATATCAGGAATATGGATATATCCTACGTTTCCATCTGTAGCATCATTTACTTTCTTGATATTATTTTCAACCCAATTATAATAATACAAACTTGATTCTTCTGCAATTGGTACAACAATAGTTTTGTGACTACCTTTCTCTTCAGCTTTTGAATTAATTGTTAATTCAACTTCTTTTTTAGCTGTGTTTAAAAATGATTGATAAATATCATTCATGTCTTTGGTTGATTTGCCATTAACAGCAATAATATAATCACCTTCTTTTACATTAACACCAATTTGAGTTAATGGAGAGCTAACTTTCTTGTTCCAATTTTCGCCTTTTAAAATCTTATCAATTTTGTAATAACCTGATGATGTACGACTTAACTTAGCTCCAAGCAAACCGATATTTATTCTTTTCGGTTTTGGACGATCACCACTACCAGTATAAGCATGCCCAACACTTAATTCACCAACAAGTTCGCCAATAATATAAGTTAAATCATTTCTGTGATTAACGTAAGGTAAAAGAGGTGCATATTTATCATGCATTGCTTTCCAATCTAAACCATGCATATTAGAAGCATAAAAAAAGTCTCTCATCTGTCTCCAGCTTTCATTATAAATCTGACTCCATTCTTGTCTTTTATTAACGACGATTTTCATGTTAGACATGTCAACACTTTTGTCTAACTTAATTTTAGAACTCGGAGAATCAATAATAAAATATGATTTACTTTTTTTAACCAGCATTTTTTTTCCGTTAGCGGAGAAAGAAAAACCAATCTTATCTGCAAAAGTTGTTTCTTTTTTCTTTTTTAAGTCATAAAATTTTGCATGTGTCTCAGAATTATGTGCGTATTCACTGTAATAAATTTTATCGCCAACACCGAAAATACTCCAGTAATTTGCTGCTTTAACAGGCAACTCAACAATTCTGTCTTGAATACCATCAAGGTCAACTTTTACAGTAATTGTTTTATCTTTTTTGTCTTTATCTTTTTTTGACTTAGCATCCTTGCTATCAAGTTTAACAATTTCAACCTCATCATTAACTGGTGCAAATGGTGATTTTGTATCTTTTGATAGAGTTACTAAATAAATTTTGCTCATATCAATATAAGCAGCGTTCCATTCTGTATGGTTATAAATAGGATTAAAACTCCTGCTTGAAGAAAATATTAAATATTTACCATCTTTGCTAAATGTTGGTTGTGAAGAGTAATACCATCCATCAGTAATTGCAGTTTTAATCTTTGTATCTGTGCTATACAAATAAACTTTTTTTAATCCATTTTCTTCATTTTGAGAATATGTAATCCATTTGCTGTCAGGTGACCATTCAAAACTGTATATTACATCAATATCAGAAGTAGTAACAAGAGCAGGCATTTTAGTATCAATATCGATATATTGAAGTCTGAATTTTTGGTCATTCCAAAGTATTTTTTTGCTGTCGGGAGACCATTGTAATTCAAATTTATAAATATTTGTGTTCTTTGTAAGTTGAATAGCTTGTTCTGAGCCATCTTGTTTAGTAATATAAATCTCATCCTCGCCTGTTTTATCAGAAATAAAAGCAATGTATTTTCCATCGGGAGACCACACAGCTTCGCGATCGTGAATATTTGGTGTTTGAGTCAAATTACGAGTTATTCCATGTTTAGCAGGAGTGGTGAAAATATCGCCACGAGCACTCAAAACAAGACGCTTACCATCAGGAGCAATATCAGCACCTTCAATAAATTTACTTGCATCTTTTAAAGTGTTGCGAGAGCTAATTAAATCGTTAGCAATTTTAATGTCAACTTTTGTTGTTTGTTGAGTTTCAAAATTGAAAGTATAAATAAAACCACCATTTTCAAAAACAATATCTTTGTCTCCCAATGAAGGGAATTTAATATCATATTCGATAAAGTTGGTAAGTTTCTTTGTTTGTTTAGTTATGATGTTATAAACAAACAAATTCATTGTTCTATCTCTATCAGATAAGTAATAGATATCGTCGTTATGCCACATTGGAAAAATATCCTGGGCTAAATTATCTGTAATATTAACGGTTACTTTTTTGTCAAAATCATAAACCCAAATATCATCTGCCATTCCTCCACGGTAATATTTCCAAGTTCTGAATTCACGAAAAACGCGATTGTAAGCTAATTTTTTTCCGTCAGGAGAATAAGAACAAAAACCACCTGTTGTAAAAGGCAATTCCTGAGATAAACCACCTGTAGTTGGCACTTTAAAAAGCTGGCCTATAAAAGAGTTAAAAGACTGTTTACGTGAACGATAAATAATATCTTTCCCATCATTAGTCCAAGTCATTACAATATTGTTTGGTCCCATACGGTCAGAAACGTCATCGCGATTTAAAGTAGCCGTATAAGTAATTCGCTGAGGAACACCACCTTGCGATGGAATTAAATACACCTCAGTATTACCATCATACTGACCAGTAAAAGCAATTTGTTTTCCGTTGGGAGAAAATTTAGCAAACATTTCATAACCAATATCATTGGTTAATTTGCGAGCAATGCCACCTTGTTTTGCAACAGTATAGAGATCACCGGCACATGTAAAAACAATCTGATTTTGATGAACTGCGGGGAATCTTAATAATCTTGCTTCTTTTTGAGAAAATCCATCGGTAAAAAGAAACAGAATAAACGAAATAATCAATAATATTTTTTTCATAATAGTAAAATTTATTAAAGTTAAATTGTTTAATTGTTAAGACCTTCCAGAGTCTGAAAGACCTTGAAAAGTCAAATTAATTTTTAAATTAAATACTGATTAATAATTATTCACAAAGTTGCCTATTTGTCATCCTATGTTTGCAAAATAATGATTATTTTGATTTTTATTAACAGACAAGAAGAGGGTAAGAATAAAACTATAGTACGTCATTCGTCATTAAAGACAGTTCGGAATGGTAGTTCCTTACCCTTTCTATTGATATCTTGGACAGTTCATTAGGCATAAAGCCTGTATTAAGGATTGATAAGAAAAACAATAGATTATCTTGTCATAAAACATTATGTTATGTACAAATTTATAGGAATTGACGTTTCAAAGCAAACATTTGATGTTTATAGTTTAAGCAAAGAAGCTAAACCGTTGATTATCTGCTTAGATAATAACAAAAGAGGATTTGCTAAATTAATTAAAACATATGAAAAAGATGGAGTTTATGTTATGGAAGCAACTGGACCGTATTATGTTCAATTAGCAACATATCTGTACAAACGAGGCATTAAAGTATCAGTAGTAAATCCTTTAATCATTAGAAGGTATGCTCAAATGCGTTTAATAAGAGCAAAAACAGATAAGAAGGATGCACAGACAATATTTGAATATGCATCTCAAAATTCACTTAAATTATGGAAACCGGATTCACAAGAGGTAATAAATATGCAACAAATATTAACAGCAATTGAGTTGTTAAATAAACAAATTACAGCAACCGGCAATCAATTAAAATCATTTAAATCAAGTGGTAATGCTGATAATATGATTAAGAATTCATTAGGGAAAATAATTAAGAAACTAAAATTTGAGAAATTAAATCTAGAAAAAAGGTTAAATGAAATTATAGATGAGCATTTTACAGAAACACGTGATTTATTAAAAACCATTCCAGGAATAGGACCAAAAGCAATCGCAGTATTAATAGCAATAACAAATAATTTCCAAAAGTTTATTCATTACAAACAACTTATTGCATACGTTGGCTTAAGCCCCAGAATATATAGTTCCGGTACAAGTATAAAAGGAAAAGGGCATATTTGCAAGATGGGAAAGTCACAAGTAAGAAAGCAGATGTATCTAAGTGCTTGGTCGGCTAAATTCCATAATAAAGCCTGCATTGAACTATATGAAAGACTTAAGAATAAAAACAAAAATGAAAGAGTAATAAAGATTGCAATAGCAAATAAATTATTAAAACAAGCTTTTGCAATAGTAAATAATAAGCAAATTTATAATAGCAGTTATGTTAGTAAATTAAACGTAGCATGAACACAATATTTTTTCTTTTTTAATCTGCCTTCACAAAATAATAGACAGATTGAAAAAATAATAAAAAAATTTGGTTTTTAACACAGTTCATTCCGACCCTTAATGTCATTCCGTCCGTAGCGAGGAATCCCCTTCAATTAAAAAGGGGATTCCTCGCTCGTGCCTCGCTTCGGAATGACATTAAGGATGAAATTTCATAACTTTAGATTACATATATTAATTAAGTTTATCTAAAGCCGTTTTAATTCTTTTTAAAGCTTCAATAATATTATCTTCAGAAGTTGCATATGAAAGTCTTATACAGTTAGGGTCTCCAAAAGCAGAACCTGTAACAGTAGCAACATGAGCATTATTTAACAGATACATACACAAATCAGTGGCATTATTAATAGTTATTTTGTCAACTGATTTTCCAAAGAAAAAAGAAATATCAGGAAAAAAGTAAAAAGCTCCGTCGGGTACGAAAGTTTTAATGCCTCTAATTTCAGATAAAAGTTTAAAAACAAGGTCTCTACGTTTTCTAAATACTTCTTTCATTTCATAAACAGTATCTAGTCCGCCATTAAGAGCAGCACAAGCAGCTTTTTGAGATATTGAAGATGCTCCAGAAGTTATTTGGCCTTGCAATTTTTTACAGGCTTGAGCAATCCATTTTGGTGCTCCAATGTAACCGATTCTCCATCCGGTCATAGCATAAGATTTTGAGACACCATTCACAATAATTACTTGATCTTTAATATTTTCAAATTGACCTATACTCTCATGTTTTCCAATAAAGTTAATATGTTCATAAATCTCATCAGAAATGACAAATATATCATTATGTTTTGCAAACACATCAGCAATAGCCTTAAGCTCTTCTTTAGAATAAAGAGAGCCACTAGGATTAGATGGTGAATTAAATAAAAAAATCTTAGTTTTTGGTGTAATTGCTTCTTCAATTTGTTGTGGGGTAACTTTAAACTTATCCTCAATATTGGTCTTAATAATTACACTTTTAGCTTCGGCAAGTTTAACAATCTCGCTATAACTAACCCAAAAAGGTGCAGGAATAAGAACATCGTCGTCTTTATTAGCAAGACATAAAATTACGTTAGCAAGAGATTGCTTTGCTCCTGTTGATACAATAATCTGATCGGGTGCATAGTCCAGATTGTTTTCATTTTTAAATTTATTTGAAATTGCTTGACGAAGATCTGCAAACCCCTGAACAGGAGTATAATGAGTGAAATTGTCATCAATAGCCTTTTGGGCTGCTTGCTTAATATGATCAGGCGTGTTAAAATCAGGCTCGCCAATACTTAAGTTAATTATATCAATCCCTTTGGCTTGAAGTTGACGACTTTTGTCTGTCATTGCTAAAGTTTCGGAAATTGAAAGGTTATTTAATCTATCAGATACTTTATTCATTACTTTTTATTTTTTAATTAATTTTCAAATTTACATAATTCTTTCTTTTTTTTACATAAAATTTCTTTCTATTTTATTTTAACAATACTTTGTTTTGTAAGCATTTATAATTAATTTTAAAAAAATATAATAAAAAGATGAATTATGCCTGAGATTATAGAAATTTTGAAATATATTTTACCTTCGTTAATAGTTTTTCTTACAGCTTATTTGCTAATAAATAAGTTTATTAATAACGACCAACATAAAAGAAAATTGGAAATTATATTAAATAATCAAAAAATTATTACGCCAATAAAGCTACAGGCTTATGAGCGATTAATTCTTTTTCTGGAAAGAATTTCAACAGAATCTTTAATAATTAGGACACAGCAAACTGGTATGACAAGTAAACAACTTCATATTTCTTTATTAAGCACAATTAGAGCTGAATTTGAACATAATATTTCGCAACAACTTTATGTTACACCACAAGCATGGGAACTGGTTAAGGCCTCGAAAGAAAACACTATTAAATTAATAAATTACAGTGCTGCAAATACAAACCCAAAGTTACCTTCACTTGTACTAAGCAGAACAATTATTGAAAAAGTAATGGAAAAAACTAAAGCTCCTTCTACAGAAGCAATTGATTTTTTGAAAAAAGAAATGAGTTCTCTTTTTTAATTGTTCGGCATTAATTAAACAATATTCACTTCCATATCTATAATTATACCAAACTTATCGTAAACTGTTTGTTGAATATCTTTAGCTAGATTAAAAATATCATTACCTGTAGCATCGCCATAGTTAACAATAACAAGAGCCTGGTCTTTATAAGTTCCTACTTTGCCAAAATTTTTTCCTTTTAAGCCACATTGTTCGATTAACCAGCCAGCAGCTATTTTATCTTTTGTTTCAGATACTTTATAAGAAACAATATCAGAAAAATCTATTTTCAGTTCTTGAGTTCTATTGTTGTCAATAATTGGATTCTTAAAAAAGCTGCCTGCATTACCAATTTTTTCAGGGTCCGGAAGTTTTCTGTTACGGATATTGATTATTGCTTCTCGTACAGAATTAACATCTATATTAATGCAATTTTTAAGTTCATCTTTTACCTTACCATAATTAATATTTAGTATGGGAGTTTTCGACAATTTATATGTTACATATGTCACAATATACTTGCCTTTTAGTTCCTTTTTAAAAATACTGTTGCGATATTCAAATTTACAATCTTCATTGTTAAATTTTTCTATTTCTTGTGTATCAATGTTTACTGCTTCTACTTCTTCAATAATATCTTTAGCCTCAACACCATAGGCTCCAATATTTTGAACTGGTGTTGCCCCAACCATACCAGGAATTAATGACAAATTTTCAGCACCACCATAATTTCTTTTGCAACAATAGTTTACAAAATTATCCCATACTTCACCAGCTCCAACCTTTAATAAAATAGTCTCTTTTGTTTCTTCAACTATTTGAACTCCTCTATCTCTAGGACGAATAACTATTCCGTCAAAATCTTTTGTAAAGACAATATTACTGCCTGCACCTAAAATTAATTTTTTAATATTTGAAACAGGATTTTCTCTTAAGAAAAAAACGATTTCTTCAGTTGATGAAAATTCGTAATAATATTTTGTATTTACATCAATACCAAAAGTGTTATGTTTTTTTAAACAATAATTTTCAAATAATTTATCCATGAACCTATATAAGTTATAAAGTTGAACGTTTATAAACGTAGAATTAATCACAATATGAATTAACAAAAAACATAATTTATTTTTCCTTACTTAATTTTTATTTTACAAATATAAAACAAAAGTTAAGTAAGGAAACGATTGTTTTGAGATAATATTTATCTTTGTTGAAAATCTATTAAAATTGAACAAAATAATATTATCAGT
This sequence comes from Bacteroidota bacterium, assembly GCA_015222055.1. Lineage (GTDB taxonomy): Bacteria > Bacteroidota > Bacteroidia > Bacteroidales > B39-G9 > B39-G9. The sequence continues at coordinate 4,869 of JADFUR010000069.1, read as the reverse complement.
CACCAATGATTTGGTCACCGACCAAAGAGTTAACAAAGTTGCATTAACATTAACTAATTTAGGCTATGATGTAACTTTAGTCGGTAGGGAATTGAAAAATAGTTTAGATATAAACAACCGCGTTTACAAAACAAAACGTTTCAAACTGCTTTTTAATAAAAAATGGATGTTTTATGCTGAATACAACTTAAGGTTGTTTTGTTATTTATTGTTTAAAAAATTTGAGATTCTTGTCTCTAATGACTTAGATACTTTGCTTTCGAACTATTGTGTGTCGGTAATAAGACATAAAAAATTAGTTTATGACAGTCATGAATATTTTACAGAAGTTCCAGAATTGATAAATCGTAATCTTCAAAAAAAAATATGGCTAAAAATTGAAAAAGCAATTCTTCCAAAAATAAAATATTCTTATACCGTTTGTAAATCAATTGCTGATAATTACCACAAAAAGTATGGGGTAAAAATGCAGATTATCAGGAATGTTCCTTTAAAAAATAATGCGTCAAATAATGAGAATGAAATAAACAATCTCAAAAAAGAATTAAACATTGAAGATAAAAAAATAATTCTGTACCAAGGTTCGTTAAATATTGGAAGAGGAATTGAACAAGTTATTGATGCAATGAAATTTATTGAAAATGCTGTTTTTTTAATAATTGGAGCTGGTGATATTTCAAAAAAATTAGTAACTTTAACTAAACAAAAAGGCTTAGACAAAAAAATTATTTTTTTAGGTAAAATTCCTTTTGACGAGCTTTTTAATTATACGAAGTTGGCTAATATTGGCATTTCATTAGAACAAAATTTAGGACTAAATTATTATTACTCATTGCCTAACAAATTATTTGATTATATAAATGCGGGTGTCCCAATATTAGCATCTAATTTGCCTGAGATTGCGAATATTGTGGGAAAATATAAAATTGGTGAAATAATTGATGATTTTTCTCCTCGTTTTATTGCTGACACCATAAATTTGATGTTGAATGATAAAAATAAAACCTCGAAATGGAAAAAAAATATAAAGGTTGTAGCAGAAAAACTTTGTTGGGAAAAAGAAGAAACAAACCTTATTGATTTTTATAATAATGTTAGTATAAAATAGTTTAATTATTAATATAACTATTCTAAAAAAACCAATATGATTTTAGTTTATGTTGAAAATATAACACCAAGAGTAAAGTATATTTTTGATTTAGTATTTGCCGACATACTTAAAACAAGTTATAGCATTACTGATATTAAAAAATTCTTCATAAACTCAAATGGGATAAAATTTAATTACTCAAAGACAAAATTTAACAATGAAGTATTTGTGTATTCTACCGATTTGCTATTTCAATCTTGGATTGAAAAACAAAAAATTGAAGTAACTTATTGGGACGATTTAAAAATATTTTTTCAAACAAATTCCGAATCAGATTTACCTTTTGATATTTTTGCAGCAAGTTTTTATCTTGTTACACGTTACGAAGAATATTTACCTTTTTGCTCTGACATTCATAAACGTTTTAAAGCTAATGATAGTTTAGCTTTTATTCATAATTTTTTAAAAGAGCCTATTGTGAATAAATGGGTACAAAAACTATCAGAACTGCTAATTACTAAATATCCCAATATAAAATTACCAAATCTTCAATTTCATTATATACCAACAATTGATATTGACAATGCTTATTACTATAAAAATAAAGGTATTGTAAGAACTTTAGGATCAACAATTAAGTCATTATTTAATCTGAAAAACAATATTAATAGATTTCAAGTTGTATTTGGATTAAAAAAAGATCCTTTTGATAATTTTAAATTATTAAAAAAAATTCATTCAAATTACAAACCCGTTTACTTTTTTCTGATTGGAAAACATGGATTGCATGACAGTAATATATCAATAAAAAATAAAAAATATAAAAAATTAATTTCTTCTTTTGCCTGCAATGACAAAATTGGTATTCATCCATCTTACTCTGCATATAACAATTTTGAAATTTTGAAAGAAGAAGTCCTTGATTTATCAAAAGTTATTGAAAACCCAATTATTAGAAGTAGAAATCATTTTTTAAGATTAAAATTTCCTGAGACATATCAATCACTCATTAAGCTCAATATAAAAGAAGATTACACAATGGGCTATTCAAGTCAAATTGGATTTAGAGCAGGAATATGCACTCCATTTTTATTTTACAATTTGACAAAAGAAGAAATTACAGATTTAAAAATTTTTCCTTTCGCTTTTATGGATGTTACTTTTATACGTTCTTTAAAATTAACTCAAAAACAGACTTTGTCTGAAATGAAAAAAATTATTACAGAAATTAAAAATGTTAATGGAACTTTTATAAGTTTATGGCATAACGAAACATTTAGCAATATTAATGAATATAAAGGATGGCAATTCATCTACCAGGAAATGATGAGGTTTTTTGAACAACTTTAATTTCTCAAAATTATTTCTTTTACAAACACCGACTTTTAAATAAAAAAATTAAATTATTAATAATATTAATTTTATTATAAATTGGAAATAATACATCTAAAACATAATAATATAGATAAACTTAAATGGGATAAATGTGTAATTCGTTCTTATAATGGAATAGTTTATGCTTTCTCATGGTATTTAGATGTAATTTCAAAAAATTGGGAAGCTTTAATTGTTGGTGATTACGATATAATTTTTCCTATTATTCCCAAGCAAAAATATTTTATTAATTATTTGTATCAACCGCTATTTGTTCAGCAACTAGGCGTATTTTCATTTAAAAAACTAAACAGTGAAATTATAAAAGAATTTATTGATGCCATACCAAAAAAATATAAATTTTTTGAAATCAATCTTAACACATTTAACAAAATTGATAGCAATCAATATAAAATAACACAAAAAGTTACTCACGAAATTGATTTGATTAGTACGCACGAAAAACTAATTAAAAACTATTCGACAAACACAAAAAGGAATATTAATAAAGCTAAAAAAAACAATTTACAGGTATTTAGAAAAATTCCTGTAAAAGATTTTATTTCATTTAAACAAAAAAATTCGGTTTTTGCACTTCAAGAAAACAATTATAGTGTATTAAAAAATATTATCTCAATATCAATATTTTACACTGTTGGGGAAATTTATGGGGCATATAACTCAGACAATCAAATTTGTGCAGCGGCTTTTTTTGTTAAATCGCACAACAAGGTTATTTATCTGGTTTCTGCTTCGAGTGAAGAAGGCAAACAAAAAAGAGCTATGTTTTTATTAATTGATACTTTCATAAAAAATAATTCACAAAAAAATCTTACTTTAGATTTTGAAGGTTCAAATATTGAAAACATTGCAAGATTTTTTAAAGGCTTTGGTGCAAAACCTTGTTTTTATCAATCTGTAAAAAAAAACAAACTCCCCTTCTTTGTTAAATTTTTTAAAAAATAAATATAAAACTAGAAGAATTAAAGATTTATCAATTATCAATAAAAATTGATAAAATAAATGACACTAAATCAACAACGAAACTTAATGACAACAAATAATAAAAATGACAAATAACAATACACAAAGTATAAATATTAAATCTTTATTTCGCATATTAAGTGTAATATTCCATTACACCCCAATTGATTTACTAATCCATTTAAGTAAACAAAAACTAATTCTTCCTTTTTACCATACTGTTAGCAACAAAAATCTTGTTCACATAAAACATCTGCATAATATTAAAAGCACTAAACAATTTGAACGCGAACTTGATTTTTATCTTAAACATTATGAGCCAATAGATTTTTTTCAATTATCAACAATTGCAAAAAATAATAAGAAACCTGATAAAAAATATTTTTTTCTTTCGTTTGACGATGGTCTTAGCCAAATGTCAAGCGTTGTTGCACCTATATTAAAAAGAAAAGGCATTCCTGCAACATTTTTTCTCAACTCAAAATTTATTGATAACAAAAATTTGTTTTACAGATATAAAGCAAGCATATTAATTGATGAAATTGAAAAAATAGGCTTGTCGAAAAATGTAAAGAACAAAACAGAACAAATTTTACGTGATAATAAGCTAGATTGCAGTAATATAAAAAAATCTATATTATCAATAAATTACACAAACAAACATATTATTGATGAGATAGCTTTCGTTTTTGATATTGATTTTAATCAGTATCTTAAAAATGAAAAACCATATTTAAGCACTTCACAAGTAAATAAATTAATTAATGATGGTTTTACAATTGGAGCTCACAGTATTGACCATCCTCAATATAATTTATTGCCGATTAATGAGCAATTAAGGCAAACAGAACAAAGCTTGCATTTTATAGCCGACAATTTTAATGTCAATTATAAAACTTTTGCATTTCCGTTTACAGATTATGGAGTATCAAAAAAACTCTTTGAGCAAATTAATAATATTGATGCCTCATTTGGTACGGCTGGTTTAAAAACCGATTCTATAAAAAATCATTTTCAACGAATACCAATTGAAGTTTCTAAACTTGGAGCACGAAACATCATAATTTCCGAATATCTTTATTATTTATTTAAAATGCCTTTTAACAAAAACATTATTATTCATTAATTATAGATTGAGGTGCTGGTATATATAAATATAATTGTATTCAATCACTTTGCGTAACTTTATGGATTCTTTGTGATCCTCTGTGGTATAGCTATTACACAAAGGGGCAAAGAGTTCGCACAGAGGTTCACAAAGAAATATGAATTATCTTATAAAATTATTCTTGTGCAACAGTTATTATTTATTAAAAAATTTGTATTTAATCACTTTGCGTAACTTTGTGGATTCTTTGTGATCCTCTGTGGTATAGCTATTACACAAAGGGGCAAAGAGTTACGCAAAAAGGTTCACAAAG
>JADFUR010000068.1 GCA_015222055.1 Bacteroidota bacterium | reverse complement strand
TATCCATTTTTATTCTATTTAATTATTTTTTCTACAAAGTTAATTTTTATTAGATAGTCCACAAAAATATTACTTGACCCATGATTATCCTGAATTTTTTTAACTCAGCAGTTCTTAGTTTATTACAAAAAATATTGATTTTTAATGTATTTACATTATAATATTCAATTTCTGTTTTTTAACATCTACGAAAAAGCCCACAACTGTTCTTTTTTTTATAAGTTTACTTTTAATTAATTTATGAAATAAGTTGCAAAAACACATATAAAGGAAATGAGACATAGTGGTGTGTTTTATTTAGGTTTTATCCTCCACGCTAAAAAAAAGCCAACCCCAAGGTCAAGCTTTTTTGCCAATGCTGACTGAAAGAATAATAATTTTAACACTCATTTTGTGAGATATAAAATAATTACACTATTTTAGTGGATTGAATTAAATATTCAAAAATAAACCGGATAAAAGCGATTTTAGAACAAAAACCAAGTATTGAGGACTTATATTGAATTGCAAAAATATTAGATCTCAATTCAAAAGATTTATTGAAAAAAAATTGAATGACTAAAGAATATCAAATAGAAGAAAATTTAATCAAGCAGCTTAAAGAGATGAAATACGTCTATCGACCTGATATTGTCGATATAAAATCGCTTGAGCAAAATTTTAAAGCAAAATTTGAAACGCTTAACCGTGTGCGTTTATCTGAAAGCGAATTCAAAAGGTTAAGAGAAAGCATTATTAATCCGGATGTATTTGTAGCGTCAAAATTTTTAAGGGAGAGGCAGCTTTTCGAGAGAGAAGATGGAACTCCGTTGCATTACACTTTAGTAAACATCAAAGATTGGTGCAAAAACGACTTTGAAGTGATTAATCAGCTGCGCATAAATACTGAAAACAGTTACCAACGTTACGATGTAATTCTTCTCATAAATGGATTGCCCCTTGTACAAATTGAATTAAAAAAGCTAGACGTATCATATCGAAAAGCTATGCAGCAAATTGTGGATTATAAAAATGATCCGGGCAATGGCTATAACAATACCTTGATGTGTTACATGCAATTGTTTATTGTGAGTAATGGTTCAAGAACCATCTACTTCTCTAACAATAAAAATCAACACTTTCAATTCAATGCAGAAGAACAATTTTTACCTGTTTATGAATTGGCTGATGTAAACAATAAAAAAATTAATAGACTGGAATTGTTCACTGAAAAATTCCTGCCCAAGTGTACACTAGGGGAAATGATAAGCAGATATATGGTGCTTGTAGAGAGTGAACAGAAATTGCTTGTGATGCGTCCGTACCAGATTTATGCTGTAAAGGCTATTGTTGATTGTATTCATCAAAACAGAGGAAACGGCTATATCTGGCATACCACAGGAAGCGGTAAAACACTGACTTCCTTTAAAGCTTCTACACTACTAAAAGACAACCCTGATATTGAAAAATGCTTGTTTGTAGTTGACCGAAAAGACCTTGACCGACAAACTCGTGAGGAATTCAATAAATTTCAAGAAGGTAGCGTGGAAGAAAATACCAATACCGAAACTTTGGTAAGGCGTTTATTATCTACCGATTATGCAGATAAAGTAATTGTTACTACTATTCAAAAATTAGGTCTTGCTCTTGACCAGAATAGCAAACGCAACAAACAGAAAGCAGATAAAGGTATTGAAACTTTTAAGGAACGTTTAGAACCTTTAAAAGACAGCCGCATGGTTTTTATTTTTGATGAATGTCACCGTTCTCAGTTTGGAGAAAATCATAAAACCATAAAAGAGTTCTTCCCAAATGCACAACTGTTTGGATTTACTGGTACGCCTATCTTTGAAGAAAACGCAACTTATAAAATCAGAGAAGACCAATACGAAACCTACAAGACCACAGAAGCCATTTTTGAAAAACAGTTGCACACTTATACCATTACCCATGCTATTGAAGACCAAAACGTACTGCGTTTTCATATTGACTATTTCAAAGGTAAAGGTGAACAAAACCCCGAACCTGGAGAAGCAATTGCTCAACAAGCCGTTGCAGAAGCCATTATCGACAAGCACAATGCAGCCACCAATCAACGCAAATTCAATGCGATGTTGGCAACTGCCTCTATCAATAATGCTATCGAGTTCTATCGTATTTTCAAAGCTATTCAGGAGCGAAAGAAAGCAGAAAATGAAGATTATGTTCCTCTAAATATTGCCTGTGTTTTTTCTCCACCGGCTCATTTAATTGCACAAAATGGCGACCAACAAAGCCAGAAAAATGCCGCAGACATTAAGCAACTTCAAGAAGATTTAGCACAAGAAAAAGAAGACAACAAGCAAAATCCTGAAGAGAAGAAAAAAGCTTTGATTGAAATAATTGCCGATTATAACAAACAGTTTGGAACTAATCACGACATAAACAATTTTGACATATACTATCAGGACATACAAAGGCGTATCAAAGACCAGAAATTCAGCAATAAAGATTTTCCACATAAAAACAAGATTGACTTGACCATTGTGGTAGATATGCTGCTCACAGGTTTTGATTCCAAATATCTCAATACGCTGTATGTGGATAAAAATTTGAAATATCACGGATTGATACAGGCATTTTCTCGTACCAACCGCGTATTGAACGACACTAAGCCTTATGGTAATATTCTTGATTTCCGCTCGCAACAGGATGCCGTAAACCAAGCCATTACGCTCTTCTCTGGTGAAGATAGTGACAAAGCAAAAGAAATATGGATGGTGGATCCTGCTCCGGTGGTGATTGACCAATACCAAAAAGCGGTGAAAGCTTTGGGCGAATTTATGCAGGAACAAAATTTGATAAATGAACCTTCAGAAGTATACAACTTGTACGGAGACGCTGCGAAGATTACGTTTATTAAAAACTTTAAGGAAGTACAACGATTAAAAACCCAGCTCGACCAATATACAGACTTGGATGAACAGCAACAAGCAACGATTGAAACCATTTTACCAAAAGATACCTTGCAAGAGTTTAAAAGTTCGTACATAGAAACAGCAAAGCAATTCAGGGAAAGGCAAAAAAAAGAAGGGGAAAATACACCGGAAGACATTCAGCAACTGGATTTTGAGTTTGTTCTCTTTGCCTCTGCGGTGATTGATTACGATTATATCATGAACCTGATTGCCGACAGCACACAGCAAAAGCCTTCTAAACAGAAAATGAGCAAGTCTCAGGTGATTAGTTTGCTAAAATCTAATTCCAATATGATGGAAGAAGAGGAAGACTTGACTGATTATATCAACAGTTTGGACTGGGAAAAAGGAAAAGATGTAGATGCACTACGCCAAGGCTATGAAAGCTTTAGGATAGAAAAATATGATAGAGAACTGGCTAAGATTGCAAACGACCATGGTTTGCAAACAGCAGCCTTAAAAACCTTTGTGGAGCAAATTATGAACCGAATGATTTTTGACGGGGAAAAACTCACCGACCTTATGGAACCTTTGGAGTTGGGATGGAAACAACGTAGTAAAGCAGAAACGGCTTTGATGAGTGACTTAGTGCCGCAATTGAAGAAGTTGGCACAAGGCAGAGAAATTAGTGGATTGGCGGCGTATGAATAAAATGTCTAATTGATAAAAGAAACGATAAGGGGTGTAGTTTTAATATCTTCGTAGAAAAATGATAATACATAATAAAAGGGGCGTAGCCCTAATATCTTCATAGAAAATATACGAAAGAATTGGATTAGGGGCAGAGCACTAATATCTTCGTAGGAAATATACGAAAGAATTGGATTAGGGGTGTAGCCCTAATATCTTCGTAGAAAATATATGAAAAAATTGGATTAGGGGCAGAGCCCTAACATCTTAGTAGGAAATATACGAAAGAATTGGACTAGGGGCAGAGCCCTAATATCTTCGTAGAAAATATACGAAAGAATTGGATTAGGGGTGTAGCCCTAATATCTTAGTAGGAAATATATGAAAGAATTGGATTAGGGGTGTAGCCCTAATATCTTCGTAGGAAATATATGAAAAAATTGGATTAGGGGCGTAGCCCTAATATCTTCGTAGGAAATATACGAAAGAATTGGATTAGGGGCGTAGCCCTAATATCTTCGTAAAAAAATGATAATAAATAATAAAAGGGGCGTAGCCCTGAAATCTTAAAACCATGGCAAACACATACACCCAATTATACGTTCAATTTGTTTTTTCCGTCAAAGGCCGGGAAAACCTAATCAAAGAAACGTTCAGGGATGAATTAGAAAAAGTAATCTGCGGCATTATTACAAACAAAAAATGTAAAACCTATGCCATTTATTGTAATCCCGATCACACCCATATATTTGTGGGTATGCATCCAACCATTTCACCATCTAAATTGATGGAACAAGTAAAATCGGGCTCTTCCAACTGGCTGAACAGAAAAAAATATATCCCCGGAAAATTTTCATGGCAAGATGGGTTTGGGGCTTTTACCTATTCCAAATCACATATCGATAAAGTGGTAAAATATGTTTTAAACCAACCGGAACACCACAAAAAGCAATCGTTCAAGGATGAATATTTATTGTTGCTAGAAAAATTTGAAATCGATTATAATCCTAAATATTTATTTGAATGGTACAATTAGGTGAAGATATCAGGGCTAAAGCCCCTCTAAAATTATATGGTTGCTTTTTTTTACGAAGACAGCAGGGCTACGCCCTTTATTTTAAAAATGCAAGCTTATGAGTAACACTTCGACAGGCTCAATGCGAGCAACAAAAAAATTAATACCCGATTTGCGTTTTCTTGAGTTTGTGAAGGATGGGGAGTGGGTGAAGGAGGAATTTGGAGATTTGTTAGACTATCTTCAACCCACAGATTATTTAGTAACTAGTACTGCCTATGATGGAAAATATAAAACTCCTGTTCTGACGGCAGGAAAAACCTTTATTCTCGGTTATACAAATGAGAGAGAAGGAGTTTTTAAAAATAATTTACCAGTAATTATTTTTGATGACTTCACAACTGCGTCAAAATATGTTGATTTTCCTTTTAAAGCAAAGTCATCTGCGATGAAAATATTAATGGCCAAAAAAAATGGCAATATCAAGTTCTTTTTTGAATCTATGCAGAATATTAATTACGAAGTTGGTGTTCATGGTAGACATTGGATTTCTATATTTTCAAAATTGAAAGTTCCTATACCCCAACCAAAAGAACAACAAAAAATTGCCTCCTGCCTTTCTAGTTTAGATGAGCTGATAGCCGCTCACAACAATAAGCTGAAAACCCTCAAAGACCATAAAAAAGGCTTGATGCAAAACCTTTTTCCCGCTACTTCGACAGGCTCAGCAACCGGTGAAACCGTACCTAAATATCGTTTCCCGGAGTTTGAGAATGATGGGGAGTGGGTGAAGAAAAAGTTGGGAGATGAAGACGTTTCGTTTTTTGTTACGAGTAAGATTGATAGTCAAACGTTGAATCTGCAGAATTACTTCAGTACAGACAATATGCTATCTGATTTTGGTGGAATTACGAAAGCCACCAAACTTCCGTCAACAGGTAGAGTCACGAAATGTATTAAAGGGGATATACTAATATCTAACATTAGACCTTATCTTAAAAAAATTTGGAAATCTGACAGACAAGGTGGTACCTCTAATGATGTACTTGTATTTCGTTCTGGTATAAAAGTTATAAGTGATTTTCTAGAGTGCATTATAAAGAATGACGCCTTCATTAATTATGTAATGTTAAGTGCAAAAGGTGTAAAAATGCCGCGTGGTGATAAAGATTCAATGATGGAATATTCAATTAGAATGCCTGACCAAAAGGAACAACAAAAAATCGCTTCCTGTCTTTCGGCTTTGGATGATTTAATCACCTCACAAACCGAAAAAATAGAGCAATTAAAACAACATAAAAAGGGATTAATGCAAGGTTTGTTTCCAAAAATTGAAGTAGCATAATGGCAAAACAATACAACAAACAAAATGGACGAAAAAATATGCGTTTGCAGGGCTACGATTATTCCTGTGTCGGATTATATTTTTTAACCATTGTGGTGCAAAACCGTTTGCATTTATTTGGAAATATTAAAAACGGTAAAATGGTTTTAAACCATGCCGGATGTATGATTGAACAATGGTATCACGAAATTGAAAACAAATTCCCCGATAAAATTTGTCACGAAATGGTGGTCATGCCAAATCATTTTCATTGCATTATTGAAAATGCGGTAATGGACGTTCCAACAATGGACGCCAACGATTCAACAATGGACGACGTTCCAACAATGGACGCCCACGTAGGGGCGCCCCTACGTGGGCGTCCCATTAACGATGGGCGTCCCATTAACGATGGGCGTCCCATTAACGATGAACGTCCCATTAACGATGAAAATGAACGTCCCATTAACGATGAAAATGAACGTCCCAACGAAAAATACGGCATGCAAAACCACAAATACGGCACAACCATTGGTCGGGTTATGGATTGGTTCAAAACAATGACCACCAATGAATATATTACCGGTGTGAAAAAATATGATTGGCAACGATTTGATGGTAAATTATGGCAACGAAATTATTACGACCATATTATTCGTAACGAACCAGGATATTTGCGAATTTCTGAATACATTATAAACAACCCAATAAAATGGAAAAACGACAAATTTTACAATGATTGAATTGTAATGTGTTAAATTTTTATACATTACACATATCAAAGCACATAAATGAATTAAAAAATGACACAAAAAGAACAACATAAAAAACTAGGCGATACTCTTTGGGGTATTGCAAACGATTTAAGAGGTGCTATGAATGCGGATGATTTCCGTGATTATATGCTCTCATTTTTGTTTTTACGTTACTTATCAAGTAACTACGAAGAAGCAATAAAAAAAGAATTGGGTTCTGACTACCCAAAACCGACAAAAGATGATGGCAGAACGCCATTGGGTATTTGGTATGCAGCCAACGCAGAAGATATACCCGAGTTTGAAAAACAGATGCGTAGGAAGGTACATTATGTAATCAAACCACAACACCTTTGGAACAATATTTCTGAACAGGCACGTACACAAGATGGCGAGTTATTGGTCACCTTGGAAGAAGGGTTTCGTTATATTGAAAACGAATCGTTTGATAACTCCTTTCAGGGCTTGTTCTCAGAAATCAACCTTAACTCTGAAAAGCTCGGGAAAACACCTGCTGAACGAAACAAAAAGCTTTGCTTCGTCATCCAAAAGATTGCAGAAGGCATATCCGATTTCTCAACCGATACTGATACGCTTGGAGATGCGTATGAATATTTGATTGGTCAGTTTGCAGCAGGTTCAGGTAAAAAAGCGGGTGAATTTTATACGCCACAGCAAATATCAACCATACTTTCCGAAATTGTAACCTTAGACAGTCAAGACCCTTCAACAGGAAAGAAAAACAAACTGGATAAAGTTCTGGACTTTGCCTGCGGGTCAGGTTCCTTATTGCTGAATGTGAGAAAGCGAATTAAAGACAATGGCGGAACGGTAGGTAAAATCTACGGACAAGAGAACAACATCACCACCTATAACTTGGCAAGAATGAATATGCTTTTGCACGGCATGAAAGATACCGAGTTTGAAATATTTCACGGAGACACCTTAAAAAATCAATGGGATATCTTAAATGAGATGAACCCTTCCAAGAAAACGGAATTTGATGCAGTAGTCGCCAATCCACCGTTCAGCTTACGTTGGGAACCAAATGACACTTTAGCAGAAGATTTCCGTTTTAAAAGCTATGGTTTAGCCCCTAAATCAGCAGCCGACTTTGCTTTTCTCTTACATGGATTTCATTTCTTAGGCAAAGAAGGAACAATGGCTATCATTTTGCCTCATGGTGTTTTATTCCGTGGTGGAGCAGAAGAACGTATTCGTGAAAAATTATTAAAGGATAATAATATCGACACTGTTATTGGTCTGCCTTCCAATCTATTCTATTCGACTGGTATTCCGGTTTGTATTCTGGTATTAAAAAAATGTAAAAAAGAAGATGATGTTTTATTCATCAATGCTAGTGAGCATTTTAAAAAGGATAAACGTCAAAATTCACTATCTAAAAAACATATCGAAAGCATTGTAGACACTTACAAGTACAGAAAAGAGACAGAACGTTATTCTCGCAGGGTTTCCATGGAAGAGATTAAAAAGAATGGCTACAACCTGAACATTTCACGTTATGTAAGTACGGCAGAAGACGAAATACAAATTGACTTGAATAAGGTTAATGAGAATTTGACTTCTATCAATGAACAAATTGAAAAGAAAACGAAGGAACACAACGAATTTTTGAAAGACTTAGGATTAAAAACAATATAAAAAGTGTAAACTAAATTCAGGACGAGACATGCTGCACCGTCCTAAAAAATGTCAACATTTATTTATTTGTATTTGTAAAAAATAAGAAATAAACACATAAAAAATCGAGCTTCGGATTCAATTGAGTTGAAAAAATTTATTAAATTGGCAACGAGAATAATCGGGTAGAGGAACGAAAATTTTATTTTGCGATACAAACACGTTACAGTTACTTTGTAATTAATTGATTATTAGTAAATTGTCGCTTAACCGTAGTTCCGCCACCCCGACTTAATAAAATACAAAAAAGCATACAAAACTGTTCAAAGTCCTTCTTTGAGCGGTTTTTTTTTTGCCATGCTACAAATTAAAACACCCAATTATTTTAATTTTTTTTGCTTTAAATTTATTTAACTTTATATCTATTCAATCATCACCTAATTTTTATGTTCTTTTCAATATTATCTTTTCATAGACCTCTTAAGTATTTGAAAATTATTATTTTATTGATAAATTTAGGACGAGACATTCTACTCAGGCTTTGAAATCTCAACCACACTAACCCCATTACTTTTTTTAATTACCTGTATTTGAGTTGAAATACGCTCTTTCAAATTTTCTACGTGAGATATTATCCCTATCATTTTGCCCTGTGATTGAAATGTTTCTAAAGTAGAGATTACTGTTTCTAAAGTGTTTTGGTCTAAAGTTCCTAATCCTTCATCAATAAATAAAGAATCAATTTTAACGTTTTTACTTGCCAAATCTGATAAACCTAACGCTAAGGCTAAACTAATAATAAATTTTTCCCCACCGCTTGATGTATCCACCAATCTGGCTTGGTCGGTTTGATAATGGTCAATCAAATTAAAATTGAGTTCTTCTTTTGGTTTGTAGTACTCTTCCATTTTTAAAGAGTATCGCCTATTTAATTTGTATAAATGCACATTGGCCAAATCTAATAAGTGTTTTAAAGTTAATCGTTGTACATACACATTAAAAGCATCTTTCGAATTGCCAATAATTTTAAATAGCTCCCTCCAAACATTACAAATTACTTTCTGGGCATCAATCTTTTTATATACTTCTTGATTTCTATCTTTAATTTCTTGATCCTTTCTGAAAGCTTCTTTTATTTCACCTTTTTCAGCTGATAAGCCATCTCTTTTGATTTTTAATTCTTCAAAAACCAATTTGTTTTCAGCTTCTGATGTATCAAAATTTTTAGACTTATTCAAACCTTCTATGTCTTTGATATTTGTCTCTTTTAAAGTTTGCAACCTTAGTTGTTTCTCCTTTATTCTGTCTTTGTTTTGAGTGTACTTTTGTTTATCCTCCTTCGTTAGCAAAGCCTTTTCAATATCTTGTTTAGACTTAAAATCGCTCCCTTTCAACTGCAACTCCAGTGATGCTTGTAAAGTGCTTAATTCATTCTTTAAAGCGTTTTGTTCTTTGTTGTTTTCAACTTTTATAGCTTTTTTCTCTCTTTGATTGTCTAATAACTTTTGCAACTCTTTTTTACTTAGCTCAACTTTTTCGTCTAATAAATTCTTTAAAGATTGTAAACTTTCTCTTTTACTTTCTACAGTAATATCAATAGGTAAAATACCTATACGTTTAGTTTTTAATTGAGCAGATTTAGTTTCGCATTCACTTATGATTTTTGTGTAATCATTTTGAGTTTTAGCATGTGTTAATAATTGCTTTTCAATATTGCTCAAGCTATTATTAATCACCTTAACGTCTCCATTTAAGGTATCTAAATTCTTTTGCGTTTTATTGTAATTCGTAATTGCATCTTCAATCGTTTGAATAAACGATTTTGTATCCTCAATTGATGGCAATTCATAATTGAATTTAGATAACTTCGATGTTAAGTCGCTTTTTAAATAAGTACAAGTCTTAGTTAAACCATCAATGGATTTTTGCTTACTATCTATTTCAGCCTCTGCATTTTTAATATTCTCACCAAGTGTAGCATCCTTAGTTTTTAGTATTTCAATAGATTGGTTTTGCACTTTAATTATATCCGACAATTTATCTTTCTTGGATTGTGCTTTCTGTGCAGATGTTATTTTATCATCCAGTGATTTTAACTTCTTATAAGATAGATTTACTTCAATATTGATCTTGGTTAGATTTGTTAATTCACAGTCAATATCTAATTGTTTTGCTTTTGATTGAATAGATTTTAACTCTTCTGTTATTGCATTAATTTGCTGCGTCAAGCTGTCAATACTTGTAGATAATTTGACCTCTTTCTTATCTAATTCGGATTTATTATCGTTTAGTAATTTTAATTTATCTCTTCGGCTCTTAAGTTCCAATTCAGATTTTGAAACACCGATTGATTCTAGATTTTCAGCAAATGGATGTTCTTTAGAACCACATAAAGCACAAGCTTGACCTTTTACTAAGTTTTGGCGATCATCTTCATATTTAGAAATGCTTTTTTCTAAATCTAAAATCTTTTCAGCATCAGCAACAGAGGCTTCTTGTGAGACGATTTGTTTATTAACCGCTTCAATTTGTATTTTTACATTCTCTAAATCAGTCGAGAATGATTTCTTTTTAGCAGAAATAATTTCAAGCTCTTTCTCTTCTTTAGTCGTTTCTTCTGAGAAAATTTTAAATTGTTTCCAGTTAGATTCCGTTAAAGATAGCTTCTTTTGTTCCGCTAATAAATCAGTTAAATTATTTTTAGATAGTTGC
The DNA here is from genome assembly GCA_015222055.1 of Bacteroidota bacterium. Taxonomy (GTDB): domain Bacteria; phylum Bacteroidota; class Bacteroidia; order Bacteroidales; family B39-G9; genus B39-G9. The sequence goes on along the minus strand of JADFUR010000068.1, from coordinate 17,889 downwards.
TCAGTAATAGCAAAAATTTCTTTCTCAATTTTCTCAATTTCTGCAGACTTTTTATTGAGAAGCTCCTTGTTCGCTGTTAATTCAGCAGTGGTGTTTTTTACTTCTTCCTTTTTTTGAGTAACAAATAAAAAATTTTCATTTAATGTTTCTTTATTTCCTTTTAGAGTAATTAAATCTGTTGTCCAATTAGAAATATTTAAAGCTACATCTTTTAAAAATTTTTTTTTAGTTACAAATTCTTCATCAATATTAATTTTTGCTTCTGTCTCAGATAAATCTTTAGTTAATTTATTTTTTTCATCTTGTAATGACTTCACTTGGAGATTTAATTCATCTAATTTCTCTTTTGATTTTTGTTTATTCTCAGCTTCATTATTTAATTCACCATCTATCGTTGTAATTAAATCAAATTTAGGTAACCAATCAGCAAACACTTTCTTTGCATTCTCTAATTCAGTTAATTGCTTTTCAGAAAGCGTATTTAAACTTTCAATCTCAGGTTTAAGCAGAGTTAATTGTTCTTCTAATGATTTTAATTGATTAGCTTTTTCAATGCTACTTTTCTCATTTCTATTAAAATTCTGAAAAAGCTCTTTAAACGGTTCTGCCTTTTCGTTCAAATCCAATAATTCAATTTCAGTTTTATGGTTTTCAAAATCGGAATTTACTTCTTTCGATTTGTGTTCTAATTTTTCAGATTGATTAGTTAATTCTTGAGATTTGACATACCAATTAACAATAAGCTGAATTGATTCTATTTCCTTTTCTGATGCTACAATTTGAACATCAAGTTCTTTATCTTTTTGAGTTAATTCAATTTTTTTTTCGTCAGTTAAAACATCATCAGAGTTAATTTTAGATTGAATCGCTCCTAATTTACTGTCCTCTTTGGATTTTCTATCCAAAATACCTTGACCAATTTTTTTATAAATCTGTTCACCAGTAATTTGTTCTAATAACCTTCCTTTATCAGGACCTTTAGCTGTTAAAAATGAAGCAAATTCACCTTGAGCTAACATTACAGATCTTAAAAACTGATCATAATCTAATTGAGTCACTTTAATAACCTCTTCAATTACAGTTCTTTTTTGAGAAGCTAAAATAGTATCAGTTGTTAGGTTTTTTAAACTAACTTTTTCCTGAGGGTTTGTGAGTACTCTCCCAGTACTAGAAACTAGACGAATTCCCCAATACGCTTCGTAAATTACATTTTTATTTTCAAAAATAATTCTACTAAATGCTTGAGTTGCACCATGGCTTACAACATCAAACAATGTGCCTTTTGAGTTATTAAAACGAGGTACACTATGATATAACGCAATAGTTATGGCATCTAAAATGGTGGTTTTTCCAGCACCAGTAGATCCTGTGATAGCGTATAACCCAACATCTTCAAACTGTTCACTTTCAAAATTTATTACAATAGGTGAATCAGATTTTAATGAATTTATATTTTGTAATTCAATTTTTAAAATTTTCATATCTATCTAATCTTATTGATTTTTAAGGGATTGTAATATTTCATTGAAAGCATCCCATACTTCTGATCTATTTTCTAAATCATACCCAATTTCTTTACATTTGAGCTTGAAAACTTCAGTAGGTAATAGTTCTTTAATTGATTTTGTTTCTTCTAGCAGTTCCTCAATTCCTTTAATTCTTCGTTGGTTTTTTAAAGCTGTTTTTAATATCTCAAAGGGATATTGTCCAGCAGCTATTTTTAAATCATCGGTATTTATGTTGTTCTCTTCATTTAATACTATTTCTACCCAAGGTGTTAATTCGAAAATATTAGAAATAACATCTGGGAATGATTCAATACACTTTGCGATAGTTCCTTCTATCTTGTAAAACTCTCTGAATCGTGGAACTACATCGTCTCTGATCTCACTGATTTTATTGTCTTTAATTGTTAAAACAATTATTTTTTTATCGTAATTAATTTCACTAAAACTTAGAATATGTGGGGATCCAGAATATCTTACTCTATCGTTTCCGCCAATTATTTGAGGTCTGTGTAAGTGCCCTAAAGCCATATAATCAAAGTAAGTAGGAAAATCTTTAGCTCCGATATGACCTAATGTTCCTACATAAATATTTTGTTCACTATCAGAAACCGAACCTCCTGTTGCAAATAAATGTCCCATTGCGATAACAGGTGCTTTGCTTGTATTTATCAATTCAATTTGCTTGGCCAATGATTCGTAATGATTAATTAATGCGGTTTTATATTTATCAGTCAACTCTTCAAATGATTCGCCTGCTACCGCTCGTCTAATATCTCCGTCACGCAAATAAGGAACAGCTCCAATAATTACTTTTTCTCCATTAATCTCAATTTCAAAAACCTCATCTTCGATGTTCTCAGTAGCTTTTCCAACTACTTTTATCGATAGAGCATTTAAAATCTGTTTTGGAGCATTTAAAGTTCCAGATGAATCGTGATTTCCACCTGTAATAATTATAGACTTACATGTTGTATTGTTTAATCTCATTAAGAAATTATAATACATTTTTAGACTTTGATTTGATGGTGTGCCTGTATCAAATATATCACCTGAGATTAACAACACATCAATTTTTTGTTCAACGATATAATTCTCAATCCAATTTAAAAATAAGGCTTGTTCCTCTACTTGAGAGTGTTCATGCAGTCTGTGTCCTAAATGCCAATCGGCAGTGTGAAGTATTTTCATTTAGTTTTCAATTTTTCAGCTTGTGTACGCATGCCTTTTTGTTCTCCAAATATTAATGATGAAATAATCTTATTCCTGTGTTTATAATGATTATTCCATATTTGTTTGCTGTCTCAATTATTTCATTATCCCTAATTGACCCCATTGGTGTAGCGATATATTTTATTCCAAATTGGTGAGCCAATTCAATATTGTCTATTTGCGGAAAAAATCCATCGGAAAGCATACACGTATTCGGTAATTCATTTAATAATATTTTATCACCATATTGCTTTTGTCTTTCTAATTCAATTAATTGGTCAAGTTCAGTTCTCTTTTTGTTTACGAATTGATTTAAAAACGAATAATTTAACTTGCTCTTCTGATACCAAATATTTGCTTTAGTTAAAGCTAAGTTTGAACACAAAATTCTCGATTGTTGTCCAGAACCGATACCGATTACATGACCATTGGAAACAACGCAAATTGAATTAGACTGTGTGTATTTCAAGGTAAGCATTCCAAGTTTTAAGTCTGAAAGAATGTTTGCAGGGATTGTTTTATTTTGTGTTGCTATATTTGAGAAATTTTTGTCACTAACTTTTAAATTATTCCTCTTTTGTTTTATAGTAATCCCATATATCTCCCGTGATTCAGTTTCTTTAGGCTCAAAATCTTTATCTATTTGAAATATTACATAATTCCCTTTTTTCTTCGCACACAAAATCTCTAATGCTTCATTACTAAATTCAGGTGCAATAATTCCATCTGAAACTTCTGATTTTATTAAAAGTGCAGTTTCTTTATCAACACAATCACTTAAAGATATAAAATCACCAAATGAAGCTAGTCTGTCTGTTCCTCTCGCTCTTGCATAGGCTGTTGCTATTTTGGATAATGATTTCCTAATCAAATATGCCTGTTTCTCATTATCCGCCAATTCCTTAGAAATTGCTACACCAGAAGGTGTTACATGTTTAAATGAGGCACTGCATTCCGTATTCAATGTTTGGCTGACTTTTTTAACTAATTGCCAAGAATTCAAAGCATCCAATATATTTATAACACTAGGATTTCCATTCAATAAAGTTAGTGCATTTGAATTATCAACAATTTCAGCATAATCCTGATATGGATTCATTCCATATTTTAATATCATAGTATCTATTTTTAATTTAGCATGTCGTTTGTTTGGCTTGCGTACAACGTTTAAACAAAACACATTAGTGTGTCTTATATCACTTATAGAATTAAGTTATTCCAAACTTAATCAAAAAAAATTAAACTAAGAGACTAACTTAATTTTTTTTTATATAACAAGTGTGTAACAAAAAAGGCTTTGTTCTATATACAGTTTATATCATTGTGGTAAATTTATAAATTTTCGGGAGAGTTAACAAAATATTTGAGGGAATTTATTCTTTTTATAAAAATTGAAAAAAGCACGCTTAGTTTATCTTTTTTATACGAAAAAGGCTAGTCAAATGCAACTAAATGCCTATAAATAGGAGCTTTCAACTTGCAATCAGCCTGCAATTAGGTATGTTTAATTATTGTATAAGAAATTAAATACGGTATTTTTATATCAATATCAAAATAATAATTAATATAAAAAACCGACGCTTCCTAAGTTAAAAAAGGAAACGTCGGTATCTTTTTATCCGTTTATTTAAGCAGTAATACCCAAAGATTTTAATTTTTCTGAAGTAGGAAATCCTTTTTCATCCCATCCTCTTTCTTTATAATATAGCGGAAGTATTTCGTTAAGGCGGCTCTTATGTCCTTTTGAAGGGCCAGCAGGAATAGCATCTTCCATCAGTCTTTTCGGTAATTTATCCTGTGAAGGATCAATACCTGCTTTCAGATTCCACAATCTCTCAAGATTCCAAATACGGTCACCTAGCTCAAGAATTTGTGCTCCCGTATATAATTTACCTGTTATTGCAGAATACATCTCTGCATAATCATCCAAATTAAGAGCAAATGAAGTAAATAAGCACATTCCGCATGAATCGATAAAAGCTGTAAGATCTTGAAAAATTTTTACCCATTCTGGTTTTCCCTTAATTTCATGTTGATCAAGCTTTTCGGGCAGACCAAGAATTTCAGCTGATATAAGGTAACCACGCACATGACAACCACCCCTGTTTGATGTTGCATATTGCAATCCTTGTCCTTGAATACCACGTGGATCATAAGCAGGAATTTCCTGTTTTTTTATTGACATAGATAGTTCGGGATATCCGTATGATTCGGCAAATCGATAAGAACCTTGAGCCATTTTCTTGCCCAATATTCCTTCTGCTCGTCCTATTTTTTTTACCCATTCAACAATACTGCTACTATCACCAAATTTTAAACTTAGTCCATTTAGTTCATCATCTTTAATAATCCCTTTTTCATAAAGTTCCATTGCTGTTGCTATGGTAGATCCAGTAGAAATAGTATCGAGTCCCATTTCATTACACCAATGGTTTGCTTTAATAGCCTCTTTCAAGTCTGAAGCTCCGCAATCAGCTGTAAAAGCCCATACACTTTCAAATTCAGGACCTCCAACCTCTAAATCATCAACTTTTATTTGACGACCACATGCAATAGGACAAGCATAACAAGCTTTTTTTCTAAGCAAATATTTTTCAGTCATGGTTTCGCCACTAATCTCTTCCGCTCTATCAAAATATGCTTCCTGAAAATTTCTTGTTGGCAAAGCACCCGAGCCATTAATAATATTTACCAAAACATTACTACCGTGTGTTGGCAAACCTGTACCTGTTACCCCATTTTCTTTTATCTTTGCTCTTCCTTTTTTTCTGGCTTCTTTTAAATCATCAGGTTTTGCAACCTCAGGTTTACTGCTTCCTTTAACCACAATGGCTTTTAGGTTTTTACTACCAACAACAGCACCAACACCCGATCTAGCAGCAGTTCTATCAAGATCATTCATTACGCCGGCAATACGAGATAAATTTTCTCCAGCAGGCCCAATACAAAGCACCTTAGATTTTGCCGCTACTTCTTTCAATAAAGCATTAGTTGTTTCAATAGTTGTTTTACCCCACACATGAGTAGCATCTCTAAACTCAATTTTATCATCTTCAATAGAAATATACACTGGACTTTCAGACTTTCCTTCAATGATAATAACATCATAACCAGCAAATTTTAATTCAGCCCCCCAGAAACCACCGGAATTAGAACAAGCGATTGTTCCTGTTAGTGGTGATTTGGTAATCAACATATACCGACCACCAGCAGGTGTTGGGGTCCCAGTTATTGGACCTGTGGCAATAATCACTTTATTATCTGGGTCAAATGGATCGATGAGAGGATCTACTTCATCGTACATAATTTTAGTACCTAAACCTCGTCCACCAACGTACTTCATCGCTTCATCTTCATTTAGCATCTGTAAAACATATTTTTTTTTACTTAGATTAATTCTTAAGATTTTCCCTCTGTATCCATACATAATTTTTTATTTTAAGTTTAAACACGTTTATTTAAAATCATAATTATAATATCTGCTTTGCAAGAATCCCGCCATATAATGTAAGTTGCATATAATAAGACATGTAGAAGGATGTTAGATATGTAATCAAAAAAAATGTTACATTATTGTATGGTTTATGAACATATTTATATTAATTTTATGTTCTATTTCTGGACACTGTCGAATATTTGAACACCAACTTCCGTAAATTTGATTTATTTAGACAATCATTTTTATTTAGAATGTTTATAAATTACAGAGAAACAAAAGACCAAAGCCTCATTAACTATGAATTCAAAAATCAATATTCAAAAAAATATTATCAAAAAATCTCATAAGAGAAGTGAGGAATATGGGATAAGAAAGAATCAGGTATTTCCAAGTAAAATTTTGAAAGGCAAAGAGGTCTCTTCAAATCTTGTTATCAATGAATATTTGTTAAGAATAGCGAACCCATTTATAGGTATTATCTATAAAATAGTTGCCAATTCGGGTTTTTTTATTTTATTAACCGACTATGAAGGTTGCATAATAAGTTCTGTAGGAGATTCTGAAATTATTACAGAATCTGAAAGACTTAATATGGTTGTTGGTGCTTATATGAACGAGAGGTCTATCGGGACTAATGCTATGGGAACTGCAATTTGCGAAAATCAAGCCATTCAGGTAACAGCATCTGAGCACTTTCTTTCTGCATATCATCGTTGGACCTGCTCGGCAGCTCCCATCCACAATGAAGAAGGAACAATTATAGGAACCCTTAATTTAACTGGTGAGAGCCATTTGGTGCATACGCATACGCTAGGGCTTGTAATAGCAGCTGTAATGGCAATCGAAAATCAAATAAAAGCCGAACAAACACAATATAAACTAAATGAAACCTTATCACACATGGAATCAATTATTGAAGCTGATCCGTCAGGTATTTTGTCGCTGGATATCGATGGTAAGGTAAAAAAACTTAATAATTGGGCCTGCTCAATGCTTAATCTTGAAAAAGAAAAAAGCATAGATATCTCTATTGATAAATACATTCCACAATGGCGAGACATATTAGAGCACTTTCAAAAGGGTGAAAACTATTTAGATATGGAAACGACCATCTCACTAAAAGGTATTAAAAAATCTTATAATTTAAATGCCTATCCAATAGTTGATAATAAGGATACCATTATTGGTATTGTTTTGTCTTTAAAAGGAATACAAAAGATTTTTAATCTGGTAAACAAATATGCTGTAATGAGTGCTCTTTATACATTTGACGATATAATTGGCGACAGCACGAATTTTATTCAAGTAATTAGATATGCTGAGAATATATCAAATTCACCTTCTACGGTGCTATTATTGGGTGAAAGTGGGACAGGAAAAGAACTTATTGCTCAGAGTATTCACAATGCCAGTTATAGAAGAAATTCCGTTTTTATTGCTGTAAACTGTGGTGCTTTACCAAAAAATCTTATTGAAAGCGAACTCTTTGGTTACGCAGAGGGAGCCTTTACCGGCTCAAAAAAAGGAGGTCATGTTGGTAAATTTGAACTTGCAAACGGAGGAACTATTTTACTAGACGAAATTGGAGAAATGCCTTTAGACTTACAAGTTACCTTACTAAGAGTTCTTCAGGAAGGCTATATAACTCGTATTGGAGGCAATAAGAATATCCCTGTTGATGTAAGGATAATTGCCGCTACAAAAAAGAATCTATTCGAAGAAGTAAAAAAAGGCACTTTCCGCGAAGACCTCTTTTATAGACTCAGTGTAATACCTATACTTATCCCTCCATTACGAGAAAGAGGAAATGACCGGATAAGTCTTTTTAATCATTTTTTGAAAATTAAAGCCCAAAAACTAGACAAACCGATTCCTGTAATTTCACAAGATATTTTAAATAAAGTAATCGAATATAACTGGCCAGGAAATGTACGAGAGCTTGAAAATTTTGTAGAAAATATAGTAAACTTTAATGGTAAAAGCAGTTTTAATATTACCAACTCAATTACAGGTATTGAATATTTTCAAAATCAAGAATCTTGCCAGCAAAAAAAACAAATAAATGATAATGCCAATGAAGAAATCTTTTATATGACACTTGAAGAAAATGAAAAACAAACCATTAAAACATGTCTCAAACATTTAGATGGGAATATAACAAAAGCAAGCAATAAATTAGGTATCTGCAGAACTACATTGTATTCAAAGATGAAAAAATACAATTTATTATAGTATAAAGTAATGTTTGAAAAATATAAGCATGCAGTTTGTCATTGAGATATGACTAAGGATTTTATAAAAGAAAATAAATCAGTCCCAACAGGCTAACACTGTATTATTATTATTGAAAATTAGGTTTTTTTGTAAAACGCATTGAAACAAATGTGCTTAATTCAATTGCCTTTTAAGGCAAAGCTGGATTGGAAAAAATCAAAAATAATTTTCTATAATACTTTCCGAACCAAAGTCAATAAATTATGTATTAATCAGCACGAATAAATTATGCTTTCATTCTCAAAAAAAAATTACTTTTATGAAATACAAAAGCTGTCAGATATAAGAAAAAATTATTAAATTATATGCTTGTTATTTAGAATTACATCCTATTGGCTTATTTATAAATTATGGGTATGTAGAATGCGAAATGGGAGTGGAGAATACACTGTAGCCCCACGCAGTCGAATATTTTGATTCTGATTTTAAATTTTGTTGTTAGCAACAGGTTTTTAGTTATAACTTATATCTTAAACAGATAATAGACATGTCGGTTAAATAAATATTAAATGAATTAGTATTATATGGTTCGATTGAATTTTTTGCATATAGTAATAATGGATTTATAGAACTCCCAATCGAGAAATTTTCAGAAACTTTGTAATAAATTCCAAATGTAGCACCTAAACCATAACTAAGATAGGAAGTTGTAGTGTTTTGCCTGCTGACAGGAAAAAGTGGGTTTTCAACTTTTGAAAAAACGAAATCTGCATTTAATCTAATATTCAAGCCAGAAATGAATTCAAAGTTAGATTTTATTGTTTTATGGCGTTCTAATCCAATTAATAATGTTGTCCCAATGTTCAAATTTGATGTAGGGTAAATTGTTTGTATTATTGGTTCATTGGATGCATAAGATCCGCTAAAATTAACTCCAAATTTTAACCAGTTTTTTTGTGACATTTTTCTTGCGTAATTCAAATTTATATGATTAAGCGAAGATATATCATATGAAACTGAAAATTCATGTTTCGTGTTTGTTGAATCTTGAACGTAGATTGAAAAGCTTTTCAATGGTAGTAGAAAATAAATGCAAATTAGAAATAGTGTACATTTTTCCATATTATTTTATTTAGGTTCTTGTGAGTTTAAGCTTGTTGCTAACACTGATATAATTAAATTTTATTTAGATTTTTTCGAGTTTTGATATTTACCAAATTTTATTTTCTGTTGCATATTATTAATCGTTTACTTTTTTATTAACAACATTATTTAAAAATTGATTGAATTTATACTGTTTTTTAAAAACATCTGAAATATTATCAATTAAATTTTTTTTATACCAAAATGAGTTATTTACACTATAAGTTACAGCATAATGTTTGTTTTTTAACAAGTCAATATCTACAAAATCTTTTGAAAATCCTCTGGGTGCCGATTTTAATTTTTCTCCAGCTATTTCAGAAAAATATTTTTTGAATTCCTTATTATTGATAATGTCTTTATAATCCTTTGTATTTTCAAATATTTCTGTTCTTATAGATTTTAATATTTTCGGTTCGGGCATATAAATGCCACCACCAATAAATGAATTATCAGGTTCAAAATGAACGTAATATCCGGCATTTGGGCTTTTCCCTCCACCTTTTGCTATATATGCACCAAAATTTGTTTTATAAGGTTGTTTGTCTTTTGAAAATCTAACATCTTTAAAAATTCTGAATACACATTCTTTTGCTGATGAGACTTCAATATCTTTGTCAATTTGTTTTATTTTTGGAATTAATATTTCAATAAGTTGCTCAAATTCCAATTTTGCTTTTTGATATCTATCATTATTTTTTTTAAACCAAACTCTGCTATTATTAACCTGTAGTTCTATCAGGAATTCAAAAATTATTTTTAAATCCATTATTTTATTTTTAGTTTCATCTGCTCAGTTCTTTTACCGCATGTTATATGAAGTTTTTAATTAAACGAGATTCCTATATTAAAAGAAATTGCATTAACCTCTTCATGTCCAAAAATCAAATCATTGTATCCAAATCCACAACTTGACCAATATGAACTATAAATTGTCATATGATCATAACTTACACCTACTTTAAGTGCTAACTTATCTGATAATCTGAAATAAGTACCAATACCAATTTTTAAATATATTCCGGGATACTCCAAAACACAATCAGTTTCAGCTATAAATCCAAATTGTGCGGATAAATAAATTGGGAATCGATTAGATGTATTTGTTGTTAAATCAAGAAAGATTGGAAAAACTTTAGAATAATTGTTTTTTTTGTCTATAAAATGTCTTAATCCTACTCCAAAACCCAGTGATGCATTATTATTAAATTGATAGCTATTAATAAAGTCAAATTTTATAAATTCCTCATTTATAGCTCCTGTTGTACTAGCACCATATCCTAATCCAAGATGAAGTTTATATCCTTTATTAAATAAATCTGACTTATCTTCGTTGGAAGTACTACGAAGTATAGTTTCCGATTTATCATCAATGATATTTAATTCTTGAGCAATAACATCAATATTAATACTGCCAATAATTATTGCAATAAAAACTAAAATCAATTTCTGTTTCATTTATATCTTTTAAGTAAAAATTCTTGTTAAAAAAAGTATCATAGTGGGTTGTTAATACCAACTACTAGTTTGTCTTTCATTAATTGTAATTATAATGGAACTTTTGTCGAAGTCCTTAAAGTTCAAGTTAATCCGCTGATTTTAATTGTTCGTAACACTGTATAATTAAGTTATTCCAAATTTAATCAAAAAAAAATAAACTAATAGTCTAACTTAATTTTTTTTGATATACAAATGTGTAGCAAAAAAGGCTTTGTTTTAGATACTTTTTTTATTACTCTGGCAAATTTATAAATATTAGGGCACGTTAACAAAATGTTTGATGGAATTTAGTTTTAGCTTCATATGCTCTGTTTTTTCAATCGTTTGGGCATAACGTTGGCATATGAATAGTTGCACCAAATGTAGTCTTGATTTCTATCAAGTTACACGAAAAATTGAAGCTGACTACAAACTCTTTGAAAAATGTAGAACTCTTTCTTGCTATCCCGCATGTTGTTTGCTGGCATTTATGATTTAAGGTTTAATTATTATTTTTCGTATCGCTTTTTCATAAGTCGTTTCAATGGACAAGATATAAATTCGGCTATTGTTAAGGTCTTTTATTTTATGCTGATATCTGTTTTCGCCAATGTTTAGGTTTGTCAATATTTTTTCTTCAATTTTTATTCCATCAAGACTAAACAATGATATTTTAGTTTGTCCAACTTTAGTGATGTTAAATTTGACAATAAAACTTCCACTATTAGGATTTGGATATACCTTCATTTTTAAAGTGCCAATACTTTTTTCATTTAGGTCATTAATACCTAAAGTGTTGTTTTTAATAACATAAACTTTAAATATTTGACTACTGGCAATGCTTTGTGTTCCATTGTTTATGAAAAAAATATTAGCTGCGGTGCTACTTATTCCGCCATAAATATAACCAACCAAAGTACTATCATCCAAAAAACTATCTAATTTCAAAACTTCATTTTTATAATGTGGAATACTCTCAATCCGAATAAATTCCGAACCCGCACCAAGCAGCGATGGCATTTCAATTGGTAATTTATACTCTGTCAATGTTCCAGTTGAATTTCTAGTAACACGTGCAATTGTTTTCACAAATGGAACATTATCGTCTTGCACCATAATGCCTAAGCTATCATAAAATTGTGCTATACCACCAAAAAAAACATTATGCATTTCATTATTGGATGCTGAATAGATTGGTAAAACAGCACAGTGATAATGATTGTAATATTGTTGAAAAATGTTGTTCACGGCATAGCTAACACTGTCGATTGTTACAGAATTTAAAAATGGCAAATTAACTGTTGGTTGAAAAACGCCTGAGAAAGCCGTAATCCCTTCTGCTCCGTTCGGCAAAATTTGGGGGACTGCATTATAATCTCGTCGGTGAAGGTTTGTTGCATCAGTAATGGTTGGCAAATGCGTTATTAAAATTATTGTTCCGTCATCTGAGATATTAAATTTGCGAATTGCATCTGTATAAACTTGTGTATAAGTTGGATTTCCAAATGCATTATAATTGCCGTCAAATTTGTTCCCGCCAACTAAATAATAAGTGTTATTAATTTTTTTGAGATGTCCACCAGTAACAGCAAATTGCTCATCATTTATTTGTCTAAAATAACTAGTAAATGAAGTGGTACCAATAATAGCATCAATAACAGCCGGAACATCAACTGCACATAGGTTCGAAAAAGTTTTTCTTGAATCCGTTTGAGTATTATATCCATATCCGCCAATGATGTACAAATATTTACCGTCTTGATGAAATTCCATATTAGTAGAGCTTAATTGTTCTTGTAATTCAACAGAAAGTGAAGTAAGTGGTGCTGTCCACTTTTGCTGAGCCTCAGGGTCAATTACAATTAACTGATTGTTGTTTCCTGCCACATCAAATGCTGCAAATGGTTGCCTGAGGTGAAGTCCATCAAGTCGTCCACCAATAATAAGCCACTTGCCATAGTGTTGACCAATTGCATAAGCCTGAAGTCCCCCAAGTTCTGTAATGTTAAGTGGTTCAATTTGAATTTTAAATGGTGCAGTTTGGGCAAAAATAGATAGATTAAAAAGCATTAGCCCGATGATTATTGATGTGATTTTTTTTGTCATAATTTTATTTTTTTAATTTTCATCAATGCTACTTCTGATTTAGGCTTTGGTTGTTGTCAATGTTACATAATTTTTGTTTTGTAATTTTTTTTTTTACGATGTTGTTCCTTATGCTTGCAGGTAACACTTAAACAAAACAGTGACTTATATCACTTATCTAATTAAGTTATTCCAAATTTAATTAAAAAACTTGATTAAAGCACACTCACTTTAGTTTTTTTATACAAAAAGGGTAGTCAAATGTGACTAAATGCTTATAAAAACTAGCTTTTAACGTACAAATAAAAGAAATTTTACTCTGATTTTTTTTACTTAAATTTTAATCAAATCGAACATGCGTTATTTAGCTAAAAAAAATACCACAAGATATTAATCATTACAATTTTGTATTTTTTAACAATATAATTAATAGGAGATAAGCTCATTTTATTTACAGTCTACAATCAACAAAAAAACGGTAATTATAAAGGTGTTTCGTAATTTGAACATGATGTTGATGTATCGTTAAGCTAAAAGTGATGAAATCTTTACAAAAAAATATAGGTTTGTCGTTAGTGGTATTGCCAAAATTTATTAAATTTGCACTCAATAAAAATCGGGTAAAAGAGCAAATATTTTGAATTGTTATACATATTTGTTTTGTTATAATTTTTACTCTATTCATTATCAGGTAATTATATTTAACATACACGTTCGTTGACACGACTTGCCTCTTTAGCTCAGTTGGTAGAGCAGCTCATTCGTAATGAGCAGGTCGTGGGTTCAAGTCCCATGAGAGGCTCTTTTATGAAATATTAATGCGGAAATAGCTCAGTTGGTAGAGCATTAGCTTCCCAAGCTAAAGGTCGCGGGTCCGAATCCCGTTTTCCGCTCTTTTTATTACTTACCATTTGTTTTTAAAAACAAGAATTGCTATTTTGTTTTTAATACAAATAAAATTACTTAAATTTGTTTTTATGATTTCTAAATAATTTTTAATGATTAAACTTTCTTTATTATACAGTGTGTTTTTTTTTATTTTTCTAAATTCTGTTTGTTTTTCTAATAATCAAAAAAATATTGACAGCTTAAGAAATGAATTAAAAAATTCTAATAATATTGAAAAAATTAAATTACTAAATAATCTCTCTAAATCCCTTTGTGGTGAATCACTATCAGAAAGCATTGAATATGGAAATAAAGCATTAAAACTTTCACTCGAACATAAAAACAAAAGAGAAGAAGCAAAAGCATATAATAATTTAGGTTTAATTTGTTTTACCAATTCCGAATTAGATAAAGCGATAAACTATTTTAATCTCTCATTATCAATAAATAAAGAACTTAATGATAGTAATAAAATAATTGAAACATTAACTTATATAGGTGAATTTTATTATTATAAAAACAATTACATTAAAGCACAAGAGTTTTATAACAAGGCCTTTAAAATTTTTAATCCTAAGTCTGATAGCCTTCTATTAGCTTCTCTTTATAACAATTTTGGAGATGTTTTTACTGAATTGGCAAACTATGACAAAGCTTTAATTTATTTTGATAAAGCTTTAATAATTAATAAAGCAAAAAATAATAAATTAGGCATAGCTTCCAATTTCAACAGCACTGGAAACGTTTATTATCTTTTAGGAAATTACAGTAAGTCTTTCGATTATTTTAAGAATTCCTTAGAGTTATTTAATCAGCTTAGACAAAATTTCTCAATTGCTGATTTATATATTAATATTGGTAAAATAAACTATCAATTAAAAAATTATGATAAATCAATTGAATTTTATCAAAAATCGATAAAAATAAAAGAACAATTCAATAATAAAAGAGGGATTGCAATTTCTTTAAAAAATATTGGTAATACTTATTATTCTTTAAAAGATTACGATAAAGCATTAAAATACTATAAAAAATCTCTTTCAATACAACAGAAGCTAAAAAACAAAAAAGAAATTTCTAAAAATCTTAACAATATTGGGTTAGTTTATATAGAAAAAAAACAATATAAAAAGGCTGTAGATTATTTTAATAAATCAATCAGTATTAAAAAAGGAATTGATGATGTTTATGGTCTTGCAAACACTTATGGAAATTTATGTTCGCTTTATAAAAAGGAAGGTGATTATAAAAAAGCAATTAAAGCATATAATCAAAGTCAGGATATGGCAAAACAAATAAATATTAAAAAAAATTATCTTGATAATTATGAAGGATTGTATACACTGTATTCTAAAATTGGAGATTATTTAAATGCTTATAAATATTCAAAACTGTATATTGATTTATATGATACAGTATATAATTACGAAACTCAAAAAAAAATAGCAGTCTTTTATAATAAATTAGAAATTGAGACAAAAGAGAAGGAGCTTCAATTATTGTCTAAAGATAAAGAATTACAGCAAGCAAAAATTCTAAAACAAAAAATTGTTAATAATATTTTTTTTATTGGCATAATTGTAATTGTTGTATTACTATTTCTTATTTATAATCGGTATTTACTTAAAGTTAAGACGAATAAAAAGCTAGAAGATGAAATTGATGAACGAAAAAATGCAGAAAAAAAATTACGTGAAGCAAAAAAATTTATTGAATCATTAATTTCAAATGCTCAAGATGGTATTGTTGTTTTCGACCTCAAAGGTTTAATTATTCAATGGAATAATGCATTTTTGAAAATGACGGGTTATGAAAAAAGTGAAATTACAAACCTTAGTTATAAAGAAATAGTCCCTTCCAACTGGGGTAAATTTAATGAGCAAATTTTAAATGATTTATTTAAAGACAATACACAAAAACATTTCGAAAAAGAATATATTAAAAAAGATGGAAGTGTTTTTCCAATTAGATTTTCAATTTCAATCATTAAAGATGAAAATGGTAAGCCGACATCAGTAATGTCAATAATTACTGATATTACTGATGAAAAAGTCACTAATAACGAACTTGAAAAATATAAAAATCACCTAGAACAATTAATAATTGAACGAACTAAAGAACTTGTTATTGCAAAGGAAAAGGCTGAAGAATCTGATAATCTTAAAACAAGCTTTTTGGCAAATTTATCTCACGAAGTAAGAACTCCGATGAATGCTATTGTTGGATTTTCTGACTTGCTAGCTGATCCTGATCTTACAACAGACCAACGTGAGGAGTATATTAAGCTAATCTCGACTAGTGGGAATGATTTAGTTCTCCTAATTGATGATATTATTGATTTGTCGAAAATTGAAACTAATCAAATAAGAATAAACAAAACTGACACTAACATTGAAGATATATTAAAAGAAGTTTATTCTTATAATAGTAATAAATTAAAAAATAAGATTTCAGATGTTGTATTAAAATTAAATATTAAAGATTGTAAAAACATTTTAATAAATACAGATGAATTTCGTTTGAAGCAAGTTATTTCGAAACTTGTTGACAATTCTATAAAATTTACAGAGAAGGGGGCTATTGAATTAGGTTGCTCATATAAAGAAGGTAATATAATTTTTTTCGTAAAAGATACCGGAATTGGAATAAAAAAAGATAAACAGAAAAATGTTTTTAAAAAATTCTGGAAAGATGAATCTCTTATAAAAAACAGAAGAGGAACAGGATTAGGATTATCTATTGCACAAAAATTTGTCGGGTTATTAAATGGGGAAGTTTGGTTTGAATCTGACGAAAAAGGGACAACATTCTTTGTCAATATTCCGATTGGTGATACTAAGATAAATTCTGAAAAAGATAGAAATAAAATGAAAATTGACGATTATAACTGGGAAAATAAAACAATTTTGATTGCTGAAGATGAACAAACAAATTTTCAATATCTTAATGAAGTTCTAAAAATAACCAATGCTAAAGTATTATGGGCTAAAAATGGACAAGAAGCAGTTGACCTATTCAATAGTACAAAAAATATAAATATAGTGCTTATGGATCTTAAAATGCCCGTTTTGAATGGTTATGAAGCCACCTCTATTATAAAACAAGCGAATACAAAAATTCCTATTATTGCTCAAACTGCTTATGCATTAACTGATGAAAGAAAAAAGAGTGACGAAGCCGGTTGCGATGATTACCTCACCAAACCTATTAAAATAAAAAAATTATTAACAACGTTGAAAAAGTACATATAACAAATATTATTTTCAGAATAAAATTTAACAAATAGCTTAAACCTCTAGTAAGCTAACATCTATTACAATTAGTCTCTAATCCCCTTGTTTAATAAAAAACATATTCTTATTTCTCATATTTGTTTATTTAAATTCGTATAAGCCGTAGTACGGACATACTTAATTATTAGCTATTTATTTTTCATGCATTCCGCATTAGATTAATAGAACCGTTCTACGCCTGTTAAACAAGTGCACAACTAGCACAAGCATCCTCTCTTGAGCTTATCATAAGAATTAATAAGTAAAAGCGAATACACCTGTACCAAGGGACTTATAAGCAATGGTACGGATATACCTTAATTATTAGCTATTTATTTTTCATGCATTCCGCATTAGATTAATAGAACCGTGTCTTGTCCTAAAATAAGTTTACAATAAATTTGTAAATTTAACCGCACAATTATGGACAAAAAAGAAGTAACCAGAGAAGAAATTGTTGCCGAATATTTAACGGGCAATATCAGTTATCGAGCTCTTGAAAAAAAGTATGGAGTTCCATCACGAAGTATTTGCGATTGGGTATTAAAATATCAAGGTCGTTTACCAAGTTGGAGAGAAAAAGAAAAACGAAGAAAAGAAAAGCATACAGGCAAGCAAGAAGTAGAGCTTTCCAATGAGGTTAAGGTTTTAC